>DASVVO010000001.1:0-1921 GCA_036386515.1 Pyrinomonadaceae bacterium
CGCCATCTCTCCGCGGCCGTCAATCAGGAATTGAAAGGCCACGTCGAGGCGGCGGGCGTCGGGCCTTACGTGAAGTTCATCGAGACGATCCTCGCGAAGGGCACGCCGAAGCTCACGAGCCGACACGTTGATGACAAGAAGGTGACGGATCACCACGCCGTCATCCCGACCAAACAGCGCGTCGAGCCGAACGCGCTCGCGCCCGACGAGAAGCGCGTCTACGACCTCGTCGCCCGCCGCTTCCTCGCCGCCTTCTACCCGGACGCGGAGTTGGAGCGCACGACGATCATCACGGCGGTCGTGGGCGAGCAGTTCATCACGCGCGGGACGGTGGTGCTCAAGGCGGGCTGGCGCGAAGTTGACCCGCCGGGGCGGGAAGACCGGAAGCGTGCGGACGGCGAAGACGAAGGGGAAGACGCGGAGTTGCCGCCGGTTCGGGCTGAGGAGCGGGTGGAGACGAAGCACGTCGAAGCGGTGGCGAAGCAGACGAAAGCTCCGCCGCGTTATTCGGAGTCGAGCCTGCTCGGCGCGATGGAGACGGCGGGGAAGAAGGTGGAGGACGAGGAATTGCGCCTGGCGATGAAGGATTCGGGGCTGGGCACGCCCGCCACGCGCGCGGCCGTCATCGAGACGCTCCTGAAGCGCGAGTACATCACGCGCGACAAGAAATCACTGACGGCGACGCCGAAGGGCATCGCCGTCATCAAGCTGCTGCCGTCGCAACTGCTCAAGTCGGCGGAACTGACCGGCAGTTGGGAACAGAAGTTGGCGCGGATGGCGCGCGGCGAGTATGCGCGCGATGCGTTCATGAGCGAAGTGAAGGTGATGGTCACGGAACTCGTCGGGCAGATCGCGGCGGCGGAGATGCAGCGCGCCGTGGCGGGCGAGGGAAGCGCGAAGCGACCGGACATGGCGCGACCCGAAGACGCCGTTGACTGTCCGAAGTGTAAGTTGGAAACTCGCGCGGGCTTCCTCGTCGAACGCGTGAGCGCAAATGGAAAATTTCTCGTCTGCTCGGAGGGGCGCGACGCGTGCGGCTTCATCAGCGACGCGCCGAAGAACGCGAAGCAGCGCAAGTTGATGTTGACGACCAAGTGCGACGCGTGCGGCGCGGCGATGCGCTTGCGCGCCCCGCGCGAGAAGGGCGGGCGGGCGTCTCTGTCCTGCGTGCGTTATCCGGAGTGTCGCGGCGTGCGCTGGTTCGATGAAAAGGGCGCGCTCGAAGAGGCGCAGGCCGCGCCCGAGACGGGCGAGCCGTGCCGGGAGTGCGGCGCGCCGACCATGAAGCGCGGCCCGTTCAAAAACGAGAGCTACTTCTGGGGCTGCACGCGTTGGAAAAGCGACAAGAGCGGCTGCAACGCCGCGCCCGTCTGGATCAACGAGACGCGTGCGCCGGGCGCGCCAGCAGCCGCCGTCAAGTTCGAGACCGGCCCGCCGTGCCCGGAGTGCGAGACGCCGACCGTGAAGCGCGGCCCGTCGAGCGCGGGCAGTTATTTCTGGTCGTGCCCGAAGTGGCGCAGCAACGGCACGGGCTGCAACTCGAAACCGATCTGGATCAACGAAGCGCGAACATGAAAGGGAGGAGTCAGGAGTCAGAATACAGGCGTCAGCATTAAAATCACTTGTCTTACTTCTTAGCTCGGCTTTATCCATTCAAGCAGCGTAGCAGAGAGCCTCTGTCAGGCGTTCCAGCAATGCACGATTTACTTTTACGCTGTCGGTTGCGGAACGTGATGTGTGAAAACCTACTTCGCGCCATAACTGCTGTCGGACGGTTGCTAACGCATCGGAGAAGGTCGCAAGGCGCTTGACGTACCACGCCGCCTGGCGCACGAACAACTTCTGCTTGTGACGATAATCTTGCTGCGCCAGCAACGTCACTATCGAGAACATTGCCAGCACCAATGGTGTGGTGCGCGCA
>DASVVO010000002.1:0-60420 GCA_036386515.1 Pyrinomonadaceae bacterium
CTATTTTAACTTTTGCTTGATTGTCGAAGTTGCCTTCTGTTTGCCAAACGAAACAGGCGATCAAGTTTCTCGGCAAAAAAAGCTCATCCATTAAAACGCGCAGTCTTGGGAGTTCGTTGTCATCAATCGAAACAAATATAACTCCATTCTCTGACAAGAAATCTTTTGCCAATATCAAGCGCGGGTACATCATGCACAGCCACTTGTCGTGGCGCGAAAGGTCTTCCGCGTCTTTTCCTACCACCTTACCGAGCCATTCGCGTATCTCCGCACTATTTACGTTGTCGTTGTAAACCCAATTCTCATTTCCCGTGTTGTAAGGCGGATCAATGTAGATACATTTGACCTGTCCCGCGTAGTAAGGCAGCAGAGCTTTCAACGCGAGCAGATTGTCGCCCTGCACAAGCAAGTTATCGCTGCTCGCTTCGCCCGCCGATAGCGATTCGTTCTGCCGCAACAGATGAAACGGCACTTCTTTGTGATGCGCTTCCACCGCCTTCTTCCCGATCCAATCAAGCGTCGGCATTTAAGTAACCTCAAAAGTTGGCTATGAGTAAAAATGAAGTCGTTAAGGAGGGTTAGAAAGGCGACCCGCGCGGTCGCCCTCAACTGTCGTTAATTTCGTTTGTGTGAAAACTTCCGACGCCCGCTCGAACTTGCGGAAGAGATTAAAACGGTCTCGACCGTCTCCTGTCAATCAGGGTGTCCCGCTCAGGCGATGTTGCGACGCGCCACGACGATGAAGGAGACGAAGGGGGCGGTCAGGTGCAGGGTGATGACGACGCGGCGGCGTTCGCTGCGGGTGAGGCCGGGCGAGAGGCAGAGGGAGGCGGTCTGTGCGACCACTTGAAGCGTGAGTCGTGCGGCCGCCGCCGTCGTCTTATCGCGGGCTGTCGCCGAGGGTCAGGGCGTGCAGGCGATTGCCCTGGGAGGCGTAGAGCAAGCCGGTCTCTTCGGCGGTGGTGAAGCGTGGGTCGGGGTGTTCGAGACGGAGTTCGCGTTCGGTGCGCCCGTTGTTGAGGTTGACGCCCGCGAGGCCGTGGCCGCCCGACTTCAAATTCGTGTAGTAGTACATCCACTGGCCGCGCAGGGCGGCGAGGCGTTCGCGCCGCCAGAGAAAACGGGAGAGGCGCGCGAGTTGACTGGCGGGGTCGAGGCGTTCGAGGAGTCGTTCGTCCAGGTCGCGTGCGGAGGGGCGCGGGAGGTCGGAGATGGTAGCGCGCGGCGCGTCGGGCAAGCGGAAGTTCGCGGCGGCGCGCGCCCGCGCGGCGATGCCGTAGGGGGTGAAGCGGCGCGTGATCTCCTGGCGCGCCGCACCGGCCGCCAGCGAGGTGAGATTCGGCAGCGTGTTGCGCGCCGTGAGTCCAGACCAACGCAGCGCGCTCGCGGCGCGCGAGGCCGTGCGGACGACGCCGAAAACGCTTGAGGCCGTGCCGCCGTAGCGGAAATAGAGCGAGGCGGCGCGCGCGGCAATCGCGCCGACGGTGCGAAAGATGCCGCGCCCCGGCGGCGTATGGCGCGTGCGCCACAACTCCGCGCCGCTCCGCGCGTCGAAGGCCGCGATCTCGTTGCGCCCGCCGACAACCGCCGCGCCGCGCTCGTTGACGAGGACGAAGGCCGCGCGTTCGATCTTGTGCGAGATTTTGGAGCGACGTTTGCCCGTCGCCGTGTCGATCCAGATGAGGTCGTCGCGGTCGGCGATGAGGATGGTGGAGGCGTCGGGCAGCGCGAGATTGGTGATGCCTTTGTCCGCCCCCTTGTAACGCCAGCGCACCTTGCCCGTCGTCGTGTCGAGCGCGCTCACGCCGTAGGGGCCGCGCTCGGCCGTCTCGCCGTCCTTGAGGCGGGTGAACTGTCCGCCCGTGCGCACGTAGAGCGTGGCGCCCTCGCCGCCGAGTATCATTTCGGGCGCGAGGCCGACATCTTTCGCCTCCCACGCCACCTCGAAATCGGAGCGCGAGACGGCGCGCACGCGGCCGCGCCCGGAAGTGTAGATGTAGCGTTCGTCGAAGACGGGGTCGGCCTCGGTCAAGGCCAGCCCCTCTTCGTTGACGCGAAACCGTTCGCGCTCGCGGCTCTTGCCCGTCGGCGCGTCGAACGACGTGAGTCCCTCGTAGAAGAGATAGAGACGGCCGTCGGCGAAAAGCGGCGGGTGATAGTTGTCGAGCGTGAAATTCGTCTCCACCTCCGCGCCGTCTTCGCCCCACGCCGCCGGCATCAATTCCACCTCGCCCGTCTCGTGTTTCCACAACTCGTCGCCGTCCCTGAGATTGAAGACGTGCGTCACCGGGTGCTTCTTCAACGCGTCGCCCGACTTGCCACGCGCGCCGCGCACGAGCACCACGGCGAGCCGCTGTGCTTCAGTGTCCACGGCCATCTGCATGACGCTGCCGCGCACGCGGTCGCTTTGCCAGAGGCGGTCGCCCGTCAGGATGTCGGTCGCTTCGAGGCGCGTCTTGCCGTCGCTTTCCAGGCTGAGAAGGAGGATGTCCGTGCCGGGCACGGGCGCGATGTCGGTCTCGTCGAGCCGCACGTTCTTGCGTCGCCAGAGGATTTCGCCGCGCTCGCCGTCAACCGCGTAGAGCGACCCTTGCGTGCCCACGAGCAGGACGCCCAACTCCGTCAACTGGTAGAAACGCACGTCGCCGTCGAAGCGCGCAGACCAACCCGCGGCGGCCTGCGTCGCGGGCGGAAAGCCACCGGCGGCGGCCACGCATAAGAGGACGAGCAGTTGAGAAAACGCGCGCCGGAAGGAAACAGTTGGAAATCGCATCATCGAAAAACTCCCCGGTCGGCCGGAGTTTGCGGCCGCCCCGTGCCAGTCTATAACCGCGTCGCGCGGATGCAAAACCGCGCCTGTGGATGGCCGCGCCCGCGCGGGATTTACATATGTTCGCGGGACGGGTATAAATTGAATTGGCGGACAACTTGATAACCAACGCAATCGAACCTCTCCCCCGCGCTCTCCACCCATCCGGCGCCGGCCGTGCTGTCTCTCCACGCGGCGCGGCGTGTGTTCACTTAACAGCTAAGATGCTTTGCAGAGGCGAGCGGGCGAGGGGTTTTTTGCCACGAACCGAAAATTCCTTTCCGGCCTAGTTACCAACATTTTTTTGGAAGGACGCGATGCGAAATCAACAGGCAACTCCAGACACACTCGACACCAAGCTGCTCTTGAAAACCCTGATGGCCTTCAAGAAGGGCGACTTCTCACAACGCCTCCCGACCGAATGGACGGGCGAGGCCGGTAAGATCGCCGACACCTTGAACGACATCATGGAACTGAACGACCAGACCGTCAAAGAACTCGAACGCGTCAGCCGCGTCGTCGGCCGCGACGGCAAGATCACGCAACGCGCCACTTTGGCCGGAGCGCACGGCTCGTGGGTCGAAGTGGTTGATTCGGTCAACATGCTCATCGACGACATGGCGCGCCCGACCAACGAAATTACGCGCGTCATCGGCGCGGTCGCCAACGGCGACCTCTCGCAGCGCATGGCGCTCGACGTGGAAGGTCGCCCGCTCAAAGGCGAGTTCTTCCGCTCCGTCAAGATCGTCAATTCGATGGTGGATCAACTCGGCTCGTTCGCCTCGGAAGTGACGCGCGTGGCGCGCGAGGTGGGCACGGAAGGAAAGCTGGGCGGCGAAGCGAAAGTAAAAGGCGTCGCGGGCACCTGGAAGGACTTGACCGATAGCGTCAACTCCATGGCCGGCAACCTCACCGCGCAGGTGCGCAACATCGCGGACGTGACGACGGCGGTCGCCAACGGTGACTTGTCGAAGAAGATCACGGTGGACGTGAAGGGCGAGATTCTGGAACTGAAGAACACGATCAACACGATGGTGGATCAGTTGAACTCGTTCGCGTCGGAAGTGACGAGGGTGGCGCGCGAGGTAGGCACGGAAGGGAAGTTGGGCGGGCAAGCGGACGTGCGCGGCGTGGCCGGAACGTGGAAAGACCTGACGGACAATGTGAACTCGATGGCGAGCAACCTGACGGGTCAGGTGCGCAACATCGCCGAAGTCACAACCGCCGTTGCCAACGGCGACCTCTCCAAGAAGATCACGGTGGATGTGAAGGGCGAGATTCTGGAACTCAAAATCACCATCAACACGATGGTGGATCAGTTGAACTCGTTCGCGTCGGAAGTGACGCGCGTGGCGCGCGAGGTGGGCAGCGAAGGTAAGCTCGGCGGCCAGGCCGAAGTGAAGGGTGTCGCCGGAACGTGGAAAGATTTAACGGATAACGTGAACTCGATGGCGAGCAACCTGACGGGTCAGGTGCGCAACATCGCCGAAGTCACAACCGCCGTCGCCAACGGTGACCTTTCCAAGAAGATCACCGTTGACGTGCGGGGCGAGATTCTGGAGTTGAAGGACACCATCAACACGATGGTGGATCAACTCAATGCTTTCGCCTCGGAAGTAACGCGCGTGGCGCGCGAAGTGGGTAGCGAGGGCAAACTCGGCGGCCAAGCGGACGTGCGCGGCGTGGCCGGAACGTGGAAGGACTTGACCGATAGCGTTAATTCGATGGCCGGAAACCTGACCGGGCAGGTGCGCAACATCGCCGAAGTGACGACGGCGGTTGCCAACGGCGATTTGTCGAAGAAGATCACCGTTGACGTGCGGGGCGAGATTCTGGAGTTGAAGGACACCATCAACACGATGGTTGATCAACTCAATGCCTTCGCCTCTGAGGTGACGCGCGTGGCGCGCGAGGTGGGCAGCGAAGGTAAGCTCGGCGGGCAAGCGGACGTGCGCGGCGTGGCGGGCACGTGGAAGGACTTGACCGACAGCGTGAATTCGATGGCGGGAAATCTGACCGGGCAGGTGCGTAACATCGCCGAAGTCACGACCGCCGTCGCTAACGGCGACCTCTCCAAGAAGATCACGGTGGATGTGAAGGGCGAGATTCTCGAACTCAAGAACACCATCAACACGATGGTGGATCAACTCGGTTCGTTCGCCTCGGAAGTGACGCGCGTGGCGCGTGAAGTAGGCACGGAGGGGAAACTGGGCGGGCAGGCGCAGGTGACAGGCGTCGCGGGCACGTGGAAAGACCTCACGGATAATGTGAACTCCATGGCCGGCAACCTCACCGGGCAGGTGCGCAACATCGCGGACGTGACGACCGCCGTCGCTAACGGCGACTTGTCGAAGAAGATCACCGTTGACGTGCGGGGCGAGATTCTGGAGTTGAAAGACACGATCAACACGATGGTGGATCAACTCAACTCGTTCGCGTCGGAAGTGACGCGCGTGGCGCGCGAGGTGGGTAGCGAAGGCAAGCTCGGCGGCCAAGCGGACGTGCGCGGTGTGGCCGGAACGTGGAAAGACCTGACGGATAATGTGAACTCGATGGCGGGAAATCTGACCGGCCAGGTGCGTAACATCGCGGACGTGACGACGGCGGTCGCTAACGGCGACCTCTCCAAGAAGATCACGGTGGACGTGAAGGGCGAGATACTGGAACTGAAGAACACGATCAACACGATGGTGGATCAGTTGAACTCGTTTGCGTCGGAAGTGACGCGTGTGGCGCGTGAAGTAGGCACGGAAGGGAAGTTGGGCGGGCAAGCGGACGTGCGCGGCGTGGCGGGCACGTGGAAAGACTTAACGGACAATGTGAACTCGATGGCGAGCAACTTGACGGGTCAGGTGCGCGGCATCGCGAAGGTCGTGACGGCGGTCGCGGGCGGCGACTTGAAGCGCAAGTTGACGGTGGAGGCGAAAGGCGAGATCGCGGAGTTGGCCGACACCATCAACAGCATGACCGACACGCTCGCCACCTTCGCCGATCAGGTGACGACCGTGGCGCGCGAAGTGGGCGTCGAAGGAAAACTCGGCGGGCAGGCGAACGTGCCCGGAGCGGCGGGCACGTGGCGCGACCTGACGGACAACGTGAACGGCCTGGCGGCCAACCTCACGACGCAGGTGCGCGCCATCGCCGACGTGTCAACGGCCGTGACGAAGGGCGACCTCACGCGCTCCATCGCCGTCGAGGCGCAGGGCGAAGTGGCCGCGCTCTCGGAAACCATCAACGAGATGATCATCAATCTCAAAGACACGACGCAGAAGAACACCGAACAGGATTGGCTCAAGACCAACCTCGCGCGCTTCACGCGCATGTTGCAGGGGCAGCGCGACATGGCGAACGTCTCCCAACTCGTGCTCTCCGAACTCGCGCCGCTCGTCGATGCGCAGCAGGGCGTCTTCTACGTCAACGCCTCCAACAACGGCTCGCCGCTGATGAAACTGCTCGGCGGCTACGCCTTCACGGAGCGCAAGAATTTGTCGAACGAGTACAAGCCGGGACAGGGACTCGTCGGCCAGTGCATCCTGGAGAAAGAGCGTATTCTGCTGACGAACGTGCCGGACAATTACATCCGCATCGGCTCTGGACTCGGCGAAGCGCCGCCGCTCAACATCATCGTGCTGCCCGTGCTGTTCGAGGGCGAGGTCAAGGCGGTGATCGAACTGGCATCGTTCAATCGCTTCAACGACACCCACCTGACGTTCCTCGACCAACTGACGGAATCAATCGGCATCGTCCTCAACACGATCGAGGCCAACAGCCGCACCGAAGATTTGCTGTTGCAATCGCAGTCGCTTGCGGCCGAACTCCAAAGCCAGCAGGACGAACTCAAGAAGAAGAACGAACAACTCGAACAGCAGGCCGAAAGCTTGCGTGAGTCGGAAGAACTGTTGAAGAGTCAGCAGGAGGAGTTGCAGCAGACGAACGAGGAGTTGCAGGAGAAGGCGACGCTGCTGGAGAAGCAGAAGGCCGAGGTCGAAGCGAAGAACCGCGAGGTGGAAGAAGCGCGCTGGGCGATGGAGGAGAAGGCCGAGCAGTTGGCTCTCACCTCCAAGTACAAGTCGGAGTTTTTGGCGAACATGTCGCACGAACTGCGCACGCCCTTGAACAGCATGCTCATCCTCTCGCGCCAGTTGTCGGAGAACAAAGACGACAACCTGACGCCGAAGCAAGTGCAGTTTGCCGAGACGATCCACTCTTCGGGCGCCGACTTGCTCTCGCTCATCAACGACATCCTCGATCTCTCCAAGATCGAATCCGGCATGATGGGCATCGACATCAGCGACGTGTCCTTCACGGAAGTGGGCGGGCAACTGGAACGCAGTTTCCAGCAGGTGGCGCTCGACAAGAAACTCGATTTCGCCATCGAACAGGGCGCGATGTTGCCCGCCTCGATGCGCACCGACGAGAAGCGTTTGCAGCAGATTCTCAAGAACCTGCTCTCGAACGCCTTCAAGTTCACGGAGCAGGGGCGCGTCACGCTGCGGATCGAACCCGCGACGCCGGGGCAGAAGTTTTATCAGGAGTCGCTTAATCGCGCCGAGCGCGTCGTCGCCTTCTCGGTGACGGACACCGGCATCGGGATCGCGCCCGATAAGCAACGCATCATCTTCGAGGCGTTCCAGCAGGCCGACGGCACGACGAGCCGCAAGTACGGCGGCACGGGGTTGGGGCTATCGATCAGCCGCGAGATCGCGCGCCTGCTCGGCGGCGAGATTCGCGTCGTGAGCGTGCCCGGCGAGGGCAGCACCTTCACGCTCTATCTGCCGCTCGCCTACGCCGCCGCTCCATCCGGCAACGGCTCCGGCCACCACAATCTGGATGTGTCGGGCGGCACGCGCCCCGTCGCCGCCGCCCCGCCGGTTCCGGCGGCCGACTACGCGGCGCGGAATTCGACTTCGATGTACGACGTGGAGGCCGCGCTCGCCGGGGCGAGCGACGTGGCCGACGACCGCAATCAAATCTTCGACGGCGAGCGCGTCGTGCTCATCGTCGAAGACGACCTCAACTTCGCGCGCATCCTGTTAGACCTCGCGCGCGAGAAGAACTTCAAGGGACTCGTCGCCACGCGCGGCGACACCGCCCTCGCCCTCGCACGCAAGTACAAGCCCGACGCCATCACGCTCGACATCAAGCTGCCCGACCGCGACGGCTGGACGGTGCTCGACCGCCTCAAACACGACCCGAACACGAGCCACATCCCCGTCCACATTATTTCGGGCGAGGAACAGCGGCAGCGCGCCCTGCATCTCGGCGCGATCACGCACTTGCAGAAACCCGTCAGCCGCGAAGATTTAGACTCGGCCTTCGACCAGATCACGGCCTTCGCCGATAGGCGCGTGCGTCGCCTGCTGGTCGTCGAAGACGACGACGCGCAGCGCATGAGCATCGTCGAACTGATCGGCAACGGCGACGTGACGACGACCGCCGTCGCCACCGGCCGGGAAGCCCTCGATGCCTTGCAGACGGAGCCGTTCGATTGCATGGTGGTTGACCTGAAACTGCCGGACATGACCGGCTTCGAGTTGATCGAGAAGATTCAGAAAGACCTCGGCCGCGCGGACTTGCCGATCATCGTCTACACGGGCAAGGAACTGACGGCGAAGGAGGAGACGCAACTGCGCAAAGTCGCCGACGCGATCATCGTCAAGGAAGTGAGTTCGCCGGAGCGTCTGCTCGCCGAAACCGCTCTCTTCCTGCACCGCGTCGAGGCCAACCTGCCTGAGCCGAAGCGCAAGATGCTCGAACAGTTGCACCGGCGCGACCCCGTTCTGGCCGGGCGCAAGGTCTTGATCGTGGACGACGACGTGCGCAACATCTTCGCGTTGACGAGCGCGCTTGAGAGCCACAACATGGATGTCGTCCATGCCGAAAACGGGCAGGAGGGCATCGACACCTTGCGGGGCACCGAAGGCATCGAGGCCGTGCTGATGGACATCATGATGCCCGGCATGGACGGCTACGAGGCCATCCGCGCGATCCGGCAGATGGAGCGATTCAAGCACCTGCCGATCATCGCGCTGACCGCCAAGGCGATGAAGGCCGACCGCGACCGCTGCATCGAGGCCGGGGCTTCGGATTACATCTCGAAGCCGCTGGACATCGATCAACTGCTGTCGCTCCTGCGCGTCTGGCTCTATCATCAGGAGGAAGCGCAAGCCTGATGAGCGCGCTCCTGCAATCCGACCAGACGCAACTGGAAGACATCGAGATCGCACTGCTGCTCGAAGGCTTGTATCGCGTCTACGGCTTCGACTTCCGCGACTACTCGCCCGCCTCCATCAAGCGGCGGATTCTCGAACGCATGCGCGCCGAGAAGATCGCGACCGTCTCGGCCTACCAGGATTGCGTGCTGCACGACGATGCGTGTATGGAGAGGCTGCTGGTCGGCCTCTCCGTCCACGTCACTTCGATGTTTCGCGACCCGAGTTTCTACCACACGTTTCGCACGAAGGTCGTCCCCATCCTCAGAACTTACCCCACGGTGCGCATCTGGCACGCGGGCTGTTCGACGGGCGAAGAAGTTTATTCGATGGCGATCCTCTTGCAGGAAGAGGGGCTGTATCGCAAGTGCGTCATCTACGCCACGGACATCAGCCGCGACGTGCTGCGCAAGGCGCGCGAGGGCATCTTCCCGCTCGCGGCGATGCAGGAATACACCGGCAACTACATGCGCGCGGGCGGCAAGCACGAGTTTTCCGACTACTACACGGCGCACTACGACAACGTGATCTTCCACCCCGCGCTCAAAACCAACGTCGTCTTCTCCGAACACAACCTCGTGACGGACGGGTCGTTCAACGAGTTTCACGTCATCCTGTGCCGCAACGTGATGATCTATTTCAACAAAGCCTTGCAGGAGCGCGTGCATAACCTGATCTACGAGAGCCTGTCGATGTTCGGCGTCTTCGGGCTGGGCAACAAGGAGTCTTTGAAGTTCACGCCGCGCGCGGATTTTTATGAGAAGCTGGACAGCCGCGATAAGCTCTACCGGAAGGTGAAATAGCTTTGACGTTCGAGATCGTCGTCGTCGGGACATCATACGGCGGGTTGGCCGCGCTGCAAGTCGTGCTGCCCGCGCTCGCGCCCGACTTCGGGCTGCCCATCGTCGTCGTGCAGCATCGCGGCAAGGACTCGGACAATCTCTGCGAATTTTTGCAGCGATATTCCGCGCTCCCGCTCTCGGAGCCGAACGACAAGGAGGCGATTGCGCCGGGACGCATCTATCTCGCGCCGCGCGATTATCATTTGTTGATTGAACGGGACGGCTTCGCCCTCTCGACGGAAGCCCCGGTCGGCTACGCGCGCCCTTCGGTCAACGTGTTGTTCGAGTCGGCGGCGGACATCTATCAGGAGCACGTCGTCGGCGTCGTCCTGACGGGCGCGAACACGGACGGCGCGCGGGGCTTGGCGAAAATTAAATCCTACGGCGGACGATGCGTGGTGGAAGACCCGGCGGGCGCGCAGTCGCGCGGCATGCCGGCGGCGGCGATCGCCGCCACGCCGGTTGACGCCGTCCTGCCGCTGCGCGAGATCGCGCCTTACCTGAATCAACTGTGCCGACACGAGCCGAGATCGTCTTATGCAAGCTGAGTTGCAAAAAATCAATATCTTGATGGTGGATGACAGCCCGACCAACTTGCTCGCGCTCGAAGCCATCCTGGCCGCCCCGGATCGCAATCTCGTCCGCGCCGCCTCCGGCGACGAGGCTCTGCGCTACCTGCTCGACACGGACGTGGCCGTCATCCTGCTCGACGTGTACATGCCCGGCATCGACGGCCTGGAAACCGCCGCGCTCATCCGCGGGCGCGAGAAATCGCGCGACATCCCCATCATCTTCCTGACCGCCGACTCCACCGGCAATCGCCACATCGCGCGCGGTTATTCGCTCGGCGCGGTTGACTACATCCTCAAACCCATCGACCCCGACATCCTGCGCTCGAAGGTCGCCGTCTTCGTCGAATTGTTCAAGAAGACGGAAGAGATCAAGCGGCAGGCCGAACTCCTGCACGAGAAGAACATCGAACTGGAGAACGCCAATCTCCAACGTCTCGGCAAACTGATCGAACTCGGCCAGGAACTCGCCGCCGAACGCGACCCCGAACAGGTGCTCGAAAAGTTTTGCGGCGCGGCGCGCGACATCATCGGCGCGGAGCACGCGGGCGTCGGCGTGCTGTCGGAGAACGGAAACGCGCTCCGCTACTTCTGCCATTGCGACTATTGTGAGACGGGCGATGCCACCCTGACATCGCCGCAGGTCAGCGAACAGTTGCTCGACCGCTTGCTCGCCGACGGCCATCCCGTGCGCCTGAGCGATGCCGCGGGCACGCTCGAACTCACGCATCTCGCGTCGCCGCGCATCTCGATGCAGTCGTTCCTCGGCGCGCCCATCCTCTCGCCCGCGCACGCTTACGGCTGGCTCTACCTCTCCAACAAACTCGACGCCGACGAGTTCAGCGAGGCCGACGAACGGCTCGCCGTGACGCTCGCCACGCAGGTCGCCTCCTCTTACGAAAACGCGCGCCTCTACGCCGAGGCGCAACGCCACGCCTCCGAGTTGCAGCAGGAGGTGACCGAACGCAAGTTGGCCGAAGAGGCGCGCGCCCGCCTGCTCGTGCGCGAACAGGCGGCGCGCGCCGATGCCGAACGCGCCAACCGCACCAAGGACGAATTTCTCGCCACGCTCTCGCACGAACTGCGCACGCCCTTAACCGCCATCCTCGGCTGGACGCACCTCATCCGCGGCGGCAACCTCGACGCCGCCATGATGACGCGCGCGCTCGAAACCATCGAACGCAACGCCCGCTCGCAGTCGCAGTTGATCGACGATTTGCTCGACGTGTCGCGCATCATCACCGGCAAACTCATGCTCGACTTTCGCCCCGTCGAACTCTCCTCGATCATCGAGGCGAGCGTGGACACCGTGCGCCCGATGGCCGAGGCCAAATCCATCCGCGTGAAGCCGCAACTGAGAACTTCGCACTGCGTCGTGTCGGGCGACCCGGCGCGCTTGCAGCAGGTGGTCTGGAATCTCTTCTCGAACGCCGTCAAGTTCACGCCCGAAGGCGGGAGCGTCGAGGTCGGGCTGACGTGCGACGAGCGGCGCGTGGAGTTGGAGGTGAGCGACACGGGGCAGGGCATCAGCCAGGACTTTCTCCCGTACATCTTCGACCGCTTCCGCCAGGCCGACGGCACCACGACGCGCAAGCACGGCGGCCTCGGCCTCGGCCTCGCCATCGTGCGCCACCTCGTCGAACTCCACGGCGGCACCATCCGCGCGCACAGCGACGGCGACGGTCAAGGGGCGACTTTCACGCTCTCCCTGCCGCTCGCTTCGGCCTTGACCGCGCCCGCTGACGGCGGCAACGACGAGAGCGCGGCGGAGCGGCCGGACAGCATCGCGCCCGTGGCGGCGGCGACGGACGCGAGCGAGGCGCAGACGTTCACGGCGTCGGACGTGCTCGGCGGCTTGCGTATTTTGGTCGTGGACGACGAGGCGGATACGCGCGAGTTGGTGCAGGAAGTGTTGGCGCGTCAGGGGGCGGAGGTGCGTGTGAGCGGGTCGGCGGCGGAAGCCTTGCGCACGCTCGCGGCGTGGAATCCCGACCTGCTCATCTCGGACATCGGCATGCCGGTCGAGGACGGCTACGAGTTGATCAGGCAGGTGCGTAAGTTCGACGCCGCACACCACGGGCAAATACCGGCCGTCGCCCTGACCGCTTATGTCGGGGCTGAAGATCACCGCCGCGCCCTCGCCGCCGGTTTCCAGACTCATCTGGCGAAACCGATTGTGCCGAAAGACTTGATCGAGACGGTCGTGCGCGTCGCCGGACGCGCGACGCCGATAGACGCCTGAGCCGGGGATGGATGCCCGGCTCAGGCGCGCTCGACGACGAGAGTCGCCCCGGCAAACGTGAGGCGTAAAACGAGGTTCAGCCCGCGTGCAGCAGCGTCCGTATCTCGCCGCCGAAGCGCACGTCGATTTTGCCCCGCCGCGCTTCCACCACGTTGCCCTCTCCGAATTTCGGGTGTGTGATTTGATCGCCCGTGGCGTAGGTCTCCTGCGGCGAATAGGAGCGCGCGGGTCGGTTGAAAACCGCGCGCGTTTTGACATCGGCGGAACGCGCCCCCACGGCCGGGCGAGATTTCGCCGCGGCTTTGGCCTGCGGGTCGCGGTAGAGGTGCGCGGACTGGCAATAGTTGCAGGTGACGCGTTCGATGCGCCCTTCGGAATGGAGGGCGACCACCTGATGCATGCGCTCTTCCTTGCAGCGGCCGCAGTAGGTCATCACGTCGTCGCCGAGACGAATCCTTTTCAACATTGTGTGATTGATAGTAACCCCGGTTGGTTGGTGAGTTGAGTGGTCGCGGGTTCAACCCCGCCGCCCCGTGCCCGTAAATCCCCGCGTGTTAAGTTCGATACTCCCATCAACACTATGCGACAGGAGCGCGCGATAGCGCAAACGCGCCGCGACGCGTGCGCGCGTAAACTCGTCGGCGCGACGAAAAAAAGTTCGGGACGCTCATCTCCGAGCGTCCCGAAACATTTCGTCTCCGCTTTTGAACGTCGCGCTTAATAACGCCGGCGCGGGTAAGTCCGGCTGCGCTTGGTATAGATGTAAGAGCCGCCCGCCCCGGCCAGCGCGCCGACGGCCGCCGCGCGCTTTCCGCCGAACGCGCCGCCGAGTCCTGCGCCGAGCGCGGTGCCGCCGAGCACCGTCCCGATTCTGCGGTTGCGCGAAGAGAAATTACGCCGCGCCGCGCGCCGGTTCAAAGCATAGAGCGCGCCCGACCCGCCGCCGATAGCCGCGCCCTTTTTACCCGCGACGAGCGCGCCCACGAGCGCGCCGCCGCCGATGATGGCCGCCGTGCGCGCCTTGCGGCCGAAGCGCGAACGCCCCTCTTGCGCCGATGCGACCGGAGCCGCCGTCGCCGTTAAAACCATCACGCACAGGAAAGATAAAAACAGTCTCTTCATGTGACACCCCACAGTTAAATTTGGTTTGAATTGGTCGGCGGGCGAGACGGTCGGGTTCCGGTCTCCCCGTCATGCAAAATCCTAAAGGAGAGACCCGTTGCGCTCTCCCCTTCGCAACGGGTCTCTCAATTGGATCGTCGCACACTTGCGTGTTGACGACTCGACGTTCTCTATAACAAGGCGCGTGCCACAACCCGGTAGACGCCCGCGCCCGCGCCAAAATCCGCGGAAACCCCGGCCGGCCGCATGATTCGCGGCGCGGCCTCGACGGCGACGCCGCGAAATCCGGCGCGCGAACTCACGATATGGGTTGCCGTGTAAACGAAAAGGTGACGCGAGATCGTCCGCGCGAGGGGGGCGGCTGCGGCGCGTGCTTGTAGTTTCAACCGGCACATAATAATCTGTGTGTCCAACAACCAACATTTCAGCACGAAGAGGAGATAACATGTCAGAACAGATCAACGCAGGACAGATTGATGAGCGCGAGACGCCCGCTTCCGGGTTGCTGTTATCCGTCGAACCCTTGCAGGCGAGCGCGCAACTGAACGCCAGCGACGACAACGCCGACACCGGCGGCTCCGGCGAGAAAGACACTTCGGACGACTCGGCCATCGACTCCGACGGCTCCGACACGAGCGGCGCGGACACAGACCTCACCGACTCCCTCGGCGCAGACACCGACGGCTCGGACGCCGCCGACACCGACAGTTCCGATACCGACAGCTCCGATTCCGACGACTCCACGATCACGATTGACAGCAAGGACGCTTAAGCGTCCGCTGGCCTTTTATGAACCGTGAAGTCGCCAACGGCTTGAGCCTGCTTTTGGAGCCGCACACGGCGGAGGAGTTCCTCGCCTCCTCCTGGGGACAGAACTACCGGCACATCCGCGGGCGGCGGGGCAAGTTCGCGCACCTGCTGCCGTGGGAACGTCTCAACGACATCCTCCGGCAGCACCGGCTCGACTTCCCGCGCCTGCGCCTGATGCGCGACGGCAAACCGCTCCCCGTCAACTCGTATCTCCGCCACGCTTCCGGCGCGCGCCACCGGCAACCGATCCCGCGTCTCCAACCCGTCAAATTCACCGGCCAACTGCGCGCGGGCGCGACCCTCGTGCTCGACGCGGTTGACGAACTACACGAACCGCTCGAAGAGTTGGCCGCCGAATTGGAACGCCTGTTCCGCGAACGCATCCAGATCAACTCCTACGCCGGTTGGCACACCGCGCGCGGCTTCGACCTGCACTGGGACGACCACGACGTTTTCATCTTGCAGGTCGCGGGGCGCAAGCTCTGGCGCATCTACGGGCAGACGCGGCCGCACCCGCTCGCGGGCGAGACGGACAACCCGAAGCCCACCGGCGCGCCGCTCTGGGAAGCCACGCTCGAAGACGGTGACTTGCTCTACATCCCGCGCGGCTGGTGGCACGTCGCCGAGCCGCTCGACGAACCGACCCTCCACCTCACCGTCGGCATCCACCAACGCACCGGCATCGATCTCTTGACGTGGCTCGCCGGGCAATTGCGCGCGAGCGAAACTTTTCGCCAAGACCTCCCGCGCTTCGCTTCGCCCGCCGCGCGCGCCGAGCACATGCGGCGACTCGGTGAAGAGTTGGCCGCCGCGTGGGAGGAACATCCGCTCGAACGGTATTTCGCCGAACTCGACGCGACGGCCGAACCGCGCCCGCGTCTCAATCTGCCGTGGGGCGCGGCGGCCGAAGTCGTCCCTTCCGACAGGCAGGCGCGCGTGCGTTTGCTTGCGCCGCGCCCGCTCGATTTGCAAGTCGAAGACGGCGTGGTCGCCTTCTCCTGTCACAAAAAGCGTTGGCGATTCGCGGCCGACGCGCTCGTCGTGCTCAACCGGCTGGCGGACGGTCGCGCCTGTTCCATCGGCGAACTGTGCGAGGCGGCGCACGAGGAAGCGCGTCTCGACGAACGAATTGTGCGCGCATTCCTCGGCGAGTTGCTGCGGCACGGCCTTCTCACCGTCGTCGCGGAACGAGCCTGACGGGCAAACCTCCTGAGCAGATAATGAGCCGACCCTTCTTCTATTGCTCCGACCTGTCTCGCGCGTCCGGTGAGCGCAGTTTCGGCACGGCCTCGGTGGGCGAGGTGTGGCTGCTCGTCGAATACCGCGAGGCGTGGGGCGCGCACGCGCTCGCGGACAGCGCGCTCCCGGCCGGGGTCAAGCGGCACCTGAACAAATTCTGCCAGGCCGTGCCGCGGGCGCGTGTCCTGTTCATCAAACAGGAACGCGTGCGCCCCGAACCGCTCAGTTGCTTCATCGTGCGTTGCCGCGAACGCGCGCCGTCGATCGAGCGGTTCGAGTTGTCGGGATATGAGGAATTGATGACGCTCGATCTGGTTGCGCTCGCGGCCGGTCAGGGCGGGGCGGGCGGCGCGTCGGCGGACGCTCCCCTGTACCTCGTCTGCACGCACGGCAAGCGCGACAAGTGTTGCGCGAAGTTCGGCTATGCGCTTTATAAATCTTTGCGGGCGGGCGAGGCGGAAGGCGTGGACGGGGGCGAGGGGCGCGTCTGGCAATCCTCGCACGTCGGCGGCGACAGGTTCGCGGCCAACCTCGTCTGCTTCCCGCACGGACTCTTTTACGCGCACGTGACGACGGAGGCGGGGCGTCGGATCATGGAGGCGTACGAACGGCGGCAACTCGTGCTCGACGGCTATCGCGGGCGCGCCTGTTATTCCTATCCAGTGCAGGCCGCAGAGTTCTTCATCCGCACGGAGACCGGCCTCGCCGCGCTCGAAGAGTTGCGCTACCGGCGACACACGCGCACCGGCGACAAAAGTTGGCTCGTCACCTTCGCCGCCACCGGCGGCCAACTCCACGAGGCAAGCATCGCCGCCCGCCCGTCGGAGTTTCATAACTACATCACCTGCCAGTCGGCCGAAGAGGGGCGCGTGATTCAATACGTGTTGGAAAACTACCGCGCGACGTAGAAGTGGTTTCAGGTTTCAGGTTTCAAGTTTCAAGTTTGAAGACCGGAGAACTTCAATCTTGAAATTTGAAACCTGAAACCTGAAACCTGAAACTTGAAACCTGCTTTCACACCACCGAGCCGCCGCAACTCGAACCCGCCCCGGCGGTGCAGCCGAAGCAGTGGGCGGCGGTGACGATCTCGCGCCCGGCAAACGCGCGCGGGTCGAACTCCGCGATGGTTTGCGGCAGGCGCGGCGCGACGCCGAGGTCGAGCATCTGGTTGAAGTCGCAATCGTAGAGCCGCCCCGTCCAATCGACGCTGACGAGGCTGCGGCACATGAGTCCGGCGACGGCCTGCGGGTTGAACGCTTCCACGAGTTTTCGCATGTAGCGTTCCTCGTTGCCCGTGCGCCGCAGGTAGTCGAGGAAGCGTTTGATGGGCATGTTGGTGATCGTGTAGAGATGATTGAACGAGATGCCGTAGCGCGTTCGCAACTCGCGCCGGAAGTCCGCCTCGATCGAGCCTTGCGCGGGCGGCAGAAACGCGCCCACCGGGTTGTAGACGAGATTCAACGCGAGTTCGCCGCCTTCGCTTCCATACCCGACCTCGTTCAGCCGCCGCAACGCTTCGAGCGATTTGGCGAAGACTCCCTGGCCGCGCTGCGCGTCCGTCTGCGCCGCGAGAAAGTAGGGCAGCGAGGAGACGACTTCGACGCCGTGCGCGCGGAAAAACTCCGGCAAGTCTTCCTGCCCCGGCTCGAACATCACGGTCAGGTTGTGGCGCACGATGACGTGCGCGCCGAGCGCGCGTGAGGCGGCGACGAGACGGCGGAAAGATGGGTTGAGTTCCGGCGCGCCGCCCGTGATGTCCAACGTCTTGAACCCGTGGCGGCCGACGGCCTCGACGATCTGCGCGGCGGTTTCCTCAGACATGATCTCCGTGCGCTTCGGGCCGGCGTCCACGTGGCAATGCCTGCACGCCTGATTGCACAACTTCCCCACGTTGACCTGCAAGGTTTCGACCGCGCCCGCGCGCAAAGTCAGCCCGGCGGCGGAGACGCGCTCGTCGAAGCCGACGGCCGAGCGGGCGGCCGAAGTCTCCGCGTGGTTGACGACGGGGAGAGCCTTCGCGCGCGTCACATCGAAACCTTGTTGACGGAGTTGTGCGCCTGCAAGCCGTGGATGAGCGCCGCGCCGCCGCGCAAGGCCGAAGCCATGTGGATCGCTTCGGTCATCTGTTCCATGTTCGAGCCGGATTCGAGACACGACTGCGCGTAGGCGTCTATGCAGTAGGGGCATTGCAGCGCGTGAGCGACGGCGAGGCCGATGAGCGCCTTCTCGCGACGCGAGAGCGCGCCGTCTTCCTGACATGCCTCGTACCACGCCATGAATTTCTCGAAGAGGTCTGGGCGATGCTTGCCCATCTCGGCAAAGCGGCTGAGGTCGTCTTCTTCGTAATAGGACATTCGTCAAGTTCTCCGTCGCGGCTCTCTGTGTGCGCCGCCCATGATAACCGTTATCCCGCCCGCGCGCCGCGCCCACGCCGGACGGGCGCGTAGAGACGGCTGAGCGTGTGCGGGCTGACGCCGAGCCAATAGAGCAGTTGCAGAAACGCCCAGCGCGCGAAGGTGAGAGCGAAACTGCGTCCCTCGAAGCGGCGCGAAGACGTGACGACGCGCGCTCCGAGATGAATCAACGCGCCGCGCCGCTTGAGCCGCCGCACCAAATCCAAGTCCTCGAAAATGGGGAACGGCCGGAACCCGCCGACTCGCCGGTAGACGCTCGACCGCACGAAGATCGCCGAGTCGCTGTAGCACAAACCGAGCTTGCGCAGTTGCGGGTAGAGCCACGTCAGAAAACGCGCGGCGCGGCGCGAGCCGTCGAAACTGACGGCGAAGTTGCCGCCGACGATGTTCGGGTCGCGCCGGAGCGCGTCGAGTATCAGTTGCGGCGCACGGGGCGGCGGGAGCGTGTCGGCGTGGAGGAACCAGAGCACGTCGGCGCGCGCGACGCCCGCGCCCGCGTGCATCTGCGCGCCGCGCCCGCGAGCGGAGAGCATGAGGCGCGCGCCGTGCTCGCGCGCGATCTCGCGCGTCGCGTCCGCGCTCCCGCCGTCAACAACGACGACCTCGACGCGTCCTTCGGCGTCGCCGCCGAGGCGCGTCAGAGCTTGCAGGGTCGCGCCGAGCGAATGCGCCTCGTCGAGCGTCGGGATGATAACGGATATGGCCGGACGCGTTGCCGTCGATAATGAAGCCATCTGACGTTCGTTTCGGGTGCGGTTCGTTGTCAACTGCGCTCGCGCGCCGTTTGCCGCGCCCGCGTTCAAGCCAGGAGATGATCAGCCGCGACGTGGAGCCTATCGCTTTTCGCGCGCGTCTCCAAACGCAACTGCCGCGCGGGACGCTCCGCGCCGAACGGCAACTTGAGAAGCGCGACCAGGCCGAGTTCTTCCGGCTCGCGGTAAGCGGGGACGCCGACCTCGATCTCCGCCTGCGGCACGTTCAGCCGGAGCGTCCCGTGCAGCCGATCCCAGAGCGTCAGCCCGCTCGACCAATTGGCGTCGCGTTCCGCGCGCACGGTCGAATGATGTATGCCGTGCATGCGCGGCGTCACTAAAATCAAGTTCAGCCGTCGTTCGGCTTCGATGGGCAGGCGCACGTTTGAGTGGTGAAACAGGATCGAGACGAACAGCAAACTCTGCCACGTCGAGAGCGACTGCGGCGACACGCCGAGCGCGAGCACCTGCGCCGCGCGCCACGCCACCGAGAAGAGAAGCTCGCCGAAGTGAAAACGCACGGCGGTCGAGGCGTCCAGATCGAGGTCGGCGTGATGCACGAGGTGAAAACGCCACAGGAGCGGGACGCGATGCGCGAGCACGTGCCACACGTAGAGCGTGTAATCCAGCAGAAGGACGGCGAGCGCGATTTCCAGCGGGCGCGGCAGCGCGAACTGTTTGAGCAACCCTATCTTGCGCCGCTCGACGAGCGCGGTGAGGCGTTCGACGACAGGGCGTTCGGCGAGTTGGAGTGCGAGGGCGGCCACGCCCGCCACGGCGAGATTGCGCGCGTCGCGCTCCAACTTCGCTTCGACCGAACGCCGCACAGGCCGTCGCCGCTCCAACCACGCCAACGCGCCGCACGCCCCCACGGCGAGCGACGCACCGAGCCAGGTGGGGAATTTTCGCATCTATCTAATCTTACGTCCGGCCGCGCTGTCTCCACGTTCGGGTCGGCAGTTTCCCGGCGCGCCGCGTCAATTCAGTTTCCGAGTTTTGGACGGCGATAGTTTGGTCGCCGATTTCAAGTATGTTTCGGCTAAGATAACGTGTCCTGAGGTCGGCGGACAACCCGTCGAAATTGAACGACGAACACGTAAAAACTTCCCCGGTTAGTACAATGAAGCACATGACGCATGAAGACGGCGAGACGAAGCCGACGCTCGTTTTCGTCTACAACGCGGACGGCGGTCTCTTCAACACCCTGAGCGATGTCGCGCATAAAATCCTCTCGCCCGACACTTACGCCTGCAATTTGTGCGCGCTCACGCATACGACCTTCGGGATGCGCCGCGAGTGGAAGGAGTTTCTTGCGAGCCTCGACGCGCGCACGGAGTTTTTGCACGCCGACGAACTGCGCGCCCGCCACGGCATCGCGGGGCTGGCTCTGCCCGCGATTCTGCGCCGGCGCGGCGCGACGCTCGAAGAGTTCGTAGACGCCGCCGCCATCAACTCCTGCCGCACGTTGGACGAACTCCAGCGGGTCATCACCGACAGACTCTGAACCGCCAGCCCGCCAACGCCGCACAGCCCTCACCGCCGACGGGGGAAGGAAGGCAAGAATTTCAAAGTTCAAATTTGAAATGGCAAACTTCAAATTTCAACTATGAACTTGCAAAGCTGAACTTGGGACGTTGAACTTGCGAAGTTGAATTTGCGAAGTCGAACTTGCGAAGTTGAACTTTGAAATGGCGAAGTTGAACCTGCGAAGTTGAACTTTGAAATGGCGAAGTTGGACTTTGAAATGGCGAAGTTGAACTTGCGAAGTTGGACTTTGAAATTTGCACTTTGTTGGAATTTGGACTTTGCACTTTCAAATTTGAAATTCTTTGAGGCTTTTCTCTGCGCCTCTCCCGAAGTCGTCCCTGCGTGCGGGGGGAAGGCTATCGCCTTTAAGTCACCTGGCCGCCGCGAGCGGGAAGTGCGGTTCGATGTCCACGGGCACGTCGCCGAGGCGGGCGAGGGCGCGCTGCATCGGCGGGCGAATCACGCCGTAGCGGTCGAGCATCGCTTTGGCCTTGGCGTATGAGCCTTCGGCCTGGAGCGTGAGAATTTCGCGCGTCAACTTGGCGACGGCGGGTTTGATCCGCGCTTCGTCGATGCGAAAGGTTCCGGTGCGCTCGTCGAACTTGATAGCGCCCTCGTCGGTCAGGTAGTTGAACTGCACGGCGATGCCTTTGCCGTGCGCCTCCGTGATGCCGAAGCGCACCGAGCGGAAACAACTCGCGAGGAAGGTCGTGTACATCGAACGCTCCATGCTTTTTTCGACCAGCCCTTTGTCCATCAAATACTGCAACGCCCACAGCCCCGTAATATCCGCCTTCACCTCCTCGATGGCAGAGTAGAGTTCTTTGAGTTGCATGCGCACGGTCGTCGCCTGCCCGCCCGCGTTGATGTTGTGCGGCCCCAGCCCGTGCATCAACTCGTGCGCGAGGATGTGCGTGAAGAACGACTCGAAGGAGAGCGCGCGGCGTTCGGCGGGCGCGAGCACGACGCGCGAGATGGGCACGAGCGTCTTCTCGAACTTCGCCTCCTGCACGTTCTTGAGCATGACGCGCTTCGAGCCTTTTTCCTTGACGACGCGCTCGTCGTTCGGCAGGTTGAAGGCCGCCGTCTGCACGCCGCGATTGCCCTCGCCCGAAGAGAACACTTCGTTGACGACGCGGATGGGCGAGGCCGCGCCGAGTTGCGGGTTGCGATAGCGCGCCTCCAACGGCAGGTTGTCCTCCAACTCCTGCAAGTAACCGCTGAACCGGGCGAGCTTCGCCGATTCCGCCTCGTCGCGCAGCGTGACGTATGACTCGAAGGCCGCCTTGTAGTTGAACAACTCGTCCTCGTAAGTTTCGTAAGGGCCGATGGTCACGTCAATCGGCGCGTCCAAATCCATCCACGCCACGTCGCTCTCGTAATAATCGTCGGAGAGAAAAGCGTCGGCGCGTTTGCCGAGGAAACTTCGGAGCGTCGCATTCGTGGTCAACCCGGCGGCCTCGCGCAGCAGGCGCGCGGCGGGTTCGAGAAAGCGGCGATACTCCGCGCTGTAGGGCACGGTCTTGAGCTTGCCGTCCGCGCCGCGACGGATGAGATGGAAGAAGCCGGTGGCGCGCGCACGCTCCGCGGCCGGGAGCGTTTCGACCCACGCGTTGAACTCTTCCTTCGTCATGTCGTCCGGGTAATAGTTGGCGTGGTGCGGCTTCTGGCGCGGGACGCCCGCGATGAACGGCTCGTTGCCGTCGAGCCGCGACCACGGCCCGACGTTGATGCGGAAATAATGGAGACGCGCGCGGCCTTCCGCCGTGCGGTCGGCTTCGAGTCGCCGCCGGAGCGCGGGGTTGCCGCTCCACACCTGTTCGAGGTAGAGCGGGTCTAACAACTTCGCGGCCTCGATAATCTTGGCGAGCGCGCGGCGGTCGCCCGCGGAGAGACGCGAGGTGTCGGCCGTGAGGGTCGTCGGGGCGAAGCGTCGAATCCTGGCGTCGAGCGAAGTGCGGCCGGCGGCGGCAGGCTCCGGCGCGCGTCTCCGCTGGGCGGCGGCGACGCCGAGCGTCCCGACGCATACGGCCGACAGCAGCGCGCACGCGATCATCATCCGGTATTTCATCTGGTAGTCTCCTCCAAACCTTTCGCATGATTATCCGAGTTCGTTTATTAGATGCCCGCCATGAAAGTAAATGCAAGCCCGGAGACACGGGCGGGCGGCCTTGCCGCGCGACACGCACGCGGCGCGGGCGGCGCGGGCGGCGCGGAAAAATCCTTCCGCCCGCGACGGGTAAAATTTTCGGACGGGGTGATCCCGCGCGGGCGCGAAACGCGCGTTAATGTGTGGAAGCGAATTTTATCGATTGGTTGAGACATGAGAGGAAGCAAAAATATGAGCGCAGTATTAGAAATGGTCGCGCCGCAGAATGATAGGGATGTCCACACGCCCGCGCCGCCGCCGGAGGCCGCGCTGGTGCAGATGCTCTCCGCGCCGCTCGTCACGCAGGCGTTGCGCGTGGTGGCCGAACTCGGCATCGCCGACGCGCTGGCGAACGGGGCGCGCAGCGTTGACGAACTGGCGGCGGAAACCGGCGCGCACGCCCCCTCGCTGTACCGCTTCATGCGCGCGCTCGCAAGTTGCGGCGTTTTTGCGGAGACCGCCGCAGGAGGCCGGGTGTTCGAGTTGACGCCGACGGCGGAGTTGTTGCGCGCGGACGTTGAAGGTTCGATGCGCGACCTCGCCATCTTCATGGGCGCGGACTGGCACTGGCAGGTGTGGGGCGACGCGCCCTACAGCGCGCGGACGGGACAGGCGGCGTGGGAGCACGTCCACGGCCGGGAGGTGTTTCCGTATTTCGCGGAGAACGCAGGGGCGGCGCGCGTGTTCGATAACGCGATGACGAGTTTGTCGAAGATGGTCTCGAAGGCCGTCGTCGCAGCCTACGATTTTTCGTCAATCGAGAAGTTGGCCGACATCGCGGGCGGGCACGGCAGCCTGCTCGTCGCCATCATGCGCGCCAACCCGCACCTCAAGGGCTTGCTGTTCGACGTGCCGCAGGTCGTCGCCGGAGCGCAGGCGTACCTCGAAGCGGAAGGTCTGGGGGCGGCCGTCGAACTCGCGCCGGGCAACTTCTTCGAGAGCATCCCCGAGGGCGCGGACGCCTATTTGATGAAGCACATCATTCACGATTGGGACGACCGGCGCGCCCTCTCGATTCTCAAGAACTGCCACCGCGCGATGCCCGCGAACGGGAAACTGCTGCTCGTGGAAATGGTCGTCCCCGAAGGGAATGAACCGCACTTCGCGAAGATTCAAGACCTCGAAATGATGCTCTCGCCGGGCGGGCTGGAACGCACCGCGGACGAATTTCGCGCTCTCTTCGCCGCCGCCGGTTTCGAGTTGACGCGCATCATCCCGACCGCCTCGCCGATGAGCGTGATCGAAGCGGTGAAAACGGAAGCACGATAGCCGGACTCAATTTCCCTCTCCCCCCGGCTCGCCCGAATGGGCAGGGCGAGCCACAAAACGGACTGACTCAGGCCATTAACCTGAGCCAGTCCGTTTTTGTCGGCGCACGCTACCTGAACAAAAACGTTCGCGTGCGTCGCCGCCGGGAAAATTCCCGCGCGAAGGCTGAAAAAAGTGATCCCGTTTGCCGGCCGGTTGCGCGTTAGTAAATGAAGACAATAAAACCTCGCGGTATGAACAGGGCGGTTGAAAGCGGCAGGACTCGGGCGAAAAGGAGCCTCGAAGGCGATGAGCGAAACGATGGACAACATGAATACGCGGACGCGCGCGGGCGTTCACACGGGGAACGGGCACGCGACGGGCGGCGAGTGTTATCGCGCTTATTACCGCGAGTTGGTGACGAGAGGCGCGAGCCGCACGGAGCGCAATCATCGCCTCGAAGAGATCAAGACGGAACGGCGGCGGGCGCGGCGCGAGAAATGGCTGAAGGGGATCAAATCGCTGGCGAGCAGTTTAGTCAGCCCGGAAGCTGTGGGTTGAAACTGCGGCGCGGCGGAGTTTACGAAGGGTCGGGCGGGGTTCGAAGTTTATTTGAAAAGCGTCGGTGAGGGAGAGTGAAGCGATGAGTTATTTAATCTGTTTCGGGATTGTGGTGGCGGCCGGGTGCGGGTTGACTTTCTTGTCGAACGGCTTCGCCGATGCGATATCGCGGATGTTGGAGGCCGGGTTCGACTTCGCGGAGTATCGCCTGGCGTTGAGAGAGCGCGAGCGTCGGAACATGCGGCAGGACGCGCGAATGGCGAACGTGGTGACGCCGTTTCGCGTGGGCGAGGTGGCGTTGCCGGTGAACAAGCGTTCAACGCAGCAACTGGGCGTAGCGCGGGTCGCCGCGTAGGTTGTCGAGGCGCGGGTCAACGCGCAGGTAAGTGTAGCCGACGGCGTGCTCGCGCTCCGCGCGTTCGAGCCAGTTGAAAGCGTTGTCGCGGTCGCCGAGAAGCGAATAGACGACGGCGATCTCGTAGGCCGTCACCCACTGCTTGCCGCGGCGCGCGACGAGTTCCTGCAATATCCGGCGCGACTCGTCGGCGCGGCCGCTGACGGCCAGGACATGCGCCAGTTTCGCGCGCGTCGTCGGCGTATCGCCGGCGAAGGCGCGCTCTTTTTCGTAGATGCGGAAAGCCTCTTCGGTCATTCCTTTCTTCTCATAATTCCAACGCAGCACGATGTGCGCCGGGAGCGAGCCGGGATCCATGGCGAGAGCCTTGCGACACTGTTCGATGGCCTCGTCGAAGCGGCGCGCGTGGAAGAGGACGTTGGCGACGGCCGTGGCGATAACGGCGGAGCGCGGGTCGAGTTCCTCGGCGCGTTTGATCTCGGCGAGCGCGTCGTCGTGCCGTTCCATCGCGGAGAGATTGAAGGCGTACCAGTGGTGCGCGGTCGGGTAGTTCGGGTTCAGGCTGATGGCGCGGCGAAACTCGGCCGCCGCCCCTTGCCAGTCGCGGTCGTAGTGAAATTTGGCGTTGGCGAGCGAGACGTGAGCTTCGGCCAGCGAATCGTCGAGGGAGACGGCGCGCTCGGCCGCCTGCTTGGCGCGGGCGAAGGCGTCCGCCGGCGGCGGTTCGAGATACCAGTTTTGCAGCGCGTAGCAATCGGCGAGACCGGCATAGGCGAGCGCGAACTGCGAATCTTTGGCGATGGCCTGCTCGAAGTTGGCGATGGCCTGGCGCAAGCCTTCGGGGGTGCGTTTGCCCCAGTGATAACGACCGGCGAGGTAGAGTTGCTGCGCCTCGCTGTTCTCGGTGTAGTGCTTGGCGAGCCGCTCGCGCTCGTCGCCCGTCAGTTGCAGGCTGAGCGCGCGCACGACGCGCTCCGAGATCGACGTTTGCAAAGTGGAGATGTCGGTGAACCGCTCGTTGAACCGTTCAGCCCAGAGCACGCGCCCGCCCGCGACTTCGGTGAGTTCGAGCGCGGTCTGCACGCGGTCGCCGACGCGCTCGACCCAGCCGCCGAGCACGTAGTCAACTTTCAGTTCGCGCCCGGCGTCGATGGCCGTCTTGTTCGACCCCAGGTAGCGACGCACCGCGCCCGACGTGCGCAGCGTGATCTCGTCCAACTCGCCGAGCTTGTTCGTCAACTCGTCGGCGATGCCGACGCCGAGATACTGCTCGTCGCCCTGCGCGCCTACGGTCGAGAAGGGGAGCACGGCGAGCGAGCGCATCTTCCTGTCGCCCGCGGCGGCGGCGGCCGGAGCTTCGGGGAAGGCGTCGGTGAGGTAGATTTCAAAGTTGCCGTCGCGCTGCGTTTGGAAGGCGATGCGGCGACCGTCGGCCGACCACGCCGGTTCGTCGTCGAAGGTGCGCGCGGCGGTGATGAGCCGCTGGTCTTGGCCGTTCGCGTTCATGACGTAGACGGCGGGGAAGTCGGTCTTGTTCGGGCGGTTGCCGGCGAAGGTGATGTGCTTGCCGTCGGACGACCATGAAGGCTTCGCATCGTCGCCGGGGTGATTCGTCAGGTTGCGCGCGTCCGAGCCGTCGTCCGCGCTCATCACGAAAATCTCGTAAGACTTGCCGTCGCGGTCGCTGGTGAAAGCGATCTTCCGGCCGTCGGGCGACCAGGTGGCGTCGTTGTCGAAGCTGGTGTTGTCGGTCAGCTTAACTTTGTCCGAGCCATCGGCGCGCATCGTGAAGATTTCATAATTCGTCGGGGCGTCGAGCGTGTTGCCGCCGTAGGCGATGCGCCGGTCGTCGGGCGACCAAGAGGGGCGCGTGTCTTCGCCGGGGCTGTTCGTGAGGTTGCGCTGGTTCGAGCCGTCGGCGTCCATCACATAGACTTCCATCTGGCCGTCGCGGCGGCTCTGGAAAGCGATCTTCTGCCCGTCGTGCGACCAGGCCGGACAGTCGTCTTCGGTCGTGTTGAAAGTGAGGCGGCGCACGCCCGAACCGTCGGCTTGCATGACGTAGATTTCGGTCGCGCCGTCGCGGTTGCTGGCGAAGGCGATGCGCGTGCCGTCGGGCGAGTAGTCTGGATGCCAGTCGTGAGATATTTCGTTGGTCAGGCGCAGGGGATTGACGGCGGCGGAGAAGATGCCCGTCTTCTGCGCCCGCTTCGCGTAGAAGACGGCGGCCGCGCCCGCCGCGGCGAGCGCGACGAGCAACACGGCGGTGGCGACGCGCCACGTGGGGCGATGCGAGCGCGGCGGCGCGGCCGCTGCCAATTCCGCCGCGCCGCCGTGCCTGCCGTTCGCGCCGCCGATGGGCAATTCCAGCGTGGGGAGAGATGAGAGGTGCGGGTCGAAGTCGCGGGCGAGCCTGGTGGCGGCTTCGCTCTCGTAGCGCGCGGCGAGCGGGTTTTTCGTGCGGCGCAGCATCTCGGCGAAGCGCGCGTCGGCGTGCAAATTGTCGAGGTGCGGATCGACGCCCGCGAAGGTGAACCCGACGGCGTGTTCGCGCTCGGCCTCGGCGAGCCAGTGAAACGCGCTGTCGCGTTCGTTCAGGAGCGCATAGATGACGGCGATCTCGTAGGGCGTGACCCACTGCTCGTCGCGGCGCGCGAGCAAGTCGCGGAGCACGGCGGCGGCCTCATCGTTGCGCCCGCAGGCGGCGAGCACGTGCGCCTCCTTGAGGCGCGTGGTCGGCGTGTCGCCCGCGAAGACGCTCTCCTGTTCGTAGGTGGTCAGCGCCTCGTCGCGGAGTCCTTTGTGCTCGTAAGCCCAGCGCAGGATGACGTGCGCGGCGACGGAGCCGGGGTCGAGTTCGAGCGCGCGCCCGCACTGCGCGATGGCCTCGTCGAAGCGGCGCGCGAGAAAGAGGACGTTGGCGAGAGCCGTCGCGCTGACGGGCGACTCCGGCGAAATCTGCTGCGCGCGTTTGATCTCCGCGATGGCCTCGTCGTGCCGCCCGACGGCCGCGAGGTTGAAGGCATACCAGCGGTGCGCGAGGGCGTTGCCGGGACGGAGTTCGATGGCGCGGCGAAACTCGGCTTCCGCGCCCGTCCAATCGTGGTCGTAATGCAGCTTGAGGTAGCCGAGCGAGGCATGCGCTTCGGCCAGATTCGGGTCGGCGGCCACGGCCTTGACCGCCGCCGCCCGCGCCCGCTCGAAGGCGTCGGGCGGCGGCGGCTCGACATACCAGTTGAGCAGCGCGTAGCAATCGGCGAGTTCGGCATAGGCGATGGCGAACGCGGGGTCGAGTTCGACGGCGCGCTCGAATCGCCCGATGGCCTGGCGCAAGCCGTCGGCCGTGCGCCGCGTGGAGAAGTAGTGCCCGGCGACGTAGAGTTGGCGCGCCTCCTCGTTGTCGCTCAGATGAAGCTGCGCGTTGCGCGCGATCTCCGCGCTGTTGCTCTGAACGGGGAGCGTGCCGCCCGGCGCGGGTGGCAGCGCGCCGTAGCCGAGACGCGGGAGGCCGGGATTCTTCGTGCGGCGCACGAGGTCTACGAAGCGCGGGTCGCGGCGCAAGGGGTCGAACTGCGGTTGCACGCCGACCCACACGATCCACGCCTCGCCGTCGGCGAAACTCTGTTGGAGCAGGGTGAACGCGCGCTCGTAGTCGCCGAGTTGGGTATAAGCGATGGCGAGATAGTAGGGCGAGATGTAACGCTTCGCGGCCAACTCTTCCAACTCGCCGAGGACGTGGCGCGCTTCCTTTGTGCGCCCGGCGGCGGCATAGGCCGAGCCGAGCGTCGCCGTGATGAAGGGACTGGCGCCGGAAAATTCGATGGCCTTGACCGCCGCGTCAATCGCCTCCTCGTGCCGCCCCAGTTGCCCGAACACCCAACTGTAGCCGAAGAAGCCGAGGCCGTGCATCGAGGCCGTCTCGACCATGTCGCGGTAGACGGCGAGGCTCTCGTCGTAGCGGCGCGCGTAGAACAGGCAGAAGCCGAGCATGTGCTGGTTGAAGAGGGTCAGCGGGTCGAGTTCGAGCGCGCGGCGCACGAGCGGCAGCCCAGTGTCGAAGTTGCCCTCCATGACGAGTTGGGTGCCGTGCCAGAGGTGCGCGGCGGCGTGGTGTGGATTGAGGTCGAGCGCGCGCTGGTAGTGCGAGACGGCCACGCTCCAATCGAGATCGTGGGTGTGGACGGCGAAGCCGTAGGCGGTGTGCGCGTCGGGCAAAGTCTCGTCCAGTTCGAGCGCGCGCGCGCCCGCTTCCTTGGCGGCGGCGGAGCATTCGGCGGGCGGCATCACGCCGTAGATGCCGATCCAGTTGTAGTAGTCGGCGATGCCGGTGTAGGCGGCGGCGTAGTCGGGGTCGAGGGCGATGGCGCGGTAGTAGCAGGTGATGGCTTTGGCGAAGCCGTCTTCGTTGAACGTGTTCCAGTAGTAGCGGCCGCGCAGGTAGACCTCGTAAGCCTCGGCGTTGTCCGTGCCGCGCTTCGCCAACTGCTGTCGCTCGTCGCCCGTCAGTTGCGGCACGAGCGCGCCCGCCACTTGCGACGAGATCGCGTCTTCGAGACTGAGCACGTCCGTGTAGTTCTCGTCGAACTGACCTGCCCACATCGTCGCGCCGTCGTAGACGTTGAGCAACTGGACGGTGATGCGGATGCGTTCGCCCGCGCGCTGGATGCGGCCGTCCACCACGTAGCTGACGCCGAGTTCGTGCCCGGCGGCGAACGGGTCGCCGATGTTCGCGCCGCTGTAGCGGATGACGGAACTCGTCGGGCGCACGCTGAAGCGGCGCACGTTCGAAAGGCGCGTGATGAGCGCGTCGGCCAGTCCGATGCCGAGATAATTTTCGCCGGTCTCCTCGGCGCGCTGGATGTTGAGCAGTTTGAACGGCAGCACGGCGAGCGTCTTCTCGCCCGTCACGGCGGCGTCGCCCGTCGTGAGCCGCGAGGTCTTCGCCAGCGCGGGGAAGACGAAGGGCGCGGAGACGGGGCGGCCTTCGAGGTGGCGCGCGATGTCGTCGCGCAGGCGTTCGACCGACGCGTAACGACGCCCCGGCTCTTTGCGTAGAGCCTTCAGAGTGATGTTGTCGAGGTCGCCCGCGAGTTCGCGGCGCAGGTTTTCGAGGGTCGTGCCGCGCATCTTGCAGAGAAACTCAAGCGTCGTCTCGCCGCTTCCGCCGTCGAGCGGGATCATGTCCTCGTGACGCGTGACGACGCGCGACGGGTGCTCCGGTTCCTCCTCGCAGATGACGCGCGCGATCTCGTGCGGCGAGCGATTCGAGAAATGGTAAGGGCGATGGCCGGTCAGGAGTTCGTAGAGCAGGACGCCCATGCTGTAGATGTCGCTCGAAGGGGTGGCCGCCTCGCCGCGCACCTGTTCGGGCGAAGCGTATTCGGGCGTCATCAGGCGCATGGCGGTGGCCGTCGGCGTGAGGGTGTCGGGCGAGAGTTCGGGGTTGAGGAGTTTGGCGATGCCGAAGTCCAGGAGCTTCGGCGTGCCGTCGGCGCAGATGAGGATGTTCGACGGCTTGATGTCGCGGTGGACGACGAGGTTCTGGTGCGCGTAGGCGACGGCGTTGCAGATTTGGACGAAGAGGCGCAGCCGCTCGTGGATGGTCAATTTCTCGCCGTCGCAGTAGCGATAGAGCGGCTGCCCCTCGATGTACTCCATGACGAAGTAGGGCAAGCCCGTGTCGGTCGTGCCGCCGTCGAGGAGGCGCGCGATGTTGGTGTGGTCGAGCGAGGCGAGAATCTGTCGCTCGTTGCGGAAGCGGCGCAGGATGAAATCCGTGTCCATGCCGCGCTTGACGAGTTTGATGGCGACGCGCTTTTGATATTCGCTATCGGCGCGCACGGCCAGATAGACCGCGCCCATGCCGCCGCGCCCGATCTCGCGCACGATCTTGTAGGAGCCGACGCGCGCGCCCGCCATCGGGTCGTCCTCGTAATCGGAGGGTTGGGTGGTGCGAAAGGCCGCGCTGCCGGGGTTGAAACCGTTGATGGCGAAGGCGGGGGCTTCGATGAAATCCCCGGCCTCTTCATATTGCGCGACGAGAGCCTCCACCTGCTGGCGGAGCGCATCGTCGCCCGCGCCCGCCTGCGCGATGAATTCGGGGCGTTCCTCGCGGGGCACATCAAGCGCGGCCTGAAACAGTTCTTCTACTTGCTTCCAACGTTCGGGGGTCATAACTTGAAAGGTGATAGGTGATAGGTGATAGGTGATAGGTGATAAGTTAAAGAAAAGCTGGTTGTTTTTTACTTATCACCTATCACCTATCACTCATTACTGTCTCTGCACTTGTCCGTAAAGCCAGGCCTTCGCCATGCGCCACTGGCGTTTGACCGTCGGCGCGCTGACGCCGAGCACTTCGGCCGTCTCTTCGACCGATAGGCCGCCGAAGAAACGAAGTTCGACGATGCGGCTTTTCTGCTCGTCGAGGGCGGCGAGCGCGGTCAGGGCATCGTCGAGCGCGATGAGATCGGTGGCGCGTTCGTCCGTCACGTCCACGTTCTCGTCGAGCGAGAGTTTGTGAACTTCGCCGCCGCGTTTCTCGGCGTTGTGGCCGCGCGCATGATCCACGAGGATGCGGCGCATCATCTGCGCGGCGACGCCGAAAAAGTGCGCCCGGTTTTGCCACCTCACCTGACTCTGATCGATGAGCCGGAGGTAGGCTTCATGGACTAAGGCCGTCGGTTGCAGCGTGTGTGCGGAGCGTTCGCGGCGCAGGTAGTTGGCCGCCAAACTGCGCAACTCGCCATAGACGAGCGGCAACAGGTCGTCCAACACAGTCCGGTTGCCATCCGTCAGTTGGATGAGCAAACGGGTCACGTCATGCGGGGAGGATGTGGTCACAAAGGGATTTTCGACTTCTCTGGCTAAACACTGGCAACTATCTTCGGGCGCGCTGGACGAAAGTATAAACGACTGTCTGCACCATATCAACGCGCGCGCCCCGGCGACCGGCGAAAAATCGAATCTTTGGTGATCCTTTTTATGATTTCGTTACGCGTAATACGGTAGGGACGAAAAAGCGCGACGCCGGGGCGAGCGCAATCGTTCCCGCCCGGTAATATCGGAGCAGCCCAATTAAGGAAAGCGTCATCATGAAAAATTTATTCAAATACGCCTGTCTCGCCTTCATCTTATTCTGCGGGGCAGGTCTCGCCACGGTCGCGCGCGCCGACGTGAAGATCAAGACCAAGCACACTTCGGGCGGGCAGGTTTCCGAGCAGACCACTTACATCAAGGGCAAACGCCAGCGCACCGAGCAGAACGAAACCACCGTGACGATCATGCAGTGCGACCTGAGAAGACACCTCCAACTCGGCGTGCCGACGAAGACTTACGTGGCGACGCCGTTCGACGCGAAACCGGACGATGCGGCGGGCGCGAAGGCCGCCGGGCGGACGCCCGCCGCCGAGACGACCTCCACCGCCGCCGCCGCCACGCGTCGCGGCGGCATCGTGACCTCAACCTTCACCACGACCGACACGGGCGAGCGCAGGAAAATGTTCGGCTACACGGCGCGGCGCATCAAGACCTCCATCAACACGGAATCGTCGCCCGATGCCTGTCAGGTCAGCCGCAGCCGGATGGAGACGGACGGCTGGTACATCGACGCGCAGTTCGCGCTCGACTGTGAGATGCAGGCCGGGGCGGCCTATGCCGCGGCGGCGCAGGGAGGCGGCTGCCGCGATGAATATCGCACGAAGCAAATCGGCACGGCGAAGCCCGGCTATCCCGTCCTGGTGACGACCAGGCTGTTTGACGAGAACGGCAACGAGTCGTTCACCTTCACGCAGGAGGTGTTGGAAATCACGAGCGCGGTTCTCGACAGCGCGCTCTTTGACGCGCCCGCGGACTACCGGCAGGTGAGCGACGTGCGTGAGATGTACGGCGCGGCGGCGATGGGGGCGGCCGGGCGCGTCAACGCCGCCGACGATGATGACGCGGCGAGCGGCGGCGCGGCGCAGGCGGCTTCGGCTCCGGGTGCGAAAAGGGCTGGCGTGGTGCGCGTCGGCGTGGCCTTGACCAAGACGATGGCGGCGGCCGATTACGTTGACGCGTCGGCGTTGGCCGATGCGATGCGTAATGTGTTGGTGAATAATCTGAACGGTTCGGCAGTCGAGGTCGTCGCGCTCGAAGCGCGGCAGACATCAGGCGTCGAGCCGGAAGCCAGGCAAAAAGAGTGCGATTACGTTCTGTACACCACGGTCGCGCACAAGAAGGGCGGCGGCGGCGGCTTCGGCGGCTTCCTGAAGAAATCCGCGTCCATCGCGAGCGGAGTTATCCCTTCTGCCGAAGGCGGCGGCGGCGGCGTGGCGGGTTCGTTGAAGGCCAGAGACGAGTTGACGCTCGAATATAAACTGCAACGCGGCGCGGACGCCGTCGTCGCCAACACGCTCAAGGCCAAGGCGAAGACGGACGGCGACGACCTCATCTCGCAACTCGCGGGGCAGGCGGCTGCGGCCGTGCGTTCCGCCGCCGTGAGCAGGTAATACCGGCTGCGGACGTAAGGCGTCGCTCAGGCCACAAGAATCTCTCCCCGGCGCGGGAGAGACGACGGACGAAGACGAGGGACGGGGAAGAGACGACGGTCTCCCCGTCCCTTTCGTGCGTCCGAAAGGACAGGGGCGAGATTGCCGCCGCCGCGCCCGCCCTTCGTCATAGACGCCCGCCGTAACTATTTGCTATAAAAATAAGCAGGTGGAATTTCACAAAGCAGCACGGCGCGGCGGGCTGCGGTTAAGAGTTCGCTTGCGCGCCTCATGCTCCCGTCTGCGGACGGCGCACACGCCCCGTCGTCTCTTTGTCACGGGCAAATACAGGATGCGCGAAGCCGGTCGCCTCACGAGCGGCCGGGTCGCTTACGTCGTCCGCCAGGGCGACCGCTCATGCCCGGCCTTGAATTGCGCCCGCGCGAAACCGGCAGAGAAATCGGAGTTGAACCCTCGAATGGCAAAAATACTGGTGGTGGAAGACGACCGCGACATACGCGATCTGGTTCGCATGGTGTTGGAGATGAGCGGGCACGAACTCCACGAAGCGGCGACCGGCGAAGACGGCCTCGCGCAGGCGAAGCGTTTGCGCCCCGACGCGATCTTGATGGACTTGAGTTTGGCGGGCGAGATAGACGGTCTGGAATCAACCCGGCGACTACGCGCCGATTCCACGTTTGACCGGACGCCGATCATCGCCCTCACCGCCCACGCCATGCGCGGCGACCGCGAACACTCGCTCCACGCCGGTTGCGACGAACACTGGACGAAGCCGATCATTGATCTCGACCTGTTCAAAGAGATGGTCGAGCGCGTCGTCGCCGACGGACGGCGAAACGACAACGCATAACTCCGTCGCCGCCGACGTTAAGGGTGCGATAGAAAGCTCAGCCCCGTCAGGGCGCGCAACCGTTGCGCGCCCTGACGGGGCTATCATCTCTCCGGGGCTTAACTTGACCGGGCAGGCGGCCAAAACGCCCGCGGCAAATTCACGCGCTTTATGATCGGCCGTGGATCATCCGCCGCATGCGGTCGGCGAACAGCACGTCGATCTTCTGCGGCTCAACCAACGCCGTCACTTCGCCGAGGCCGAAAGCCGGGTGCATCAACGTCTGTCCCGCGCGATACAAACGCGCCGGGTCGTAGGGCGCACCCGCCTGCGAGGCGCGCCCGCCCGTCATCTTGACGCCGCTCTTGAACGAACTGCGCGTCTGGCAGATCGGGCACGTCACGCGCGACACTTGCCCGCGCTTTGTGACGGAGGCGACGACATGGCCGCGCTCGACTTCGCATTTCGTGCAAAGTTTCTCCACGCGCTCGCCGACGACATACGTCCGCTTCTCGATTTTTCCGACCGCCACACCCATCTCAATGTTCTCCGTCATACACGCTTCCTTTCAAACTGCCTTGCGTCTCTCCGTCGAACGGGAGCGCGATTCTGATTCACCGGCGCGGGCGGCCGCTGTTAAAGGCGGGTGGCCGCGCCGGTTGAGTTGTCGAGGCGAAGTTACCAGTGCGACGCGGCGGCGATAACTTATCTGCCGCGACGCGGGCGGAAGGAGCGGCGTCCCGCGCTCGCGCCGGGGCGTTTAACTCCGAAAGGCTTCGCCGCGCCCGGCGTCGCCGCCTGCACGCCTCCGAATCCTTGCAGCAGGATGCGCTCGACGGCCTGCCCCGTCAGACGCTCGATGGCGCGCATGTTCAGTTCCTCGACCGGCGTGACCAGCGTGATCGCGCGGCCGCGGTTTCCGGCACGGCCGGTGCGGCCGATGCGATGCACGTAGTCTTCCGGCGCGGCGGGCACGTCGTAGTTGATGACGTGCGAGATCGAGTCAACGTCGATGCCGCGCGCCGCGATGTCGGTTGCGACGAGAACGCGCGTCTTCCCGTCCTTGAAGCCGCGCAGGGCGGCTTCGCGCTGCGGTTGGGTGCGGTCGGCGTGAATGCGATTAACTTTGTGCTCGCGCGCTTCGAGGATGTGCGAGAGGCGTTCCGCCCCGCGCCGCGTGCGCGTAAAGACGAGCACGCGCTCGAAGCGTTCGCGTTCCAGGAGATCGAGCAGGAGCGCGGTCTTGGATTCCATCGCCACCGGGTAAGCGGTCTGTTCCACGGTCGTGGCGGCCGCGCCGCGCACGCTGACCTCGACGAGTTTCGGCTTGCGCATGTTCGAACGCGCGATGGTTTCGATGGCGGGCGACATGGTGGCCGAGAAGAGAAGCGTCTGGCGTTCGGCCGGCAGCGCGGCGAGCACGCGGCGGATGGCAGGCCAGAAGCCCATATCGAGCATGCGGTCGGCCTCGTCGAGCACGAGCGCTTCGATGTGCGCGAAATTAACCGCGCCGCGCTCCATGTGGTCGAGCAGGCGTCCGGGCGTGGCGATCACGACGCTCACGCCGCGCCGCAACAAGTCGGTCTGCCGCGACATGCCCGCGCCGCCGATCAGCGTCACGCAGCGCGCGGCGTTCTTCTTCGGCAGGAGCGAGCGGTAGCTGGCTTCGATCTGCGTCGCCAGTTCGCGCGTCGGCGCGAGGACGAGCAGGCGAATGCCGGGGCGCGCCTGCTGCGACATCCGTTGAATGATCGGCAGCAGGAACGCGGCAGTCTTACCCGTGCCGGTTTCGGCGCAACCGATAAGGTCTGCGCCGCTCAAGACAACAGGAATCGCCTGTTGTTGAATCGGTGTTGGTTCGGAGTATCCGAGAGACTCGCACACGCGCACCAGCGCGTCGTCGAGTCCCAGTTCAGAAAAATTCATAAAATCCTTTGGCGCGGCTGCAACCATCGCTGGGAGCGCACCCATGTTAACTGAAAATGTAGAAGCGCCTCCGGCGGCGTTTTTGGTCATCGTCGGAGGCGCTTTGCTTGAATGAGTCACCGGCCGAGTTCTTAAAAGAACTTACCAGCGCGGTTCGCGATTGCCGCCGCCGCCACCGCCGTAGCCGCCACCGCCGCCGCGGTTGCCGCCACCGCCGCCGCCATAGCCACCACCGCCGCCGCGACCGCCACCGCCGCCGCCGCCGAAGCCGCCACGACCACCACCGCCGCCACCGCCGCCGCGTCCGCCGCGATCTTCACGCGGGCGCGCTTCGTTGACCGTCAGGTTGCGACCGTTAAATTCCTTACCGTTGAACTGCTCGATGGCCTTCTGCCCCTCTTCGTTGCTGGACATTTCGACGAAGCCGAAGCCGCGTGAGCGACCCGTCTCGCGGTCTTCAACCACCGAAGCCGACTCGACCGTCCCGGCCTGCGCGAACAGCTGCTGCAAATCGTCGCTTGAAGTCTGGAACGACAAGTTCCCGACATAAAGTTTCATAGACATGTGGATGTACCTCTCCTGTAGGAAGGAGTATCTGAGAGAAGCTGTCGAATCAAAGTGGCTTCGATGTAACGGTAGGCAGCGAAGGCTTGCGTTCGGGTGCTCAAGGGAGCGCTTCTAAAGTTGAAATCAGCCCACTCTCGAACCATCCAGAACGCCGCTCGGAAAACCTGTCTAGCGGGGCGCATCACCGTTGACGCAAGAGAGAAGGAATTTGCCAGTCACTATGATGCACCATGTGGCCCCTAAGTTGCAAGCCGCAACCCGCCCCGCACCCGTCCATACTCGCTCATCCGGCCTCCTCCGCAGAGGCGTATCCGCTCGCGGCAAGGCAAAAGTCGGGAGCCTGACCCACGGGAGAATCGCGCCCGCGAGACGATGCCGGGCAAGCGCAGCCGTGGCTCGTCAACCAAGCTAGAACGCTCCGGGTAACGACGCTTCGACCCGGTGTAAGTCCTGCCAAAATTCATTGAAGGACATGAAACTGACGGGGCGATAGTGGGCTAGCTCGTTCCTCATGTCCCGCGCGCGCGTGGTGAGAGGAATCCACCCGTCGTAGGCGCGTATTTCGCGGCAAGAGCGAAGCAGGTACGCGAGGTGTCCCAGTTCACAGCCCAAATCGCTCTCCGTGACGGCCGCGTATTCCCGCTCATTGGAGGGCTGAATCCAGCGATGCGACCAGCCCCGCCCGTAAACATCCGTCAGACGCTGGCAGAGCCGCAAGCGGACGCCATCTATGATCGGCAGCAGGAGCGCGGCCTGTCCGCGCCAGAGCCGGTGGCGTACCGCTTCATGCTGACCGAGCGTTTCCAGCGCGGCCGTGTGCAACTCCAATCCATGCTCACGGGTATGACCGATTGCGCCTTCAGCCCACAGCTTTTCAAACGTCGCCGGCAGACGCGAACTGGTGGTTCCGTGTTTCACAAACATACCGCGGAGAAATTCGCCCGCCCCCCAATCGGAGAGCCGCTGCCGAGACCATCCACGCCGCCGCGCATGCTCGCCCAGAGCCTCCCTGATTTTATCCTCATCGGAACACGCGACTCCCCAGAGGTCTGAGGCGAGCGAAACGTCGCCCCCGGAGAGCGCGGGCAGGATGTGTTCGCGCCACGCATCCTCTCCGTCCGAGCCGCCGGCCTCCTCCTGCTCGTCGCGGCACAACAGGCGCAATTCCAGCAGGGAAGGGATACCCCACCACTTCCTGACGGCCAGCCGCACGTTGGTGTTGGGCGTGTAGCCGAGGACGACGGGCGCGGGGACGATGATGCACAGCGCGGGGGGACGCTCCATGTTCTGCGCGAACTCCGCCCACTTGGACAAAAGTTCCAGCCACCCGCCGACCTGGTCTGCGAGAAGTCGATCCAACCCTTCACAGTAGACGACCTCCGGCATCCCGTCGCACTTGAGCAGGTTATCCAGCGTGCGCTGCGTCTCGGCCGAAGGCCACTGAACCCGTAATTGCTCGCCGATGGCGGAGGCTAAGGAGTGGCCGTGCGGCACTTCGTCGGCGTGAACGACCTGCACTTCACATTCGCGCCAGCGCAATTGTCGTCTCACGGACATCCACACCTCGGCGCAACTCACGCCGGCGGGCAACTGCATGAGCAGGCTACGCCCCTGCACCAGGTCGTCGAGGAGAAGGTTGACCAGGCGTTGCACGCTGCCGAGGCTGGAGAGCTTTAGCTCTAGGTTGACGATCATGCGTTTGACGGCACGCGCCCGACCAGCGCGACGGCGTGCGCCAGACCATCACGCACCTCGATGCAGCCCATCCGCTTCAAGAACTCGACACTGGCGGAACAGTCTACCGGGGAGATATTCGGCGCAACATCGCCAAAGTAAGCTGGAACGATAAGATCGATGGGCGCGCCCTGAGTCTCGGAGATGACCAGTTTCAGTATCAGCTCAGGGGCGAGACGCCCGTTTACGCCGAGGGCTTTGCGAAAATTCTGCGTGAGCGTCCCGTCCGGCGCCAGGGCTGCGCCCATCATCTCACCCACTTCCCGAGGGTCTGCGCCGGCGTCGAATTGCTGGAAGACGTGATCCAGCAGCCACGGCCAGCCTCCGGTCGCTTCGAGGATGCCTTCGCAGACCTGTTTCGTATCGAGCAGTTCGCGCTGTCTGAGCCGCTGCGCGACGCCGAGCAGATTCCACCGCCGCGGCGAAATGACCGCGCCCGCGCCGATGCGTTCCTCCACGGCCGCGCGCCGCTCCTCCGACATGCGGCACCATTCCCAGGCGGCATCCGGGTCGAAGACGAAGAACACTCTGATCCAGCGGTTGCGACCCTCGCGCTTGCGACAGACGGAAATCGCCGCCTCGATCATGTCGGCAGTCTCTTTCGGGGGGCGACGCACTTTCTGCCAGACGACGACGCGGTGCTTCGCGGGGTTGTCGTTTAGATGTTGGTTGAGCCAGATGCTGAGTTGCGCGGCAGTATTCTGCTCGGCGGGCACCTCCTCGCAGAGCCACATCTCCGACGGCGTTTCATCCGGGATGAGCTTGCGGAACGCGTCCGGCAGATCGCTCAGACCGAGCGCCTCGGAAGCGAAAATCAACCCGACGCCGGATTTAGGCGGGGCTAGCCCGCGCTCCTGCGCGTGGGTCAGCGGACTATACCTGTGCTTCCGCTCGTCGAGCAGCATGTGATGGCTATCGGCATCGAAGGTCACCTCCGGCTCCTCGTCGGAGAGAGCCACCAGATCGGAGAGAACCTTCTCTTCGCTGCCGACGAGCCTGACCAAATTGGGGCTGCGGAGCCGGTACTCGCCGCCGTCCGTGCGGACGAGCACGCCCAGCCCGCACATCTCTTCCAGCAATCCGTGCAATAGCTCGTCGTCAACCTGGGCGAAGCCCTTCTCCCATCCGGTGCGGGCTAGCTTGAGTATCTCGCGTTGAGAGAATGTGCCCGCGAAGTTGCCGCTGAGGGTCATCTGTTCGTAGATCAGCGTCCAGGCAATGGCCTGATAGTGCCGGTCGAGGGCGAGCGTCCAGTCGAAGCGTTCGCGGATGTTGTCGCGCACGCTCTGAATCCGGTAGACGGCTTCAACGTCTTTCCGTTCGATCGAGTAGGGGGGCATGGAATCGCCGCTCTGGCCGTGCAACTTCGTCAGCAACTCCGAGCAGAAGAGTTGGATTAGTCCCGGATGATAGTTGGTGTAAGAGAGAATTCTGAGGATGCCCGCATCGTCTTTGAAGCGATAACCCAGGGCCTCCAGCGGCCGCCTGATCAAGGCGCGAGCGGCCACGGCTTCCAGCGGCCCGACGCAGATCGGAGTTCCGAAGTGCGCGAGCGGCTGATTCGGGATGCCCTGAAAGCGATAGACGTTATGGAGACCCGCGAACACGACCTTGAACCGACGCTGGCTCTCCGTCATCAATCGCCGGAGGTCGGAGACGACGCGAAACCCGTCCTTCGAGTCGGCGTCGAGAAAGTGGTCGGCCTCGTCGAACAGCACGATCACGCGCCTGCCGGGCACGCGCGCCACGTCGCGAATCTTTTGGTAGATGACCTCCGGGTTGTCGCTCGAAGTGTGGGCGTCGAGCAACTTCTCCTCTTTGAAGCGGTCGCGCAGCCTGCGCCAGATCACGTCCGGGTGCGGCCCGCCTTTGGGGTCGCCGACCACGTTGATGTCTTCCACCCAGGCATACTGCTCGTTCTCCGGATGGTTGAACTCCCGCTTGACGTGGCGCAGCAACGCCGACTTTCCGAATTGCCTGCCGCCATACACCAGGGAACTTCCGCCCGGCTCCTGGAGGTCGCGCGCCATGGCCTCCCGGCCGAAGAACATCTCCGGCGGCACGTCTCCGGCCTGAAAGGGCGTGTAGGGTTTGACCGCCGAGAGCGGCAGGGCGCACTTGAGAAAAACGGGCAGCCTCGCATCCTGCTCGCCCGCCAAAAAGATCAACAGTATCTCGTCGAGGATGGTGAGAGAAAGTCCCTCTTTGCGACAGACCTTCGCGAGGTCGCGGCGTTGCCGCTGGCCTAATCGCTGATCGGGTCTGCCGATATAGAGGATGAGAACGCTGCGCGTGCTCAGTCGCAGGTCGCGCAGCAGCGCGCCGATGGTGTCCGCGCTCGGTCGCTCCCACAGGCAGACGATGGCATGATGCCCGTCCTCGCGCGAACCGAACTGCGGCACCGGGGAGAAGTTGCCGGACGACATCGCCGCCTCGACGTAGATCGAATCTCTGCCTCGCTCCTTGACGCGCACCGCTTCCGACGAAGACCGCTCAAGGTTGAAGCCGAGGAAGCGCCCGAGGATGACGGTGATGTGTTGCACCACGTCGCGCTCGGCTGCCCGCGCGTTGAGTCTGCGCAGTTGTCTCCAGGCCTCAAGCGCAGCGACCGACTCTTCCAGCCGTGTGCTGGGCAGTTGCCCGAACTTGAATCCCGCCTTCGACCGGCCGTTCTGCACGTCGGAGATCACGTTCGCTAATCCCTGGCGATCGTCGAGCCATGATTCTATGCGCGGCAGCATCTCGTGAAACTCGGTCAAGGCGTCGCGCTCGACCGCGGGCGGCGACCAGTTGGCGGACAAATCCTTGTTGCTGTCCAGCACCTCGCGCAGGTCGGCCAGGTACTCGTCAACCACCCGCGTGTCGCGCCGCGCCAACGCCTGGCGCATGACCTCTCCGACCTGTGTCTTCTGTTCGTCGGCCAGCCGCGACGTGGCGAGCGATTCCTGAAGTTGGTGCCACTCGGACTCCTGTTTCGCGCGCCGCTTCTCCCGCTCCTCCGCCAGGTCGTTGCGCACGTCTTGCAGCTTGGCGAATTCGGGCGCGAAGTTGAGAACCTGCTCGGGGTTGATAACTTGCAGCCGCGCGCTATAGCTGGAGCGGGCATCGCCGATGATCCCGTCCACGATGGCCTGCTCGATCTCATCTGAGGCTTCGCCGAGCGTCGCGCTGAGCGCCTCGCGCGAACCCAACAATTCCTCACGCACCCTGCGCTTCAACGTCGCCACGGCGGCCGGGTCGCCGTTTCTCTCCATCGCGTCCAGCAGTTCGCCGACGAAACGAAAGTCCTGACGCTTGAGCCACCCCTTCAACGCATCGTCCAGTCCGCGACCGAGCGTGCTCGCGTCGTAGAGCGCGGGCGCGATCTCCGGCACGGTCTCGGCATCCGGCCGGTTGTCGTTGCCGAGATCGACTTCCGGCAGCAACAGCAGGCGACGATTCAGCACGTGCCCGAGTCCGGCCGCATTGAAACTGAGCCAATCCCAAAGGCCGCGACCGGGCGAGGTGTCCATCGGCCATTCGAGTTGCAACAAGCCGTACACCTGATCCAGCGACCGCCGCAGGCAGAGAGCCGCCGCCCGCACCTCGGTCGGCTGCTCCTCCGCGCTGAGTTCCAGCAGCGCGGAGGTGACATCCGGCAGGGACACGCGCAAGCGTTCGCGCAGGACGCCGACCTGGTCGAAAATCCAGTCGCCGCGCGTCTCGATCAGTGATTCGCGTTCGACTATCTCGCACCACCGCAGGGCGATCTCACAGGCGTCGTCTACCTCGCGGATGATCTGCTCGCGGGGCGGCCCGGTGATCTCGCGCACCTTCAGGCCGACCAGCGACCGGTCGATTCTATTGATCTGGTCGACGATGAATTTGCGGTCGCGCCATTGCTCCACCATTTGCCGCACTTCTCTCGTTTCGTCGCGCTTGTCCGAGACGACCGGTTCGAGCAACTCGCGCAGCTCGTTGCGGGCGAGATGGGCGCGAACATCGGAGCCGCGCTTGTGCTGCGTCCGGCCGGAGGCGGCGGAGGCGAGCCACCCCTGCGCTTCACCGGCCAGCTTCTTGAAGGTCAAGCTGCGCTCGTCGCGTCCGGCGATGTCTTGAGAATCGGTGATCTGTAAGCTGATCCGATGTTTGATGAAGTCTTTGACCGCATCGACGAGCGTCTGCAACTGGCGATGAACCGTCGAGGCTTCGAGCCATATATCCATGCCGCTGGTGGCGGGTGCGATGAGCGAGGGGCGCAGCGAGGCGGCCAGCCTCAATAACATTTCGGCGTTTGTGCCGGCGGGCGGCGTGCGCGCGACGATCTCGCTGAGTTCTAAAGCGATGGCATCTTCCGCGCCTTTCAGGAGCCGCGCCCCCTGAACCCCCGCCAGGACATCCGGGTTGACTCCCGGTTCCAGACCGGCCGCGGATAACGACGACGCAAACCAGTAGGCGGCCGAGAGATCATCCCTGCCGACCAGCGACCACAGAAACTCCGGTGAATACTTGTCGGAAGCAGTATCCGCTTCCGTCTCGCCTGACAAAATTGTCGGCTCGCCGCTCGCCTTGCTCGCTTGACCGCGCGTGTGCCCTTGCGTCTCGCCGCCCGCTTGATCGCCCGAAGCGTCAGGCCGGATTGACTCCGGCGTCTCCTGACTCTCGTCCGCAACCGCCTGGACGCCTTTCGCCTCTTCCGATTCCGCCTCCGTCCGCGCGGCGTCCGTGTCGCTCGCGGCCGCTCCCCCGGAACGGAGGCCGGTCAGGTCTTCCGCGAGCGGCGTCCCCCGGTTCTCGTCTAACCCGTCAACCGGTGAAGGCGGCGCGACGGCAGCCACATCGTCATCCGTCAACTCGACGGGCGCGGCTTCTCGCTCGCCATCCGCCGCCCGCTCGCCATCCGCCGCTCTCTCGCCATCCGCCGCCGCGCCTGAAGATGCCGACTCGTTCGCCTCAGTCGGCCGACTGTCGGCATCCGGCAAGGCGTTTTCGTCGCGCTCCTCGCCTTGAGCGGCAGGGTCGGAGTCGCCGTCAGTGTCTTCTCCATGCGCGCGAGCTTCCGCGCCTTCGGCGGCGGGCTGCGAATGTTCCGGCGCAGCCTGAGCGTGCAACGGGAATTGGTCTCCGCCCGCCGCTTCGACCGTCGCTTCTTCCGGTCGGCCGTCAGGCTGGGCTACCTGCTCGGCCTGGTCGATCTCCCCGGATGTCGTTTCCCCGGTCGTCTGAGGCGACGGTTCCTCTGCCGTTTCCCCGGCGTCGATTTCTTCGCCCGTGACGGAGAGCGAGGCCGCGAGGGACGTGTAGATTTGCAGGATGTCATCCTCCAAACTTCTCCGCTCCCGCACCGTGCTCGGAGGGACGTGTCCGTTCCCCGCATAGCGATCCAGCAGCGCGTGCAGGCGTCGAACCATGCCCGCGATCCTGACCGCCTCCGCGCGTTCACAACTCTCGGCGCGCCAGGTCGAACTGTCCGTGACTTCAAACAAAGCCAGGCTGTCCTGATGCACGGCGGAAAGTTTCTCTAACGCCTCGCGCAACTCTGCGCGCCCGCTCTCTTGCTCCGCGCGCTTGTCCGAAGCGAGTCGCTGCACCGACTCCACGAAGGATGCCACGCTCTGCTCATCCCATTCGACGGCTTCCGCCGGGATGTGCTCCAACTCGCCAAGTATTGCCTGCCATTTGAGCTTGCTCATAATCAACCTCTACTGTGGGAAGAACGTTAGTCGCAATCGGCGCAAATCTTTCGGGGCTGAGGGCGCGGGCGCGCGCGTTCGATACTATTTGTCCCCCCGGCGCGCTTTGTCTGTCCGGTAGTTGGTGAGGTAACGGGACATGTGGCTCAAGGCGTGCGAGGCGACGCGAGGATGAGCGCGGCGGAAGCTGCCCGGCGAGCGCGGTAAGCGACCCTTGCTTCGGCCTGCAATTCTTCGGCTTTCGGGGAGATGAGAGGCGGATGTGGTGGAGTGCGAAACCGCTTTAGCCGGAGTCTCTCCCGCATCGTCTGTCGCAGGGGAGAGCGAGATGCGGCGGGCGCGTGATGGCAGTGTCGCTGAACGGCGGCGGCGGCGACTTTGGTCTCGAAGTCGGCACGCATACACTGGCTGATAATCCTGTGCGAGTGCCTGTCTCGGGATACATCTTGCCGGCGAGGTGACATGTGGATTCCCCTACAACTATAAATTGCCGAGCTTCGGCGGAAGCTCATGTCTATGGCACGGGGTCGGCACTTCCCGCGCCTGAAACTCTCCCGCTATAACCTGTGCGCCTCAACCGGGCGAAGCCTCCCCGACGCATCGGCGGGCTGACCATGACGGATATTTTACACTTGCCGTAGCGGACTCAAATGCTATAAATGATGTACAGCAAGAGAAAGGCAGTCGGCTCTGGTAAAGTGTGAGACACCCGAAGAGTAGCGGCGATTATATTCCGTCTCTAGCCGAAGTCAACGCAGATGCGCGCCGGGGCGCGGTATGGCTTTCTTTGAAGCTGAGCGGTACTCACAGCGAACTCACATCGAGCATCAACATGTCGGAAGAGATCAAGCAGCAAATTCCGGCCTCCAACCTGGAGATTTACGGGATGATTTACGTGATCGAAGTCGCGGTGCGTGAACTCATCATCGAAAAGCTCAGCGCGCTCCACGGCGCCAAGTGGCACACGGAGGCGATTCCGGGAGGCACCGGCGGCCAGCGGGACGGGAAAGAGGTCTTGAGCATGCTTGAGAAGTACAAGCGAGGGGAGCGGTCTGCCAAATCGACGCCGTGGTCGGAGAACGTCTTGCACCATCCGATCTACTATTTGGACTTTCCCGAATTAGCCATCATCTTCGAGCGGAAGAATAATTGGAGCGCGTTTCAGGACATCTTCGTCCGTAAGGAAATCGCCATCAACACGCTCAGAGAACTCGAACCGATTCGCAACAAGATCGCCCACAACCGTAAAGCCTCCCGCGCGGACTTAAATATCGTCACCGGCGCCTACGAGAAATTGTCGGCCGCCATCGGCAAGAGCAAGATGGCCGAACTGGCGGGACGCTGTACCAACGCCGAAGAGTTGCCCGCACAACTGCTCGCGCTCAGTCGTGAAGCCGATCAGGCTCACGAGCGATGCGTCCGGTGCCAGCCCGTCGAGAGTTTGGCTTCGTGGAACGCGACCTCCAAACAGTGGTGGTTTGAGACCGAATATCTGGGGCGCGACGTGCGCCCGATTGAAAACTACTTCAACACGCTCGAAGGTTATGCGCAGCTTCCGCGGACGCGGGGCACCGGCCATGTCATCGAGAAATGGTTGAAAAGAGAAATGCTGGAGGCGAAGTACGCGGAGGCGAAAGAGGCTTTCATCGCCCTGCTGGAGGATTTTACCGATGACTGAATGGACGGATTTCTCGCGCCTGCTCAATCCCTACGACTTCGCCAATCCGGTTTCCAGCCAGGAACTCTTCTGCGGGCGCGAGCGCGAACTCAAGGATATTCGCTACTACCTCGACCAGGCGAAGCTCACCTCCCGCCCCATGAACCTGGCCTTGCTCGGCGCGCGCGCGGCCGGCAAGACCAGCCTCTTGAACATGATCGAACTGGAGGCGAAGGAGCGCGGTTTCTGCGTCGCGCGCATCGACCTCAACGAAAACGACGCCGCCTCGGAGTTGGCCTTTTTCTTCAAACTCTTTGACGGCGTTTTTTCCGCCGCCTGCAACTTCGAGCGAAGCGGCGAAAGCGGCGAGAGAGAGTTTCCCTTCGGAGGGATGTACGGCAAGACGTATGATACTTACGTCGATATGACCGTCTCTCTCGACCTCCCCGAAGATAAAACCTGGTGCCCTTTCAGGTTTCCCGTTCGCTACGCCAAGGCGTTGAGCAAAGGGGTGGACAGCAAAGTGTCCGACCGGGAAGTGAAGAACGACCTCACGGTCATCAGCGACGAACTCAAATGTAACGTCGCGATCCTCTTCGACGAATGCAACGTGCTGGCCGACCATCGCGTGCTGCTGCAAATGCTGCGCAATATCTTTATGAATCTGCCCGGCTTCATGCTCGTCTTCACCGGCACCCCCGACCTGTTCCCCGTGATGGATGCGGTTTTCTCTCCCATCGCGCGCCAGTTCAAGAAGATCGAGGTCGGCCCGTTTCAGAAACAGGGGGAGACGAGAGACTGTATCTCGAAGCCGCTCGAAAGTATCGGCCTCACCAATCTGAGAGAGATGTTCGAACAGGACACCTACCGCGAACTGGAACAAATGCAGGACATGACGCTGCACGGGCTGACCGGCGGCCGACCTTACGAAATTCAACTCCTCTGCCACTTCATGTTCAAGCGGGTGCAGATGGGACAAGCGCCGAAGATGGAGTTGAACCTGGAAGTCCTCGACGACGTGCTCAGCGAATTGGAGCAGGGGCGTAAACTTCAGGACTGGCCGACCATCGTCAAAATACGCAGCCTCAGCGACGAGGAGATCAAAGCCCTCGACTTCCTCACCTCATGCGACGGCTACGCCACGCTCGATCAACTCTGGTTCACGGAATACTCCCTGCGGAAGGAACAGCGTTGGACGAGAACGCAGTTGGACAATTTCCTGACCTGCTTCTGCGACCAGGGCATCCTCGATGTCAAAGAAGACATCATCAGGTTTAACGGCGACGACTTCGAGCGCATCTACTGCAAGTACTATGCGCGCCAGCGTCGCGTGCGCCTCGCGCTCGACAGCGTCCCTTACGAACACTTCGTCAATCTCAGCCTCTGCATTCCCTTTCAGATGTTCTATAACCTCAAAGGGTTCAGCAACACGGTCTGGAGCGAAGACGAGCAGGATGCCACGATCTCACACGTCTACCCGACGCTCTCGACCGAAACCTACGATGTCTTCGATCTGCTTCAGGGCATGCGCGACGGCGGCAAATCCGCCGACATCTATAAACTCTACCCCGACCTCGGCGAAGCCTTGTACTGGCTCTGCATCAGGTCTCACGCCGCCGATTACGGGGAAGCGCTGCTCCTGGACGTGTTGGTGAGGAACGACTGGATCAACCGCCATTACCCGTTCTATTACGACGTTGAGATGGGCGACAGCAAAGTCGAGCAGTTTGCCGCGGTCGCGGAAAGCGTCCGGGAGCGCGCCGCCTCCCTGGGCGGTGATATCAGGGTTGACATCAAAAACATCGAACTGCCCTCGAAGCAAGCATTGGTTGAGGGCGTGTTGAACTCCGGCAACGCAGCCCTGCGCCTGCTGCTGTCAGCCCGCCACGACCTCCAGATGACCGACCATTATCTCCACGGGCGCGAGTTGAAGCAGGCTCTCTTTCACGCCGAACTGGCGCGCACATATGACTCCGAGGCGTCGCCCGAGCGGCTCAACAACATGGGTTACATCCACACTGCCCAGGGCGAGATCGAGAAAGCTAGGCCTCTCTTCGCCACCGCCGTGGAGGAACACCGCGGCGGCGACGGCGCGGCGCTTCCGCTCTATAACCTCGGGGTCGTCAATATCATGCTCGGCGACCGCGAGACGGCGCGAACTAGTTTGTCCTCGGCGGTCGAACTGGCTAGTAAGCGGAAGGGGGAGGAGAACAGCTGCGCCTGCCTTTTTGTGCCCTTCAGTAAGGACGGCGTGATCGCTCTGAATGAAGAGGAGAAACCAGACCTGCTCGAATGTTCCGCGCGCGCCCTCGCGCTCCTGAATCAGTTGTCCTGAAAGAAATGAATCGCCCGGCCGCGCAGTGCGACGCGGCGGCACGCCCTCGCGGGAGCATTCTAATGTGCCGTAGAAGCTAACGTATCGTTAGTTGCTTAAAATACTAACGGCGGCGTTATCATCTCGCCGCCTTTCGATGAATTATTGTTGACTCTAAGCTAAGACTGCTCCGACACGGACATGCAAAAAAAGCTTTGGGTAATAGGAATGGTCAGTGTGCCTTTTGGGGCGCGTGGCCCCCTAACTAGAATTAAGCCTTGCTCAATATGCTGAGCAAGGAACGCTGACGGCATCACGCTTTGTTTAGGGAGATACATAAAGTTCTTGACACTGAGGGGGTTACAGTGTCATAAGCTCAACTTTAGTTTAGCCCGGACGGTTAAATTTGTTGCTCTAAATTACTGAACAGTAGTATGGTTTTAAACAGGTTGGAGCAGTATTGCGGACAACTACCCTTACCAGAAGTCCATTTGAACTCATCTTGTCTAATTTCATCAAATTAACAATTAGAAGCGTTTGGCTCGACATAACCGTAGAGCTATAATAAATGTTTGAATAATCAACCGAACATTTGGGCGCAATATCAGGTGGCTAAGAATATAGTGGACTCAGTTTTTCGGAGGCCTCATCGCGATGCAGTTCCGGAAAAGTCTGAGAAATTATTCCTTCGTGCTGGCATAGGAATTTATGGAGATTGCCATGCCAAACCAACATCCCCCCGTCAAGTTTTGTTAGTCTCAACAGGCGCTTACAGACAATTTAAACTGGCTCCTTGCAGTTTACGTGAGAACATATTAATTGACGTTGATGAGTTGAGATTATCTTCTGGTGATTTACTCCTCATTGGTGATCGTGCTGCTCTTAGGATTACCTTTGAGTGTGAACCTTGCGCGCGGTTAAACCGGTTTCGTCCTAAGCTTAGCAGAGATATAAAGGGAAACCGGGGATATGTAGCAAGGGTTATTAGAAGCGGAATGATTAGTCCCAAAAATAAAATTGAGGTTATACCCCGCGTATTTCGTTCCTTCTCTTATGATTGGAAGGAACGTGTGATTGATATTGTTCGGATGCTTCCACCAGATCATGTCATTTCTTATGTGAGACTTGCGGAACTTGCGGGAGTTCCTAAGTCTTTTTGTCGGTCATTTCCAAGACTGCTTCATTCTCGTGAAGATGTCCCTTGGGCGCGGGTCGTGCCATCTCATGAAATGACTGAGGCTAATGTTCACCGATTTGCGAATATTCAACAGTTAGGTAGCTCAGGGGAAATGAGCAAAGCAGTTTGCAGACCTGCTTGGCTTGGAAGTGAAGTTTTCAGTGATGAAATTCAGTTCATGTCTAAGAGTCCAGTGCTTCCAAGAAAAAGCTCTTGAAGCCACGCCTAGCCTTTCAAGATTCATTAAGGAGTAGGATGCCATGCAGAATGAAAAGAACGTGGAGTCAGTAAATAAGACAGAAGTCTTTACCTCTCGTCACCAGGAAGTAAAAGAAGTTCAGGCTGGAGGTATGTCATTGATAGTTGGAACATCTGATAGTCTTGCAGAACAATTAGGTGAAGATGAGTTTGAGGAATGTACTTACCCTGAGATTCCTGATGGTGTTTCTGGAGAGTACGATACTTGGTTGGGATAAGTGTTACTAGTTTAAGCGCCATCATAAACAGTGCGCATGCCAATGCGCAAATTCTCACTACCGGACACCTTTGCTGGCACTGCTATGCCAAATTCCCCACATGTGGAGATCATGAATGGGCAACCTCATGCGAAGCACTTTGAGGAAGATTGGCGCGACTGATACTCGCGCCTTTTCTGCATTTGAAGACTATCTCAAAGTTTTGGTTCATCAAGGCGTAGTTGGTTCCGTGGAAGAGTTAGTGGCACAACGTCCTGACCTCCTCGGAAGTATATTATTTGAGTGGTATCGACAAGGCCAGATCGCTTGCGTATTCGCACAGCGTTTGGCAAGAGACACAGATACTGCCAAATGGCAATCAATCACCATACGTGGGACTGTGGACGCTGCTCAGTTAGAAGGTATCTTAGAAGAAGCTGCTGATAAATTAGAAGCGTTGCAATTGATCTTCCCAGGTCCGGGAACGGCACAGCAAGCGGTCGAACTGATCAAGTCTCTATGCGCTCATATTAGCTGGTCTTGTCATGAGATTGCTTGGATGCCAGAGGAGCATGGAGATTCATTGCAAGTGGGGCTTCGTTGGCATCGGCCTGATTCCAGCTATGTTTCATGGGTACTTGGAATCGCACCGTTCGAACCTATGCCGTTCACCCGCCGCTTTATTGGTTCACCTTTCATCGCACTTGTATTTCGCCCTAGCCCTCCGAGTCAGTTTGCTCCAACACCTGTTGAATCAGGCTTGGATGCATCTCACCTCGCGCATATGGATGATGGGTTGGGGTCTGATCAAGGGAAACGCGAAAATACTACAAATGCGACGAGACGCGCTAAGCATGCCTTGCTTGGCGAAGAGTTGCGTTCAACCGCACGCGCAAAAGTTACTTTTGCTTTGCCAGGTTATTGTCGTGATTCTCTGTCTGATATTCTAATTCCCGTTTAATGCCTATTAACGCAATAATGCTTACTGATAGATGGAAGTAACATTACGTTGAGCGAGCTTAGAACTCAAATTGGGGGGAAGTTTTCTAGGTATAATATTGGTCTTTTTGAGATTAAATTGCAGTTAGTTAAGGCTGGCATTATAGTCGATTACCCATCAGGCAACTCCATTGTAAAAACAGTTAAGGGGGTAGACTTAAGCTTCGACCCCGACCTTTCCTCCTTGAATTTTTACGAAGTTGAGAAGGAATACCTGAAAGCTATACGACGCTCTTCATTTCATACAGTATGTAATGTATTTAAAAATGATAAAGGCTATGTAGGAAGAAGCAACGGCATGGAGATAGGCTATGCAATGCTTCATAGTGTACCTGTATTATGTTTATATACACCATCGTTTCAAAGAAGCATTGTGCCTGACGTTCATAAGCTTTTAAATAGCAGGATTGACCTTTTTAAAATTCTTAGAGTGGATCATCTCTCCAAACGAGACTTATTAGACAACCTGGAACGTATCGCTGAGTGCCGAGTTGACTACAAGTTGTCGGTGGAGGAAGAGATCACTGTAATGGACTATGTTCGAGAAGTTCTAAGCGAATACCAGCCGTAATGAGTTTAATATACAGGAACAGTTTCTTTTCCTATTACCAAGAATGTAATTGGAAAGGGCGTTGTGTTATTGACCTGAACAGGCTATTTCCATTTCAGCATGACAGATCTCTTTTTGAATCAAGATGGGAAGCTTTTTTTAATTCGGACCCTGCCAATACCCATATTCTATTTCGTTCCGCCGACGCCCTTGAGTACTTGACTGCCTTTGTTATCCCATCCTTCTGTGCAACCAAGCCATGTCTATTGTTACTGTTCGGCAATCCTGCTCCTCACTCTGTTAAGGCTGGTGTTATGTTTTTGTCAGAAGGTGAAGGTCGTGAACACAGAATTTGGCGTTTTCTAGCTGAAACTGGTGTGTTGTCTTTCGGGAAAAATACTTCTGGCGATGATACCAGTAAAAGATGGAGGATGGATAGATTGTTGACCGCTAACTATGAATCTCCATTTCAACTCGGAATGGCCTCATTTATTTCGTTTCCAAGCACGACAATTGACGCGCGTTGGTCAGGAGTTGCAGGAGTCAAAAGATTATTTGGCGCGAAGGCGTTCACTTTATTATGTAATGCTGAATTTGAACGTCTTCAGTTACAGTTGAAATGGTTCATGCCAAGGAAGGGAATTATAGTGGCTTTTCAAAGGGATGTTTTCAATGTACTACGCTCGACAGATACACCATCTTATTCACGCCAGCCATGTTTTTCTGGAACCGTATTTGGCTCGTTAAGAGACAATTCTAATGTTTTTTTGGGTGCTGCCCCCCCGACGCGATGGATGCATTCTGCGCAGGCAAGAGCAGCATTTATAAAGATCATAGGCTTGGGTGTAACATCGATGTTCCGCGACTGATTCTGGAATTACGAACTTTTGTTGGATGTTAATCGACACCGATAACGCCCGATCTAGAATTTTCAAGAGTTAATTTCCCTTATTGCTGCACATTGCAATGGCTGCTCGGCAACGCGCTGAAACGGGAAACGGGAAAAATAACGGGAAACGCGAAAACGGGCAGCTTGTGGGCTGCCCGTATATCGTTTTAGATATTGGCTCCGCAGGTAGGACTCGAACCTACAACCCTTCGGTTAACAGCCGAATGCTCTGCCATTGAGCTACTGCGGAATAGTGGTGTACCCGGTGGGGCAGGGTGCGCCCGCCGCGAGTGGATTTTTATAGCAGAACGTTTGCGGGAGCGTCAAGCGAGGGCATGGGCGGCGGGCGCGGCTTGCGCGCGGGCGCGAAGTGAGAGATTATCTGTCACCGCAATTCCAATGTAAGACAAGATAGCTCGTTAATCTTAGCGCAGGCGTGCGCGCCGATGTGAGAGGGGTCTATGGAGAGACGCATCACGGGTTGGTTCAGTCATCGTTTGGGGAGGGAGATGCCGCTCGTGGCCTACGGGCACGCGGGCTACCCTCTGTTGATGTTCCCGACGGCGGGCGCGGATTTTCTGGAGTACGAACGGTTTCATCTGATCGACGCGATCCAGTATCTGATCGAGGCGGGACGCGTGCGCGTCTATTCGATCAACAGCGTCAACCGCTATAGCCTGTTGAACGAAGAAGCGTCGCCGGCGTGGAAGGCGGAGTTGTTGTCGCGCTACGATTCGTACATCACGGAAGACGTGCTGCCCTTGATTCGCACCGACACGGGCGACGCGAACGCGCGGCCGCTGGTGACGGGCGCGAGCCTCGGCGCGTTTCTATCGGCCAACGCTTACTTTCGCCATCCCGACCTGTTGCGCGGCATGATCGCGATGAGCGGCAGCTATGACGTGCGTTCCTACCTGAAGGGCTATCACGACGAGAACGTCTACTTCAACAACCCGATGTCGTACCTGCCGAATTTGAACGACGACTATTACCTGCCGCTTCTCAGGCGCGCCGAAGCGATCTACATCGTGTCGGGGCAGGGAGCTTACGAAGCGCCGGAGCGCAGCCGGCAGTTATCCGAGACGCTCTCGGCCAAGGGCATCCCGCACAAGCTGGAACTCTGGGGGCACGACGTTGACCACGATTGGCCGTGGTGGCGCAAGATGCTGCCGTATTATCTGGAACGGATACTCTGGTAACGCGGGATGGCGAAAGGTAAAAGGGGAAGGGGTAAAGGGAAAACGACGACGCGTGCGTCTCTCCCTTTACCCCTTTTACCTTTCGCCTAACGTTATTCCGGGTCGTCGTCCGTGCCCTTCTTGCCCTTCTTTTTCGTCTCTACCTCGCGGGGACGGGTGGCGGGAGCGGCGGGCGGCGGCGGCGAATCATCGTCGCGGCTGGGCACAACCGGCTCGGCGCGTCTGGGCGCGCCGCCGTCGCCGTCCGATGCGCCGGACGCCCCGGCGGGCGGCGGCAGCGTGATCTGTTCGAGGTTGGGTTCGGCGAAGACGGCCGGAAGCGTGCTGCGGTCGCCGCCGCCACCGCCGCCGCGCTGGCGCGTCTGCGCCATTTCGGCGGCGCGCTGTTCGGACATCTCGCGCTGTCTCTGCTGGAAGAGTTCCTTGATGTCTTCGGGCATCTTCGGCGGCTTCTCGAAGTTCTCCTTATCCTTGCCCTTCAACAGGTCTTTCATAAAGGTGACCCAGATGGGCAGCGCGCCGTGGCCGCCGGTCATGTCGCGGCCGAGGTTGCGCTTGCGGTCGGGGTAGCCCATCCAGACGCCCGTCACGTAAGTCGGCGTGTAGCCGATGTACCAGACATCCGTGTGGTCGTTGACCGTGCCGGTCTTGCCCGCCGAAGGGACGCCGATAGCGCCCGCGTGGGTGGCCGTGCCGTTCGTCACCACGCCGCGCATCAAGTCAACCATCGTCAGCGCGACGTATTCGCTCGTCACTTTGTAAGTCGTCTTCTCCCACTCTTCGAGCACCACGCCTTCGCGGTCGAGCACGCGGCGGATGAGGTGATCTTCGACGCGCACGCCCTTGTTGGGGAAAGCCGAATAGGCCGAGACCATCTGGTCGAGCGGCACCTCGGTTGCGCCGAGCGCGGACGGGAGATAAGGAGCCATCGGCGCGGTGATGCCGAAGCGGCGCACCATCTGCGCGCCCGTCTGGATGCCGACCATGTCGAGCAGGTGGACGGCCGCGACGTTGTAAGACTTGGCGAGCGCGGTCTTCAAAGGCACGTCGCCGTGGCCGACCGAGCCGTCGAAGTTGTGCGGCTGCCAACTGCCGCGTTTGATGGGCGTGCCGTTGACGGTGGATTCGGGCGTCAAGCCCCACTCGACGGCCGCCGTGTAGATGAAGGGTTTGAAGGCCGAGCCGGTTTGCCGGTAAGCCTGCGTGGCGTTGTTGAACTTCGACATGTAGAAGTCGTAGCCGCCGATCATGGCGACGACCTCGCCGTTCTTCGCGTTGACCGTGTAGAGCGCGGCCTGAATGTCGGGCACCTGCGTCAGTTCGACTTGCAGGCGACGCTCGTCGGCGTCAACCTCCTTGATCTTGAACTCGGCCACGTCGCCGATGGTGAACTCGCTTTTCGGCTGGCGACCCGACCAGCCCATGTCCTTCGCCGTCAGGGTCGCCGTGTAGCCGCCGAAGCGCACGGTCGCCTCGTTGCGCGCCCCGTCGATCTTCGTCACGAGTCCGCGCGCATAGGTGTCGGGCGCGTAATTGTTGCCGTACCATTCGGGCAGGACGAAGGCCGCGAGTTGTTGGGGCGAGGCGGCGGTGGCGCCGTTGTTGCCCTCGGTGGCGATGTTCGTGTAGGCCGAACGCCAGCCGCGATGGCCGCGGTCGTAAGTGCGCAACCCGGCGCGGATGGATTCGTAAGCCTTCTTCTGCGCCGCCGCGTTGATGGTGGAATAGACCGAGAGGCCGCCGAGCGCGACGCGCGTCGTGTACTTGTCCTCGATGTACTGCCTGATCTCTTCAACCGGATACTCGAACCACGCGTGCGAGGCGGAGGGCGGCGGGTAATAGGCCGTGTCGGCGATCTTCAAGGGCTTGGCTTTGGCGGCGTCGGCTTCCGGTTGGGAGACGAAGCCGTTGCGCGCCATGAGTTCGAGCACGAGGTCGCGGCGGTCTTTCGCGCCCCTGGGGTTGACGGTCGGGGAGTATTGCGCGGTCGAGCGCGGGATGCCCGCGAGCAGGGCGGCCTCGTCGAGCGTCAAATCTTTGGCGTGCTTGTTGAAGTAGGTTTGCGCGGCGGCCTCGAAGCCGTAGGCGCGCGCGCCGAGGAAGATGTGATTGACGTACATCTCCATGATCTGATTCTTCGTGTAGTAGCGTTCGATCTGGAGAGCCATCGCCCACTCGTTGATCTTGCGCGTGATGGTCTGCTCGCGCGAGAGGAAGAGGTTTTTGGCGAGTTGCTGCGTGAGGGTGGAACCGCCCTCGCGCCGGTCGGCCGTCACGTTCTTCCACGCCGCGCCGATGATGCGGATCGGGTCGATGCCGACGTGGTCGTAGAAGCGCGCGTCTTCGACGGCGAGGATGGCGTTCTTCAGGACGGGCGGGATGTCCGCGAACTTGAGCGGGATGCGTCGCTCCAAAGCGAACTCGCCGATCACGGTCTCGCCGTCGTCGGCGTAGACGCGCGTCACCTGAGACGGCCGGTAAGTCGCCAGAGAGGCCACCTCGCCCGCCGCCTTCGAGTAGTTCAACTCGTAGGCGACGACGATGCCGGTTAAGCCCCCGGCGGCGATCGCCAACAGCATCACGGCGGGCAGCCAGAAGCGGCGCAGGTAGCCGCGGCGGTTAGCGGCCGGCGGCAGCCCGGCGCGCACGCGTTTCGACGGAACAGGAACTCTCGGATTTTTAGCGGACATGAAAGGTGATCCTCGTTGCCGGACGGCACACGCCGAAGGCTCCCGCCGGAGCGTGCCGAAAACAATCAGGTCAAACGTCAGGAGAGACACTAGCCGGGCGCGATTATAACGCAACCTTTGGATGAGCGCGAACGTCTAAATGCAGTGATAAGTGATAAGTGATGGGTGATAGGTGAAAACTGCTTTCTTCTTATCACCTATCACCCATCACTTATCACTGTGTTACAATCAATCCGCAACGCTACGGGGGCGAAAGGCTTTCGACAGGGGCTTCGGTCATCGAGCGGATGCATGCCGGGCTTCCTCTTTGCAGCTCGTTAACAAGCACTGAGAAACAACAATTGCCAATACTAATGAGTTGGCTCTTGCTGCCTAATTAACGTTAGCCAGTAAGCGTCTCGCCGCAAGTTGCTCAAGCGCGCGGAGCGAGATGTCACTTAGTTGAGCTGGCCTGCTCTTTGTGCTCAGGGAGAGCGGGCGAGATAAAACCGGGCTAGCCGCGAACGGGGTCTTCGACGTTTCACTAACCCGCTCGCAGCGAACGCGCCGGAGTGAGACCGGCAACAGAGAAGCGTCTAAGCATGTAGATTCCGACGGTGTCGGCCTTTGGACCCGAGTTCGACTCTCGGCGCCTCCATTTCACGGTGTTACCGCACGACGAACAGCAGTTGTCTTAAAGAATCACGAGTTGACGGTTTCCCGCCGGCTCGTGATTCTTTTTTTCGCCGGCCGTGACCGGCCTGGATTAGTGATCACAACCTAGAGAGGATTTATTCGGATATGGCTACGACCGACCCAGGCTCATTTTTCGTCAAGTGGACGCCGCGCCTCTTGAGCGTTCTCAGGATCGTCGCGGGGTTTCTCTTCATCGCGCACGGCGCGCAGAAACTTTTCGGCTTCCTCGCCCCGCCGGGCGCGCCCTCGCCCCCGCTCATGTCGCAGATAGGAATCGGCGGCGTGCTCGAATTCTTCGGCGGCCTCCTGTTGCTGCTCGGTTTGTTCACGCGCCCCGTGGCGTTCATCCTCTCTGGGATGATGGCCGTGGCCTACTTCCAGATGCACGCGCCGGGAGGTTTCTGGCCGCTCCAGAACCGTGGCGAGTTGGCCGTGCTCTACTGCTTCCTGTTCCTCTTTTTCGCGGTCGCGGGCGGCGGCGAGTGGAGTCTGGACAGGCTGCTGCGGCGGCGCGATTACGCCGCGCCCGCCATCAACAGGTAACGCGCGGCGAAACCGATTCACAAAGTCCGGCCGAAGGACGATTGAGAACGGCGGCTATCCGGCCGGTTCGCAGAGCGCGAGATCGGAGCGAGACCGGCGGAAAAGTGAACGGCCGCGCGCCCGTCTGAGGGGAGCGCGGCCGTTTGCGCGAGACGAGTAACGGGCGTTCAGAGCACGCGCGACCGACTGTTAACGCGCCCTGAAGGGGATCGCCGATGCGTGCGATGCGCTTCCGGTCGTCGCCGCCGCACGATGTCCTCGCGGGGCTTTTAAGCCGGGCGGATGGTGTAGAGGGTTTGTGTTACCATGCGCCGCGCCGGTCTGTTGTTGCGTTTCGTGATAATAAATTGAATCCTGATCTTCCCATCGGAATATTCGATAGCGGCGTGGGCGGGCTGACGGTTTACCGCGCGCTGCACGAGCAGTTGCCGCAGGAGCGTTTCGTGTACCTCGGCGACACGGCGCGCGTGCCTTACGGCACGAAGTCGCTGGCGACCGTCGAGCGTTACGCGGTGGAGAACGCGCGTTTCCTCGAAGCGCACGGCGTGAAGTTGCTCGTGGTGGCGTGCAACACGGCGTCCGCGCTGGCGTTGCCGGCGATTCGCGCGAGCGTGCGCGTGCCGGTCGTCGGCGTGATCGAGCCGGGCGCGCGAGCGGCGGTCGAAGCATCGGCGGGCAGACGGATCGGCGTGATCGCCACGGAGGCGACCGTGCGCAGCGGCGCATATGCGCGCGCCATCCGCGAACTCGCGCCGGAGGCCGTGGTGCGAGAGCGCGCCTGCCCGCTTTTCGTCTCGCTGGCCGAAGAGGGTTGGGCGGAGACGGACGTGGCGCGACAGGTGGCCGCGGAATACTTGCGAGACTTAAGCGCGGGGCGCGTGGACGCCCTCGTGCTCGGTTGCACCCACTACCCGATCTTGCGGCGCGTGATTCAGGAGACGGTCGGCCGCGAGGTGCGCCTCATCGACTCCGGCGAGGCGACGGCAAAGAGCGTCGAGGCCGCGCTCGAAACGGAGAACTTGCGGCGTCGCGGGTTCGACACGGCGACGGGGCGTTTGCTCATCGAGCGTGCGCGCGAACGTCGTTTGTGCGATGATCTCGACCACTTTTACGTGACGGATGCCGAGGAGCGTTTCGCCCGCGTCGCCGAGCGATTTTTAGGCAGCGCGCCCATGCGCCTGGAGGCTGTGGAGGTTTGGGGACACGATGAGCTTCACCCCGCTTAAAACTATGTACCCGCGCACCGACGGGAGACGCGCCGACGAGTTGCGCCCGCTTCTCATCACGCCGCACTTCATGCCCTATGCCGAAGGCTCCGCGCTCATCGAGATGGGCGCGACGCGCATCATTTGCACCGCGACGCTCGAAGAGAGCGTGCCGCGTTTCCGGCGCAACAGCGGGCAGGGTTGGCTGACGGCGGAGTATGCGATGCTGCCGCGCGCCACGACCCAGCGCACGCAGCGCGAGACGGGGCGTGGCGGCCCCTCCGGCCGCACCCATGAAATTCAGCGACTCATCGGGCGTTCCCTGCGCGCCGTGGTTGACCTCTCCCGCCTCGGCGAGCGCACCCTGATGATTGACTGCGACGTGCTGCAAGCCGACGGGGGCACGCGCACGGCCTCGATCACGGGCGCGTATGTCGCGTGCGTGCTGGCCTGTCATAAGTTGCAGCGCGCGGGCAAGATCACGCGCTCGCCGTTCAAGGGCGAGGTGGCCGCCGTCAGCGTCGGGATCGTTGACGGCGTGCCCATGCTCGATCTGAAATACGACGAAGACTCGCGCGCCGCCGTTGACATGAACGTTGTCTGCACGGGCGACAATCGCTTCATCGAAGTGCAGGGCACGGCCGAAGGCGAGCCGTACACGCGCGCCGAAATGGACGATCTGCTGGCGTTGGCGGGCACGGGGCTGGCGCAACTTTTCGCCGCGCAGCGCGCCGCGATCACCGCCGCCACCGCCGCCGCCTGAAGCCGCGCGAAGCGGGGCAACACCACGCCCGCGCGGCGGCATCTCACCAACAGTTTACGTTTCAATCGCCGACGAGAAGCGCATCACCCACATGAATTACCGGCAACCGAAGACCAGAGGAGCGGAGTTTCAACCTATGCGACGCTTGACCATTCTCATTACCTGCGCGCTCATGCTCGCGCTCCCCGCGTCGGCGCAAGAGGAAGGGGCGCGGAAGTACACTAACGAACGGCTCGAATACGCGCTCGAACTGCCCAACGCCAAGTGGCGCGCGCTGACGCGACCCGACAGCGTGCATAATCACACGGAGTTCATCTACGGCGACCGCAGCGACGGACTCCTGCGCGTGCGCAAGGAAGTGGTTGACGCGGGCACGACCGCCACCGACCTCGCCCGCCGCGATCACGATCTCAAACTGCGTTTCCAACCCGGCTACGTCGAGGGCAAAGAGGAGAAGTTCACCGGGCGCATCAACGGCGTGACCTCCGCCTACGAGTACACGGGCGGCGGCAAAGCCATGATCGGGCGCATCTACTACCTGCAAGCCGACAACCGCACCATCTATGTCCTGCACTTCACCGGGGCGCGTTCCGTGCTCACGCTCCTGCGCAGCCAGACCGACGGCATCGCGCGCAGTTTCCAACTCAAGTAATTTGTCCGTTGTCAGTCGTCAGTCGTCAGTCGTTCAATCCAATCTTTAGCCACTCGCTCATCAGGCACATGCAACTGACCACTAACAACTGACAACGGACAGTCTCCCTATGAAACTCGCTCACGGCCTCGCCGTCCGGCCGTCGCAGATCGACGGCCGGGGTTGTTTCGCAACCGTCTTCTTTCGCAAAGGTCGGAAGATCGCGGAGTATGAAGGCGAGCGGATTTCGCGGGCGGAAGTGGCGCGGCGCGCGCGCGGGCGGCGCAAGCTGCGTATCTGCGCCGTCAATTCATACTGGAGTCTGGACGGTAGCCGCGGCGGCAACGGCACGCATTACATCAACCACTCCTGCGCGCCCAATTCCTACATGCGCATCACGCACGGCCACATCCTCTTCATGGCGCTCAAAGACATCCGCCCCGGCGAAGAGATCACGCTCGACTACGTGACCACCCTCCACTCCAACGACAAGCGTTGCCACTGCAAAGCCCGCACCTGCCGGGGCACGATCAACAAGCAGTAGAAAAGCCTTGAATCGTGAATCGTCGATCGTGAAGAGATAAGAACAGGTTTCTTCTCTTCACGAT
>DASVVO010000003.1:0-75669 GCA_036386515.1 Pyrinomonadaceae bacterium
GGCAGCGCAGATGTTGGTGCGGTGTGCGACATTGAATCGGATGACGCACCTCGGCATGCCAGACAGCTATGCCGTCTGAGCAATCAGATAGGACTTGGTTGTAGGTGCCTGTGCTCATCTACTATTTATGCAACAACGCCAGTCAGAAGTCAGAAGTCAGAAGCTAACAGCGAGCCTTTATTCTGACTTCCGGCTTCTGAATTCTGACTCCTGCATTCTGACTCCTGACTTTATTCCAACCCCATCGCCACGCGGGGGTTCTCTTCGTTGAGCTGGGCGTAGCGTTTGAGAAGTTCCTTGGTCTCTTCCGAGATCACTTTCGGAAACGTCACTTGCACTTCGACGAACTGGTCGCCGCGCGCCTGCGGGTTGCGCAAAGAGGGCACGCCGCGTTCGCGCAGGCGAAACTTCTGGCCGGACTGCGTGCCCGGCGGAATCCTGAGTTGCGCCTTGCCCTCGACGGTGGGCACTTCGATCTTCGCGCCGAGCGCGGCTTCGGGCACCGTCACGGGAATCGTCACGTAGATGTTGTCGCCTTTGCGCGTGAAGTGCGTGTGGCGGCCGACGTTCGGGATGATGAAGAGGTCGCCGGGCGGCGCGCCGAGCCGCCCGCCTTCGCCTTTGCCCGGAATCCGCACGCGCGAACCCGTGTCCACGCCCGCAGGGATTCTCACCTTCACGCTCTCCGTCTTCGGCATGACGCCCTTGCCCTGACAGAGCGAGCACGGCGGGCGGCGTTTGCCCGCGCCGTGACAATCGGGGCACTCCTGTGCGAAACGCATGCGCCCGCCTGCGCGCTGCACTTGCCCCGCGCCCTGGCAGGTGGGACAGGTGACGGGCGTGCCGCCCGTGTCGCCCGCGCCGTTGCAGCGCGAACACTGCTCGGAGCGGTTGACCGTGATGTTCGTGGTCATGCCCGTCACGGCCTCCGCGAAAGAGAGTGCGAGCGGCATCTCGATGTCCGCGCCGCGCTCCGGCATCGGGCGCGGCGGTTCGCGCTCGGCCTTCGCGCCCGCGCCGCCGCCGAACAGGTCTGAGAAGATGTCGCGGAAACTCGAACCGCCGCCCGCGCCCCCAGCACCGCCCGCGCCGCCGGGCGTGGCGTTGCCCCAATCGAAGCCCGTGAAATCGAAGGGCGCGCCGCGCCCCGCGCCGCCCGGTTCCGCGCCGCGCGCCGCCGCGTCGGCCAGATTGTCCGAGTATTGCCCGAACCTGTCGTAGACGCTGCGCTTCTTCGGGTCGGAGAGCACATCGTGCGCCTCCGTGATCAACTTAAAGCGTTCCTCGGCCGACTTGTCGCCCGGATTCACATCCGGGTGGTACTTCCTCGCCAGCCTCCGGTATGCCTTCTTGATCTCTTCCGGCTTCGCCTTGCGCTCGACGCCCAGCACTTTGTAGAAGTCTTCTTTAGTTGCCATTCCGGTGGTGATAGGTAAACAGTGATAGGTGATAGGTAGGTGGCTTGCCTCCTATCACCCATCACCTATCACCCATTACTTATTGTCGTCCACGTCAACGTATTCGGCGTCGATGACGTTATCGTCGCCGCCGCCGCCCGTCGTCTGACCGCCACCGGCGGATGCGCCCGCGGCGGATGCCTGTTCGCCGCCGCCGCCTTCGCCGCCCGCCGCCGTCTGACCGGACTGCTGGTAGAGAGCTTCGGCGAGTTTGTGCGAAGCGGTTTGCAGGTTGTTGAAGGCCTCGTTCATGCGCTCCGCGCCGCCTTCCTCGACGGCCTTCTTCGCGTCGGCCAGCGCGGTTTCGAGTTGCGTCGTCGAAGCCGCGTCGAGCTTCTCCTTGTTCTCGCTGAAGGTCTTCTCAACCTGATAGGTCAACCCGTCGAGCCGGTTGCGCGCCTCGATCTCTTCGCGCTTCTTCACGTCTTCGCCCGCGTGCGATTCGGCCTCGCGCATCATGCGGTCGATCTCGTCTTTCGAGAGACCGGATGAAGCCGTGATGGTGATGTCCTGCACGCGCTTCGTGCCCATGTCCATCGCCGACACTTTGACGATGCCGTTGGCGTCGATGTCGAACGTCACCTCGACCTGCGGCATGCCGCGCGGTGCGGGCGGAATCCCGACGAGATGAAACTTGCCGAGCGTGCGATTGTCGCCCGCCATCGGCCGCTCGCCCTGCAAGACGTGAACCTCCACCGAGGTCTGGTTGTCGGAGGCGGTCGAGAACACTTCCGACTTGCGCGTCGGAATGGTCGTGTTGCGCTCGATGAGCTTCGTGAAGACCCCGCCGAGCGTTTCGATGCCTAAGCTGAGAGGCGTCACGTCGAGCAGCAGAATGTCCGTCTTCTCGCCCGACAGCACGCCCGCCTGCACGGCCGCGCCGACGGCGACCACTTCGTCCGGGTTCACGCTCTTGTTCGGCTCTTTGCCGAAAATGCTCTTGACGATCTCCTGCACTTTCGGGATGCGCGTCGAACCGCCGACGAGCACCACTTCGTTCACTTTCGTCGCGTCGAAAGGCGTGTCCGTCTTGATGGCCTTCTTGGCGTCGGCGATGGCGTCTTCCACAGGCTTCCTGAGCCGTTGCAGGATCGCATCTATCAACTGCTCGAACTTCGCGCGCGTCAACTTCATCACGAGGTGCTTCGGCCCCGAGGCGTCGGCCGTGATGAAGGGCAGGTTGATCTCCGTCTCCATCGCGCTGGAGAGTTCGATCTTGGCCTTCTCCGCCGCTTCTTTCAGGCGTTGCAAGGCCATCTTGTCGTTCGACAGGTCGATGCCCTGGTCGCGCTTGAACTCTTCCGTGATCCACTCCATCAAACGCTCGTCGATGTCGTCGCCGCCGAGGTGCGTGTCGCCGTTCGTGGATTTCACTTCGACGACGCCCTCGCCGACTTCGAGGATGGAGATGTCGAACGTGCCGCCGCCGAAGTCGAACACGGCGATGATCTCTTCCTTCTTCTTGTCCAGACCGTAGGCGAGCGCGGCGGCGGTCGGCTCGTTGACGATACGCATCACTTCGAGACCGGCGATTTTACCGGCGTCTTTCGTCGCCTGCCGCTGCGCGTCGTTGAAGTAGGCCGGGACGGTGATGACGGCCTTGTCAACTTTCTGCCCCAGGTAGTCTTCCGCAGACTGTTTCATCTTTTGCAGGATGAGCGCGGAAATCTCTGGGGGCGTGTACTCTTTGCCGCCCGCGTTGATGCGCACGTCGCGGTTGCCCGCCGGCTGCACCTGATAGGGAACCTGCTTTTTCTCTTCCGTCACTTCGTCGAAACCGCGCCCCATGAAACGCTTGATCGAATAGATCGTGTTCTCCGGGTTGGTGACGGCCTGACGCTTCGCCACCTGACCGACGAGGCGGTTGCCGTCCTTCGTAAAGGCGACCACGGAGGGCGTCGTGCGCCCGCCTTCCGAGTTGGTGATGACGGTCGGCTCGCCGTTTTCCATCACGGCCACCACCGAATTGGTCGTGCCCAAGTCAATACCGATTATCTTGCTCATCTTTTCACTCTCCAGATGTTGTTTAACTGACCCGCCTCTGCTCTCGCCCGCGCCCGCACGACTTTTCAGGCCGCCCGCGGACTTCTCAATTCACCGAATCTCAGATAGTAAAGGCATAGGTTGAATACAGCGTTAATATAATATCTGAGTCTCGCGTTGTCAACTTTTGATTGCGAAAATCCCGGCCACGTTGCCCGGCGCGCGCAGGATGCCTCTAACGCTTGTTATTTCTTAGTTTATCAGTCGTTCTCGGAGGCTTCCCGGTCGGTTTTGCCGTCGTTCATGATGCGGGAGACGTGAAAAATGTAGTGGACGCCGGAGAAGAGGGCGGAGGCGAAGACGATGACATAGACGGTCGGCAGGACGTAGCCGCGCAGCGTGGGGAAACGCGCCAGTGCGAGGATGATCACGATGGCCGTAATTTGCACGACCGTATTGACTTTTCCGAGCAGCGAAGGGCGAAACCCGCGAAAGCCGGTGACGACGTTGATGGCCGCCGCGCCGACGACGATGAAGACATCGCGGCTGATGACGGCCGCCGTCACCCAGAAGGGGACGGGGAGGTGTTCGCCCCGCCCGACGATGGAGGCGAGCGAGAGGGTGATGAAAGAGGTGACGAGCAGGAGTTTGTCCGCGATGGGGTCGAGGATGGTGCCGAGTTGCGATTTCTGGTTGAAACGGCGTGCGAGGAAGCCGTCTATGCCGTCGGTCAGGCCCGCGAAGATGAAGATGGCGAGCGCCCAGTCGAAACGCTGGTAATAGAGCATCGTGACGAAGACCGGAACCAGCACCATGCGGATGACGGTCAGGAAATTCGGCACGGTGAAGATGCGAGAAGACATAGTGATAAGTGATAAGTGATAGGTGATAGGTGATAGGAAAGAACAGGATTTCTCCTATCACCTATCACTTATCACTTATCACTACTTTTCAGTTCGAGCAGAGAGACTTCGGGCAGGCAGCCGTAGCGCACGGGCAGGACGACGGTGCCGAGGCCGCGCGTGACGTAAATTTGCGTGTCGCCCTGCCGCCCCAGGCCGCGCAGCAGGCGGCGGCGCGGGCGTCCCGAAGGCGAACGCTCCGCGCGCAGCGTGACTTGCCCGCCGTGCGTGTGGCCGCTCAGGACGAGGTCAACCCCGGCGCGGGCGGCGCGGCGCAGGCCGATGGGGTTGTGTGCGAGCAGGAGTTTCAACTCGTCGGCCGCGGAACCGGCGAGCGCGAGCGGGAGGTCTTCGAGGCCGACCATCGTGTCGTCCACGCCCGCGAGCCAGAAGGACGCGCCCGGCCGCTGCGGGTGCTCGAAGCGCATGCCTTCGTTGACGAGAACGCGGATGCCTTCGGCGCGAAAGAGGTCTGTGATGAGCGCGGCGTCAGTCCAGTGGTCGTGGTTGCCGAGCACGGCGTAGACGCCGACGCGCGCGCGCAGGCGTCCGAGCATCTCGGCGCACGGCGCGGCATACTCGCGTTCGTGCGAGACGTAGTCGCCGGTCAGCGCGATGATGTCGGGCTGGAGACTGTTCGCCAACTCCACGGCGCGCTCCACCTGCGCGCGCCCCGTGAAAGGGCTGTGGTGGATGTCCGAGAGTTGGACGATGCGCAGGCCGTCGAGCGCGGCGGGAAGGCGGCGCAAGGTGATCTCCGTGCGTTCGACGACGAGGTTGTACGGTTCGGCGAAGGCGGCGCGCGCCATCTGCATGACGCCCGCGGCCAGCGTGCGCAGCGGCTTCGGGCGCTGCGGCGCGGGCGCGTGGTGGCGACGGGGAGACTTCCATCCGGCGTTGTTGGACATATCAGTTCGTTGAATGTGGATTAATGAGAATTAAATTGCGCGAGAGTATTCCCTGCTTGCAGCGCATTTTTTGAAGCCCGCGGATTATACAAGGCGAGAGTTAAAACGCAAAAGCTGAAAAAGCCGCGAGGGGCACAAGAGACGACGCGCACGCCGCGCGTTCTTCACTCACGCGCCGGGCGTTCTTCACTCGCGCGCCAAAGCGTTCGTGCCGCCCCTTCCGCCCTTCACCTGAGCGGCCAGCGCATCGGCACCAGCCACATGATGATGATGAAGACGGCGACGGTCAGGAGCGATCCGATCTTGACGAAGTCGAAGAAGCGATAGCGGCCGGGAGTATAAATGAGGACGCAGGCCGGTTCGAGCGGCGTGAGAAACGAGCAGGACGCGGCGTAAGTGACGGCGACGGCGAAGGCGCGCGGGTTCAGGCCGAGTTGCGTGGCCGTTTGCAGGGCGACGGGCAGGACGACGAGCGCGGCGGCCTGATTCGACATCGGCTGCGTCAGCGCGATGGTCAACAGGATGAAGCCGCCCATCACCGCGTAGGGGCCGAAGCCGCCCACCGAGTTGACGATCAGACCGGCGAGATAGGTGTCCGCCTTGCTCTTTTCCATCGCCGTGCCGAAACTGATCATCCCGGCGATGAGCACGATCAGGCGGAAGTCGATCATGCCGTAAATTTCCCCCGTCCGCACCGCGCGCGACGCGAGCAGGATGAGCACGCCGAACAGCACGGCCACCGACAGCGGGACGCCGAACGGGTGGAAGATGGAGAAGATGAGAAACACCCCGAAGGCCAGCAGCGCCCAACGCCTTTTGGCCGCGCGCCCGCGCGCCTCTGACACGTCTTCGAGCAACAGGAGGTTGCCCTCCGTCGCCAGATGCTCGACCTGCTCGCGCTTGCCCTGCACGAGCAGCACGTCGCCGAAGCGAAGACTGACCATGCTCAGTTTCGACAACAGCGCGACGCCGTGGCGATTGATGGCGAGCGCGGTCAGGCCGTAGCGTTCGCGAAACTTAGTGCCTTTGAGCGTGCGCCCGACGAGGTTCGAGCCGCGCAAGACCATCGCCTCGAACAACTCCAGGTCGCCCGATTCGAGGTCTGTGTCGCTCAACTTGAAGTCGGCCTTGATCTCAATGCCGGCCTCGGTCTTGACGCGCAGGATGTCCTCGATGCGTCCCTGCACGAGGAGGAGGTCGCCAGCGAGAATTTTTTCGTCCGCGCGCGGCGCGACGCGCCCCTGATTGCCGCGCAGGATGCCGACGACGGCGAGGTCGAGCGATTGGCTGAGGTCGGCCTCGGCGAGCGTCTGCCCGACGAGCGGCGACGTGTCGAGCACGACCACCTCGGACATGTATTCGCGGATGTGGTAGGCGTCGGCGAGCGAGTCCGCGCCGCCGCGCGCGGGCAAGAGGCGCAGGCCGACGACGAGCATGTAGAGCATCCCGGCGGCGACGATGGCGATGCCGACGGGCGTCAGTTCAAACATCGTGAAGGGAGCCTGGCCGTAGCGCGTCATCGCGCCGCTGACGGCGAGGTTCGTGGAGGTGCCGATGAGCGTACACGTCCCGCCGAGGATCGCGCCGAAGGCGAGCGGCATGAGCAGTTTCGACGGCTGCACGCGCGCCCGTTCCGCGAGTCCCAAAACGACGGGCACGAACATGGCGGTCGTCGTCGTGTTCTTCATCACGGAGGCGCAGGCGGCGGCCGTGAACATGATGAGCACCGTCAGGCGAAACTCGCTTCCGCCCGACACCCGGTGCAGACGCCGCCCGACGAGATCGACCACGCCCGTCTTGACGAGGCCGCCCGTCAGGATGAAGAGGCCGGAGATGGTGATGATGATGTCGTTGCCGAAACCGGCGAAGGCTTCCGCGGGCGAGAGCACGCGCGTCAGGACGAGGCCGATGACGACCAGAATCGTCACCACATCGATCGGGATGCGTTCCGTGCCGAACAGCACGAGCGCGACGAAGAGAAGGCCGAGAACGATGGCGATGGAGAGAGTCATAAGGGCTTCTGCTATACTGGCCGCTCAAAAAAAACGGTGAGCAACCGTTCGGTCGCGCGCAAAACCCGGCGCGACGGTTGCTCTGATAAATTAAGGGGGTGGTTCGTCGTGGGCAAGCATCGCATTCTCGTCATAGAAGATCAAGAAGACCTCGCGGAATTGTACGAGTCGGCGTTGGGAAAGGCGGGCTACGAGGTGACGAACGCCTACACGGGCGAGGAAGGCGTGGCGGAGTTCGAGGCCAACGGCGCGGACGCCGTGCTGCTCGACATGACGCTGCCGGAAATGCACGGCACGAAGGTGCTCGAAGAGATTCGCAACCTCTCGGCGAGCGTGCCCGTGGTGGTCGTGACGGGCGAGACGCTGGCCGAATCGCGCGACGTGTGCAACCGCCTCGGCGTCCAGGATTATCTCTCGAAGCCGCCCGACCACGCCGCTCTGCTCAAGGCCTTCGAGCGCGCCCTCTCCAGCCCGGCCACCAACGAGCAATACATGGTGGTGACGATGCGTCTCCCGGCGCGCGTGCTCCAACTGCTGACCGACGTTGACCCCAACCTCGAACGCGCCATCACGCGCATCTGCGACGAGTGCGGCGTGCAGGTCAAGACGATGTCGGCGAAGCGGTGAGCGGAGCGGCAAGTTGAGACGGGCGAAGCCTGAGAGACGTTTCGGAAAGTCCCGTTAGGGACGATTGGAAATAGCCCGGCACTTTAGTGCCGGGGAAGCAGATGAAGTTGAAAGGGTGAGTCCCGTAGGGACGATTGAATTTTTTGCCGCGACATTCAATCGTCCCTACGGGACTCTGCCATTATTCTTTAACTGATCCCCGGCGATAAATCGCCGGGCTATTTCCAATCGTCCCTGACGGGACTTTTTCAATCGAACTTCAATTGAACAACTTCAATCGAACAAGGAAGGGGTGACGGGGGCGGCGGCTTTTTTGGGCGCGCGTTTTTTCGTCTTGGGCGTCGCTCCGGGGTGGTGGGCGAGGTGTTCGGCGTCGAGGCCGAGTTCGCGCAGATGGGCGGCAAACTTCGGCTCGCCGTGCATCGTGATGATGCGCCGTGCGCCCGACTCGCGGGCGAGACGCACGAGGTCGTCGTAGTCGGCGTGGTCGGAGAGCGGGAGGATCAGGTCAACGCCCTTGTACATGTAGGGCGCGCTTTTGTTCAACGCCCAGCCCGTGAGCATGATGAGATAGCGGCGTTCGATGTTCAAAAGCATCGGCTGCTTGCGGCAGCCGGGCGGGGCAATCAGCACGCGCCCCTTCAAGTGCTCGCGGTCGTACTTTTCATAATGCCCCGAGAACTCCACGCCGCACTCACGATAAATCTCCGCCATGTTCCACACCGCGCCGTGCAGCGTCACGCGATAGCCGCGCCGCAAAAGCAACTCCAAAGCCTCTTGACTCTTCCCCAACGCGTAAGCCAGGACGACGGGCACGCGGTCGTCCGAGAGGGCGCGTTCGACGCCGGCGTAGAGGCGGTCGAAGGTCGCCACGTCGGGCGGGAAGCGGTAATGCGGGTCGCCGAAAGTCGATTCCATGACGAGCGTGTCGCAGGGGACGATGACCGCCGATTCGGCCGCGACGTTCGGGCGCAGCTTGATGTCGCCCGTGTAGACGAGCCGCTCGCCGTCGGCCTCGACGAGAATCTGCGCGGAGCCGAGACAGTGTCCCGCCGGGTAAAAGGTCAGGCTGTAACGTCCGTAGTCGCGCCGCTCGCCGTAGACCTGCGTCGTCACTTCGGTCTCGCCGCGCCGGTGCCGGAAGATGCGCGCCGTCTCCGGCGTCGCCACAATCGAACGATGCTCGGCGATGTGGTCGGCGTGGGCGTGCGAGATGACGCAATGCTCGCGCGGCCCGTCGGCGTCGAGCCACAGATGGAGATCGGGCAGGTACAGCCCATCCTTGTATTCGACTCTGAGCAATGCAAGCGTCCTTTCCGTGTCGTTTCTCGGTGAGATTTAGATGCTCGCAAACGTGCGTTGATTGCTTGCGGATTCGTTCGCGGCGCGCTCTACAGGGTATTATAAAACACGCGCAGGCGTTGGCCGCCCGTGGGTCGGCAACGCCCGTTGAAATAGCGAGACATGGAAGAAAGCCAAAGCGAACCTCTACCCATCGAGGGCGCGCGACGCAGGTTGTTGCGCCGTTTGGCCGCGTCGCGTCTGTGGCGCGGGCAGGTGCGCTACGGCGTCGTGCTCCTCGCCTTCGCCGTCCTCGCCCTCTACGCCCGCGCTAACGCCTACTTCGCCTGGGACAGAGCCGTCGCGCACTGGATTCAAGGCTTCCGCACGCCCGCGCTCGACGCGCTGATGTACCTCGTCTCCTACATCGGCTACGGCGTCATCCCCTACGCCATCGCCCTTGCCACCGCCCTCGCCTTCCTCGCCGCCCGCCGCCGCAGCGAAGCCTACGCGCTGCTCTTGAGCACGGCGGGCAGCGGCTTCCTCAACCGCGCCATCAAAATCCTCATCGCGCGCCCGCGCCCCGCCGCGCCCGACGTGAACGTCTTCCGCCTGCACGCAGGGCAGAGTTTCCCTTCGGGACATGTCACCTTCTACGTCTGCTACTTCGGCTTCCTCTTCTTCGTCGCCTACGCGCTCTTGCCGAAACGCTCGCTCGCGCGCCGTCTTGCGCTCACGCTCACGTCTCTCATGATCGCCCTCGTCGGCTTCTCGCGCGTCTACCTCGGCGCCCACTGGCCGAGCGACACCATCGGCGCGTATTTCCTCGGCGGCCTCTGGCTCGCCTTCTCGCTCTACATCTACGGGCGCTGGAAAGAACGCTCGACCTTTCATCAGGACGAGGCGAACGCCGCCCCCGTCGCCCCGACCCGGCCGGACGAATAACTTATTCGACTGGTAAAGGTTTGGTTGCCGGATTCGGACGTTGTGAGGCGCGCGCCCTTAGCTTCGCGCACGCGCCCCAACGCCCGTGGCTGTCTTTAGCGGCGGCGCCGGTAGCGCGCTGCGAGGGCGGTCAGCCCCGTGCCGAACAGGATGAGCGTCGCCGGTTCGGGCACGGCGGCGGGCGCGGCGGGCGAGAAGTTGAAGGTGGCTTGCCGAAAGTCGTAAAGCTGTCCGAAGGTCGCCCCGCCGTAATAGCTATTAAGGACTAAAGTCGCAAATCCCTGCCCTCTGAGTTCCGTCGAGAAGAAGGGCGGCTCCTGCCGGTCGGGGGCGGTAGACAGAGCGAGGCCGCCGGTCATGGTGAAAGGCACGGTGATGGTGATTTCCGGCGACGTGTCGGACGGGATGACGATGAGCGGAGCCTCGAAGACCAGGTTCGCGCCATAGAAATAGACGCGATCATAGTTGACGCCGTTCACCGTCGCCGCTCCGAAACCGAGGTTCCCTCCATCGGAAAAACGCCCGTTGATGCTGACGATGTCGCCGGCCTTGCAGGGCGAACAGAGAGGCCCGAAACCGCCGCCGTCGCCCTGCGTGTAGCCGACGTTGGAGACGGCGAATCCCTGCCCCGGATTCCCGAAGGAGAAGACGGGGTTCGTGAAACCGGACGGCACGGTCAGATAGCCGCTCGTGATGACGATCTCGTCGGCGCGTGTCGTCACGGGAAGCGCGAAGAGAAGCAGGAAGAGAACGAAGACGATGTGTGATCTGGCGGCGAGGTTGTGCATAGCGTGGCCTTTCTCTGAGAAACTTTTGAGAGGCCGGGAATTTTATCAGGCTGCAACTCCCGGAACAATGTGCTTTGACGATTCGGAGCACAGTCTGTCCGAGGTTCGGAAACTTGTCAAGATTTTCACGTCCTCCCGCGCCCGCGCCGGAGATAGACGCGCGGCTCGCCCGTGAACGTCAACGAACGCACCACGAAGTCGCCCGGCAAAGAATAAAGTTCCGCGCTCCGGCGCGAGAAAGCAACGGCGGGGCAAACAGCGAGAGAGACGGGAGGGCGCGGGGAGAGCGAGAGAGACGGGAGGGCGCGGGGAGAGGGCGAGAGACGGGAGGGCGCGGCTCACTCATAGCTGCTTCCCCGCCCGTCCTCGCGCTTCGCGCCTGAATTTTCCCGACCCGTCTCTAAGAAGCCCTTTGAAACGTAAACTTCCTTTTGTCCCGGAGGGACATTTGATAATAGCCCAGCCATTCATGGCTGGGAGAGTGAACGTGCCCTTTACAGAGAGTCCCGGAGGGACGATTGAATAATGATGAACATTCAATCGTCCCTCCGGGACTCCATACTTTATCCTGCCACCTGATCCCCGGCGATAAATCGCCGGGCTATTATCAATCGTCCCTGACGGGACTCTTCATACAGATTCTAAGGCTCAATGCGGACGCTTGCGCCCATCGGCAGGGCGTCGAAGAGTTCCTTGATGTGGGCGTTCGAGAGCGCGATGCAGCCCCACGTCCAGTCGCCTTCAGTGCCGCCGCCGTGGATGAAAATCTCGCCGCCGAGCGCGGTGTCCCACGGCGGCCGACGCTTATTCCGAATCGCGCGCACGATGCGGTCGCGCTCCGCGCGGGTGATGAGTTTGTCGCGCAGACCGCGTTCGGCGTCCTCCGCGTTCGGGTAGCTGAGGCCGAGCGAGAGGTAAAAATTGCTGCGCGCGTTTTTGACGCAAATGTAGAATTCGCCCTCGGGCGTGGCGCGGTCGCCCTGCCGGACTTTATCGTCAAACGGGTTTGCGCCGAGCGCGACTTTGTACGTCCGCACCACCGCCCCGCCCGCGTACAGCAGCAGTTGACGCTTACTTTTCGAGACGACGACCCGCGGGTTGACGAGCGGGAGTTTGAGCGGCGGCGACTGGGGCGGCTCCGTCGTTGTCGGCGCACCGGCCGTCGTCGCTACATCGGCCGTCGTCGGCGCATTGGCCGTCGTCGTCTCGCCCGGCTTCGTCGCCGCGTTCGCGTGGGCTTTGGTTGACATGGAATTTTCGCCCGCCGTCCCGGTCGGACTCCGCCACCCGCCGGACGCGAGGCTCAACGCGACGAGTGCGGCGGCGATCAATTTTTTCATACTCTTGAGCATGTGGGCGGCGGCGGCCTCCTGCTGCGGCGTCAGTTGGTCAGGAGCCGCCAGTTGTTCGTCGGCTCGGCGGGGACGCGCCGGTTGCGCTCCACCCAATCAATGATCAGTTCGCGAATCTCCGTGCTCGAACGGTAAACTTCGGGCGCGCCCTTGAACATCGTGTAGCCGCCGCCGCCGTTGACGCGGTAGTTGTTCGTGGCGAGTTTGAGTTTCCGCGCCGGGTCGAGCGGTTGCCCGCGAAAGCGCAAATTTCGGACGCGCGAACCGTGCGGCCGGGTGAGATCGAGATCGTAGGCGACGCCCTCGGCGATGTCGAAATTGTAGGCGGGGATTTTCTCGTCCACGAGTTCGGCGGGCGTGCGCCCCGCCTCGTAAGCGCGGAAATACTTCGCCGAGTGTTCGAGCGCGTCCTTCAACTGCCGCCCCGTCACCTCGATCACGACGAGCGTGTTCTCATAAATATACAGCCCCGCGATGTCGCGCACCGTCACCGCGCCGCGCGGCAAGCGCGCCTGCGGGTTGAAACTCGCCACGAGCGAAACGTCGGTGCGCCCGGCGTCCAACTGCACGCGCTGGATCAAATCGAGGATCGCCGTGTCGCGAAAGCGCGCGTCGGCGGCCGTCAACTCGGCGGGCGATTCGCCGATGATGCGCGCGAGCCAGCTTTGCGTCTCGCGGTCGTAAGGCTCGACGAGATGCGCGATCTCCGCGTCCGTCTCCGTCCCCTCGCCGACCGCGACGGTGCGCGCGGATTTCGCCACCACGCGCCAACGCCCGCCCTCGACCCTTTCCAGATACACGTCGGCGCGCGCCAGATGCCGCCCCCAAAAATTCGCCTGCGTGAGCAACACGTTATTGATCACGAGAGACGGCACCTCGCGGTGCGTGTGCCCCATCAGGATGAGATCAACGCCCGCCACCTCGCGCGCGAGCCGCACGGCCGCGTTCTCCTGCGCCACCTGCCCCGGACTCAGTTCGCCCGAACGCAAGTCCTCTTCGACTCCCATGTGCATCGCGATGACGACCAGATCGACGCGCTCTTTGTCGCGCAGCACGGCCGTCCACTTGCGCGCCTCCGCGACGGGTTCGCGAAACTCAAGCCCCGCGAAATTCTCGCGGTTCTCCCAGAAGGGCACGCCCGGCGTCGTCAAGCCCAGGAGGCCGACGCGCACGCCGTTCACTTCCTTGACGACGTAAGGCCGGTAATAAGTGTCGTTCGTTCCCGCCCGGTAAGTGTTGGCCGAGAGCCACGGGAAATTCGCCTCGCGCCGCGCCTTCTCCAGCACGGAGAGTCCGAAGTTGTACTCGTGGTTGCCGACGGCGAGCGCGTCGAATTGGAGCGCGTTCATCGCCAGCATCATCGGGTCGGGCGGCGCGTTGTTCTTCTTGTTGTGAAAATATTCGAGCGGCGTGCCCTGAATCGTGTCGCCCGAATCGAGGAGGAGCGTCCCCGCAGGGTTTTCCCGGCGCGCCTGCCGGATGAGCGTCGCCACCTTCGCCAGGCCGCGCGCATCCGGCTTGTTCGTGTAGTAGTCGATGGGCAGGAGGTTGCCGTGCAAATCCGTGGTTGACAGAACCGTGATCCACGCACGCTGCGCCGCCGCCACAGCCTCCGGCGCGCGTTGCGCGGGCGCGAGACCGTGCGCGCACAGCAACGCGAGCAACATCAACACGAGGCAGCGCGGCCGTTTCTTCACGGTTAAGAGTTTCTTCATCTCGCCTTTGTTTTCCTTTGCGTGCGTTTGCGCCTCCGGCGCGAGACGAATTTTCTCGCAGAGATGCACGGACGCAAAGAAGAATTTACGATTCACTTCAACTCGCACACCTCGACCGCGCTCAAGCCGCTGACTAATCCTTCGTCTCATTCGGGAGGTCGTTCCAGGTAACACTCCGGCCGCGAAATCCTTCTAACGGGGCACGATCAGTTCTTCTTTGCTGACCACGCTGTCGCCGTCGCCGTTGCTGCTGCGGTCGCTCCGGTCGTTGCGCCCGTCGTCCGTCTCCGTCGTCGCCGACGGAGACGGCGCGGTTTGCGACGCGGCGATGGCGGCGGCCTCGCGCGCCATGCTCCGCACGGACAACCCGTGGCGCACCAGCACGGCCACGCCGACGGCCGTCCAGACGATCACGCGCGCCTTGCGAATGATGGCGAGCGTGACGCCGACGGTCGTCCCGAATTTCAAGACCTTGGTGAACAGCCCAGTGCCCGCTTCGTCAACCCCGACGCGCATCGGCACGAACTTGAAAATTACGTTGATGACGCGGTTGACGGATTCGAGGACGAAGGCGGCGAGCGCGAGTTCGGCGAAGGCGGGCGGTTGTTCGAGGATGAAGTAGAGCGTGGCGTAAACTTCGGCCACGCCCGCGAGGTGAAAGCAGCCTTCGAGCGCGAGGATGGGGATGAAGCGGGCGCGATTGTTTTCGTAAAACCCGTAGATGCGCGCTTCGACGGCGCGCACGCGCTCGCCCCGCGCCGCGACGAACGCGCGCCCCACGCCCCGCCGCTCCAACGCTTCGAGCGCGCCGCTCACCAAACGCCACTGCCGCCGCACCACCTGGTAGCCGGTGAAAACCACCGCCACCACCACGACGAGCGTCGCGTAACTGGCGAATCGCAGTTTGGAGTTGAGCGGGAAACTCAGCAGCAGCGCGACCGTGCCCGCGAAGATGAACAGCGCGACCGAGAGCATGTAAAAGAGGTTCTCGACGGCGAGCGCGGAGATGCTCGCCACGACGGGCACGCGGTCGCGCACGAAGGCGGCCTTGGCCGGTTCGCTCACCATCATGCCGAGCGGCGTCAGGCTGCCGAGCGCGTCGCCCGCGAGATAAGCCTTGAGCGCGTCGCGCACGCGCAAACGCACGCCGCCCTCGAAGCAGCGCGTCCATGCGACGGCGCGCACGAGCGGGCGCATGGCCGAGATGAGGAGCACGACGACGAAGCCCGCGCCCAGTTGCGCGATGTTCTGCCAGATGCTCTGCGGCCCGGCCTTCCACACGTAATAGGCAAAGAGCGCGAGGCCGCCCACGGCGAAGATGATCCCCGCCAGCCTGCCGGACGCGCCGCCTCGTTCCGCCTGCCTGCTCTCGCTCATGCCGCTTGTTCCGTTAAAGTCGAGAATGTCGCCTCGCGCCGCGAAGCCTGCCGCCAGTGTAGTGCATGCGTGGGACTTAGCAAGATACGTTATTGCGTCGCCGGTCTCAACCGCCGCCCGTGCGCGCGATCAGGCGTCTCACGTCTTTCGCCCTTCCCGCCCACAGCAACTCTCGCGCCACCCCCCGCCGCGAGCGACGCCGCCCGGCCGAAACCGCCATCTCCGCCCGCGCGCTACCCGACCGGGCGTGTCCCGCCCGTGTCGTAAAAATGCGACAGGCGAAAGGAACGGAAGAAAGTCAGACGTGAATCGTCAATCGTGAACGGATAAAACCCCGTCTTTTCTTTCTCGATTCACGTTTGACGATTCACGTCTGACGGTCTCCACAGGTTGACCGGAGGCTTATTGATCGGCGATGCTTACGGTTACAATCTGTCTGCCATAAAATTTGAATCTTAATACCGACGAAGGTCTGTGGAGAGCGATGAGCAAAGCAGCAACCGAACTTTTGAGCGGCACGCCCTTAACCGTCTATTCCGAAGACGAAAACATGTTTCGCGCCAGCGTGCGCGAGTTCGCCGAGGGCGAGATCAAGCCCCGCCGCGAAGCGATGGACGAGCACGCCAAAATGGATGCTTCGATCATCAAACACCTGTTCGACCTCGGCCTGATGAGCATCGAGACGCCCGAAGAGTATGGCGGCGCGGGCGCGTCGTTCTTCTCGGCCATCATCGGAGTGGAAGAACTCTCGCGCGTAGACCCTAGCGTCGGCGTCCTGATGGACGTGCAGAACACGCTCGTCAACAACGCCCTCATCCGCTGGGGCAACGTCGAGCAGAAGAAGAAGTATCTGCCGCAACTCGCCGAAAACAAGATCGGCGCGTACTGCCTGAGCGAAGCCAGTTCCGGCTCCGACGCCTTCGCCATGCAGACCAAAGCGGTCGAGCAGGGCGACCATTATCTGCTGAACGGCCAGAAACTCTGGATCACGAACGGCATCGAAGCGGAAATCTTCGTCGTCTTCGCCAACGCCAAACCGGAAGAGGGTTATCGCGGCGTCACCGCCTTCATCGTCGAGAAAGGTTTTGAAGGGATCAGCGTCGGCAAGAAGGAGAACAAACTCGGCATCCGCGCCTCTTCCACCACCGAGATCATCTTCGACAACTGCCGCGTGCCGAAAGAGAATCTCCTCGGCGAATTCGGCAAGGGCTACAAAGTTTCCATCGAGACTTTGAACGAAGGGCGCATCGGCATCGGTGCGCAGATGATCGGCCTCGCGCGCGGCGCGCTCGAAGCCGCGCTCGCCTACACGTCGGAGCGGCAGCAGTTCGGCCGCGCCATCAACCAATTTCAGGGCGTGCAGTTCCAACTCGCCGAACTCGCCACGGAACTCGAAGCCGCGCGCCTGCTCGTCTATAACGCCGCGCGCCTGAAAGACGCCGGCCTCCCCTTCGTCAAAGAGGCCGCGATGGCGAAACTCTACTCGTCGCGCGCCGCCGAAACCATCGCCTCGAAAGCCATCGAACTCTACGGCGGCTACGGCTTCGTCAAAGACTACCCGGTCGAAAAATTCTGGCGCGACTCGAAGATCGGCGCGATCTACGAGGGCACGTCCAACATGCAACTGCAAACCATCGCCAAGCTGATGATCGAGAACCGGCAGCCGAAAGTACAGTAGGAGAACAGTGACAAGTGACAGGTGACGGGCGACAGGTTAAAAACAGAACCTGTCTTCAACCTGTCACCCGTCACCCGTCACCTGTCACTTAACTTATGTCTTCACGCATAGAAGTCTTCGAGCAGATGCTTGAGAGCGACCCCGACAATACGTTGGTGTTGTTCGGCCTGGCGAAAGAGTATGAGAAAGCGGGGCGGCACGCGGAGACCATCGCCGCCCTCACGAAGTATCTCCAACTCTTCAACGACGAGGGCAACGCTTACGGCATGCTCGCACAGGCGCACGAACGCCTCGGCAACCGCGACGCCGCCCGCGCCGCCTATGTGCGCGGCATCGAAGTCGCCACCGCCCACGGCCACCCCTCCATGGCCGAAGATTACCGGATGACGCTTGAGAACGATTACGAGGACTAGAGTTAAACGAAGACGGGAAGCGAAGTGATGGAAGAGCTAATCTTTCTCGTTGAGGACGCGCCTGAAGGCGGCTATACCGCACGCGCGCTAGGCGTCTCAATCTTCACACAGGCCGATGATCTGAATAGTTTGCGCGAGATGGTACGCGATGCTGTGCGTTGTCATTTTGATGAAGGACAGACACGGCGCATCAGGATTAGGCGGGATGAGTTGTTCGAGTAGATTAAATTCTGACTATTAGAAGCAGGAGTAGTAAAAATCATGGCGACCGAATTGAAGGCGCGTGAGTATCGCGGGCTGGAGCGAGGGCAGATGCTCGCGATCTACCGGACGATGTACATGTCGCGGCGCGTTGACGACAAAGAGATTCAACTCAAGGGTCAGAACAAAATCTTTTTCCAGATCAGCGGCGCGGGGCACGAGGCCGTGTTGACGGCCGCCGCGATGGCTCTGCGTCCCGGCTACGATTGGTTCTACCCCTACTACCGCGACCGCGCGCTCTGCCTGCAACTCGGCATGACGCCGCTCGAACAACTGCTCTCGGCCGTCGGCGCGGAGGCCGACCCCAACTCGCACGGCCGCCAGATGCCCTCGCACTGGGGGCATAAGAAACTCAACATCGTTTCGCAATCCTCGCCCACGGGCACGCAGTTCTTGCAGGCGGTCGGCTGCGCGGAGGCGGGCTATCGCGTCGGGTTGATCGAGGAGTTGAAGGGGCGCGTCGAGGATTTTCACGCGGACGAAGTGGTCTACGTTTCGACCGGCGACGGCACGACCAGCCAGGGCGAATTCTGGGAGGCTCTGAACACGGCGAGCAACTTGAAACTGCCCGTGCTGTTCCTCGTCGAAGATAACGGCTACGCGATCAGCGTGCCCGTCGAGGTGCAGACGGCGGGCGGCGACGTGTCGCGCCTCGTCGCGGGCTTTCCCGATCTCTACTTGCAGAAGTGCGATGGCACCGACCCGGTCGAATCGCTTGAGACCTTGCAGCGCGCCGTCGAATACTGTCGCGCCCGGCGCGGCCCCGCGCTCGTCCACGCGAAAGTGATCCGCCCCTATTCGCACTCGCTCTCCGACGACGAAAAACTCTATCGCCCCGACGAGGAACGCACCTCCGATGCGGAACGCGACCCCGTCAAACGCTTCGGCGCGCTTTTGGTCGAAGAAGGCTTCGTCACGCAGGAAGAGTTGCAGAAGTTGAAAGACGAGGTTGACGCCATCGTCGGCGAGGCGGCGGACATCGCGCTCCAGAGTCCGCAGCCCGCGCCCGAGACGGCCACGCAATTCGTCTATTCGCCCGACGTTGATCCCACCTCAGCGGAGTTCGACACGGAGGCGGGCGCGGAAGTTTCAGGCAACGCGGGCACGATGGTTGACAACATCAACCGCTGCCTGCACGAAGAGATGGCGCGCGACCCCCGCATCGTCGTCTTCGGCGAGGACGTGGCCGACGTGTCGCGCGAAGAGAATCTGGGCAAGGTGAAGGGCAAGGGCGGCGTCTTCAAAGTGACGGCCAACTTGCAGCGCAACTTCGGCTCGGCGCGCGTCTTCAACTCGCCCCTGGCCGAGGCCAACATCGTCGGCCGCGCCATCGGCATGGCGACCAGGGGGCTGAAGCCCGTCGTCGAGATACAGTTCTTCGACTACATCTGGCCTGCCTATCACCAGATCAGAAACGAACTCGCGCTGATGCGCTGGCGTTCCGCCAACGACTTCAAAGCGCCCATCGTCATCCGCTGCCCCGTCGGCGGCTATCTCAAGGGCGGCGCGGTTTATCACTCGCAATCGGGCGACACGCTTTTCACGCACATCCCCGGCCTGCGCGTCGTCTATCCCTCGAACGCGCTCGACGCCAACGGACTCCTGCGCACGGCCATTCGCTCGGACGACCCCGTGCTCTTTCTCGAACACAAACACCTCTATCGTCAGGCCTACAACAAATCGCAGTATCCGCCCGACAACTTCCTGATCCCCTTCGGCAAGGCCAGAACAGTGCGCGAGGGAACCGATCTCTCGATCATCACCTATGGCGCGCTCGTCCAACGCTCCGTCGTCGCCGCCAAGCAGGCCGAAGCGCAAGGAGTGAGCGTCGAGATCATAGACCTCCGCACGCTCGCGCCCTACGACTGGGAGACCATCGCCGCGACCGTGAAGAAAACCAACCGCGTCATCGTCGCCCACGAAGACACGCGCACGCACGGCTTCGGCGCGGAAGTCGCCGCGCGCATCGGCGACGAGTTGTTCGAGTATCTGGACGCGCCCGTGCGCCGCGTCGCCGCCCTCGACACCTTCGTCGCCTACGCGCCCCAACTCGAAGACGCCATTCTCCCCCAACCCGACGACGTGCTCCGCGCCATCACCGAACTCAAAGCCTACTGACGGCGCGCGCCATCTCTCAACCCGGCAAAGGCGGTCGCACCTCGCGGCCGTCTTTTCTTTTCCTCTATCGCCGGTTGCGTATATCCGGTTGCGAATTCGCGAACGGCTGGACGGTCAACCAATTCATCCGCCACGACTCAGACCGGGAGCGTCGCGGGAGGCGTCGAGAAACAGAAACGCGCGCTGGGCACGGCAAGGTGCGGGGCAGAGTGCTCTACAACGGCACGCCGGTTGAGAATATCGAAGTCAAGTTGTGCGAAAAGTTCAGCCGGTTTCCCGGCGGAGCGCAATTTCGCCCGTTTAACCGTTTGTCATACACGCCTGTACTGTAACGTTTCGCTGTGGCAAACGTTTTTCCGGCCTTTATATCCATTTTTTCGGAAGGAAACGGCGTGCGGGGCGCGGCATGACGGTTGCCACTCGTAGTTCAAGTGATTCCCCATTTCAAACTTCCTCCCCCTTGTCTACAACTTAAAATTCGGAGGAGAATTCCAACATGAGTAAACGTTTGCTTTGCATTGCGGGGAGCATCGCCTTGAGCCTTGCATCCGCCACTTTTATCGCCGCGCAGGATCGCACGACGACCACCGTGACCACACAAACCACGAAGACGGTTCAGAACGCAGACGGCAGCTACACCGTGATCCAGTATCCGGCCGACAAAGAGGTCTTAGTTGACCTGACGCCGGGAACGATGATTCCGGGCGCGAAGGGCATCGCTCGCATCATGCGCCGGGGCGAGGCGACGAACATCAATCTAGACCTTTCGAACATTACCGGCGACATGAACAATTTCAACGTGTACGCCGTTGACCCGACGGGCAAGTTCACGCTGCTCGGCCCCGTCGCCGTGGCGAACGGCGCGGCGACGCAAACCTTCACGACGCCGATGGACAAGTTCATGCTCGTCCTGTCGCCCGAAGGCAACCTGACGACGATGGCCGAGAGCACGCCCGTCCTCTTCCGCAGCGGCGTGCCGCAGGGCTTCGCCGTGATCCCGGTGGGCAGCCGCGGCGAACGCGACGGCGCGGCCGTCGGCGAACGCGTCGCGGCGGCGACGACCGCGGGCGCGTCGGCGGCCTACACCGCGCCGCTCCTCGGCATCCCGAACTGGCGGCAGGGAACGGACACCGAGATGAAGATCAACTTCGCGGGCGAGATGACCGGCACGCGCGCCAACGTCTCCATCGAGCCGCGCAAGGACGGCGCGACCACCATCCGCATGCGCTTCCACGAATTGAAGGAAGCTCCCGGCGGCAAACGCTACGTGCTCTGGGCGATCAGCGCGGACAACAAGTATCACCGCCTCGGTCAGGTCGTGAACACCGGCCAGCGCAACGAAGCGGAGATTAGAACCGAAACCGGCTTGCCCGACTTCGGCCTCTTCATCACGACCGAAGACATCAACGACGCGCCGCCGACCGGCACCATCGTCGGCACGATCATGCGCGGCGGCGGCAACCGATAAAGTTGTCCTCACCCTTCGCCTGCGCCGGTTAAGCCCCTCGCTGCGAGCTACCACGCGCCGGCCTCCACAAGCTGCCTTCCACGGAAGGCAGCTTTTTTTTAGTCGGGAGTAAGAAAGAATTGGTTCATTGATTCATTGGTTCATTGAAGAAATGGATCAATGGTTCAATGAACCAATTCCTCTTCATCCTTTTTTATTGACCCGCCCGTCGCCCGGACTGTATATTTCTTGTTGCCTGTAGTCTTCCGGGCAAGAGGCGGCGAACAGTTCCCCGCAAAGCCGTCTCGCCAGCTCAGGCACACCTCGTCAGTCTCCACCCAAAGTAATTAAGTCAGTCCAAACTTTGCTCTCAGACAATTCGTAAACAGATTTACGCTGCAACCCGCGCGCGGCGCACGATGGCCTTCGTTGTTGTCGCCGTCTCGTCTGGAATTAAAGTCATGCCGAAAAGCCAACTTCCCCCAATTCCCCGCTGCCTGCTCCTGCTGCTCTGCCTGTTCGCGTTCGCCGCGGGAATGCCGGCGCGCGCGCAACAGATGCAGGCGGAGTCGTTGCCGGAACTCGTCCGCCGCGTCAAGCCGTCGGTCGTCGCCATCGTCACTTACGACGCGAAGGGACAGCCGCTCCTGAGCGGCAGCGGTTTCTTCATCCGTCCCGGACAGGTGTTGACGAATCTGCACGTCGTCGAAGGCGCGCGCCGCGTCGAGGTGAAGACGCTCGACGGCAAAGGGAGAATCTACGCCTCGCAGGGCGCGCTCGATTTCGACGAGGAGGCCGACCTCGCAGTCCTGAGCGTGGACGCGCCGCCGGAGCGCACGCGTGTGACTGAATTGACGAACACGCTGCCGGAGGAAGGCGAGGGAGTGTTCGTGATCGGCAACCCGTTACGCCTCGAAGGGTCGGTGTCGGACGGCATCGTCTCGGCCGTGCGCGAAGTGCCGAACCTCGGCAAGATCATCCAGACGACCGCGCCCATCTCGCACGGCAACAGCGGCAGCCCCGTCTTCAACTATCGCGGGCAGGTGGTCGGCGTCGTCACCGTCAAAGTCACCAACGGGCAGAACATCAACCTCGCGCTCGCCTCCGCGCGGCTCGCCTCGCTCAAGCCCGACAAACTCACGACCTACGACGCGCTCGCCGCGCGCAACCGCAACGCGGCGGGCGGCGAAGCCTCGGCCGAATGGTGGTACAAGACGGGACTGAACTCCCTGTGGCTGGGAAACTACGACGGCGCGCTCGGCTCGTTCGAGCAGGTGGTCAACAAAAATCCGAACCGCGTCGAGGCGTGGATTCAGGTCGGCTATTGCAAAGTCAAACAGGGCAAGATGAGCGAGGCGATTCGCGCTTACAAGCAGGCTTTGCGCCTGCGCCCCAACTCCGTCGAGGCTTACAACAAACTCGGCGACGCCTACTATTACGCCGGCAACTTCGACGAAGCCATCGCCGCCTACAGGCAGGCCGCGCGCCTGCGCCCAGACCTCGGCGAAGCCTTCTACAACCTCGGCATGACCTATCTCGAAATCGGCGACCGCAATACCGCCCTCGCCCAGAGCCGCCTGCTTCAACCGCTCGACGCCGAACTCTATCAGAAATTGCTCGGCGAGTTTCGCCGGTAGCTCATAAGGGGAAAGGGTAAGGGGTAAGGGGTAAGGGGTAAAGGTTGAAGACAAGAAAAGCGGGGCGCAGCAGATTGAGTGCTGCGCCCCGCTTCCGGTTTTTACCTTTCCCCTTTACCCCTTACCCCTTCCCCGTCTTACTCCCCAAGTTGCACCGTGAACACGTTCTTGTCTATGCGCGCGGGGTCGCCGAGGACGACGAAGCGTAGGTTGTTCATGTATTTTTGGGCGACGCGCTGCACGTCCTTTGGGGTGACGGCGCGGAGGCGTTCGAGAAACGTGATGGAGTTGCGCCAGCCGCCGCCGATGAGTTCGTACATGGCGAGGTCTGCGGCCTGCGCGGCGTTCGTCTCCTGTCCCATGTAATGACGCGTGAGGAAGCTGGAGATAACGCCGGCGATGTCGGAGTCGGGCGCGGCTTCGCGTTGCATCTTCGAGATTTCAAAGAGCATCACGCTCACCGCCTGATTGGCGTCCACGGCCGAGACGGCGATGCCGCCGAGGTTCGCGCCCTGCGTTCGCAGGAAAGCCTCCGGCGCGTAAGAGAGGTTGCGCTTGTAACGCACCTCGACCATCACGCGGTCTTGCAACAGCGACGAGGCGACGCGCATCGCGTAGTAGTCTTCCGAAGAGATGGGCGGCGCGGCAAAGACGCCCTGAATGTAGTTGGTCGGGATGGCGCGCTGCGTCACATCGACGGTCGCGGACTTGAAGGCGAGCGGCGGCAAGGGCGACGGGCGATAATCGCCGCGCGCGAGTTTGCCGAACGAGGCCGTGATCTCGGAGCGCACTTTCGCGGCGTCCAGATCGCCGACGAGAACGAGCAGGAGGCGCGAGGTTTGCATCATCTGCGCGTGATAGCGGCGGAGGTCTTCGACCGTCAAGCGGCTCAAGGTCTGCTCCGTGCCGTCGGGGTCGTTCATGTAGGGATGACCGGCGTAGGCCACGCGCGATTGCAGCACTTCGATGAACGAGTCGGGCGTGTCGGTGTCGTCGCGCCGCGAGATGACGAGACGGTTCTGCACGCGCCGCACGTCTTCGGGCGCAAACTGCGGCCGGAGCGCAACGTCCGTGAAAATTTCCCAGGAGCGGTCGAAGTTCGTGCGCGTCGAAGCGAAGGAGAGCACCGAGAAGTCGTAGCTCAGGCCGTAGCTGATGGCCGAACCCATTCGCGCGAGTTCCTTGCGCAACCGCTCGCGCGGGAAGCCCACGCTTCCTTCCGACATGGCATCGAGCATCAGGGCTTCGACGCCTGCGTTCTCCGCCGTCACGTTGCGCGCGCCGCCACGCAAAAACAGCCCGCCCGACACGGACAAACTTCCCGCGCGCCGCTTGACCAGCACCTTCAGCCCGTTGACTTCAAACTCGGTGACGAGCGACTCGCCGGTCGCCGCCACTGCCCGCACTTTCTCTTTATCCGGCGTCGGCGCGGGCGTCGCACGCGCCTGCGGAGCGACCGCCGCCGCCGCACCGCCGCCGCCCGGCTGCTGCCCCCGCGCCCACACATCACCCACAGAGAAGAACGCCAGGAAGGCGCATGCGACCGAGAGCGCGAACGCGCTCCGCGCCCGTTTAAGATTTTGAGTTTCCATCTTTATTAAGACCTGCCAAAAATAGCTGTCAGTTGTCCGTGGTCAGTGGTCAGTTGTTCAAGCCCATCTTTAGCAACTCGTGTGATGTGTTTGAACAACTGACGACTGACCACGGACATTTTTACTGTCCGATCAAATCTTGCGGCGTCAGTTGCGCCTGTCGCTGCGATTCTTCCGAGAGCAGGGCGAGGCCGACGTGTGGCTTGCCCTGAATGTATGTCGTGACGTAGCGATTGATGTCGGCGCGCGAGGTGCGGCGCAAATTGCCGAGGTAGCCGCGGAAATATTCCAGCCCGGTCGAAGCCCACCAGAAGCCGATGGTGTGCGTGTAGTCGGTCAGCTTCTCGCGCGAGTAGAGGTCGTCGGCTTCGAGCAGACCTTTGGCGGCTTCGAGTTGTTCGTCGGTGTAATAGGCCGGGTCGTTGAAACTGGCGATCTCTTTGTAGATGGCGCGCGCGGCGGCACGTGCCTTGTCGGGCGTGGTCTGCGCGAGCACTTGAATGGGGCCGACGTTGCGCTGCGTGTAATAGTTGAAGTCGATGGCGGAGACGAGTCCGGTATCGACGAGCGCGCGTTGAAAGCGCGAATCGGGCTGTCTGAGGATGAAGGAGAACACGTCGGCCGCGTAGGTGGCGGGGTTGTCCTTGCCGATGGAGGGGCCGTGCCAGCCCATGTTGAGGATGACGTTGTTGACGGGCTGCTTGATCACGACGCCCTCGCTTTTGGGGAGCGGCGGGTGCTCGACCATCGGGTACTTCACGAACGGGTCTTCGCCCTTCGGCCAGTCGCCGAAAAGCTCCTGCGCGAACTTGAAAACTTCTTCCGGTTTCGCATCCCCCGTCACGATGAGCGCGGCGTTGTTCGGGATGTAGTAGCGCGTCTGGATGAGGCGCATCGTCTCGGTGGTGGCCGCCGTGACGGTCTCGCGGTTGCCGCCCGGATTCTTCCGGCTCGGATATTTGTAGAAGAGACGGTTGTTGAGTTCCAGACTCAGGAAGCCGTAAGGGTTCGACTCGTGGCGGTCGAGTTCGCCGAGCACGGCCTGACGCTCCTGCTCAAACTGCCGTTCGTGAAAGAGCGGGTAGCGCGCCGAATCGCGCATGGCGACCATCGCCACGCGCAAATTCGGACTGGTCGTGTGCGAGTAGTAGTTGACGATCTCTTCGCGCGTCGAGGCGTTGGAGAGCACGCCGAGTTGGTCGAGCGTCTGGAGATACTCCGCCCCTTCGAGCACGGCCTTGTTGGCTTTGAAGAACATGTGCTCGTAGAGATGCGAGAGGCCGTTCAGTTCGGGCGGCTCGGTGTAGGAGCCGTTCTTGACGGCGAGTTCGAGCGAGACGAGCGGGATCGAGTGGTCTTCGAGCACGATCACTTCGAGGCCATTGGCGAGCACGCGGCTGACCAACTGCGACGGCGCGCCCGTCGCCGCGACCGCGGTTTGCGGCGCAGCGGCCGTGGCCGTCGGACTACGTCGCGCGGCTTGCGGCGCGCGGGCGTAGGCGTGCGCGAGCGGCGGCAGCGGGGCTGCGGCAAGCGATAGCAGGATCGCTGCGGTCGAGAGATAACGCGTCAGAAAATTTCGCTTCATAAATTATTCGTTTAAAGATTCGGAGAATCACCGCGCGCTCGGGTGACGACAAACAGCGCGGGCGGCCGAGAGACATCAACAGGCAGGCGTTTACGGATTCGCTTACTTTAGAGGCGGATCATAACACGCCGCGTTGCTTGGCTGATAAGCGTGGGGAAAAAGGCGGGACGCAAAAATGGATCGGTGAGACGCGAAAATGGATTTCGGTTGCGCTCACGCAACGCGCGTCAACTATTTGTCGCCGAGGCCGTGACCGCCTGCACGCACGCAGAGGCTCCGGCGACGTTAATGTGAGGCGCAAAGGTTTTTACTTTCCCCGCGCGCGTCGAACATGAACTCGACGCGCGGCGGGCGGCGCAGAAGGATTATCGTCGCGGCGTATGCCTAAAATTCAAGCCTGTAAAACTAAAATTTGGCCTGCGGCATGTCGGCGAGGGCGTGGGCGCGCAGGGCGGCGCGGTAGGGCTTCGCCGTGTCGCCTCCGGCGTTCGACGACCAGCGGACGCGAATCGCCTGTCGCTCGCGGCTATCGAGGCCGACGCGCATGCTGTAGGACTGGCGCGTGCGCGGCACGTAGAGGACGAGGCGGCGGCTGAAGGGGTCGTCGCGCGAGTCGGTGCCGGTGCAGATGATCTCGTCGTAGCCGTCGCCGTCGGCGTCCACCACGGCGGTCGCCCACGTCGCGCCGCGGAATCCTTCCTTGTCGAGCGTTGCGCGCCCGGCCACGCGGAAGCCGCCCAGCCCGCCGCGCGACTCCATCAGGGAGAGGTGCGACGTGCCCGCGTTGCGCTCGTCGCGGACGGCGGCGATGCTCGCGCCGCGCACCGTGCGCAGCACGCGCGCTTCGCTCACCGCGCTCCCGTCGGAAACGGAGGCCGCGATCTGACGCGCGGCGTCGTTCGAGAGCGACGCCGGTATAACCGTCGGCCTTTCCCTATCCGCGCCAACCTCGTTCGCCAAAGCCGTTTTGAGGACGGCGGGCGAGACGGCGGCGGGCGCACCTGCGCGCGGCAACGCGCTCGCTTTGGCGCGCGCGCTCGTCGTCGTGCTGCCGGAGCGGGCGAAGAACAACCCGCCGAGCAACGCGAGCACGGCCACGGCGGCCAGGGCGCGCGCGGCGTTCGACGAACGCGTGTCGAGCGTGGCGATGGTGGAGGCGAACGGCGCGGCGGCTTCCGGCATCACGAGTTGCGCCGTCTGCTGGATGCTGCGTTCGAGCATGGCGCGGGTTTCGCGCGCCGACTTCGGGCGGTCGTCAGGATTTTTGGCGAGCAGCGTGTGGGTCGCGAGCGCGAGGCGGCGCGGCACTTCCGGGCAGCGCGCCATGAGCGGCGGCGGCGCGGCGGTCGCCTGCCGGACGAGCACGGCCGATTGCAGTTGATCCGTGAAGGGCGGTTGCCCCGAGAGCATTTCGTAGACCAGCACGCCGACGCTGTAGAGATCGCTTGCCGGGCCGACGGGCTTGCCGAGACATTGTTCGGGCGACATGTAACGCGGCGTGCCGATGATCAAGCCCGTCTCGGTCGTGGCGTGCGTCTTGGTCACGTCGGCCGAGGCCGTGAGCACCTTGGCGATGCCGAAATCGAGCACCGAGACGCCGCGCTCGTTGAGCATGATGTTGGAAGGCTTGAGGTCGCGGTGGACGATGCCGAGCGCGTGCGCTTCGGCGAGCACGTCGGAGATTTCACAGGCGATGCGCACGGCGCGTTCGGGCGAGAGACGCCCCTCGCGCGCGAGCACGTCGGCCAGCGTCGAGCCTTCGACGTGTTCCATCACGATGAAGGGGCGACCGTCGGGCAAACTGCCCGCGTCGAAGATCATCGCGGCGCGCGTGTGCCGGAGCCGCGCCATCGTGCGCGCCTCGCGCATGAAGCGGTCGGCCACTTCGGGGTCGGCGGCAAACTCCGGCTTGAGAACTTTGATGGCGACGGGACGTTCGAGTCCGAGATGCGTGGCGAGATAGACTGTGCCCATCCCGCCCCGGCCGATCTCACACTCGACGCGGAAACGGTTCGCGATGACACGGGGGATGTCCATGATAAAACCCTCTTTTTGGGGACAAAGGGTCGCTGTCTTGGCCGTTTACTTCTGCACGAGACGAGGGGGAAGTAGCGCGGTCGAGCGGCGAGAGGAGACTCGTTTGTTAATCCTTCTAACGGGCAACGGGGAAAGTTGTCATTGGCTGAAACGGCGGATGCCGGACAGCGTCGGAGTTTAGCACTAAGCACGGCGAAAGGTAAAAGCAATTTCGCCGCCGCGCCGATCTTTTACGAGCGCGTCGCCCGCTCGCTTTTAGCGCGAGCCTTTGCCGCCCGGCCGCCCCTCAGCGCGACGCGAGTTCCCGGAGCCAGTGGGCGAACAACACGGCGATGAGCAGATGCGCGTAGACCTTCGTATAGACGCGGATGCGGCGATGAACCGCGCCGCTGGCCTGGGGAGTGTGGCGTTGCCGGTGGAACGCGAGAAAGATCAGCGCGAGGGCGAGCAGGACGAGACCGCAGACGAGCAACAGCCCCGCCGGATTCATCTGCCACGCCGCGCCTGAGTGGCCGTGCAACGTGAGCAGGACGCTGCGCGTCAGGCCGCAGTTCGGGCACGGGAAATCGAACAGACGCCTGAACCAGCACTCCCACTCCAACTCGCGCCCCGCCACCAATACCCGCCCGTCTCTGACCGACGCGAGCGCGCGCAAGATGCCGAGCAGCAACAGCACGAGCGCGCCGGAGAGGCCGGGCGCGAGCGTCGTCCGGTTCATTAAATCTCGCGTCAGGTTGGTTCCGCTCATCAAACTTCGGCTCGACATGCCCGCTCTGCGTCTTACCCGCCGCCCAAGCGATCAGCACAAACTATAGCGCATTGCGATTGAGCGTAAGCGGAAGCATTCACCACGGCAGAGACAGTGAGCACAGAGAAAACCATTTGAGATGTCAAATTTGAGATCGCCATCCGCTTCATGGTTGTCATGTCCGCGCGGGAGTGTTTGACGCGGACAACCGACCGGCGGCGTGTTTGACGAAACGTAAGCAGAGCGACGTTCCGAAAATTCCCCACAGCGCGCCCGTCAGCAGGCGGCGCGCGTTGTCGCCCTGCCCACCGGTCACGACGGCGTGTAACACGTCGAGCGGCAAGAGCAGCGCGAGGGCGAGGCTCATTCGCAGCGGCGGCACGCGCTTCTTCCAGAGCAGCCACCCGAACAACGCCACGGAGCCGAGCAGGATTCCCGCGCAACGCCAGCACAGCGGCAGTTGCGCGCCCCACAGGTGAGGCGAACGGGCGGGCAGTTGATGACACCACCAACCGCCCGCCCACATCAAGGCGCGATAAAAACTTTGTGCCGCCCCGTCGAAACTGATCACGCGGTTTGTTATTTGAAGTAGATCGGTTGGAACTGCCCGTTGGAGTTTTTCGCCGCTTCGTCCCAACTGTGGATCGCCGCCACGATGTTGATGATCGGCATGGCGATGAACAGGCAGATGCCGACGACGACGAACGTCAGGATCGTGGCGACGATGGCATAGCCGATCGTCGCGGCGAAGATGCCGATGCCGAGGCCGGCTTTGTTAGGCACGAACAGGAGGCCGAGGCCGGGGAAGAAAAAACTGACGAGCGCGGGCACGATGGGATGCATCGGCTGATTCGCCGACGGCGTTTGCTGATAGCCGGGCGTCATGTTCTGCCCGGCGTTATAAGCGGGGTAATTGGGCGGAGGCGGCTGCGGCGTGTAGCCGCCCGCGGGGTTGTAGGGGTCGGCGGCGGCGGGCGGCTGGTTGTTCAAGTCGCCGCTCACGCGCCACGATTCAGGGGCGGGCGCGGGCGCGAGCGTCGCGCCGCAACTGACGCAAAATTTCGTTCCATCGACGTTGTTCGTACCGCAAGAGGCACAAGTTGCCATTATCTTCTCCTTCGGGGGGTGGTTGAATTATTCGGGTCTTGAGCGTCCGTTAAATATTCGGAATCCAGAAATTCTGCCCGCCTTCGACGACACGCTTGAGTCCGAGGGCGCGCAACTCTTTCTCACGAACGCCGAGAAAAGTAAAGTGCGGCAGATCGTGGAGCACGGTTTGAAACCAACCGTGGCGCGCCAGAATCTCGCGCACGCGCTCGTCGCGAAACTCCGTCGCGTCGAAAGCCAGCATGGCGAGATGCTGCGACGCGCCCGGCGCGGCCACCGACGACAGGATCGTCCGCGAAAAATCTTTGCTGAAAAAATTGCCGCGCGCTTCCTCCTGGAGCACGGCCGCGATCTGCTCGGCGCAACAGAGCGAGCCGAGACGTTCGGCCTCGTCGGGCGCGAGCGCGCTCGCCGCAACCCAGTAGGCCAGCGCGGGCGTGACGCGCGACTCCCACAGGCGGAGCGTGTCGGCATAACTGCGTCGCGCCGCCTCCGCGCCTCCGCGCGGCGTGATCTCCAGGCCGTGCGCGTGCGCCTCGGCGCGCGCCGCGAGCAGCGCGTCGAGCGCGGCCGGCTGCAACTCTATGCGCGCGTCTGAGATGAGAGCCACGCGCGGTTCGACCTCCGCCTGAAACCGCTCGCACTCTTCCTCGCTCCGAAACACGCAGCGCGTCGGCACGCGGACGAGGCTCGCATCGGCGACGAACATCGCGCCGTATTCCGCCAGCAACCGACGCTCGACCCCGTCGCGCGCGTCGCACAACGCTTCCGGCCTCAGGCCGCGCCCGGCGAGCGAGCGCCTGAGCGCGGCGTAAAAAGGCGAGGCGATAAAATCGTCCTCCGGCGTTGCGGTCGGGTTGCGGCCGGGCGTGGCGGGGTGTTCGCTTTTTTTGCGCATGCGCGGTTGTGGTTACGTCGGGCGTGCCTTTACGGTTTAGATGTTCTCGCTTTTCGCGGGGCGCGCGGGCGTGATGTATGCTACCAAGAGTCGGGGCTGAACGAAAGAACCGGCGAAAGAATTTGCGCCGCGCGGCGGGGAAAACTCCATGGGGCGACTCGATCAATTTCGTGAAACGCTTGCCACCTATCGCAAATACGGCTGGCAACTCGCGCGCGTGATGATGCGTCCCGACGCGCTCGCCGAACTGCGCGCCGCGACGGGCGGTGACAACTTCGAAAGCCTCACGGCGCGCGAATTTCCGGTTGACGCCTTGTGGTTCGTGCGTCCCGCCGGGGGCGGGCGCGAGGCTTGGGAACTGCGCCTCGTCGCCGAAACTCCCTACGCGCTCTTTGAACTCTTCGAGCCGGACGAGGAGGAGGAAGACCGCGAAGACGTGCGCCGCGAAATGGAAGCGAAGATGAAGGAGAGGCTGAACGTGGAATGAGAAGGCATTCAGAAAACAGAAGACAGGAGTCAGAAGAAGAACAAGCCGCTTTCATTCTGACTCCTGTCTTCTGTTTTCTGAATACTATCTGCTACGTCCGTCGTCCCATCTTGACTGGGATCGTGACGCGCTGCCCCTCCCGGTAGACGACGACGTTGACGGTGCTGGCGGGCTTGGCGCGGTTGATGTAGCCGAACAGTCCCTCCTCGGTGCGGACGGGCTTGCCGTCGAACTCGACGACGATATCGCCGACTTTGAGACCGGCCAGATCGGCGGGGCGATTGGAATACACCTCGCCGAGGAGCATGCCGTGAATCTTCGTGCCCTCGACGGGCACGCGAGCCGTGGCCTCGATGCCGAGCATGCCTCTCTCTTTCGGCATAGAGGCGTCGGAGTTGTAGGCTTCGCTTGAGATGGTCGTCAACTGCGCGGTCTTCGTCTCGCCATCGCGCAGGAAAACGACCTCGACCGTCTTGCCGATGGGCGTTTCGCGCAGCATGTCTCTCAGGGCGTCTTCCCCTGTGACCGGCTTCCCGTCAAACTTCGTGATGATGTCGCCGTCGAGGAGTCCCGCTTTTTCAGCAGGGGTGCCGGGCAAAGATTCTTCGAGGATCGCGCCTTGCTGCCCCTCCGTGTCGCCGAACTCCGACGCGCCGAAGAATGAGCGCGGTTGATTGCGCTCGGCGCGAGAGGAAACGTTTCGCTGCGCCACCTCTCTCAACGCGCGGAACAGAAATACGCTGCCCACCACTCCGAGCGGAATGAGCAACAGGAACACCAGCGCGAACGCCAGCCACTTCCTGCCCTTGCGGCGACGGCGCGCGGGACTCAAACCCGGCTGCTGCCCCGCCGCCCCAGCGACGGGCGAGATCAGGGTGGTCTGCGCGCCCGCCGCACCCGTGAGCGAATGATTGCCCGCGCCCATGCCGGACAGGTCGGCGACGCGGTCGAAGCGAACCGTCTCCACGTATTCGGCCATGCCCTCGCCGAGACGATAGCCGCACGAGCGACAAAAGCGCAGCCCCTCCACGAGCGGCGCGCTGCAACTCGGACACATCTGCGGGGTCGCGCCGCCGCCGGCGGCCTCTCGTCCGGCGCGTTGAGTTTCGGTTTCCATAAGATTTTCCCTGTCCCGTGCTGGAATGGCGGACACCGCTGCGGGCATCCGATCACATCTAAGCGTCAGGAATTATACGCCAACTCGCGCACCCCGGTTGCACATTCATACGCCCGCGGCATAAACTTTCGCGCGCTCTGAAAACAGCGTAGACCACGGCGCGGCCGGAAAGCGCGCCAACCGTCCGATGAAAGAATGAGGCCCCGACTTGGAAGTAGTTAAAGCCCTCGCTGCTTTGCAGCCGCTCTACGGTAAAGACAACATCGAGATCGTGACCGGCGACGGCACGCGCGTGCGCGGTCTCGTCAAGAGCATGAAAACGACGCAAGCTCTCACCAAACCGAGCGTTAAAATCCAACGCGCCGACGGCGAGATCATCAAGATCACCTTCGACACCATCACCGAGATCGTGGATCACAACCCCACGGAAACCGCTCGTTGACGGGCGTCCGGTATTTTGCGGCGGGCGCGGGTTGCGCGCCGCCGGATATTTTGTTTTTCCCCGTGACAGTCTCTTCGTCGCGGGTAGTTTTTAAGGTATGATATTTCGCGCGCGGGTGGTCTGACAGGAAGCGTCCCGCGCGCCGTCGCTTATGCAGAAAACTTCCGACATCACGATTCAGGAATTCGGCGGGCGCGTGGCGAGCGTGTGGCAGGGCTTGCGCCCTTCGACGCGCAGCCTCGTCGAACGCGCGCTCACGTCGGCCGCGCCCGTCACCGCCGCGTCGCCGCGCTGTAGCACGCCCTACGATGCGCGCTCCGAATGGGAACTCAGCCGTCTGCTCGCCGCGCTCGACGGGCGCGCGAAAGAGACGGGCGTGCGCGTCCTCAGCCTCGAAGAGGTGTGCGAACTGGCGCGCATGGCTGAAACCTGCGCTCGCGTGCTGCACAGCGAGGCGCGTTCGGCGGAAGTCTTCGCGCAGCTTTTGGAGCGCGCCCTCGCCATCCGCGACTACAAGCGCGTGGACGTGCTGGCCGACACCTTCGCCGCGCGTCTCCCGGCCGCAGAGGTGTGCGAACTGGCGCGCCACCCGAACCCGAGCGTCCGCGCCCTCGCGCACGAAGCCCTCGCGCAATCGCCGACGGGCGTGCTCGTCGAACTGCTCGGCGACCCGGTGGATGCAGACGTGGCGCGCGACGCGCTCGTCTTGCAGGCCGACGATTACGGCTCGGAAGAAGCCCGCTGGGTCGTCAGCGCGTTGGAGCGCGCCGACGCCAGCGAAGACGAACTATAGAGCCGACGCGAAATTATCGTTGAACGATCAAAAAGCCGCTCGACTTCGAGCGGCTTTTCACTTTTAACCTCACGCTTCTATTCCCACTCGCCGCACTTCAATTCCACGACATACGCGCCCAGTTCGTTATGCGCCCGCCGCGTGTAGGTGAAAGCGCGCTCCAGCGCGGCCGTCCCCGCCAAACGCCGTTCGTCCAAATCCTGTTGCTCATCCGGCGCGGGCGGGGGAGCCAAACCGCAAATCAACTGGATCAAGGCGTCGAGCATGTCGCCGTCGTCATAGCGTGTGAAGGCATCAACCAACTCAGACGCCCTCTCCTGCGTGACGGGCAAAGTTGACCAACGCCTGATAGGTTCGTCGAAATCCGGCTCTCGGCGCGGGCGAGCGGGTGGTGTCCGCGTGTTATTATCTCTTCGCATCAGTAGTTCCTTTCACGAGTGGTTACTGGTGTAGAGGACTTACCAAGACCGCTATCTTCGGTAAGTCCTCGCCTATTTCTGCCGATGGCGGAAACTATATCGCAAGGATTAGAGATGGTCAATAGTAATCTTGCGTGTGCGATAGGGTTTGTGCCAATTAAAGTTTCTACGATGAAAGGAAACTGAGTGTCTAAGACCTTAACCACACAAGAAGCCGCCAAGAGATTAGACATCTCCGCTATTCGTGTGCGCCAATTAATCAGTGCCGGACGTTTGCCTGCGGAAAAGTTTGGACGTGATTATATGATCAAGGAAGAAGATTTAGAGTTAGTTGCAGACCGCAAACCCGGCAGACCGCCGAAGGATAAAGCTGAGACAAGTTCAAAGGCGAGTAAGAAGAGAAGGAAGGGATAGCGGACACTAAATTTGACGTGAGTCTGATGTAAGCGAAAATGCTTAAAAGCCCTGTGAGGGGCTTTCAATTATCACGCCGCAGAACTTTGCCTCCCGCCGATCTCGCGAAGCCGCGCCACCACTTGTTCGATCAGCCAGTTGGGCGTCGAAGCCCCGGCGGTGACGCCCACGCGCTCGACGCCGCGCAAGTCATCCGCGTCGATCTCCTCCGGCGTCTCGATGAGGAAACTCCGCTCACACTGTTCCTTGCAGACCGAGAGCAGTTTCAGACTGTTCGACGAATGCTTGCCGCCGATAATGTAGAAGGCTTCGACGTGCCCGGCGAGAGCGCGGGCGGCGTCTTGCCGGTCGCGCGTGGCCGAACAGATGGTGTTGACGATCTGCGGCTCGCTATCGGACTTGGCGCGGATGGCTTCGGCGGCTTCGAGGAAGGTGCTCAGTTTGATCGTGGTCTGCGAGACGACGAGCGGCGCGTGGAGCGCGGGCAGGTGCGCCACCTCGGCCGCATCGCGCACGACGTGCGAATTATTCGGCGCGTAACCGACGACGCCGATCATCTCCGGGTGATCCGGGTTGCCGACGACCACCACGTCGCGCCCCTCGGCGGCGGCGCGCTCGGCGAGTTTCTGCACTTTGGTTACGAACGGGCAGGTCGCGTCAACCACGTGGGCGGCGCGCGCTTCGAGTTCGCGCTGCACCTGCGGCGTCACGCCGTGGGCGCGGATGACGGCCGTCACCTCGCCTTCCACATCGGCCGGCGCGTCGATCGTGGCGACCCCGTGCGCTTCGAGGCGTTGAATCTCCTGCGTGTTGTGAATGAGCGGCCCCAGAGTGCGGACGCGCGCGCCTTGCGAGAGGGCGTCCTCCACCATCTCCACGGCGCGCTCGACGCCGAAACAGAACCCGTACTCCTCGGCCAGCAAAACCTGCATGCGCTATTCCCTTCCGAATACTCGCTGTGTGTGATTCCCGACTTTGAGACTCGCGCTCCGAGGGCAAGCGTCCGCCGTTGCGGCGCGAACGCGCGCGAACTCGAACCTATTTTACCCCATGCCCTCCGGGGGCGGCGTCTGCGTCTGCGCCTGCGGTTCACGCGCGGAACGCCGCTGCCATTCTTCGCGCAGGCGGTCGCCGCCGCTGAGAGCTTCGTCGATCCAGTTGATCTTCCGGTCGGCCAGCCAGCCGACGCCGCTCCAGAAATTCTTTTCAAACTCGCCGAGCTTATGAGCCACGTCGCGCGGCAGAACGGCGTAAGATGCGTCGCACAGGAAACGCCACGCGTCGCAGAGCGTGTCGCCGGTGTGGTAGCGGGTTTCGTTTGCTTCAGCCATAAATAAAATTCACTCCTTCAACATCGTCATACGCCCGCGCCGCCCGGTTCGTTCCAAGCCAAATACTAGCATAACGAACGCGGTAATCTCAGGACTTCGCCGGGGTCGGCGGCCTGATGCCGGTGTACTGCGCCGACGCGATGCGCCACTTGCCGCGCGTCTTGCGGCAGACGAACGTGCAGCGGAAGGCGCGGCTCACAAGTTGCCCGTCGGGAGTTTTGATCGTGAACGGGAGGCGCGCGACGACTATCGCCGTGTCGCTGTAAATGCGACTCGTGATTTCGTCCAACTCGTAGGAAACCATCTCGCCCTGCCGCGCGCTCTTTTTTTCGGGCGCGTAGAAGCCGAGCACCTTCGCGCGCGGGTCAACCTCGCCCGCGGGCGAAATCTCGACGTAATCGGGCGCGAGAATTTCGTCCAGCTTGGCCGCGTCGTAGTTCTTCTGCGCTTCGGCCAGTTGCCGGACGAGACCGAGAACTTCCCCTTCGACTTTGAACTTGAAGCCTTGCGGCGGCGCGGCCTGCGTGTGAACGAAAACCAGAAGCATCAAGGTCAGGCACGACACTAATCGTCTCATATTTTTTTCTCTCCGGTTCAAGCGGCGTTTGCGGGCGAAAATTTCAGGCTCCGCCATCTTTACGTTCAGCGCGTGGCTCAGGTTTCCGCGCGCGATGAACAGTCGCGCGCTCTTGTCCGTCAACCGCGTTTTGCAATCTCGTCTCGCGGTCTATTTCTCTTCCCCGATGGCTTCCTTCACGACCGGCCACATCATCTTCGCCCAGTACTCGTAGCCCTCGTCGGAGGGATGAAAACCGTCGCCGGAGAAAAATTCCGGGTGATTGGGGATCACCGTGCGGCTCATGTCGTAGGCGTCAACCAGCAGCAGGTCGTGCCGCCGGGCGATCTCGGCGATGTGCGTGTTGAAGAGTTGGATGCGCTGCCGCACCTGTTCGTGGAGGAAGGCGGGAACGCGCGGGGCGTGCGAGATGTCCGGGATGTTGGTGGCGACGATGGGCGCGTCCGTCCTGCTTTTCAGACGCGTGACGATCTCCTCGTAGTTGCGCGCAAACTGGTCGGGCGCGACGCCGTGGCTCACGTCGTTGATGCCGATGCCGAGCGTGATGAGGGTGGGGCGCGTGGAGTCGAGGCGCGTGAGTTGGCCGCGCAGCACGTCGGCGGTCTGCGCGCCGCTCACGCAAAAGTTTCGCAGGTTCGACCCGGCGCGCACGCGCTTGATGCGCTCGAAAACGCGCGCCACGTAGCCGCCTTTGCGCGCCCCGACGCCGACGCCCGTCGAATCGCCGAACGCGACGTAGAGAACCGGCGTTGCCGCCGCCGTTGTGGTCGCCGTCGCAGCTATTTTCTGTTCCGCCCTCATGTCCGTCCCCTCGTCCCGGCTCGCCCGCGTTCGTCTCAACCCGCACGCCGCGCTGACCAACAACAGGAACGCCAGCGCGTAAATTACCAAAGCGCGATAAAACCCCTGGCTCATAAAACTCCTGACCCGTAAAACCTTTCCCCGGCCAAATTGCCGTTCACAACATCTCTTCGGAGCGCACCGGCTCGCGCAGGATGCTCTCGGCCGCTTCATACGCAACGCGCGCCGCCTCCTCGTGCGACTCGCGCAAGTTGCCGATCTGCATGAGCGATTCGCCCGTGCGCGAAAGCAGACGAAACAGGTCGCCCTCTTCGGCGCGCGTCTGCCGCACGAGTTCCTCCCACTTCATCCCCTTCGCCCAGCGCATCACGGCGGCGGCGGCCGAGAAATTCATCTCCGGCGCGGGGTCTAACCCTTGCTTCCATTCCGCGCTCGCCACCTCGTAGGCGATGCGCTCAAACTCGGAGAGCGTGGAGACGAGCGCGTCGTCGAGTTGCAACTCGCCGTAGTCGCGTTCGGCGTCCGCCGCGAGCGCGGCCATGAGACCGGCGGCGCGCGCCGCGTCGAGCGACGAGAAGAGGTTGCGCTCGATCGCCTCGCCGACCAGAAGCGGGCGGTCGAGTCTCAAGTCCGCGAGCCAACGCCCGCGCTCCGTGACGCGCTCGGCGGCGAAATCGAGATAGCCGAAATGTTCGAGCACGCGCGCCCGCCGCTCGAACGGCTGCCACACTTCCGCGCGCAACACTTCGATGCGCCGCTCCGCGCGCTCGGCTGCCTCCGCATCGGGCAAGGCCGCCCACAGAGCCTCTTCGGCGCGCCGCCGCGCTTCGCCTTCGTCAAACTCCGCGCCCGCCGCCGCCGTCGCCGTCGCTGTAGACGCGACGAGCGAAGTCGTCAGCCCGTCCATCAAAACGTTGATCACCTCGACGGCCTCGTGCGTTCCGGCGCGCGCGTCGCGCAGGCGCGGCTCCTCGATGAGCGTCACGCGCCCCGCGTGGACATCGGCGAAGGCCGCATCGCGCGCGTTCTCCGTCAGCGGGTAAACTTCCGCGTAGACGCGCCCGACGCGCGCCAGATCGAGCGACGCGCGCCGCCCGTCTTCGCGCACGCCAACGAAACTTCCTTCGCGCCGCTCCGTCACGAAGACCAGGCGGCGACTGCTGCGCCCGATGCCGACGACGCGACCCGGCACCACGGCTTCCAACAGCCAGTTCATAAAAACTTCCGTGCGCGTTTGCGGTGCGCCACCGAGCAACTTGTCGCGCGCGCTCGCCAAACGCTCCAACCCGCGCGCCGCGTCAATCGAAAATTGGCCGTAGCCCGCCTCCCGCAGTTTCCGCGCGATGCGCCCCTCGGCCTCGGCGCGTTCCGCCTCCAGGCGCGCGACGCGTTCGACCGTCTCGCGGTGCGCGAAACTGCGCGCGGCGATCTCGCGCACCTGCGCGAAGTTGCCGTAGGCGTCGAGCAGGTTGAGGAGCGTCGTGTAGGTGGCGCGAAATTGACTTTCGAGCGGGTCGGGCGATGCGCCGAGCAGCGCGGCCATCTTCTGCGGGTCTTGGTGCGTGCCGGGAGCGGCGACGATGAAGCCGACGCGGTCGCGGCCTCGCCGCCCCGCGCGCCCCGTCATCTGTTGAAACTCGGAGGCGGTCAGCGTGCGCCAGCCCTGACCGCGCCGCACGTCTATGTTCGAGAGCACGACCGTGCGCGCAGGGAAGTCCACGCCCGCCGCCACGGTCGCCGTCGCGAAGATCGCATCGAGCAGCCCCGCGCTCATCAGTTTTTCGATCAGGAGTTTCCACGCGGGCAGGTGCCCCGCGTGATGCGAAGCGACGCCGCCGCGCAGCACCGCTTCCCAGTGGCGGTGCTTGCGTATCTCGGCGTGCTCCGCCAGAAAGTCGCGCATGACGACGCGCCGCGCCTCGCGCCGCGCCGTGTCCGCGTCGCGCCGCCCGAGCGCGGCTTCGGCGGCCGCCTCGTCGCAGCGGCGGCGCGTCGGCAAAAAGACGATCGACGGCAACAGGTCGTAGGAAGCGAGCGCGGACAGCAGCGACGCGGGCGGCATCTCCGGCATGTGCATGCGCGCGCCGCGCGGCGGTTCACGACGCGCCCCTCCGCGATACGACGAATGACGCGGCGCGCTTGAGCGTTCGAGGAAATTAGCGATCTCGTGGTTGAAGTGCCCGGCCTCGTCAAAGAGCGGGGCGAGTTGCCCGTCGGGGTAGAGGAAGGCCGCGCGCAGCGGCACGGGGCGCGCGCCCGGACGCGTGACGACGCCGCAACGCACGCCGCGCACCTCCGCCACCCAGGCCGCGAACTCCTCCGCTTTTCCCACCGTCGCCGAGAGCAACAGGAGGCGCACGCGCGGCGGCGTCAGGATGATCGCCTCCTCCCAGACGTGCCCGCGATCCTCGTCGGCGAGGTAGTGCGCCTCGTCCATGATGACGAGGTCGGTGCGAAGTTCCTGCCCCTCGCGCAGCGCGTCGAAGAGTTGGTTGCGATAAACTTCGGTCGTGCCGACGATGAGCGGGGCGTCGGCGCGCTCCTTGCGGTCGCCCGTCAGGATGCCGACCTTGTCCGCGCCGAACGCTTCGGCGAACTCCTGATACTTCGAGTTGGTGAGAGCCTTCAGCGGACTCGTGTACCAGGCGCGCTTGCCCTCTGCGAGCAGACGCCTGATCTCCTCGCGCGCGATCCACGTTTTGCCGCTGCCGGTCGGCGCGGTGACGAGCACGTCTTCGTGTTCGAGCGCGGCGAAGGCTTCGAGTTGAAACGGGTCGGGCTTGAACTCCGTGCGCGCGGGCGCGCCGATGCCTTCGAGCAGACGCCGGACGGGGCGCGAACGCGCCGACGAACGCGCCACGCGCTCCGTCTCCTCAATCTGCGCCGCGCCCGCCGCGCCGGTCGCACGGCGCGAGGCATCATCCCGGCCGCGCGGTCTGCCGCCGCCGCCGCCGCCATCGCGTGGCGGGCGTCCGCCGCCGCCGCCGCGTTTCCCGCCCGCGTTATCGCGCCGACGCCCGCCGCCGCGCCCTCCCCCGTCTCTCGTCCGTGGCATGACCGGGGATTGTACCGCACGCCCTTTGTGAAATGCTTGCGGGTGGTGTTAAGTTTTTATGCCCCCGAAATTGAGGTTAAGATTTTTGCGCGCCGAAAAGTTCGCAACGTTCGGGGCGGCTCAGGCGTCTAATGAATCGCAGGTTTCCGCGTGCGCGGCCGCAAAACAACCCCGCGCCGCACGGCGTTTAAAACTATGGCTGAGATTTTTCACACCCACGAGAGACTGAATCAGGACACGCGCACGCCCTGGATGCTGCGCACCATCGGCGCGTCGCTCGTCGCCCACGCGCTGTTTCTGGCCTCCGTCGTCTACGTGCCGGCCGTGCGCGATGCGTTCCGCCTGGCGAGCACGCTCTCCGGCCTCAGTTTCGTGGATGAAGACTACGCGCAGACCGCCGTCGGCGACCGCGCCGACGTGATGCTCAATTTCGCCGACAACAAACTTTATTATCCGCCCGGCTATTTCTCTCAGACCGCGCTGCCCTCGCCCGACGCGCCGCAACTCGTCGAAGAGTTCAGGCCGCAACCCGTGCCGACGCCGAAGCCCGTCAAAGTAAAACCGACGCCGACGCCCGAAGCCTCGCCTTCGCCCGACGGCGCGGCGGCGGGTGACGAAACGGCGGCTCAGACTGAAGGTGACAAGGCCGGCGGCGGCACGCCCGGAGCCTCGCCTTCGCCCGCCGCGACGCCGCAGACGGCCGAAGAGGCCGCGCGTCTCCAGGCGGAGGCCGAGCGCAGGAAGTTTCCGTCGGACATCAATCTGAGACCGTTCACCGACCTGTTGAAGCAGGGCAAGCAGATGAAGGATGCGGGCGAGATCGATCTCTCCGCCACTTTGGAGATGGAGTTTGAGGCCGACCGGGAGCCAGACGGGGGTTTGACCAACCTGAAGGTGAAGGACGGGTCGGCCAGCAACCCGAAAGTGCGGGAGTTGGCGAAACAGTTCGTCGCCGCCATCAGCGCGAGCAAATTGCTCGCCGGTCTGGAAGGCGCGCGCCACCTCAAGATGAAGATCAAGGTGAATGATAAAGACATCTCCGTGCATCTCTCGACCGAGATGGCGAGCGCGGAAAGCGCGTCCATCTCGTCGGAACTCTACGGCCTCCTGCTGCGGCAGGGCATGAAGGCCAAAGCGGGCAAAGACGAAGAGGCCATCTACAAGAGCGTGCGCATCGCCTCGGAGGCCAAATACATCGTCGTGAACTTCGAGATGCCGAGCAAGGCGGCGGGCGACCTGCTCTCCAAGTTGATCAAGAAGGGCGAGGCCGCCGCGCCGACGGCGACGCCCCCGCCGAGTTAGAACCGCCACTGCTGGAGCGGGTGTGCTCCCGCTGTGTTAAAATCCCGAACCTATGAGCGTTAAAGTTCAACGCCAGAAACACCAGCGACCCACGGCGACCGCCAAACGGCGGCAGGCGTTGCTCGTGCGCGCCGTCGTCGGCTCGCTCGTGCTCTGCGCCGCGTTCGGCGCGCCGACGGCGACGCAGGCGGCGACGCCGCCATCCGGTCACGGCGTTGCGCAACAGGAGGCGTCCGCGTGCGTCGAGCAGGCGTTCGAGGAGTTCCGGCGCGGGTTGAGGGATATTCGCAAAGAAATCGCCGCCGACAAGCCCGATCTCGAAAAGTTAAATTTAACTTTTAATCAATACGGACAGACGAACGTAATCGTCAACGCGGGCGACGCGCGCTGGAACGAGCCGGTCGAAAAGTTTGTCAGGTTGCTGTCCGGCAGCGGCGCGTTCGGCGACTCGCTCCTGAGCGTCAGTCTCAAAATCGACGGGCAAAAGTTCTCCGCGAAAGTGGTTGCGACGTTCGATGCGGAACCGAGCGTTGCGTCGGTAATTCAAAACCTAGAGACTTTACGAAGTCTCGCGCGCGCCCTCGCCCGCGATGACAACGAGGCCGTGGCTTTGAACAGCATGACTCTGTCTGCCAATGGCAAACAGTTAATCATGCAACTTGAAATGTCGCGCGAACAGGCAGGCAATCTCCTGCGCAAACACACTTCCCTTCCCTGAAACACACCCGGCGCAAGCTGCCCCGCCCCTCGGCCCCGGAGGTAAAAAGCGGCTCGCTTGCTCCATTCCACCCGCTCACTTACAATCGCATGTTGCGCTCTGTTGCGCTAAACGTGTTCCGTGCGGCCTGTGAGGCGTGCCGCTTGTCCCGTTTTTCAGTGAAGGTGAATTATGATTGATAAATTCCTGACCAAAGTTTTCGGCAGCAGCAACCAGCGTTACATCAAGAGCCTGCAACCCACCGTCGTGCGCATCAACGCGCTCGAAGCCGAAGTGAAGAAACTCTCGGACGAGGACATGCGCCGCCGCACCGAGGAACTCAAACAGTTCGTCGCCGCGGCGGTGGCCGACGCGAAGAACCCGGAGACGCGCAAGCAGCACGAGCAGGACGCCCTCAACGAGATTCTGCCCGAAGCCTTCGCACTCGTGCGCGAGGCGAGCGTGCGCTCGACCGGCATGCGCCACTTCGACGTGCAACTCATCGGCGGCATGGTGCTCCATCAGGGCAAGATCGCCGAGATGCGCACCGGCGAAGGCAAGACGCTCGTCGCCACGCTGCCCGCCTATCTGAACGCCCTGGCGGGGCGCGGCGTCCACGTCGTCACCGTCAACGACTACCTCGCCACGCGCGACTCCGACTGGATGGGGCGCATCTACAAGTTTCTCGGCCTCACTGTCGGCGCGATCACGAACGACCTCGACGACTGGGAGCGCAAAGACGCCTACGGCTCCGACATCACCTACGGCACGAACAACGAGTTCGGCTTCGATTACCTGCGCGACAACATGAAGTTCGACCTCGCCACCTGCGTCCAGCGCGGCCACTACTACGGCATCGTTGACGAAGTTGACTCGATCCTCATTGACGAGGCGCGCACGCCGCTCATCATCTCCGGCGCGTCGGACGAAGCGACCGACAAGTATTACAAGGCCGACGCCATCATCCCGCACCTGAAAAAGGGCGTGGAGAGCGAAGACGGCTCCGGCAAGAAGAAGATCACGGGCGACTACCTCGTTGACGAGAAACAACATTCGGCGGTCTTGACCGAAGACGGCGTGGACAAGGCCGAACGCCTGCTCGGCGTCGGCAATCTCTACGACCCGTCGAACATGGAGATGCTCCACTGCGTCGAACAGGCTCTAAAAGCGCACACGCTCTACCGGCTCGATCATCACTACCTCGTCAAAGAGGGCGAAGTGATCATCGTCGATGAGTTCACGGGGCGCACGATGCCCGGCCGCCGCTGGTCGGACGGCCTGCATCAGGCGGTGGAGGCGAAAGAGCGCGTCAAGATCGAGCGCGAGAACCAGACGCTCGCCACCATCACGCTGCAAAACTATTTCCGCCTCTACGAAAAACTCTCCGGCATGACCGGCACGGCCGAAACGGAGGCCGCCGAGTTCGACGGCACTTATAAACTCGAAGTCGCCGTCGTCCCGACGCACCGCCCGATGGTGCGCACGGATTATTCCGATTTGATCTATCGCACGCTGCCGGAAAAGTGGGACGCCGTGGCCGAGGAGATCAAGGAAAATTACGAGAAGGGGCAGCCCACGCTCGTCGGCACGGTCTCGGTCGAAAACTCCGAAGTGCTCTCGCGCAAGCTCCAGAAGATCGACGTGCCGCACAACGTCTTGAACGCCAAGCATCACGACCGCGAGGCGGAGATCGTGGCGCAGGCCGGGCGCAAGGGCATGGTCACCATCGCGACGAACATGGCCGGGCGCGGCACGGACATCCTGCTCGGCGGCAACGCCGAATTCATGGCGCGCGAGTTTCTGAAACACGAGGAGATCGACCCGGACGAGGCGACCGAGGAGCAGTTTGAATCGGCTCTGGCGCAGGCCAAGCCCATCGTCGAGGCCGAGCACAAGGAAGTGGTGGGTCTCGGCGGCCTCCACATCATCGGCACGGAGCGGCACGAGGCGCGCCGCATCGACAACCAGTTGCGCGGTCGCGCCGGTCGTCAGGGCGACCCCGGCTCGTCGCGTTTCTTCCTCTCGCTCGAAGACGATCTGATGCGCATCTTCGCGGGCGACAAAGTCAAAGCCCTGATGCAACGCCTGGGGATGGAGAAGGGCGTGGCGATCGAATCGGGGATGGTGTCGAAGCGGATCGAGGCGGCGCAGAAATCGGTCGAGGCGCGCAACTTCGAGTCGCGCAAGCACCTCCTGCAATACGACGACGTGATGAACAAGCAGCGCGAGACGATCTACGGCCTGCGCCGCCAGTTGATGGAAGAACCCGACCAGCGCGAGTACCTGCTCGGCGAAACGGGCGTCGCGCACGATCTGCTCGCCGACCTGTCGAAGCAGTACATCGACACGTCGGTCGCGCCCGAAGATTGGGACGTGGAGAACTACCGCATCCAACTGCTCACCGTCTTCGACTTCGACGCCGAAGCGGAGGGCATTGATTTCGCGCAGGCGACATCCGAAGAGATTCAGGTGAACATCTGGGAGAAACTCAAAACCCACTACGCCGCCAAAGAGGAGCAGATCGGCAGCGAGGCGATGCGCACCTACGAGCGCATCATCATGCTCAACATCATCGACGCCCAGTGGAAAGACCACCTGCTCTCGCTCGACCACCTGAAGCAGGGCATCGGCCTCGTCGGCTACGGGCAGAAAGACCCGCTCGTCGAATACAAGAAGCAGAGTTTCGATCTCTTCCAGGCGATGCTCGACCGCATCGACACGAACACGATCCGCTCGCTTTTCAACTTGCAGGTCGTCGCCGAGCAAGCGCCCGAACAGTTGCAGCAACGGCGGCAGCGCACGCCCACCTCGATGACCTTCACGGGGCCGAACCAAACGGCCGCCGCCGCCGGGACGGACGAGGGTAAGATCAGAACCGTCACGCGCGACCAGCCCAAGGTGGGGCGCAACGACCCTTGCGCCTGCGGTTCGGGCAAGAAGTCTAAGAAATGCTGCGGCGCGTAGAAAACGCCGCGACATCGAGAGGGGCGCGCTCGCTCGGTCGCCCCTCTCTTTTAGAATACTGAAATGCGTCTTACCGGAAGCAACCTCGCAAGGTCTTTCGCCCTTTCATTCATCGCCTGTGCGTGCCTGCCCGGCGCGGGCGCGCACGCCAACCTTTTCGCACAGGAAGCACAACCGGCGCGGGCGGCGAGGATCGTACGCACGCCCGAGGGAGCGCGCGGAATCGAGTTATACGAGCGAGGCGACTTCACCGAGGCCGTCAAGCTGCTCAAACAAGCCACGGATAACCGCCGCGACGATGCGACCTCGTGGCACTTTCTCGCACTGGCTTACCAAAAACTCGACAAGGGAAAGGACGCGCGCAAGGCCATCGAGAACGCCATCTTTTTACGCCTGCTGCAACTCTCGCCCGCGGCGATGGGGATTAAATATAAGCCGTGGGACGAGTTGAGCCGGGAGGAGCGGGAGGCGCGTCGGCGCGAGATGGCCGGATATTACAAGGAGGCCGTAGCCAGCGTGGAGGTCTATCTCCAACTCAAACCCAGGGCGGAGGCTTTCTGGCGTCAGCAGTATGAAGGCTTGAGCGTTCACGTGCGGCACAACGAGCAGCCGGATGCCGGGAAAGAAGCCTTTCAAAGTAATGACGAAGGACTCTCCAAGGTTCAAGTGCTCTACAAGCCGCCGCCGGAATATACGGAGACGGCGCGCCGGAACCGGATCAAGGGGTCGGTCGTCTTGCGCGGGCTGTGCTCTTCAGACGGGACGGTGAAACACGTCATCGCGCTCACCATGCTGCCCGACGGATTGACGGAAAGTGCGATCGAGGCGATGCGTCAAATCAAATTTACGCCCGCGACTAAAAACGGCCGCCCCGTCTCGCAATGGGTGTCGATCGAATATCACTTCAACTTTTATTAGGAGTCGGCCGCGCGCCGCCTCAAATTATCGGCTTCCGGCAGTTTCGCCTGTCGCTATCGGGTTTCGGATTCATTCAATCGAATTGTGAGCGCAAACACCACTTCAACTAATCCGGTCGTGCGCGCCATTGCGGCGGGCACGGCTCCGCAGACGGCGCGTTTGATGGCGGCGCGCGGGCTGTTGCCGCTGGCCGAAGATGAACTGTTGGAAGTGTTGGTGACGCTGCGCGCGGACGAGAACCCGGAGATCGTCGCCGCCGCCGCCGAAACGCTCGAAGCGCAATCCGCCGAGACGCTCGTCGCCGTCGCTTCCTCCAGCGGAACTTCGCCCGCCGTGCTCTCTTACCTGGCGGGTCGCACCGGCGCGCAGCCGGAAGTGCATGAGGCCGTCACGCTCAATGCCGCCACGCCCGACGAGGCCATCGCCGAACTGGCCTCCGCCACCTCGAACGGCTCACTCCTCGAACTCATCTCCGTCAACCAGCAGCGTCTCATCCGCGCGCCCCGCATCATCGAGGCGTTGCTCTCGAATCCCGCGCGCACGAATGAGGCCGAGCGGCGCGCCCAGGAAACGAAACGCGAGTTTTTCGAGAAGGAGCGCGGCGCACAGCAGATCGCCGACGAGATGCGCGCCAGAGGCATGACGGCCGCCGCCGAGTTTGTCGAATCGGCCGAATCCATCGGCACCGCTTCGGGCTTAACCTACGACGACGCGTGGCTGCTCGCGCAACACATCGAGGTCTCCGATGCCGACATCGACGAATCGTGGCTGCCGCTCGAAAGGATGGAGGAGTTTTTCACGGAGAGCGAGGAACAGCGCGCCGCCAACCTCGAACGCATCATCGCCGAAACTCACGCCGAGGGCGGCGAAGTCGCGCCCGAACGCATCTCGCTCATCCGCCGCGTGATGCTGATGAACGTCAAGGATCGCGTCAAGCTCGCCATGAAGGGCGACCGCGAGGCGCGCGGCATTCTCATCCGCGACTCCAACAAGGTGGTCGCCACCGCCGTCATACACAACCCGCGCATGACCGACAAGGAAGTGGAGAGCATCTCCGCCATGCGCACCGTCTCCGACGAAGTGCTGCGCCTCATCGCCCAGAATCGCGCGTGGGCGCGCAACTATCCCGTGATCCACAACCTCGCGCGCAACCCGCGCACGCCCATCGCCACCGCCATCAACGTCTTGCTGCGACTCCAAACCAAAGACCTGCAAAACATCGCCCAGAATCGTAACGTCTCCGAGGCCGTCCGCCGCCAAGCCCAACGCCTCGCCCAAACCCGCAGCGGGCACTAAAAAACTGTGACGGGTGACAGGTGACGGGTGACAAGTTTAAGAACAAGGCTTTTGTTCTAACTTGTCACCCGTCACCTGTCACCTGTCACCGCTCTTAAAATATCTCCGAGCCTTTGCGTAGAACCGACCAGGCTACGTCGGCAAGGGTGTGGCTGGCCGCGCCCCACCAGAGACCGGCGAGCGCGGCGAGCGCGGCGGCGCGCCCCGTGCCTTCGAGCCTCGCGCCCGCCTCTATCGCCTGCCACGCGCGCACGAGTTCGCCGAAATCAGGCGGCTCGCTGGCAACGAGAAACGCGCGCAGGTAGACGGCCACAACCGCGATCAGCGCGAGCATGAAGGCGAAATAGACGACGCGGATGAGCGTGCCGAAGATGATGCCGTGCGACCAGCGCGAGCGGTGGCGGAACATCACTTTGTAAGGCCACCAGATAAAACGAAACACGCCCCAGCGCGTGTACTGCCGCGACTGGATGTCGAGGTCAGGCCCGAACATCAGCCCGCCGAACAGCATCGCGCCCGTCGCCACGCCCGCCAGCAGCAAGCTCCCCGTCACGCCCCACGCGGCGACGAAAGTCGGCACGGCGAGCAACAGAGTGATCGCGTCATGTGTTTTTCCAGAAGGCATAGAAGCAGAGATCAGAGGTCAGAGGTCAGAGGTCAGTAAAAGACAGAAGCTGCTTTGACTGGCCTCTGACCTCTAACCTCTGACCTCTTACGTATAGCATGCGGGCGCGCGGCGACGCAAAAACACCCGTTTGCCAGTCGCGGTAAGGGCGCGCTACACTGTCGCGCCTCGTCGAGAGTTGGTCAATGAGCAAACACGGAAAATTCCAGACGACTTTAGAATACGCCGTGACGCGCGCCCTGCTCGGCGGACTCGGGCTGTTGCCGCGCCCGGCGGCGGTCGCCACGGGTCGGGCGGCGGGGCGGCTCGCGCATCAGTTGGCGGGCGGCTTGCGTCGCACCGGCCGCATCAATCTCAAACTCGCCTTCCCCGAAATGAGCGAGCGCGAGCGCGACGCGATGCTGCGCGCCTCGTTCGATAACCTGGGACGCTTGCTCGGCGAGTTCAGCCAGTTTCCGCGCGCCACCCCGGAGAGCCTGCGCAAGTTGGTCGAGTACGATCAGGTGGGCTTGCGTCACCTGCGCGAGGCGGAGGGCAAAGGGCGCGGCGTCATCTTCCTGACGGCTCACCTCGGGGCTTGGGAATTTCTGAGTTTCGCCTGGTCTGCTTTGGAATACCCGATCAGTTTTCTCGTCCGCCCGATAGACAATCCGCGCGTCGAGGAGTTGATCGAGGGCATCCGCACGCGCTACGGCAACACGGCCATCAACAAAAAAATGGCCGCGCGCCAAGCCCTGCGCGTCCTGCGCGACGGCGGCACGCTCGGCATTCTGGCCGACCTCAACACGCACCCCAACGAAGGCATCTTCGTCCCCTTCTTCGGCCAACTCGCCTGCACCACTTCCGGCGTCGCCACGCTGGCGCTGCGCACGGACGCGCTCGTCATTCCCACCTGCGCCGTCTGGGACGACAAGCGCGGCCGCTTCTTCTTCCACGGCGACCCGCCCGTCAAACTCGTCCGCACCGGCGACGACCGGCGCGACATCGAGACGAACACGGCAAATTTCGCCGCCGCCATCGAACGCATGATCCGCGCCTACCCGGAACAATGGCTCTGGATTCACAAACGCTGGCGCACGCGCCCCCCCGGAGAATCGGATTTCTACAGCCGCCAGACACAATTCGACACAAAAGAATCACACTTGCCCGCTCCTAACGGCCGCAACAGCTTCTCCTGAACCCAATTTTCAAAACTTTTTTACTTTCCGTCCCAACTTTTCGGCCTTTACCATCAACATTTAGCCTAGGCCTACGAGTCTTGTCACGAAATTGTTACTTTTCTTTGCATTTTATGCTTGACATCTAACAAAGCTTTGGTGTAATTTCACACACGTCGGAGGGCAGTAAGTTTTATAACAAAGTTCCCGCTGAATGCCCTCTGAAAGATTTTTGAAAGCAACAGACTTTCGGCTATATGCCCCGGAGCGGAAGAGGCCGGTATTACGAAACGTTCCTTTTTTCCGAGCCAAGCAATTTTAACTCGCCCGTCCCAAACGCAGCCGACCAACATGCCGGATCGCCCGTAAGTGACGATCTCCAGCGCCCAAGTCAACGCCACCCTGAATCTCCGAGCCTGCCCAAAAATTTCAGCCTCGTTAGTCCCCAAGCTAACGAGGCTGATTCTCTTTGTAGCCGTCAATTTCCGCCGCCCGCGCGCCGGCGGCCGTTTCACATCGCCAGCCCGCCGTCCACCTGAATCACCTGCCCCGTGATGTAACGCGCCGCAGGCGAGACCAGGAAACACGCGATCTCGGCGACTTCCGCCGGTTCGGCGAAGCGTCCGAGCGGAATCTGTTCGAGCAGCTTCGTCTTGTAAGCGTCGTCGAGCACGCCCGACATCTCCGTGGCGACGAGTCCGAGCGCGAGCGCATTGACCGTCACCTTGCGGCTCGCCACCTCTTTCGCCAGAGCCTTCGTCAAACCGATCAGCCCTGCCTTCGACGCCGAGTAGTTCGACTGACCGGCCATCCCGACCACCCCGCTGATCGAGGAGATATTCAAGACCGACCCGCCGCCCTCCTGCCGGAGCATCACGCGCAAGGCCGCGCGGGCGAAGTTCCAAGGCCCTTTCAGGTTCGTGTCCAACACGGCGTCCCAATCGTCTTCCTTCATGCGCAGGATCAGATTATCGCGCGTGACGCCCGCGTTATTGACGAGAAAATCTATGCGCCCGAACGTCTCTTTGGTCTGCTTGACCATTTCCGCCACTGCTTCCGTCTGCGCCACATCGCACTGCGTCGCCAACACTTTCACGCCGAGCGACTCGATCTCGGCGCGCAATTCCTCGGCCGCCTCCGCACTCTTCGCATAGTTGAAGGCGACGTGCGCCCCGCGCCGTGCCAACTCAAGCGCGATGGCGCGTCCGATGCCGCGCGTCGCTCCGGTCACGATCGCCGCTCGCCCGTCGAAAGGCTTAGTCTCGTCGCTCAAAATTTTCATCCTCCGTCATCGAGCAGGCGCGTCCGCTGCCGGGCGCGTCCGCTTATTTGTTCAAATCCAACGAACGCAGATACTCCTTGAACTCCGGCGCGAGGTCTGGACGCTTCAAAGCGAACTCCACTGTGGCGATGAGGAAGCCGAGTTTGTCGCCGGCGTCGTGGCGCGCGCCCTCGAAGCGCACGGCGTAGAACGGTCGCCGTTTGAGCAGGGAGCGCATGGCGTCGGTGATCTGTATCTCGCCGCCCGTGCCGCGTTCGGTGCGCTCGATCTCGTCGAAGATGTCGGGGGTGAGAATGTATCGGCCGATGATCGCCAAATCGGAGGGGGCTTCGGCAAAGGGCGGCTTCTCCACCATGTCTTTGATCTTGTAGACCCCTTCGGCCACCTCTTCCGCGTCGATCGCGCCGAAACGCGAGATGGCTTCGCCCTCAACCTGCATCGTGCCGACGACGGGCGCGTCATACTCTTCGTAAACCCGCAGCATCTGTTTGAGCGCGGGCGTTTCGCAATCCATGATGTCGTCGGGGAGCATGACGGCGAAGGGTTCACCGGCGACGAAATCGCGCGCCTGGAGGATGGCGTGGCCGAGTCCGAGCGCCTCCTGCTGGCGGATGTAACTGATGCGCGCGAGTTCCGAGACGGAGCGCGCCACGGCGAGCAGCTTGTCTTTCCCGCGCTCGCGCAGGAGGCTTTCGAGTTCGAAGGAGATGTCGAAGTGATCCTCGATGGCGTTCTTGCCGCGCCCCGTGATGATGAGAATCGACTCGACGCCCGACGCGACCGCTTCTTCGACGCCGTACTGGATGAGCGGCTTATCGACGAGCGGCAGCATCTCCTTCGGCGACGCCTTCGTCGCGGGCAGAAAGCGCGTGCCCAAGCCCGCCGCGGGAAACACCGCCTTACGAATCTTCTGTGCCATATTCGACTTACACTCCCCTGATCTGAATTGTCTGAAATTTCAAATTCGCCAGTCGTCTGCGCGGGCGCGAGCAGCGGCGGCGCGAGCGGGGCGGCCGCTTGACACGCTCGCGCGCGGTCGGCTAGCGTGACCCCTTTCATCAACCGGCACTGGCGTCAAAAGAGACAACTTCATACCACACGTTAAAGGACAGCACAAATGCTTGATCTCAACTTTGTCCGCGATAATCTGGAGCGCGTGCGCGCCGCGCTCGAAGCGCGCCATGCGCCCACAGCCGCCCTCGACGACTTCGCTTCGCTGGACGCGGAGCGGCGGCGCGTGATCGCTCAGTCCGATGAACTCAACGCCGCGCGCAACACGGCGAGTCGCCGGATCGGCGCGATGATGAAAGAAGGGCGGCGCGACGAGGCGGAGGCCGAACGCCGGGAAGTCGGGCAACTCAAGGAGCGCATCGCGGAACTCGACCTCCGGCGCGACGAAGCCGAAGCGAACATGCGGACGCTGCTCTCGACGCTCCCCAACCTGCCGCACGAAAGCGTGCCCGTCGGCGCGGACGAATCGGCCAACACGGAGGCGCGTCGCTGGGGCGCGCCGCCCGCGTTCGACTTCGAGCCGAAGGATCACGTTGACCTCGGCGCGACGCTCGGGATACTCGATCTCGAACGCGCGACCAAGATCGCGGGCGCGCGTTTCTCCATCCTGCGCGGCGCGGGCGCGCAACTGGAGCGCGCCATCATCAACTTCATGCTCGACCTGCACACGCGCGAGCACGGCTACGAGGAGACGCTTCCGCCCTTCATCGTCAACCGCGACGCACTGTTCGGCACGGGTCAACTCCCGAAATTCGAGCAGGACTTGTTCAAGTTGACGGACGAGCGCGAGCTTTATCTCAGCCCGACCGCCGAAGTGCCCGTCACGAACATCTACCGCGAGGAGACGCTCGACGCCGACCGTCTGCCTTTGAAGATGGTGGCCTACACGCCCTGTTTTCGTTCCGAGGCGGGCAGCTACGGACGCGACACGCGCGGGCTGATTCGCCAGCACCAGTTCGAGAAAGTCGAACTCGTCAAACTCGCGTTGCCCGAACAGTCTTACGACGAGTTGGAATCGCTGACGCGCGACGCCGAGCGCGTCCTGCAGAAGTTGAATCTGCATTATCGCGTCGTCACGCTCTCGACCGGCGACACGGGTTTCTCCGCCGCCAAGACTTACGACATAGAGGTCTGGCTGCCCTCGCAAAACACCTTCCGCGAAATCTCCTCGTGCTCCAACTGCGAATCGTTTCAGGCGCGCCGCGCGCAGATACGCTTCAAACGGGCGGGCGGCGGCAAGCCCGAATATGTTCACACGCTGAACGGCTCCGGCCTCGCCGTCGGGCGCACGTGGCTCGCCATTCTGGAAAACTATCAAGAGGCGGACGGCTCGATCCGCATACCCGATGTGCTGCGGCCTTACATGAACGGGATGGAGCGCATCACGAGCGGCGGCGCATGAGCGTTAGTAAACGCTCAGAGCGTTGATAACCCATCATCGAGCAGGGGGGCGACTCACCCGCCCGCGCTTCGCCGACGAACAACCGACCGCGAGTTCATTCCCGCCGCAATAAATTCCTGTAACTTTTCCGGCTCTCAACTGTTTTATGGCTGAGATCGTTTCTCGACCCGAAAGGCGCGGGCGTCCACCCGTGTCGCCTAACTACTTCTCAAACGTCGGAGCCGGTTGAAAGGAATCAGATGAAGAGGACACACACACTCCTCCGTTTATTCGCGCTGTCGGGCTGTCTGGCCGCGGCGGTTGTCGTCGCCACCGGGCAGGAAGCGCGCGGAGAGACGCGCGCCGGAGCGACCGTCGCCGACACCGCCGCCGCCGCTGCCGGGGGCGCGAGCGCGGTCACCGCAAGCGAGGCGGAGAAATGGCGCGAAGACCTGCGTCACATGGCCGTGGAGATGCCGAGGTATCATAAAAATCTCTTCCACACCATGACGCGCGAGGGGTTCGAGAGCGCGGTCGCGCGTTTGCACGAGCGCATCCCCCGGCTCGCCCGTCACCAGATCATCGTCGAGATGGCGCGCATCGCCGCCCTGGTCGGCGACGGTCACACCAACGTCGCCCCCGCGCGCGACCCGAAGATCAACTTCCGCGCCTTACCCGTTAAACTTTACCTCTTCAAAGACGGCTTGTTCGTCCGCGCGGCCAACCGCGAACACGCCGCCCTCGTGGGCGCGCGCGTCGTCCGCATCGGCGGCGCGTCGGCGGACGAGGCCGTCGCCCGCGTGCGCGAAATCATCGGGCGCGATAATGAAATGGATGTCAGGTTCTTCGCTCCCCTGCTCCTCACCATGCCGGAGGTGCTGCACGCCCTCTCGCTCTCACCCCAACCGGACAGCGCGCAATTCGTCCTGGAGACGGGAGGACGACCGCAGCAGCAGACGATCACGCTCAAGCCCACGGGCGCGGCCGACCTGTTGCCGCCCGACACAGACCTGAGTTGGCTGCCCAAGGAGGGATGGGTTGACCTGCGCGACGGCGCGGCGGCTCCCCTTCCGCTGTGGCTGAAAGACCCGCGTAACAAGTTCTGGTTCGAATATCTGCCGGGGACGCGCGCGCTTTACGTTCAACTCAACGAGGTGGGGAATAAAGAGACGGAGACGCTGGCCGATTTCTCGAAGCGGCTGTTCGCGTTCGTCGAAGCCAATCAGGTGGAGAAGCTGATTCTCGACCTGCGGCTGAATCGCGGCGGCAACGGCATGCTCCTGCGCCCGCTCGTCACCGGGATCATCAAATCCAAAGTGGATCGGCCGGGCAAACTCTTCGCGCTCATCGGGCGCAGCACTTGGTCGGCCTCGCAGTTCCTGCTGAATGATTTGGAGCAGTATACGAACGTCGTGTTCGTTGGCGAGCCTTCCGGGTCGAAGGGAAACGCCTACGGCGACTCGCGCAGGATTACGCTGCCGCACAGCGGCATCGCCGTGCGCGTCTCCGTCTACTTCTGGCAGGACTGGTCGCCGTGGGACACTCGCCAGTGGACGCCGCCCGACCTCACGGCCGAACTCTCATCCGAAGATTACCGCGCCAACCGCGACCCCGCGCTCCAGGCCGCCCTCGGCCACAACGCCCCGCACCGGAAGCTCACGGACATCCTGAACGAGGCGTTGACCGAAGGCGGCGTCGAGTTGGCCGCGAGGAGATTCCGCGAATTCAAGGCCGAGCCGGTCAACAAGTACGCGGCCACGGAGGAGCCGCTCCTGATCGCCGGGCAGCGGCTGTTGGATGAGAAGAAGCCGGAACACGCGCTCGCCCTCTTCAAGCTGAACGCCGTGGAACACCCGCACTCCTTCCGCTCCTATCATGCGCTCGGCGAGGCTTACCTCAGGAGCGGCGACAAGGATCGGGCGGTTGAGAATTTCGTGAAATCTTTGGAGTTGAATCCGAGAAACTACGACGTGACCGAGCGGCTGAAGCAGGCCAGACGGAAGTGAGGTTGACTTTTATTTCGGCGGCGCGCCCGTAGGCGACTGCGACGGGCGCGCCGCCGTCGCGCGCTCACCTGATCTGTAAATCGAAGGGCAGCATCGCCATCGTCTCGCCGCGCTTCATGTTTTCGAGCACGGAGAGGTAGCGCAGGGCGCGGCGCATGTCTTCGGGCAAGGCCGACTCGATGGCGGCGCGTTGCTCTCTGGCCTTGATGCTCGCGGCGTCTTCGCCGCCCCCGCCCATCCACTGTTGCAGGAACGTGCGCGGCGCGGGAAACACGACGCGGCGCACTCCCTTGTCGGCCGGGATGTTGGCGAGTCCTTTGGCGATCTCGACGGCCTTGTCCAGCCCGCCGAACTCGTCAACCAGCCCGCGCTCTCTGGCCTGCGTGCCCGTCCACACGCGCCCCTGCGCGATGGAGTCGATATATTCCACGTCGCGCCCGCGCCCGCGCGCCACCTTCGGCAGAAAGTCGTCGTAGTAAAAACTCTTCATCATCCCTTCGAACTTGGCGCGCTCGTCCGGGTTGAACGGCTCGGTCTCGCGGAACATCCCGGCCTGCCTGCCGCGCAGGACGTACTCGTTGTTGACGCCGATCCAATCGTAGAAACCTTTGATGACGGGCTTGCCCGCGTAGACGCCGATGGAGCCGGTGATGGTGGAAGGCTGCGCGACGATTTTGCTGGCCGTCGCGGAGATGTAGTAGCCGCCGGAGGCCGCCACGTCGCCCATGGAGACGACCACGGGCTTCTGCGCTTTCGCCCGTTCGACCGCGTGCCAGATCACGTCGGACGCGTAAGAAGTTCCGCCGGGGCTGTCCACGCGCAGCACGATGGCCTTGACCTCCTTATCGTCGCGCGCGTCGTTCAACGCCTTGACGACCGTGTCCGAACCCGTCGATTGACCGCTGAACGCGCTGCCGTCGTTTGACGAGCCGCCGCCGATGGGGCCGGAGGCGAAGATGAGCGCGATGCGTTCGCCTTCGCCGAGACCGAGTGATTCGGGGCGCACGCGTGTGTAGTCCGCCGCGCTCACCTTGCGTAGTTTGTCGCCGTCTTTGTAGCCGAGCCGTTTTTTGAGTTCGTCCTCCACCTCGTCTCGATACTTCGCGTCGTCGATGAGTCCGGCCGCTTTCGCCTCCCACGCGCCGAGCGGGGCGTTGTCGATGAGCGCGCGCACGTCCTCCGCAGACTTCTTGCGCGTGGCGGCGATCGTGTTCACGTAGCGGGCGAAGAATTCGTCGAGGATCGAATTCGTCACCTCGCGGCTCGCCTCCGACATCTCCTTGCGCGTGTACTGTTCGGGCGCGGTCTTGTACTTCCCGATCTGGTAGAAGTCGGCACGGACGCCGAGTTTGTCGAGCGAGCCGCCGAGCGACATCACGTCGGCGGCGAGGCCGACGATGAAGAGATCGCCGATGGGCGCAACGTAGATGCGGTCGCAGGCGGTGGCGAGGTAATACTCCTTGTTCGTGCCGTATTCCATGTAGGCGTAGACGGGTTTGCCGGTCGAGCGGAAGTCGGCGATGGCGTCGCGTATCTCGTCGGCCTTGCCCCAGCCGATCATCGTCATGTCGATCTCCAGCAGGATCGCGCCGATGCGTTTGTCGGCCTTCGCCTTCCTCAACTCCGAGAGCAGGCGCGTGAGCGATTGATCATCGCGGCCTAAGAAGCGGCTCGCGAACGGGTCTTCCGGCACGTAATCGGGAAGCGCGCCCGCCAGTTTCAAGACCAGCACGCTGTTGTCGCGCACGTCCGGCTCGCCGTCGCCGAAGGACGCGAACAACAACCCGATGCAGAGCACGACCGCCACTCCCAACACGACGAGCAGACCCGCCACCCATAAAAAGATTTTTCCGCCACGTGACATTGCCATAAGATTGCTTTTCGAGAACTCCTTAGAATCAGCCCTCCCCGCGCAGCTTTAAGCCGCGCCTGAAGGTCAATGTAAATACGCGAAACTCGGGGAAAAGTTTAGGCGCGCGGGCTTGCCCCGAAGGACTTGAGAGACGCCGCCCGGCGGCGTCTCGGCCGTGAACGCCCGCGCTCCGCGCCGCCTTTAATCGCGCAACGCTAAAGACCTTGACAGTATCGAACTGCCGGTTATAGAGTCATGCGCGCTTCCCCCTAAAGCCACTTGAAAGCATTGTCGCCCGCCCGTCGAACAACCGGCGACCCGTCCGGGCGCGATTTTAAATTGCATTTCTGAAACGGCCGTCGTGCCGCGCGCCCTAATCCAACCGTCGTTCTACTGTCTATTATTTAAGTCGCCCCACTTCTTTATCCGGCGGCGACAGTGGACGCAGAGTATTTAACTAACTCACCCTCGTCAATCACGGAGAAACAATATGCTTCATCTGCGCTTCGCCATTCGCCGCCCGCGAACGTGGCTCTATCTGGTGGTCGCCGCTGCCTTCTTCGGCGCGCTCGCCTTAATGAGCGCGCCGCCCATAGTTTCCAGCGCGTCCGCCACGCGTGCTCTCGATGACGTGCAGGACATGTCGGCCTCCATCGTGACGATAGCTCCCGGCTCGGCCTACCGGCAGACAAACCTCGCCTCGGACGTGCCGGGCATCTCCTTCATCCAAGACCCGCTGCTCGTCAACCCGTGGGGCATCTCGATGACGGCGACGAGTCCCTTCTGGACTGCCAATACCGGCACCTCCACCTCCTCGCTCTACCGGGGCGATGTCGGCTCCGTCGTCTTCTTCAAGCAACCCAACATGCCATTCGTCAACATCCCCGGCGGCTTCCCGACCGGCACGGTCGCCAACCCCACGGCGTCCGAGTTCGTTGTTCCCGGCGCGTGCGCCGCCGCGCCCTGCGGGGCGAATTTCATCTTCGCCTCGATCACGGGCAACATCGTAGGCTGGGATCCGAACGCCCCGGCCGCCGGCTCGACCACGGGCGTCATCGCCGCGAGCCATCCCGGCCACGTCTATACGGGTCTCGCCATCGGCAACAACGGCGCGGGGAATTTTCTCTACGCCGCCGATTTCGCCAACGGCAGGATTGATGTCTTCAACAGCTCTTACGCGCTGCAACCGGCGGCCAGTTTCCCGTTCGCCGATCCGACCATCCCGACGACACCGGGGAACGTCTACCACCCTTACAACATTCAGGCCATCGGCACGTCGCTCTATGTCACCTATGCCAAGGTCGGCGCGGGCGGTCAGAGCCAGGAAGGCATCGGCAACGGCTTCGTCCGCAGGTTCAACCTGAACGGCGTGCGCGACCTCACGTTCGGCATCAATAATGGCGCGCTCAACGCACCATGGGGCGTGGTCGTCGCGCCCGCCACTTTCGGCATCTTCGGCGGCGCGCTGCTCGTCGGCAACTTCGGTCAGGGCAACCCGAGCATCCACGCTTTCAACCCCACCACCGGCGCGTTTCTCGGCACGCTTCAGGACGAGGGCGGCAACGGCATCAGGATTGACGGACTGTGGGCGATAGTCTTCGGCAACGGCGGCAACGGCGGCGACTCGAACACGCTCTACTTCACCGCCGGCATCGCCCGCGAGGAGCACGGACTCTTCGGCTCGCTCAAACCCACCACGGCCTCCGCCACGTCGCTCGTCGAGTTCAGTTCCGCCGACTACGCCATCAGCGAGGGTAACAGCAGCATCCAGATCACGGTCGCGCGCGCGGGCAACGTCTCCAACTCGGCCACCGTCAACTACGCCACCTTCGACCAGAACCAGCCCAACCACGCGAATCAAAAGTCCGATTACCAGATCGCCGCCGGCATGCTCACCTTTGCACCCGGCGAAACGAGCAAGACCTTCCGGGTGTTGCTCGTGGACGACAGGTTCGACGAGAACGATGAAATCGTCAATCTCGCCCTGAGCAACCCGACCGGCGCGGGACTCGGTCTCGGCAGCGTGAACAGAACGGTGTTGACCATCACGGACAACGACGCCGCGCCGCCCACCTTCAACCCGATCGACGACGCGCAGTTCTTCGTGCGCCAGCACTATCTCGACTTCCTCGGGCGCGAACCCGATCCGGGCGGCTTCAATGCCTGGGTGGGCATTCTCAACGGCTGTAGCGCGGGCGTCACCTCGTGCGACCGCGTCACGGTCTCGCGCTCGTTCTTCGAGTCGCCCGAGTTTCAGAGCCGCGGCTACTTCATCATCCGCGCCTATCTCGCCGCCTACGGGCGCAACCCGCTCTACGGCGAATTTGTGGGCGACCTCAGCCGCCTGAGCGGCGCGACGCCGGAAGAGTCGAACGCGCTGCGCGCGAACTTCACCGCCAACTTCCTCGCGCGCAACGAATCCGTCGCCACCCTCGGCGCGCTCAACAACGCGCAATATGTTGACCGGCTGATCGCCAATACCGGCTTGGCCTTCTCCAACCGCGACGCGCTCGTCGCCTCTCTCAACGCGCTGCAAAAAACGCGTGCGGAGGTCTTGCAGGAGATCGTGGACAGCGTCCAGTTCGTCAACCACACTCCCACCTTCACCCGCGCCTACGTGCTCGCGCAATATTTCGGCTACCTGCGCCGCGACCCGGATCAGGCGGGCTACAACATGTGGATCAACTACCTGACGGCAAACCCCGGCGACTTCCGCACGATGGTCAACGGCTTCGTCAACTCGGTGGAATACCGCCAACGCTTCGGCACGTCCTGACAACACTCATCCACTCTGCCCGGACACAAGAGACGGGGACAGTCTCAGCCGAGACTGTCCCCGTCTCTTGTGTCGAACCAACGCTTGACTATCGGCGCAAGCTCGCCGCTTATCCTTTCGTGATCCAGCCGCCGCCGACCACTTCATCGCCGCGATAGAAGACGGTCGCCTGTCCCGGCGCGATGGCGCGCTGCGGTTCGTCGAAGGTGATGCGCGCGCGCCTATCGGCGAGCGGTTCGATCATGGCGGGCGCGGGCGCGTGGCGATAACGCACGCGCACGTCCGCGCGCACCGGCGTCGGCGGCTCATCGAAACTGATCCAGTTGACGCCCGCGGCCGTGAACTCCGAGGCGAGCAGTTCGTCGCTTTCGCCGACGACGACACGGTTTCGCTCCGCATCAACTTTAACGACGTAGAGCGGCAGCGGGCGCGACAGCCTCAAACCGCGACGCTGCCCGACCGTGTAGTGATGCACGCCCTGATGTTCGCCGAGCGTGCGGCCGCTCGCATCCACGATCTCGCCCGCGCCGGGCAAACGCCGCGTCTCGCCTTCGGCTTCCAGATAACGATCGATGAAGCCCGCGTAGTCGCCGTCGGGCACGAAGCAGATTTCCTGCGACTCGGCCTTCTCCGACACCGCGAGGTTGAACCGCCGCGCCGCCTCGCGCGCTTCCTCTTTCCGCATCTCGCCGAGCGGAAACATGGCGTGCGCCAGTTGGCCTTGCGTCAACTCCCAGAGGAAATATGATTGATCCTTGTTCGCGTCGCGCCCGCGCAGGAGCTTGTGCCGCCCGGTCGCTTCGTCAAACTCGACGCGCGCGTAGTGTCCCGTCGCCACGCGCTCGCAGCCGAGACTTTGCGCCAGCCGGTCGAGCGAAGCGAATTTCAGACGGCTGTTGCACGCCACGCACGGAATCGGCGTCTCGCCTTCCAGATAACTCGTCACGAACGGCTGCACCACGTCGCGCTCGAAATCCTGTTCGAGGTTCAGGACGTAAAAGGGAAAGCCCAACTCTCCGGCCACGCGGCGCGCGTCGTACACGTCGTCGAGCGAGCAACAACGCGAGGGCAGCGGGTCGCCGTTTTCGTCCAGGTTGAGGTTGCGGTTTTGATTCCACAACTGCATCGTGAAGCCGACGAGTTCGTGCCCCGCCGCCTGTAAAATCGCCGCCGCCGCCGAAGAATCAACGCCGCCGCTCATTGCCACCGCAATCTTCATAACTTAAAAACCGTGACGGGTGACGGGTAACAGGTGACAGGTGAAGACATAATCTTTCTTGTCACCTGTCACTTGTCACCCGTCACTTTCTTCTGTTTGCCGCCCTTCTCGGGCGGGTGTTAAGATTCCCACACAGACAACAAATGTGCCTGACAAATAACAGTTAAGGATAACCGAAACGGCGGGAAAGTTCAGCCGCCGGGGAAGTTTCAAGTTTCAGGTTTCAGGTTTCAAGTTAAAGAACGAAGAACCTCAGACCTGAAACCTGAAACCTGAAACTTGAAACTTATACTTATGCCTGAGAGAGCCATCGAAGAATACACCGTCACCGACGAGCCTTATTACCTGCCCGTGGCGGGCGAGGTGGAGATGTTCGAGGCGGCGAACGCGGCGCGCCTGCCCGTGATGTTGAAAGGGCCGACGGGCTGCGGCAAGACGCGCTTCGTCGAACACATGGCGTGGCGTCTCGGCCGCCCGCTGATCACGGTGGCGTGCCACGAAGATTTATCCGCGACCGACCTCGTCGGACGCTTCCTGCTCGAAGGCGAGGAGACCGTCTGGCACGACGGCCCGCTCACGTCGGCGGTCAGGAGCGGCGCGATCTGTTATCTGGACGAAGTGGTGGAGGCGCGCAAGGACACGGTCGTCATCATCCACCCGCTCACCGATCACCGCCGCCGCCTGCCCATCGAGAAGCGCGGCACCATCCTCGACGCCCCCGATGATTTCATGCTCGTCGTCTCCTACAACCCCGGCTACCAATCGGTCTTGAAAGACCTCAAACAGTCCACGCGGCAACGCTTCGTCTCGCTCGAATTCGACTATCCGCCCGCCGAACTCGAAGCCGAGATCGTCGCCCGCGAAGGCGGCGTCGAAGCGGAGACGGCGCGCGACCTCGTCCAGATCGGCCACAAGGTCAGAAACCTGCGCGGCCACGGCCTCGAAGAAGGCGTCTCCACGCGGCTGCTCATCTATGCCGCCCAACTCATCGCGCGCGGCATCCCATCGATCACCGCCGCCGAAGTCGCGCTCGCCTCGCCCATCACCGACGACCGCGAACTCCAACGCAGCATCCGCGAGATCATCACGACCGTGATTTAGCGTGGCGACCGCTTTCACTCTCAAGAGACGGGAGAATAAATTGTGCCCCTCACGAAACAGGCGGCCATCGAAAAATTACAGAAACTCATCGTTAAAGCTCAGTCAATGGCCGATAGCGGTTTGGATATTAACGCAGCGGCATTTACGGCTTGGAAACGAAGGGCTGAACGTACCCTGGAAACTATCTTCGGTAAGCGGTCTCCTCAACTTCAGGATTTTGACGAGATTGAATTTTACAGAGCCGGGAGAGACGACACCTCCGCTGCCAGAGATTTTAAAGACGGCCTCAAAGATACAGTCTTGCTTTTCCAGGGGATGATCGAAGAGATAGAGGACGACTGGCCGGATGAACCTCCCGACGGCGCGGCAGGCAAAACCGTTGAGCCACAGGCCAGAGCTACCGGCAGCGAACCCGCCGCAACTCCGACCAAGCCCTGCGTCTTTATCGGTCATGGACGAAATCCCCTGTGGGCGCGGTTGCAGTTGTTTCTCCAGAACGATCTGGGCTTGGCGACGGTCAACTATGAGTCGGAATCCCGCGTCGGCGAATCGATCATTCCGGTCTTGGAGAAAATGCTCGACCAAGCCACGTTCGCCGTCCTGATCCTCACGGCCGAAGACGAAACGGCTTCCGGCACTAAAAGAGCGCGCCAAAACGTCATCCACGAGGTCGGCTTGTTTCAGGGCAGGCTCGGCTTCAGAAAAGCTATTCTCCTGCGACAACACGGTACGGAAGATTTCTCGAACGTGGCGGGCTTGCAATACATTTCTTTCAACGGCGACCAGATCGCCGAAGCCTTTTACGAACTGCAAAAGGTTCTAAAAAGAGAAGGGCAGTTGCCCTGATTTCTTATGAGTGACGAGATAGCCGCAGCCCTGCGTGAACAACTCGGCGAGGTGCGGAGCGCGAGCGAGCGGCGCACCGTGGCCGGACTCGTGCGCGCGCTCGGCCAACTCCCCGCCGAGAGAGCGCGCGCCGCGCTCGAAGTGAGCGCGGGGCTGGCAGGTTTGAGCCTGCGCGTCGGGCTGGAATTTTTGCGCGCGGCGGTGGGCGCGGCGCAGGTGTTGGAAGCGGCGGAGTTGCGCGAGTGGGGCGAGATGGGGCGGCGGCTGGCAATGGCCGACGTGGAGACGGGCGCGAACTTCTTCAAGGCGGGCGTGGCCGAACTGCTCGAAGTTCCGGCCGAGACGCGCCCGCTGTTGTTTCAAGTGTGCGCGCGCCAGTTGCCGCTCTCGACTTCCATCGCCGTCGAGACTTTCAAACGCGCGCCGGAACTGGCGCGCGCCGCCGGGGACGACGAGTTGCTGGCCGCCACCTTTGCGGTCGCGCTGGAGATCGCGCGCCGCTCCGCGCGCCACAGCGCGGACTTTCTCGCCGCCTCGCCCGCCGCCTTCGAGCATCTCGAAACATACCGGGCGCGCGGGGACGCGGGGCAGCAGCAGCACGAAGTGGCGCGCGCCGCGCTGCATCTGGCGGGGGCGTTCGCCGCGCGCGCGGGCGGCGTCGCCGCTGACGCGTGGACGAATCTGCCCGCCGCCACCGCCGCGCTCGACGCCCAACAAGCTCACACGCTCTTTCGCCACACGGAGCAGTTTCTCGAACGCGGCGGCGCGGCCGCCTTGCACGTCCTGATCGCGGGCGGCGAGGTGCTGCGGCTCACGCCGCAAGTCTTCACCGATTGGACGGCTTTGCTGCACGCGGTCGCCGCGCAGGGCAACGCCCCGCTCGTCTCGCTCGCGCGTCACAGCCCGCTTTTCTTCCGCGCCCTTCCTTCGCCCGGCGCGCGCGCCGCGCCCGTAGGCGAACTCGCGCGGCGCGTCATCACGGCGACGCGCGCCGTGGCCGTCGTGGATGCCGAGGCGGCGATCTCGTGTTTTCGTTCCGCGCCCGCCGCCTTGCGCGCAACTTCCATCGAACAATTCGAGCAGTGGGCGCACGACGGCCTCTCGCTCAAACGCAACGACTCGCGCACGCGCCGCAGTTACTACGCGCTCGAAACCAGGCAGAGCAACGCCGCGCTCGCGCAAGGCGGCGCGGGACTCTCGCTCGACGCCGTGGCCTCCACGCTTCGTCTCTACGTCGAAGGATTGACCGGCCGCGCCGTGGATGTGGCCTCGCTCGCCGCCGTGCCCGACGAGGCGCGCATCGGCGACGGGCGCACCATTCACCTGCCCGCGTCCGTCGCGGAGTTTGCCGACGACGAGCGCAACTTTCGTCTCTACAAAGTGCTGGCCGCGCACGCCGCCGGGCAGATCGAATTCGGCACGCACGCCCGCGCCGGAAATAATGAAGCAGGCGGCAGAGACTTGCGCGCCGCCTTCGCCTCCATCGCCGAACTCTACGCCGAAGAGAACGCCGACGCCCGCGACGCCTTCGCGCTCGACGGCTACATCAACGACCCGTCCCAAAGTGAACCTGCCCTCGCGCCCGCCGAGGAGGCGCGCCGCGCTCGCGCCAAACGGCGGCGGATGCCTAAAGAGGCCGACTATCGCGCCGTGCTCACGCTCTTTCCGTTCCCCGTGCTCGCCGCGCGTATCTTCGGCACGCTGGAGAACGGGCGCATTGATCGTCGCCTGCGCCACGCCTATCGCGGCCTCGCGCGCGACCTCGATCTCGTGCGCGCGCACCTGCGCGCGAGCCGCCCTTCGATCGCCGCCGTGCCGCTCACGCTCGTGCCCTTCGAGTTGCTTTTCCAGATCACTCTCTGCGGCGGCGCGCTCGACGATGCGCGCTCCTTCTACGGCCAGATCGTCTCGGAACTCGAATCGATCGTCGCCGATTACCTCGGCGGCGCGGAGTCGTCGGTGGCCGACACCTTGATGGCGACGAACCGCGTCTACACGCTCTTTCAATCCGTCACGCCGCAAGAGACCGAACAGCAGGAGCAGCAGGCCGAAACCTCCGACGACGGCGGCAGCGGCGCGGAGTCGCAACTCGACGACTCGAACCGGCGCGACCGAAGCGACCCCGACGCGCAGCCGCAAAGCGACCCGCCGCCGAACGACGCCCGCGAACTCTTCAACGCCTGGGCGAAGTCCGACGCTTCGGAGCAGGACGCCGCCGAGCAGCTTTTCGGCGCGGAGCGTTGGACGCAATCCCAGTCGCCGGAGCAGGAGTTGGAGCCGGGCGAAGTGGCCTACAGTTACGACGAGTGGGATCGGGAACTCGCCGACACGCGCGTCAACTGGTGTCGCGTCGTCGAGAAACGCGTGAGGAGCGGCGACCGCTCGTTCGTCGAACTGACGCGCTCGCGTTACCGTGGCGTCATCTCCTCGATCAAACATCAGTTCCAGTTGATGCGCCCCGAAAATTTGCTCCGCGTGCGCAACGAACTCGACGGCGACGACTACGATCTCGACGCCGTGATCAACTACGTCGCCGACCGCCGCGCCGACGGCCGGCAGTCCGAACGGCTCTACATGAAACGCCTGCGCCGCGAGCGCGACGTGGCCGTGTCGTTCCTGCTCGACCAGTCTTCTTCGACGGCGCGCACCATCGGCCGCCACCCTTTGCAGCCTTACACGCACCCCGGCCGCCGCATCATCGAGATCGAAAAGGAGGGACTCGTCCTGATGAGCGAAGCCCTCGAAGCCGTGGGCGACGCCTATGCCATCTACGGCTTCACGTCCGAGGGGCGGCGCAACGTGAAGTTTTACGTCGTCAAAGATTTCGACGAACGCCACTCGGAAGAGATCGAGCGGCGCATCGGCGGCATCAACTACCAGCACAACACGCGGCTCGGCGCGGCCGTGCGCCACGCCGCCGCGCGCCTGCGCTCGCAGGAAGCGCGCACGCGCCTTCTCATCGTGCTCTCCGACGGGCGTCCCTACGACCACGACTACGGCGACGCGCGCTACGCCCGCGAAGACACGCGCGAGGCTCTGCGCCAGGCGCGCGTCTCAGGCATCACGCCCTTCTGCATCACCATCGACCGCGATTCCGAGGCGGAACTCAAAGACCTCTACGGCGAAGTCGGCTACACGATCATCGACGACGTGCTGAGTTTGCCGGAACGAATGCCCGCGATCTACCGGAGGTTGACGACGTGAGTGGAAGTTGAGCAGGGCGGAAGCGTTGGCGGCGGCGGGAAATTAAAAAGGGCGAGTCTCGGAAACTTGCGGGTAAACGAGACTCGCCCTTTCGCCTCCGGCTCTCGATGCTCGGAGACCACGCCCCGGCCGCTTTGCCTCACAGGAGTCTCCTGGCTACGAACCCGGCTCCGCGTCCGACGTGATAAGAAGGGGCGGATTCTACGTCCGCCACGGCCGCGCGTCTGTGCGCTCTCGTACAGAATAAAAAGTCTCCTCCGTTATAATTTCGCCAAACAGAGCGTGTAAAGATTTACTAAAGGGTGGTGTGCAAGAATGTTGAATGCTCGTCATTCTTGTCATTGTAACTTGGAAACGCGCGCGCCGGTTCGGCCGGGAAGGCCGGACGAGTGAGAGCGTGTGCGGTTAAACTAAACTTTTGGTTTCAGCGAACACAGGAGGAACTTCTATGCGACGAACTTTAGCTCTGATGAGCTTATTGGCTCTGGCGACTTTCGGCGCGGCTTGCGCCGCCACCGACAACGCGAACATGAGCAACGCCAACAACGCCAATAACATGAACGCCACCGGCACGACCGGCACGACCGGCACGACCGGCACCGGCGCGACCACCGGCACGGGCGCGACCGGCACGACCGGCGCCGCCGACAACGCGAATACCACGGGCGGAACCACCGGCACGGGCGGCACGACCGGAACGACCGGCACCACCGGCACGACCGGCAACACGAACATGAACGGCAACGCCAATCGCGGCAACGGCAACATGGGCGGCGGCAACGGCAACATGGGCGGCGGTAATGGCAACACGGGTGGCGGCAACGGCAACATGCGTAGCGGCAACGGCAACACCGGCACGGGCGCGAACCGTAACACTCCCTAGTCTCACGCCGAAAGTTTTAGCGAGACTGGATTAAAGCAGAGGGGCGCGAAGTCAACTTCGACTTCGCGCCCCTCTCAATTTTTATCCGGCGTCCGCGCCGCCTGTTTTGGCGACGCCCCGGCTATTGTACACTCGGAATATGCCGGACACAGAGAAGTTCACCATCGGGGTCGAGGAAGAATATCAGATCGTCAGTCGTGAGACGGGCGAGTTGCGCCCGCGCGCGCTGCGCATCCTGCCGGGGGCGCGCGAGGCCGTCGGCGAGAGCGTGACGCCGGAACTCTATCTCTCGCAGATCGAGATCGGCACACGCATCTGCGCGACGCTCGGCGAAGCCCGCGCCGAACTCACACACCTGCGGCGCGAGATCATCACGGCGGCCGAAAGCGACGGCCACCTCATCGCGGCGGCGGGCACGCATCCCTTCTCTCACTGGGAAGATCAGGAACTCACGCCGAAGCGTCGCTATCGCGGCATCGCCGAGGAATACGAACAACTGGCGCGCGAGCAGTTGATCTTCGGCTGTCACGTTCACGTCGGCATCAACGACCGCGAGGCCGCCATCCACGTGATGAACCGCGCGCGCCTGTGCCTCGCGCCGCTGCTCGCGCTCGCCGCCAATTCTCCCTACTGGCTCGGCTGGGATACGGGCTACGCGAGTTTCCGCACCGAAATCTGGCGTCGCTGGCCGATGTCGGGCACGCCGCAGGTCTTCGGGTCGCGCGCCGAATACGACCGGCTCGTCCAAACTCTCGTCGAGACCGAGAGCGTCTCCGACGGGACGAAAATCTACTGGGACGTGCGCCCCTCCGCGCGCTACGAGACGCTCGAATACCGCGTGACGGACGTGTGCCTGACCATCGACGAAGCAGTCATGATCGCGGGACTGGTGCGCGCCCTGACGCGCACCGCTTACGAACACTACCAACGCGGCGAACCGCTCACCGCCGTGCGTCCCGAAGTGCTGCGCGCGGCCAAGTGGCGCGCCGCCCGCTACGGCCTCGACGCCGACCTCATCGACGTGACCGAAGGGTGCGCGCGTCCGGCGGCCGAAGTCGTCGAGAAACTTCTCACCTACCTGCGCCCCGCGCTCGAAGCGGACGGCAACTGGGACGAAGTGGCCGCCATCACGCGCTACACGCTCGCGCGCGGCAACGGCGCGGCGCGGCAACGCCAGGCCTTCGCCCGCACGAACAATTTGGAGTCCGTCGTTGACCTCATGGTCAGCGAAACGGCCAAAGGCACGACTTGAAAGTTACGCCCGTCCTCCGCGCGGCGTGCGTCCGGGTCGAAACGCCGCCTTTGTTCGGGCGGGGTCGGCCTGAGATAATGTCGCCGGAAGCGGCGCGCCGGTCGCAAATCAAACGCGGCGCAGGCCGCCGGTTTGGCCGCGCCGGGAGCGAGAAGGGGAGGGTTGAATTTGACGAACACGGAAGAGGCGCGTGAGAAATACGGGCGACGGGTGCAGCGTTGCTACGGGTGTTTCGTGGCCTACTATTTGAAGGACATGTACCTCGGCGAAGACGCGACCTACTACTGCGAACACTGCCGCGACGAGACGATGTTTCACTTCGAACAGTTCTCGCAAGTGCTCGACCTCTCCAAGTTGCCGAGCATGCAGCCGGACAACGAATGACCTCGCACCCCCGGCAACGGGCGCATGTCCGAACGCGACTCTCGTGGCCGCCGGACGCCCTCTCAAATCTGTTTTGAAGCATGTTAGACTTGTAGCCCGGCCATGCGGTAACGAAGCAATATCAGAGGATCAGTTATGAAGTTGTCCAAAACATACGCGCGCACGTTGTCGGCGGCTCTGGTCGTCGCCTGCCTGGCGGGCGCGGCGCGGGCGCAACGCGTGATCACGGTTCCCGGCAGCCGGGAGGAATACGAGACGTACAGGGCGGAGCGCGAGGCGCAGATGATGCGCCGGCAGATGGCGCGCGAGAATGAGAGATTCAAGCGAGAGAGCGAGATGCGCAGAACTCGCCGTTCATCTTCCGCCGTGCCCCTGCCGCCCGCCCGAAAGATGACGGCCGAGCATAAGCGGCGGCTCTACCCGACGGAGGCCGAGCGCGCCTCTCTCGCCGCGCTGCTCCGCGAGGATGGGACGGGACTCGCGCGTCTCCTGCCTTACACGGGCTGCGTGGTTGATCCGCGCATCGTGAATGTCGCCGGCTCGTGCGTGGATCACATACCGCCGGTGGCGGGCGGCGGTTCGTTCTACTCGTTCAGAGCCGGGAAGCATCACCCCGCTTTCCAGGCAGACCTCGCGCTGCGCGACAACTTATTCAACGCCGGGTTTATGCCGCACACGCTCGGGCTGCTGACGACCCTCGGCGACGTGCCGCTCGATGCCGTGACGCTCCACAGCCCGGCCGTGCGGCCGTTTCTCAAACTCGTCCCCGCCGCCACGCAGGCCGAGACGGAGCAGGAGTTCAGGCGCAGCCGCCCGTGGCTCGAAGCGCCCGATCACGCCTACGGCCCGACCGCGCCGGTGCGCGCGAACACGACTTACGTGCTCCGCGCCATCGCCTTCGATCCGAACCGGAGCAAACCCTCCGACGTGCTCGTCGCCTTCCGCGTCACGCGCAAGGACGCGGACGGCGCGGTGACGTTCGCGTGGAAGCAACTCCAAAAGCCGAAGAACTGAAATTCAAGACCGGCGTTCGCGCCCGCGCGCCCTGCCTACCCGGACGCGTTCCCGTCGGCTCTGCCTCAGAGTTGAGACGACTGAGAACGGTGCGTTATAGTGTGTAGGAAATTTTTGGAGGCTTAGGCTAATTGGTAAGTCAGCAGTAGGAACTCGATAAGTCTTGCCCTGCGTTTCAAGATTTTAGTGGAAGGGTAGCCTAATTGGTAAGGCAGTAGTCTTGAAAACTACCGCACGAAAGTGCTTGCAGGTTCGAGTCCTGTCCCTTCCGCCATTTGAATTAAAAATTCAGCATCGCCTGGGGGGTTCGAGTCCCTCAGCCTCCGTCAAGTTTTACGAGTTTCACGTTCGAGCCGCCCCCGCTTGCCAGTAGAGAGCATGGGCGGCTTTTCGTTCGAGGGTTGACGAGACGGTGGCGACGGCGCGCAAGGTCGGCGTCGAGAAGGCAAGCGGGGAGGGTGAAGGATGATGTTCGCGTTGATGTGCGAGACGATAGCGGGGCGGGCGGCGCAAGCGGCGACGGCCGGGCAGACGCTTCTGTTCAATCTCTGGTTGTGGCAGGCGCAAGCAACGCCGACGCCCGACCCGCAGGCGACCGCGCAAACCGCGCCGACGCCGGCGATGGCTACCGCGCCACTACCGCCGGAAAGCAACGTCAACTGGATGATCCGTTTCTGGAACAACTACCTGAACCAGAAACTTGAGATCGGCGACACGCTCAAAATCTCCATCGCGTCGTTGATCATGGGCGTGCTTATCCTGTTCGCCGCGTGGCTTATTTCGCGCACGTTGCGCAAGCTGCTGGAAAGTCGTCTGGCGGCGCGCACGCATCTCGATCCGGGCTTACAGTTCACGCTGCTCCGGCTCACCCACTACGTTATCTTCACCGTCGGTATCATCCTCGCCGCGAGCGTGGGGCTGAACGCAAATTTCACTTCGGTGGCCGTCATCTTCACCGCGCTCTCGGTCGGCATCGGCTTCGGCTTGCAGTTCATCGCGGGCGACATCGCCTCCGGCTTCATCCTGCTTTTCGAGCGTCCGGCGCGCATCGGCGACTGGGTCACGATCACGGGGCCGGACAGCAAGCTCACGGAGGGGCGCGTGCAGACGATCAATTTGCGCACGACCTCCGTCCTGACGAACGACCGCATCACGGTCATCGTCCCGAACTCGAAACTTGTCAACGACAACCTCGTCAACTGGTCTTACGCCGACCGCCGCTCGCGCATCAGCGTGCCCGTCGGCGTCTCCTACAATTCGGATGTCGATCTCGTTACCGACACGCTCCTGCGCGCCGCCGAAGGCATCACGCACGTGCTGCCCGACCCGAAGCCGGGCGTGCAGTTTTTGGGTTTCGGCGAATCGTCGCTCGACTTTCGCCTGCTCGTCTGGACGGACAGGCCGCGCCGCCACCCGCAGATCAAAAGCGACATCAACTATCGCATCTGGCGTCTCTTCCGTGAGGCCAACATCGAAATCCCCTTCCCGCAACGCGACCTCAACCTGCGCGGCGCGGAGTTGCGTTTCGCCGCGCCCGACGGCCAACATCTCACCCTCACCGATGCGGGCGAAGCGGACGAGGAGCGCGAAGAGAATCTGACGCGGGGGTAAAACGTGTGGGGAAAGGGGAAGGAGGAAAGGGGAAAAGGGGAAAAGGGGAAGGGGAAAAGGATAAAGGGGAAGAATAAAGCCGGAGTTAACTCGTGCGACTATCATAGCCTTGCTCTAATCCCTTTACCCTTTACCCCTTCCCCTTTTCCCCTCATTCTATTCCCTCGCCTTTTCCCTTTTTTTTAACTTCTGCTAGTCTGTAGCGGTTCGTCTGAATGAGCGGTCACTCATCAAAACGGCCAGTCCAGCGAAACGGAGTTGAGTTCCCCCGAATGCGTTCCGCACGTTCCGTTAATTCGTCGTCGCCGCGCGCGAGCGTCCCCGACAAGCGCGAAGCGATCCTGCGCGCCGCGACGAAAGTCTTTGCCGAAAACGGCTACTTCAACTCGAAGGTGGCCGACGTGGCGCGCGGCGCGGGCGTCGCCGACGGCACAGTCTATCTCTACTTCAAAAGCAAAGAGGAAATTCTGCGTTCCATCTTCGAGCGCGGCGTGAACGACGCCATCGCCGCCGCGCGCGCCGAGACGGCCGCGCTCGACGACCCGCGCGAGAAGTTGCGACGCATCGCGCGCCTCCATCTGGAACGGCTCGGCGCGGATCGCGACCTGGCCGTCGTCTTTCAAGTCGAACTGCGCGGCTCGACGAAGTTCATGGAAGAGTTTTCCGCCGCCGGTCTCGCCGAATACCTGCGCCTCATCCGCGAAACGCTCGAAGAGGGGCAGCGCGCCGGTCTCTTTCGCGCGGAATTGAACGCGAAGGTCGTCGCTAAAATTCTCTTCGGCGCGCTCGACGAGATGGCGACCAACTGGATTCTCTCGCCGCGCGCCTACAAACTCGCGCCGCTGGCCGATCAGGTGCTCGACATTTTTCTCAACGGAGTGAGCAGCAGCAAATGACCCCCAATTCGACGACCGACAGCACAGACATGGCGGAGACGATGACAGCCACCACCACGACGGGCGAAGAAGAGTTCGTGCCGATTCCGCCGCCGCCGCGCGTGCCGCTCTCGCCGGATGAACCGGCGACGCTCGCCGAAGTTTTCACGCACGCCGTCGGCCGCCATCCGAAACCGGACGCGCTCAACTACAAGCGCGACGGCGTGTGGCGCGCTCTCTCTTCCGCCGAGTTGATCGAGCGCGCGCATCTCATCGCCCACGGACTCCACGCGCTCGGCCTCCGGCGCGGCGAACGCGCCGCCATCCTCTCCGAGAGTTCGCCCGAATGGACTCTGACCGATGCGGGCTGCCAGTTCGCGGGCGTCGTGGACGTGCCCATCTACCCGACGCAAGCCCCGCCGCAGGTGCGTTACATCCTCGACGATTCGGGCGCGCGCGTCCTCTTCGTTCGCAACCGCGCCTCGTTCGAGCGCATCTTCGAGGCCGTTGACGGCTGCGACAAACTCGAACATCTCATCTTCTTCGAGCCGGACGGCGCGGCGGACGTGGGCGCAACGACGCTCGACGAACTTTACGAGCGCGGGCGCGCGCACCGGCGGGAGCAACCGGAAGCGCTCGATGAAATCGCGCGCTCCGTCTCCGCCGCAGACCTCGCCACCATCATCTACACTTCGGGCACGACGGGCGAACCGAAGGGCGTCATGCTCACGCACGCGAATCTCGTCACGAACCTGATCGACAGTTCCGGCCACCTCGCCTTCAGCGAGACGGACGTTGCGCTCTCCGTGCTGCCGCTCTCGCACGTCTTCGAGCGGCTCGGCATGTACATGTACATCCACCACGGCATGAGCGTCTTCTATGCGGAGTCGGTGGAGAAGATCGGCGACAACATGCGCGAGGTGCGCCCGACGGTGATGCTCTGCGTGCCGCGCCTGTTTGAAAAAATTTACGCGCGCATCCAGGAGAAGGCCGCCGCCGGGGGGAAACTCAAAGCGAAGATGCTCGCGTGGGCGGTCGGCGTCGGCAAACTCTGGGCGCAATACAAGGCTGCGCGCCGACCCGTGCCGCCGCTCCTCCAGTTGAAGCACGACCTCGCGCTGCGCCTCGTCTTCTCGAAGTGGCGCGAGGGCGTGGGCGGGCGGATGCGCCTCTTCGTGTCGGGCGGCGCGGCGTTGCCGGATGAGATCGGCTACATCTTCCTCGGCGCGGGGCTGCCCATCGTGCAGGGCTACGGGTTGACGGAGACTTCGCCCGTCATCGCTGCGGGCACGCTGGAAGACAACCGCATCGGCACGGTGGGGCGTCCGGTCAAAAACGTCGAGGTACGCATCGCCGCCGACGGCGAGATCGAGACGCGCGGGCCGAACGTCATGCGCGGCTACTACCGGAAGCCCGCCGAGACGCGCGGCGTCTTCACCGACGACGGGTGGTTCAAGACGGGCGACATCGGCCTCCTGGACGCCGACGGCTTCCTGAAGATCACGGATCGCAAGAAGGAGTTGTTCAAAACTTCGGGCGGCAAGTACATCGCGCCGTCCGCCATCGAGGCGCGCATCAAGGGGTCGCGCTTCGTCAACCAGGTGGTGCTCATCGGCAACGGGCGCAAGTACGCCGCCGCGCTCATCGTGCCCGAATGGGAACAACTGCGCGCCTACACGCAGCACAAAGGCATCCGCGACGCCGGGACAACCCCCGCGGAACTGTGCCGCAACACGCGCATACTCGATCTCATGCAGCGACAGGTGGACGCTCTCTGCGCCGACCTCTCCAAGTATGAACGCGTCAAACGCATCGCGCTCCTCGAACACGAACTCTCCATCGAGGGCGGCGAACTCACGCCCACGCTCAAGGTCAAACGCCGCGTCGTGGACGAAAAATACCGCGACGTGATCGACCGCCTCTACGCGGAAAATTAAAACCTGAAACCTGCGCGCGCGGACGCTCGTTAGATAACTTTCCCGTGGGGGCGGCCGCAGCCGCCATTCGCCGCCGAAAACAGATCACGCAGAGCGGGCGCAGAGGAAAGAACCAATGAAGCAAGATCGGTGAACGACGAATCACAAACGGCGACTCGCTTTGTGCGCCGCGTGATTCATCATCCGCCGTTCCCGCGTTCATCTTTTCCTCTGCGCCCGCTCTGCGTCTTGAGCGGCGCGCTCTCTCTCTGGTTGTGACAGTTGATTTTTAGCGAAGAACGAATTGCCATGAGTTTCAAAGAAATCGTCGCCCTGCTGCGCGAGGCCGTGCTCGGCTCGCGGCAGGACTTCACCGAGGGCAGCATCGGGCGCGCCATCGTGCTCCTGTCCGTGCCGATGATTTTGGAGATGGTGATGGAGTCGCTGTTCGGCATCGTCAACGTCTTCTACGTGGCGCGGCTCGGCGCGGACGCCATCGCCACCGTCGGCCTCACCGAGTCGATGCTGACCATCGTCTTCGGCATCGCCATCGGGTTGAGCATGGCGACGACGGCGACCGTGGCGCGGCGCACCGGCGAGCGCGACCCGGAAGGCGCGGCGGTGGCCGCCGTGCAGTCGATCATCATCGGCATCATCACCTCGCTGCCGCTGGCCGTCGCCGGGCTGGCGTTCGCGCCCACGCTCCTCCGGCTGATGGGAGCGGAGACGGGCGTGATCCAGACAGGCTCCACTTACGCCGCGATCATTCTCGGCGGCAACGTCTGCATCCTGCTGCTGTTTCTCATCAACGCGATCTTTCGCGGCGCGGGCGATGCGACGACGGCGATGCGCTCGTTGTGGCTCGCCAACATCGTCAACATCATTCTCGACCCCTGCTTCATCTTCGGCCTCGGCCCTTTCCCCGAACTCGGCGTGACCGGCTCGGCCATCGCCACGACCATCGGGCGCGGCGCGGGCGTCGTCTTCCAACTCTGGGTGTTGCTCTCCGGGCGCAGCCGCATCGAGGTCAAGCGCAAGCACCTGCGGCTCGACCTCCCGGTGCTGCTCAAACTGCTGCGCATCTCCCTGGGCGGGATGGTTCAATTTCTGGTGGCGACGGCGAGTTGGCTGGGGTTGACGCGCATCGTCGCCATCTTCGGCAGCGAGGCGTTGGCGGGCTACACGCTCGCGCTCAGGATTCTCATCTTCGCGATGCTCCCCTCGTGGGGCATGTCGAACGCGGCGGCCACGCTCGTCGGGCAAAATCTCGGCGCGCGGAAACCGGAGCGCGCCGCGCGTTCCGTGATGTACGCGGGTTTGAGCAACGTGGTCTTTCTCGCCGTGGTCGCGCTCATCTTCGTTGTCTTCACCGAGCGCATCATCGGCATCTTCACGACGGACGCGAGCGTCATCGCTTACGGCGTCACGTCGCTACGCATCGTCAGCTACGGCTTCATCTTCTACGGCTACGGGATGGTGATGGTGCAAGCCCTGAACGGCGCGGGCGACACCTTTACGCCGACCGTCATCAATCTCTTCTGCTACTGGCTCTTTCAAATTCCGCTCGCCTACCTGCTCGCCATCTATTTCGACCTCGGCGCGCGCGGAGTGTTTATGGCGATCCCCATCGCCGAAACGCTCTTAACCATCCTCGCGGTCATCTACTTCCGTCGCGGACGCTGGAAAGAGATGAAAGTGTGAACTGTCAGTGGTCAGTTGTCCGTAGTCAGTGGTCAGTTGTTTGTGTTCATCACACAAGTTGCTAAAGACGGTCTTGAACAACTGACAAC
>DASVVO010000004.1:0-20226 GCA_036386515.1 Pyrinomonadaceae bacterium
TCGGCGGGCGGGGTGATGATGCGCGGTTCGTCGTCGCGTTCCATCGTCATGCTGATCGTCTCGCCGCCTTTGACTTTGGCGTTGGTGCGGAGTTCACGGTTTACGACGAAGATGTATTTGCCGCCCATCGGGAAGATTGAACCGCGATAGGGGAAGCCGTTGATCGTGCCTCGGACGGGGACGCGTGCGCGTGTGCCGTAGGTCTTCGGCACGTCGAAGGGGATGGTGATGCCGGTGGCTTCGCTGTTCTCATGTTTTTCGAGCAGCACGCGGAAACGTTTGGTCGCCATAATCTCCTCCATTCAATTTAGTGCCAGAGCAAGGCAGATCAGCTATTCAACTCTTCGCTTTCCTTTGCGCCCCCAGCGCCTTTGCGTGCAAATCAGTCTCACGCAAAGGCGCAAAGGAAGACGAGAAGTAGCTTTGTAACTCATTATTATTTCACACTTCGTTTCAAGCGAGCGGGACGGACTGACCGGCTTGCACGTAGGCGTGCTCGAAGAGGAGCAGACCTGCGAGCGCGAAGGGCACGGAGGCCAGACCGAACCACGGCGCGAGGCCGCCGAGCATACTCAACACAACGCCCGTCAAGAAGAAGGTGCGATAGCGCCCGCGCGTCATCTCTGTGACGGCGAGGTGCGCGTGCGCCGTCGGGTGCGTCAAGCTCGTCTCGCCCCAGATAGAGAGCAGGTGCAGGAGACTTAATGCGCCGAGCGCCCACGCGAGCGGCGCGACCACTCCGCGTTCGAGCCACGCGGCGAACGGCAGGAGCGCCGCCGCGCCCACAAGCAGCGACTGCACGAAGAGATGCGGCGGAAGCAAAGGGTTCTGCCACATGTCGCGCGCCTTGGCCTGAGCGAAGAGATAGGCCGTGTAGATGGCCGTCAACGCGGCGAGCGGCAGCCCCGCGATCATCAAGAGTTGTTGCGGCATCGTCGCGCCCGCGAGACTCGCTGCGAAGTGCAGCGCGAGGACGAGCGAATAGCCCGCGATGATGAACGCGCCGCGTACGAGCCAACTGCGCCATTGCGGGCGCGTGAAGATGAGATAGAAGCGTTCCGGGTGTTCCAAGTCCCAGATGAGCAGCGCGCCCGTGAGCGCGAGGAACGCGCTGGAGACGACGGGCGCGACCCACAGCCAGAGCGGCGAGGCGGAGAAACCGGCCTGACTCCCGTAGACCACTTCGGAAAAGGTTGCGGCGGAACGAATGAAGCCGAGCAAGACGAGCAATGCCGCGACGAGATATGCGCCCGCCGCGATGCCCTTCGTCCAGGTGTAGAGGCTGACGCGCCAATCCCAGGGGATCGTGTGCGGCACGTCGTAGGAGAGGAGCGCGGCGGCCGAGGTGTTGTTGTAATCGGGGTGGCCGGAGACGACGTAGTCCGTGCCCGTGCGCTGTTCGCTCCACATGAAGAGACCGCCATCGGGACGGCGCGCGGCGAGCGGGTCGAGCGTCGCCTGATGCGCGCCCTTGTAGAAGAGTTTCGGCTGCGTCTCCTTCTCCGGCCGACGCACGTTGACGGGGTCGCGGTTGACGATGCGCGCGACTTTGGAATCGGGGTCGTGCATGTCGCCGACGAGGATGGCCTCGACCGGGCAGACGACGACGCAGGCGGGTTCCAACCCCACGTCGATGCGGTGCGCGCAGAAGTTGCACTTCTCGGCCGAGTGGTCTTCGGGGTTGATGAAGATGGCATCGTAGGGGCAGGCGGCCATGCACGCCTTGCAGCCGATGCAGATCGACTTATCGAAATCCACGATGCCGTCGGGGCGTTTGAACATCGCCGTCGTCGGGCAGGCCGTCACGCAGGGCGCGTGCGTACACTGGTTGCAGCGCGTCACCTGATGCGCGCGGCGCGTCTGGGGGTATTCGCCCACGTCAACGTGCTTGACGTAAGTGCGCGTCACGGAGAGCGGCACGAGGTTCTCCGACTTGCAGGCGGTCGTACACGCGTGGCACCCGATGCAACGCGTCTGGTCGATGACTTTCCCCCAACGGGGCGCGCGCTCCGGCGGCGCGTCCCCGCTCCCGTTCACGGCTGGCTCTTGCATTAACATCTCCGGCAGGATGATTTCCGACGATCTAAACGACAGACTACACCGAAACGCGCCCGGCTGCACGGCGCGTCGCGCGGCTCAAACTTCGCCCGCCCAGTCAGCCTCCGCGCGCTCCGCCCAACGCGCGCGAATCGCCTCGAACTCGGCGGCGTCGAGCGCGCCCGCTTGCAGCGTCTCGGCGTTCTGCCGCCAACGCTCCGGCCGCTCCGTGCCGACGATGGCGGTCTGCACGCCGGGCACGCTCAGGGTGAAACGCAGCGCGGTCGAGACCGACGCGGCCAAATCGTCGCCGCGCAAAAACTCATAGTCGAGTCGTTGCAGGCGATCCCAGTAGGGCTGCACATACGGGTCGCCTGGCCGCGCGGTGTTTTTCCAGACGGCGTTGGCGATGGGACGCTTGGCGATGACGCCGAGGCCGCGCGCGCGCGCGGGCGGCAGCGTGAGTTCGAGCGATTCCTGGTCGGCGATGTTGACGGAGGTCTGCAACGTGTCGAACGCTCCGCACTCCACCGCGTAGAGCGCGGCGCGCCCGTCGCCGCTGTAGCCGACGTAGCGCGTCTTCCCCGCTTCGCGCGCGCGCCGCAAAACTTCGATGGCGTCGCCCCGGCGCAACACTTCCTCCGAGCAACTGTGCAACTGCAACAGGTCAACGTGATCCGCGCGCAGACGACGGAGGCTGCGTTCGAGGCTCTGCTCCAGGAGGCGCGCGTCCCAGTCGGGCAGTTCGATCCCGGAGGCGTGGCCGCACTTCGTGAACAGATAATAATCCGCGCGGCGGTGTGAGACGGCGCGGCCGATCAACTCCTCGCTCGTAACGTAGCACTCGGCCGTGTCGATCACGTTCAGTCCGGCATCGAGCGCGCCGCCGAGCAGCCGCTCGACCGTCTCGACGGCGGCCTGCCCGTAGCCGATCTCCGAGCCGCCGAAGCCGAGCGCGCTCACGCGCATGTCCGTCTGTCCCAGCGTTCTTTGCTCCATCAGTTTCACTCTTCCCGTTCGCCGTCTCCAACTCCGACTTCAACGCGCCGATGGCCGCAACAGCGCGAGCAATTTGTCCGGGTAGTCGGTGATGATGCCGTCCACGCCGAGCGCGAGCAGGCGGCGCATCGACGCCTCGTCGTTGACCGTCCAGACGTGTACTTCCAAGCCCGCGCGCTGCGCCGCCGCGACGAGTTCCGCCGTCAGCCACACGCGCCCGCCTATCGTCTCCGGCACTTGCACGACGCGGAAGCGCGCTCGCCCGCCCGCGAGTCCGCGCCCCGCCTGCAACTCCGACGACAGCGCGAACACCTCCTCCGTGCCCGCCGCCGTGCTTACGTCCGGACACTCGCGCCGGAACTCCGCGAGCGTCTCCGAATTGAACGAGGCGACCGTCACGCGCGCCGTCGCGCGAGTCTCGCCGAGCATCCGGCAAAAAGATTTGACGAGCGAGGGCTGCGCCCCCTTGATGTCGATGTTGAGACGCGCTTGCGGAAAGGCGTCGAGCACTTCGCGCAAAGTCGGCACGGTGATGCCTTTGCCCCTGAAGGGATGCGTGCGCCCGCCGTCGTTCGTCCAGCGATAACCGGCGTCGAGCCGCTTGAGTTCGGCGAGCGTGAGAGCGGAGACGCGCCCCGCGCCGTTCGTCGTCCGGTCAACCGTCGCGTCGTGGACGACGACGAGCGCGCCGTCGGCCGTCGAGTGCAAGTCCATCTCCAGCACGTCCGCGCCGAGCGCGGCGGCCTGGGCGAAGGCGTGCGCCGTGTTCTCCGGCCACAGCCCCGCGCCGCCGCGATGCGCCATCACGAGCGGGCGGCGCGGCGCACCTGCGGCAGGGGCGGCGGCGCGGCGCGTCTCAGAAATGTGCCGGTCGCCTGCGTCCATGTCCGGCCTCTTCCGCGCGAATCCGTAAAGCGCGCCCGTCAGCAGCGCGCCCGCGACGAGCGATAACACGAGCCATGCCGCAACACGTTTCGTCATCGTGAATAAACTTCTCTCCCAAACTTAAGACTCTCTCTTTCGAGTCTCAGAGTTTAACACCCCGGCCGCCGCAAGTTTGACCCATCAGGCGTTGACTTCGCCTCGGCCGCCGTGTTTGACTGCGACGAACCGAGCAATAAATCTTTCGAGTCGAAGCGAACAGGGGGCGATGAGGCGTGTGCCGGAAACACGTCTTTGATAAACGACATGGCTGAAGAACTCTATGATTGCATCGTGATCGGGGCGGGGCCGGCGGGACTCTCGGCCGCCCTCTTCCTCGCGCGCTATCGCAGGCGCGTGCTCACCTTTCATCACAACAGCCCGCGCAACATCTACTCGCACGGCGTCCACGGCTTTCTCGGCCACCACGGCATCCAGCCGACCGAACTGCTCGCGCGCGGCCGCGAAGAGGTGACGATGCACGGCGGCCTTGTCATCGAAGGCTGCATCACGAAGATCGAGCGCATCGACGACGAACGCTTTCGCGTCTCGACCGGCGACGAGAAGATCGTGGCGCAGTCGTTCGACGCGCGCCGCCTGCTGCTCGCCACGGGCTTGCGCGACCTCATGCCCGACTGTCCCGGCTTCCGCGAGTTCTACGGCGTCTCCGTTCATCACTGCCCCGACTGCGACGGCTTCGAGGTGACGGGCAAGCGCGTCGCCGTCCTCGGAGGCGGCAAAAGCGCGGCGGGCTTCACGCTCGGCATGCTGGCCTGGACGGACAAACTGACGCTCATCACCAACGGCGACGCGGGCGATATGTCCGACGAACACCGCGCCAAGCTGGCCGAGTTCAACATCCCCATCACCGACCAGACCATCGCCAAACTCGAAGGCGACGCCGAGACGAACCAACTCCAACTCGTGCGCTTCACCGACGGCGACGCGCTCGCTTGCGACGCTCTCTTCTTCAACCTCGGCACGGAAACCGCTTCCAATTTGCACGAGATGATCGGCTGCCGGATCGACGAAGACTGCGGCCTGGTGTGGGTGGACGAAGACCAGCAGACGAGCGTCCCCGGCGTCTACGCGGCGGGCGACCTCACGCCGAAATCCCAACTCGCCGTCGTCGCCGCCGCCGAAGGCGCGATGGCCGCCATCCACCTCCACAAGTCGTTGATACCGGAGTCTCAGCGAGTTTGACGAGGAAGGGATGAGGGCGGAGGGATGAGGGATGAAATAAGAGAAGCATTCAATCGCTTGAGCGCTTTCCTGATTCATCCCTCATCCCTCCGCCCTCATCCCTTGATTCAATTCCTAAAGTTCTGCGTCACCATCAGGCCGCGCCGCCCGCCGTCCATGACGCCGATGCCGACGCGGCCGAATTGCGGGCGCAGGATGTTGGCGCGGTGGCCGGGCGAGTTCATCAGGCCGGTGTGGGCGATGGAGAGCGTGGGCGCGAGCGCGAGGTTTTCGCCCGCCGTGCGGTAGGTGACGCCGCCCTCGCGGATGCGCGCGAACGGGTCGCGGCCTTCGGGCGTGACGTGCGAGAAGTAGCCGCGCGCGAACATGTCCGACGAATGACGGCGCGCCACTTCCCTGAGTTCGTCGTCGGCCGCGAGCGGCGCAAGTCCGGCGGCGGCGCGTTCGCGGTTGACGAGTTCGAGCATCTCGGCCTCCAACTCCGGTCGCGGTTTCGTCTCCGCCACTTTGAAAGGCAGTTCGACGCTCTCGTTCGATTCCGGCTTGACGGTCAGGCGGTTGAGCGTCTGCGCGATGGCGTCGTTGAAGACGGGCGCGAGCGCGCTCTCCAATTGCTCGGTCGAGTTGGCGAGGCGGTTCGCCAGCGCGCTCCGGCGGGCGCGCTCCTGCATCCCGTCGGGCAGCGGCGCGGCCAGGAGCAGCGAGGCGGTGATCGAAGCCGTGATGAGTCCGCTCGCGATGCCGGGCGCGATGCCCGCGATGCGATTCAGCCGCCGACGGTGTACGTCTCGCGGCAACCGGCGCAGCAGCGCGGAGCCGATCAGTTGAATCGCCACCCCGGCCGTGATCGCCACGAGCAGGAAGGCCACGGGTCTGTCCCATGCCTCCGCCCAGTCGAAACGCGGCGCGAGCCAGCGCGCCACCGGCGCGTAGAAGCGCAAGCCGAGCAGCAGGCTGCCGAGCCAGCGCAACAGGTCGAGCAGGCCGAGGATGAAGCCGCGATACCAGCCGTAATACGCGCTCAAGAGCACGATCAGGATCAGCAACAGATCAATATAGTTCACGCTCATCGCCGCAGCCCCGTCCGCCCGTCGCCAATTTCCGTAATTCGATTGACTTCATGCGCCGAAAATTTGTACACCACATCTACACGCAAGAATTGTCGGAAGCGTGACGCCGAGCACAGATAAACGTGACGATTAACGGGCGTCGCCCGCGCGCTGGCCGTCGGCGCGCGGGCGGCACACTCAAGGGAGTTTCGATGCCGCTCAGTTTACCGCCCAAAGAGACATACCTCGTCGGCGTCATCTCCGACACGCACGGTTTGATGCGCCCGGCAGCCCTCGCCGCGCTCGCCGGGACGGAGTTAATCATCCACGCGGGCGACATCGGCCGACCCGAAGTGCTCGACGCCCTGCGCGCCATCGCTCCCACGGTCGTCGCCGTGCGTGGCAACAACGACCGGGAAGCCTGGGCGCGCCACCTCCCCGAGACGGACATCGTCACGCTCGGCGCAGTCAGGCTCTACCTCCTGCACGCCTTGCAGGAACTCACGCTCGACCCGGCGGCTTCCGGCTTCGACGTGGTGGTCAGCGGCCACTCGCACCGCCCGTCCGCCGCGCGGCGCGACGGCGTGCTCTACCTGAATCCGGGGAGCGCGGGGGCGCGTCGCTTCAAGCTGCCCGTCACCGTCGCGCGCCTCTCGGTGCGCGGGCGGAGTTGCCGCGCGCGGATCGTGGAGTTGGAGGTGTGAGCCGTCGGGCGCGGGCGCGAAAAGTTTATGATCCTGATCATCAATCCGAACCTCGCCGTTGACCACATCGTCGAAGTGGACGAGTTGCGCGCGGGCGAGGTGCAACGCTCGCGCGGGGCGCGGCAACAGGCGGGAGGCAAAGGCGTCAACGTCGCACGCGTGCTCGCCACTCTGGGCGAGCCGTCGCTGCTGTTGGGCTTCGCGGGCGGGCGCGCGGGCGAACTCATCACGGCCGGTTTGCGCGCCGAACGCATCGCCTCGCGCCCGACGCGCGTCCGCGATGAGAGCCGCACCTGCCTCATCATCAACGACCGCACGCGCCGCGAGCAGACCGTGATCAACGCCCCCGGCGCGTCCGTCGGCGACGCGGAACGGCGCGACTTCGAGGCGACCTACACGCGCGAACTGCCCGGCGCGGAGTTGGTCGTCATCAACGGCAGCCTCCCACCAACCTTGCCCGTGGACACTTACGCACGCCTGGCGACCGAGGCCGCCGCCGCAGGCCGGCGCGTGCTGCTCGATTGCGCCGCCGCGCCCCTCGCACACGCGCTCGGCGCACGCCCCTTCCTCGTCAAAATCAACGCGGCGGAGGCGGCTGAAATCTCCTCCGCGCCCGTCGAAGACTTCTCCGGCGCGGCGCACGCGGCGCGCGTTCTGCGCGAGCGGGGCGCGCAGCACGTGATGATCACTCTGGGCGAGCAGGGCGCGTTGCTCGATTTCGCGGGTGTGCGCTACGAATTCGTCGCGCCGCGCGTGCGTGCGTTGAACAGCGTCGGCAGCGGCGACGCCGCGCTGGCCGGACTCGCCTCCGCGCTCCGTCGCAATCTGGCGGCGGAAGCGATGGGCGCGCTCGCCGTCGCGGCCGGGGCGGCCAACGCCCTGCACGGCGCGGGCGGGTGCAGCGCGCAGGAGATCGCGGAGTTGCGGCCGCGCGTGCGTTGTGAAGTGAGAGAGTTTTAGCGTCCGGTTCTCAGTGAACCCAATCGGCCGGGACAAACTCGACGGCCAACACTTCGCCGTCGGCCACCTGCGCGTCCTTCGGCAAACGATAGGTGACGAGGACGGGATTCGAGCGCGCGCGCAGGCCGCACTCGACGCGTCCGCGCACTTCCGTCGTGTAGCTGACGAAGCGAATGCGGTTGAGCGCGGGGCTGCGCAATTTCAAAATGCCGTGCGGCGTCTCGACGAGGAGCGTGACGCCCGCCGCGTCCTCGCACTCGACGCTCACGAGTTGGCCGCACACCTGCCGCCCGCCGAAGCGGAGAGGCTTGAATTGCGGGCCGGGCTGCGGCATGTCGCACGGCTGCGCCTCCGGCGCATCGGGCGTCGCCGCCGTCGTCGCCGTCGCCGCGCTTTCCTCCGGCGAGGGCGCGCTCCCCGCGCCTCCCGACGCCCCTCCGGCATCGCTCTGCAAATTGTTCGCCGTTGCCGCCGCGAGCGCGCCGCCGGTTGCCGCGAGAGGGTTCGGGGCGTCGCCCGGCAAGAGGCTTTGCGCTGCGCGTTGTTGCGCGGCGGCCTGAGCTTCATCCGTCGCCAACTTTTCGAGGAGCATTTGCGCTTCGGCGCGCGTCTCGGCCGAACGGCGGTCGCGCGCGAGCGGTTCGAGCATCTGCCGCGCGCGCGCAAACTCGGCGCGTCGCGCGTGAAGTTGCGCCAGCAGCAACTTGAACTCGGGGCGGCGCGGCGCAAGCGTGCGGGCGTGGCTGAGGAGCGCGTAGGTCTCGTCCAGACGCGGGCTGCGTTCGAGGTCTACGCGGCCGAGCAGAGCGTAGGCTTCGAGAAAGTTCGGCGCGAGTTCGATAACTTTTTTGAGTTCGGCGCGGATGAGGCGCGTCGTCGCGGCGTAGCCCGCCACGGTCTTCTCCGTCTCCAAACCCTCGCGGCGGAGCAAATCCGCGTAATAGAAATGCGCCAGATAATTCTCCGGCGCAAGGCCGACGGCGCGTTCGAGATGCGCTCTCGCCTCGCCGTGGCGATCTTGTTGGAGCCGCATCAGGCCGAGCGAACTATGCGCCGCGGCGAGGTTCGCATCAAGTTTCAACGCGCGTGCGAGATATTCCTCGGCGTCGTCGGGGCGGTTCGTGTGCAAAAGCAGGTCGCCGAGCGCGGCTTGCGCCTCGGCCTCGGTGAGCGCGCGGCTCTCCGATTTCGCGCCGGAAGCCACGGGCGCGGCGAAGGATTCCGTGCGCTCCGGGTAACGCGCGGCGCGGACGTAAGCGGCGAGCGCGCTCTCCATCCGTCCGAAGTCAACTTTGAACGCCTCGCGGAAACTCTCTTCGACCGGCGCACCGTCCGACGCGAGTTCGAGATAACGGCGCAGTTGCGCCTGTCGCCCGCCGCCCGCGTCGCTCAACAGGTAATGCACGAACGCCCACGACTGCGCGTAGAAAAGGGCGTGCTGGTCGTGCTGTTGATAATGCGCGGAGGAGGCATCGGCCGAGAGCAGCGTTCTGAGCGGCAGCAACTGCCCGCGCGCCAGAGCGTCGAGGCGGTGCGTCAGTTCGCGCCCTAGGCGAACGCGCCGCCGGTCTGCCGACAACTCGAACTCGCTGTAATACTGCGCCAGACCTTCGTTGAACCAGACGGGCGCGCCCGCGTAGTTGTTCCGCACGAGCGCGTGGACGTACTCGTGATAGAGCACGGAGAGCGGGTCGCGCCCGCTGCCGACGTTACGCGAGAGCGTGATGTAGTTGATGTCGGGGCTGAACTGGAAGTAACCGGCTACGTCGCGGCGGAGGTCGCCGCGATACGTGGGCTTGAAGAACTCGTAGTCGCCGCCGTTTTGAAACAGGATCACGGTGACGGGCATCGACACGTCGAATTCGTCGTCGGCCTGCAAGCGTGAAAAGATCGCGCGGAGTTCTTCGAGCCGCGCGGCGGCGTGGCGCGCCTCGGCCTCGCCCGCATTGCTGACGACGACGAAATGCTCCGACCTTACGCTCGTCCAGCCGCGCGCGAACGCGCTCGCGCCCGCGAGCGTGGACGCGACGAACACACACACGGCGGCGAAGAGGGAACGGATCAAGCGATGCGAGATGTGCGCTTTCATGGTGCGGTTAAGGGAATAAGATGCGACGGGCGCGATGGCCGTCGCCCGTCCGCGCCCGTCGATTATAAACTTTAAACGGGCGGAGCGTATTTCGCCCGCCGCCGCGCGAAATACGCTCCGCGCCCCGGCGCGCCGCAAAACTTTCACCACACATTCAAACTAATCTGTGCGGCTCGCGGTTGACATTCCGGCGCACACACCGGAAGATCGACGGACAATGAAGGGGCAAAACATGAGCGCAACCGAGACCAATCAAGCGGCGACCGAAACGAACCCGAAAGTGTCGGATTTTGAACTCGCGCAACGCAGCGCGGCGGGCGACCGCGAGGCCTTCGAGCAGTTGTATCATCGCCACTTCCGGCGCGTCTTCGCCCTCTGTCTGCGCATGACCTCGAACCCCTCCACCGCCGAAGACCTGACGCAGGAGGTGTTCATCCACCTCTTCAACAAGATCGGCTCATTTCGCGGCGACTCGGCCTTCACCACCTGGCTGCACCGCATGACGGTCAATCATGTCTTGATGTACTTTCGCAAGAGCAGCACGCGCTCCGAGTTGCTGACGATGGAGGGCGAAACGCCCGTCCAGATCGTGCGCGGCACGGAGAATCAGGACAAGATGCCCATCGTCGACCGCATCGCGCTGGAGAAAGCCATCTCGGAATTGCCGCCCGGCTATCGCAGCGTGTTCGTCCTCCACGACGTGGAAGGCTACGAGCACGAGGAGATCGGGCGCATGCTCGGCTGCTCGACGGGCACGAGTAAATCACAGTTGCACAAGGCGCGTCTAAAATTAAGAGACCTCATCAGGCGACAGGCCGCGCAAAATTAGCATCTTACGTGCGCCAGAATTTAATACCCCCCGGGAGAGAACCCTCGATGGACTGTGAAGAAAGCTTACCGCTGCTCAGCGAATACCACGCCGGCGCGCTCGACGAACGGATGCGAGACGGGGTGCGCGAGCATCTCGGCTGTTGCCCGCCCTGCGACGATGTCTATCACGACGTTGAAACCATCATCGTCTCGGCCGGTTCGCTGCGCGACGAAGAGGGCATCTCGTTCCCGGACGAAACCGCCGTCTGGCAACGCATCCAGTTTTCCTGAATTCACGCGCCCAGACGCCGCTTGCGGCCGCCCCGCCACACTCGCGCGGGACGCGGGCGCGTCCCCGACGCTTTTTTCGGTCGCGCGCGGCCGCGCGAATCGCTCCGCAGTCGTTTCCCTCAGAGGTCGTTCTCCTGTGACCCTTTCGGAGTCGTTTTGCCAGTATTTTGTTGGATTTACGCCTTACTTCTCTCACACAAAGCCGTTAATTTCCCCTGCGATAAAACTTTTTTATCTTTTAACTCATCTAACTCGTATTAAGGGTGTGAAGCAATAGGGGTTGCCTCGCGCGCCGAAGGAGTTTATGCTACAGGCAACGCAGCTTTATTAAATAGTTTATCGTAGAGGCGGCACTTTTCACGCATCGTGCGCTAAAGGCGGCAAGCGCAGAGGTTAATCGTAAGTATGATTGAGAAGGACAGAGCGGACGACGGCCTTCGCCCGGTGGGTTTCGGTGGCGGCGACAAATACCTTTCTTTCGACGGGGTCGGCGAGGAGCAACACGACGACGCCATCTCCACCAGCAAACTCGAAGACGTTTTACAGAAACTCGGCGGCGCGAGCCTGACCGAAGCCGACTCGGACGAACTCCTCATCGAAGAGGTTGCCGCCGTCGCCGCCGACGAGACGGACGACCCGCTCGACGCCGAAGACGAACTCGATCTCTCGGCCGGGGTGGACGACAAATCGAGCGACCCCGTGCGCACCTACCTGCGCCAGATGGGCACCGTCCCGCTCCTGACGCGCGAGCAGGAAGTCTCCATCGCCAAGCGCATCGAACGCGGCCAGAATCGCACGCACAAGTCCCTGGCGCGCTCGCCCATCGCGCTCAAAGAACTCTTGCAGATCGGCGAGGACATCGACGCCGGGATGCTCAGCATCCGCGACGTGGTGGCGTTCGCCGACCAGGCCGACGTGGCCGACCTTGAAGACAAGACCGAAGAGTATCAGCGTTGGACGCTCGAAGGCATCGAGAAGGTCAACACGATCTTTCAGCAGGGCTTGAAAGATTGGGAGAAACTCCGCGCCGAGCAGCAGGTCACGCGCGGCAAGCGCAGCAAGAAGCTCATGCGACTGCGCCGCAAGGTGGCGGGCGCGCGTTTAGAGATCGCGCAGGAGATGAAGCAACTCACGCTCAAGGACGCCACGCGCCAACGCCTGATCGATGCCATCGCCGCCGTTCACAAAGACATCCGCACGGCCGAGCGCGAGATCGAGAAGTACACGGAGAAGCTGCACGCGAAGCGCATCAAGCCGGAGCAGGAGAAAGACTTCAAGAAGCACATCTCTCTGGCTAAAAAGCGGCTCAAAGAGATCGAGGCCGAGCACGAGGTTTCCATCCTTGAGATCAAACGCTCGCACCAATCGATCGCGCGCAGCGTCGCCGAAACTATCGAGGCCAAGAGCGAGTTGACGGAAGCGAATTTGCGTCTCGTCGTCTCGATTGCGAAGAAGTACACGAACCGCGGCTTGCAGTTCCTCGACCTCATTCAAGAGGGCAACATCGGGCTGATGCGCGGCGTGGAGAAATTCGACTGGCGGCGCGGCTACAAGTTTTCGACTTACGCGACGTGGTGGATTCGCCAGGCCATTACGCGCGCCATCGCCGACCAGGCGCGCACCATCCGCATCCCCGTCCACATGATCGAGACGATCAACAAACTCGTCCGCACCTCGCGCGCTCTCGTGCAGGAACTCGGGCGCGAGCCGACGAGCGAAGAGATCGCGCAGAAGGTTGACATGCCCGTCTCGAAAGTTCGCAGCGTCTTCAAACTGGCGCAGCAGCCGATCTCCTTGGAGACGCCCATCGGCGAAGAGGAAGATTCGCACCTCGGCGACTTCATCGAGGACAAGGGACGCGTCAACCCGGCCGACTCGGTGGTGGCGGCCAACCTCAGAGAGATCACCGACGAAGTGCTGGCGACCCTGTCGCCGCGCGAAGAGAAAGTGATCAAGATGCGCTATGGCCTCGGCCCCGTCGGCGAGGAGCACACGCTCGAAGAGGTGGGCAAAGATTTCAGCGTCACCCGCGAACGCATCCGGCAGATCGAGGCGAAGGCTCTGCGCAAGTTGCGTCACCCGTCGCGCTCGCGCCTGCTCAAAGCCTTCATCGAAGGCGTTCAGCACTAAACTCTCTGTATCTACCCGTTAGAATGCGAAGCCCCGCTAGACAACTTTATGAGTTGCCTAGCGGGGCTTCCTTCATTCGGGGCTTCCTCTGTTAGCGTTCGAGTTGTGCCCCGGTCGCGCCCGAGTGTGTTCAGGGTTTATTGCCGTTCGCGCCCTGCCCGGCGTTCTTGTTGACGCCCGTCGGTTCGACGTTGGAATTGCCGTTGACGGTCGAGCGGGTGTTGCCGTCGCTCGTGCCGCCGATGCCCGTGTCCCTCGGCCCGATCCCTTCCCTGTTGCCCGCGCTGTTGTTGTTGCCGACGCCCGCCGTGTTGGCGGCGTTCGCGTTGTTGCCGCCGGCGGGCGAGGTGGCTCTTTCCGCCGTACATCCGCCGGAGAGCGCGATCACGGCGAGCGTCGAGAGAAGCATGTAGGTGCGTCGCATGTCAGTTCCTCCTGTGTGGCCGGTCTGGTTGATGACTTGAATCGTTCACGCGCGCCGTTGAATGTCCGACGCCTCCGACTCCGACGCGTCGAGCAACTGACGGCTCTCCGTGATGTGTACCCCGGCGGCGGCCATCTCTTCGACGGCGCGCGCCGTGTCGCCCTCTTGCACCTCGACGCCGCGGCAAGCATCGGCGACGACCGTCGTGTTGAAGCCGAGCAGGCGGGCGTCGAGCGCGGTGTACTTCACGCAGTAGTCGGTGGCGAGTCCGACGATAGTCACATCCGTCACGCCGCGCTCGCGCAAGTAATCGCCGAGTCCGGTCGCGCGCCCGCGCTTGTTGTCGAAGAAGCCGCTGTAGGAATCGACTTCCGGGTCTGCGCCTTTCAGAAAGACGCGCGCGAGGCGGCTCGTATCCAACCCCGCGACGAACTCCGCGCCCGCCGTCTCCTGCACGCAATGCGGCGGCCAGAGCGTGGCGAAACTCGAATGCCCCACCGGATGCCAATCCTTCGTCGCCACGACGAGCGCGAAACGCCGTTGCAGTTCGTTGACCACGGGCACGATCTCGTCGCCCTCTTTCACGGCGAGCGAGCCGCCCGGACAAAAATCGTTTTGGATGTCAACGAGAATGAGCGCGCTGTTGTTATTCACGATCAATTATCCCTCGTGCGTGTCTGCGTCGGCCGCGCCGTTCAAGATGCGCACCGGCTGGCCGACGGCGAGCCTGCCCGTGCGTATGACGCGCGCGTAGAGGCGCGACTCGCCCGCGTGCTGTTTCTGCGCGATGCGCTTGAACTTCCCGTCGCCGAACGAGCCTCTGATGTTCCGGCACGGGGTGGCGTAGGAAGTGATTTCGATGACGACTTCGTCGCCGAGCGAGAGACGACGGCCGGGCGCGAGTTCTGCCCAAGCAAGCCCCGCGACCGTGACGTTCTCGCCGGTTGACCCCGGATAGATGGGATGCCCTTCGGCCTGCAACGCCTGAATCAGTTCGAGCGAGTAGAGGCAGAGGGCGCGCTCCGTGCCGCCGTGAAAGATCGTGTGTCGCTGGCGGTCGCCGGAGAGTCCGGTCGGCGTCAGTTGCGCTTCGGCGACGGGAAGCTTCGGCACGCCGCCGCCCGAACAATTCAGTTGGTGGATATGGCCGTGGCCGCCGGGCATACGATTTCAACTCACGTCATCTTTTAACTGTTCGGGCGTCTCGTCGTCGCCGATCAAATGGTTCGACTTGTCGCGCGGCAGTTGCGCGGGCTTCTGCCCCGCCGCGCGCTCGGCGACGGCCTCGTGCATCTCCGCGCGATCCCCGTCCTTGCGTTCCCCGTCCTTCTTCTTGCGATCATCTTTCGACATGGTTTCCTCCTCCTACCGTCTCGTTAAAATTTACTCAGGCGGCGACGCCGCGTTGAAGTTCCCGCACGCGCTCGATCAAACGCGGCAAATCTTCGCGCGTGTAGACGGGGATGCCGCGCGTCGCATGATCGTCGAGCGCGCCCGCGCTCCACGCCGCGAACCGCGCGCGCGCTTCGGGAGCGCTCTCGCCGTCGTCGAAAAGGTAGAGCGCGGACGTTTGCGCGAGCGCGCGCCGCGCCGACGGCTTGATCCTCTCCGCGCCCGTGGCGCGCGCCGCCATCAACATCAAATCCACTTTCATAAACTGCACGAAACTCGTGCCCTCGATCAGCACGCCCCCCGAACGGACGCGCTCAAGCGCAGCCCTGATGCCGCGCTCCACCTGCTTGTCCGTGACGACGACCCAGTGGACGTTCGACGCCCCGGCGTCCCAGTATCGCCCCGTGTCTTTGCCCGCCGCGTAAGTCTCCGCGCGGCCGGAACGAATCACCGGCTCTTCCGCCAGCAGATGGCTCACGCAGCACGCGTGCGGGTCTTTGCCGCACGAACGATAATGGCCGCGCGTGATCTTGACGGCCTCCCAGCTGAATGGAAGCGCGCCGAGCAGTTCGCACATCAAAGTGGTCTTGCCCGCGTTCGAGGAAAAGCCCCCGACGCCGACGGTGGTAAAATTCATAGTCCCTTTGAAAACTCTTTCAAACCCGGTGGCGACATTATGCGATCGCGCCCCGTCGAAACGGAAGCGCGCGGGCGTGCCTCTCCACCCCGGCCAACTCCTTCAACCCGCCCGCCCGCTTGGCAACGGGCGCGTCCGCGCTATAGATTAGCCGACTACGATTATTCGCGCGAACTCGAAAAGACTTTTATGACGAACGACAACGCCGCGCCGCCCACAACGCCGGATGCGCTCGTCCGGCTGACGGGCGAGACGCTGCAACGACACGGCGACGACGCGCTCCCACCGGGGGCGAGCGCGGACGACGCCGCCCGCGCCTGGATCGAGGCGGGCTTCGCCGACCCGGAAGAAGTTGACGACTGGCTCGCCGCGCGTTGCTTCGACCCGCGCCGCGCGCGGACGCTCGACGCCGCCGGCATTACGCCCGAACAGGCCGCGCTGCGCACGCGCGCCGGTCGCGCCGATTACGAAGAGACGGTCGCTTACAAATTCGCGCACGACGACATCACGCTCGAAGAGGCGCGCCGCATCATCACCAGCGATTTTTGGAATTCTTGAAGGAGTCCGCAAAAGTTCGATGACGAACCAGACACGCCCGCTCACCGTTCTCTGCATCGCCAGTTATGAAAAGGGGCAGGAGTTTATGCGCGAGTGTAAGCGGCAGGGCTGCCGCGTCCTCCTGCTCACCTCACACAGCATCCGCGACGCCGATTGGCCGCGCGAGAGTCTCGACGAAATCTTCTACATGCCCGACGCCAATCACAAGTGGGCGCTCGAAGACGTGATCAAGAGCGTCTCTTACGTGGCGCGCACCGAAGAGATCGACCGCATCGTGCCGCTCGACGATTTCGACCTTGAGACCGCCGCCGCCCTGCGCGAGCACCTGCGCGTGCCCGGCATGGGCGATACCACCACGCGCTACTTCCGCGACAAGCTCGCCATGCGGATGCGCGCGCAAGAGGCGGGAATCGCCGTGCCGGAATTCGCGCACGTTCTCAACTACGAGCGGCTGCGCGCCTACATGCGCCGCGTGCCCGCGCCCTGGTTGCTCAAGCCGCGCTTCGAGGCTTCGGCCACCGGCATCAGAAAGATCGCCGAGGCCGACCAGCTCTGGCCTGCGCTCGACACGCTCGCCGACCGCCAGTGCTTCCACGTCCTCGAACGCTACGTGCCCGGCGACATCTATCACGTGGACTCCATCGTCTACAATTCCGAGGTTCTCTTCGCCGCCGTCAACCGCTACGGCCGCCCGCCGCTCGACGTGGCGCACGGCGGCGGCATCTTCACCACGCGCACCTGCGTGCGCGGCACCCCGGACGAGACGGCCTTGCAGGAGATCAACCGCGCCGTGCTCGGCGCGATGCGCTTGCCCTTCGGCGTCTCGCACACCGAGTTCATCAAAGGACGCGAGGACGGCCAATTCTATTTTCTCGAAACGGCGGCGCGCGTCGGCGGCGCGAACATCGTGGAACTCGTCGAAGCCGCGACCGGCATCAACCTCTGGCGCGAATGGGCGAAGATCGAGATCGCGGGCGGCAAGCCCGGCGCGTACCAACTGCCCGCGCGCCGCGAAGACTACGCCGGGTTGCTCGTCTCCCTCGCGCGGCAGAAGTACCCGGACACTTCCGCCTACGACGACTCCGAGATCGTCTGGCGCATGAACAAGGAAGCGCACGTCGGCCTCATCGTCATGTCGCACGACTCGGCGCGCGTCGAATATTTATTGAACCACTACTCGGAGCGTTTCTACCGCGACTTCCACGCCGTCCACCCGCCGAGCGACCGCCCGACGAGTTAGCCGCCGCGAAGTTTTCGCCGCGCGCTGCCGCGTGTTCAGTAGATGTTGAAGTTGTATTCGATGGTCACGTATTGCGAGACGCGGCGACCGTCCAGGACGGCCGGGATAAACTTGACGTGGCTGGCCGCAAGGATAGCATTTTCGGTGAGACCGTCGGGCAACATGGTGATGGCGACGATGTTGGTGACCTTCCCGTTCGCCGACGCCACGAACCGCAGCCTGACCGTCCCGGTTACCTGATTGTGGCGCGCCTCTTTGGTATAAAGCGGCTCCGGCCTCGACACCGCCGCGGCTTTGCGTGTCGTCTCTCCGGCCTTATATATTCGCCCCGCCGCGCCATCATCCGGCGTCGAAAGCGGCGCGCCGCCTTCCCTGTGAGCGGCGGACTCACTGCCTGTCAGTTTCGGGTCGCTCGCCGTCGCCGGCTGGTCGAGCGCGGGTCTGTCGCCGACCGGCGGCGCAACGTTGCTGAGTCCGATCGGCGGTCGCGGTAGTTTCCATTCATCTATGATCTGTCGCCCGGCGGGTCGCTCCGTTAAATTGAACGAGCTAAAAAAACGCTTCGCATCAGGGTGTTCGTCGTCAGCCCCGATGAGGCGCAACGCGTAAGCATGTCTGCCGGTGAGGTAAACATAGAGCGAAGAGATGGGGATGCCCGCGGGCGTGTTGTCCCGCTTGACGGTGTATTGCCGGCCGGGAAACTTGCCAAGCTGCAACTCGCGCCGGAACTCCGGTTGGGAAGACTGTCCCGTGTACACCTGTGATTGCATGTAATAGCGGGCGAAGAAATCGAGGTCTTCATTCCGGCGTGGCTTGTCGTAAGCCCGAATCAGATACACGATGCCGTTTCCGTAAGCCCCGTAGATGCGCGCGTTTTCAAACTTATGCCCGTCTCCCTTGATCTGCCTGTCCGTAGGATCGAGCGTGGGCATCTCCGGCAGTTCGACGGAGAATTCTTCGCCGGGGAAAGTGTAAGTCTCCCAGGAGACTTGCAGCTGCGCCGTCGCCGGAACTTGCGTTGCCGGGACATCGAAGACCAGAGAGACTAAGAGCAACGCGAGGGCGGTCGTCGAAACGATCTTGCGCATACGAGGTTTAACTCCTGAAAGCCGGTTGCGGCTTAACTTTGACCGGGAGCCGGTGGGATTAAACCGGCAAAACGTTATTCCGCCCGTTCGAGCGGCGGCGCGACGGCGATGAACTCGTCGGCGAACCGGCGGGCGTATTGGTCGAGCAGTTGGCGCACGCGCGCGTGGTCGGGCGAGCGCACGACGAGGCCGACGTGATAGGGCTTGCGCACGCGGTAGGCGATCTCCGCCTCCGTGTAGCGGGAAGTGTCCGGCCATTCCTGGCGCGCGAGCGAGAGCACGATGCCGCCGTGCTCCTCGCGCGGCTTCGGGGGTTGGTAGGGGCGCGCGTCGTCGCTCAATTCGAGCTTCGCCCATTCGCGCCAGATGTTGACGCCGCTGGCGGCCTCCAACGCGTCGGCGATGTATGCGCCGCCGACGCGCGCGGCGATTTCGAGGAAATAAAACTTGCCGTCCGCCGCGCTTTTGATGAACTCCGCGTGCGTCGCCCCGCGCCGCAGGCCGAGCGTTTTGATAACCTGCCCGTTGATCTCCAGCAGCCTGCGCCGCTCGCCGCCCTTTCGTTCGACCGTATGAGAGATGAAGACGCCGCCTTCGTGCGCGACGTTCATCGGCGGCCGCCCGTAGACGCTGACCCCGGCGAACACCGCCTTGCCGCCGGAGACGATCGAATCGACGTGATAGACCTCGCCCGCGACGAAGCGTTCGAGCAGGTAAAAGGAGGACTGTTCGTTGAGCCGAGGGCGCGCGTCGAGCGTGTCGATCGCGCGCCAGACCTGTTCCGCGTCGTACACTTTCTTGATGCCGATGGCCGACACGTCCGTGCGCGGCTTCAAGACCCAGGGCGCGGGCACGCGCTCCATGAACTCGTGCAACTCCGCGTAGTTGAGCACGTGGACGAACTCCGGCACGTCGATCCGCGCGGCCTGCGCCGCGCCGCGCATCGCCAGTTTGTCGCGGAACAAGCGCGCCTCCGCGCTCGTCATGCCGGGCACGCGCAGGTGTTCGCGGATCAGCCCCGCCGTGATCACGTCGAACTCTTCGAGCGCGACGACGCGCGCCGGTTTATGCCGTCGCGCCAGTTGCGTGGCGGCGTAGATAAAGTGGTCGGGCGCGGCATCGTCCGGCAGGGTGACAAACTCGTCAATCGAATCGTGCGGCCACTCCTCGCCGCGCAGCTTCTCTTTTGTGAGGAGAAAGACGCGGCAGTTCCGTCGCTTGCACTCGCGCAGGAACTCCGCGCCTTTGAAATAACTGGCGAGGCAGATGATGTTGCTGCGGGGAGACGTTTCGGTCACGGGCGATTCTCTCGTTTATGCGCGGCGCGAGCCTCGGGCTGCGCGCTTCTCCGGAATTAACTCCGGGCAAGTATATAACGGCCGCGCTTACGAGAGACACCGGCGGCGACGATCCGCTTTTGGCAGGCCGCCACGCCTTCAGCCCCGCAGACACGGAGCAGACGCAACCGAAGCGCGGCGGAAGATTGGGACAGATTTCAAATCTCAAAACGAAACAAATTTCAAATCTCAACCGGGACAAATTTCAAATTTGAGAGACGTTGTTGCATAAAAGGCTACGGAGACGGGAGTGCTGGTAATCTTGAGGTGTGAAACGCAAGAATACGAAAAGCACGTACCGTCTCCGTAACTGGAGTGAATATAACAAAGCTCTGGTCAGGCGTGGAAGTCTCACGC
>DASVVO010000005.1:0-11713 GCA_036386515.1 Pyrinomonadaceae bacterium
TGCGGGTGTACTACGAGGTGATGGACAGGTACCCGCGCGAGAAGTTCAAGTATGAAGAACAGCAGATTCGCGTCCTCGAACAGATCAGGGACGAGATTCGCGACTGTAACGAGAAGTAAGCGCGCAACCGCTGCGGCGTGATGGATGCGCGCGGAAGGAAGCGCGGCATCATCCGTCGGCCGACGGCGGTTGGCCGGAAGCAGGCGCGTCTTCGTCGTCGTTGACCGGCGCGAACGCCCAGACTTCGGAGACCGGCGCGGGGCGCGCGCGCGTGAGACGCGAAGCCGGAGACGGCGCGCACCCGGGCGGCTCTCAGAGGTGAGATGGAAGGAGGTCGAACTTGAGCAACCAACCGGCTCCTAATCGGCGCGACAGGGCGCAAGGGGGGCGTCCGCCGACCATGGGAGCGGCGCGGGGCGCGTCGGGTCAACTCTCCGTCGAGGCTCTCCAGGCCTTGATCGATCAGACCGTGAGCATCAACGCCTTTGTGACTTCAGACCGGACGCAATCCGGCTGTGCGATCAATGCGCGGGGGAACGGCGGCGAGATCGTCGGCGTCAGGTGTCGCGGGCAACTGAATCGCTTTGACATCGAGTTGGAGCTTCCCTCCGAGTCGGGCGTGAAGGCCGCGAGCACGCTCGGGGAGAGGGTGGGGAACGTTGACCTGCGCTGGATGGTTATTCCGCACAGTTACGCGGCGCGTTCGGACAGGGAGCCGCCGCCCACGCGGCTCGACACACGCTATTCGCAGCGCGTCGCCATGCAGGAGATGACCTTTTCGTTCGGCGACGGGCGGGACGGCTTCCACAGTTTCGGCACGGGGCGCACCTTTCCTTTCGCGTCCGGCAGCCGCCCCGGCGCGGTCGTCGTGTCAGCGGTCGGCAACGTGACGGAAGGCTTCGGCAAGTTCCAGGGGCACGCGGGCAACTACACCCTCTGCGGTGAGTTGACGCCCGGCGGCGGCTTCGCCGGTCACATCATCGCGCGCCTCGTGGACGAACGCGGCGACTTACGCACGCGCGAATCGTTGCCCTCGTCGGGCGCGGGCGGCGAGCGGCCTGACCCGGACTTCACTTACCTGATGTGGCTCGCGCAGAAGGGGAAGTCGGCGGCGCAGGCGAACCGACCCAGTATGACGCCGGACGGCCAACTACGCGGGATGAACATCCCGATGGAACTCAAGCGCGGCCAGTTCTCCTTCACCGCCGGCGGGCGCGACGGCTTCCGCAGCAGCGCGGTGCGGGTCGGGGAAGTGATCGGGTTGGAGGAAGGCTTCGGGCGCGGGCCGCAAACCGCCGAGCGGCAAGACGGCACGGCCTTGAGTCCTTCGCTGTTCGAGGGGGTGGCGCGCTACAGCTTCGACGACCGCGGCGGGCGCAGGCTCGGCGCGTTCACGACGAACGTGCTGGAAGGCCGCCGGTTCGACTATCGCTATGCGAGCGCGCCGGACGAGGTGTCGTGGCGTTTCGGCTTCTTCGGCCCGATCCTATACGGCTCGGGCTGCTTTCGCGGCGTCGAGGGAATGTTCTACGGCGCGTCGAATTCGTTCTTCAAGCCGCCTCCCGGCGACCACGTCATCACGCATTGCTACTTCGCGCGGCTCTACGACCCGCAAGGGAAGTTTCGCTCCGCGTCGGGCGGACGCCGACAGTAAGCGCGTCCGCCGAGGTCAAGTTGAAAATGGGAAACGACCGGCTCGCTGACCAAACCGCCCCGCGCCAGGAAATCTGGACGCTGAGAGGGCACACCGGCTGGGTGAGCTATGTGGCTTTCTCGCCCGACGGCGCGACGCTCGCCTCGGCCAGCTACGACCACACGATCAAGTTGTGGGACGCGCACACGCTGACGGAGCGGCGGACACTCTGGGGGGAAGCCGGATCGGTGTTCGTCGTCAAGTTCTCGCCCGACGGGAGCACGCTGGCCTCCGGCGGCGAAGACTCGACCGTCATCCTGTGGGATGCGGCGACCGGGCGGCAGCGGCAAACGCTCCGCAGACACGAAGCGGCCGTCTCATCCCTCGCCTTCTCCCCCGACGGGAAGCGGCTGGCTTCGAGCAGCGCCGACCGGACGGTGCGCCTGTGGGACGCCGCGACCGGGAGCGCGGAGCGGACGCTCAACGGGCACACGCGGGAAGTCTTCTGCGTTGACTTCTCGCCGGATGGAAAGACCCTCGCCTCAAGCGGCATGGACGCGACCATCCGCTTGTGGGATGCGGCGAGCGGGAGGGAAGAACGAACGCTCAAGGGGCACGACGACGGAATCATCACCGTCGCTTTCTCGACGGACGGGCGCACCCTGGCCTCCGGCAGCATGGACGGAGAGATCAAGTTGTGGGACGCGGCCACGGGGCGTTGCTTCAAGACGCTCAAGGGGCACACGGCGGCGACCGACACAGTGCTCTACTCGCCCAACGGCGAGATGCTGGCTTCCGGTAGTTGGGATCGGACGATCAAGCTGTGGGATGCGAAGTCCGGCGCGGAACTGTGCGTCCTCAAGGGGCACACCGACAAAGTTCAATCCATCGCCTTCGCACCGGACGGGCGGAGACTGGCTTCAGGCAGCGAAGATTTAAGCGTCAAGCTGTGGGATATGAGTGAAGGGTTGAACCTGAAAGAGGGTTTGAAGATGGGAAACACGCAGACTCGCCAACAAGTTTCGTCCGGGCAGGGCGCGGGCGCGCAGACGCCGGCCATGCCGGACGTGAACGCCGAGACTTACCCTTACGAGACGGTGCAGCACCTGCTCGACCAGACGGCGAACTTCAGCATGTTCGCCGTGCCCGAGCGACACTCCCCGGAGGAACTGCTCCTGCTCCCCGACGCTCCGCAGGATTGGTTCGGCATGAACGGCGGCTACGGCATCGTCATCCGCAACTCGCTGCAACGCTTCGAGTCGTTCGTGCAGACGCCCGCGACGGACGACCTCAGCGTCTCGCAGGTGGTCGGCGAAGCGGCCGGCTCGCTGCGCGCGAACTGGCTCTTCTGCTCCGACGAATGTCGCTGGACGCCGGGGCAACTCCCGCCGCCCGCCATCTATGATCCGTGGGCGTCGCAACCCTTCGCCATGCTCGATGCCGTCTTCTCCTTCGGCGAAGGCAACAGCTTCCGCGGCTACGGCACGGGGCGCACCTTCCCCCTGAGCGTCAACGGGCAACCCAAACTGCTCGCCGCCGCCGTCGGCAACGTGATGGAGGGCGCGGGCAAGTTTCGCGGGCGCGAAGGCACGTTCGTGATGACCGGCAGCCTCACGCCCGAACTCGGCTTCCTCGGCCACATCTCGCTGCGCATCTACGACCCCGACGGAGTGTTACGCAGCGAGAGCGAACTCTCCGGGCTGACGGGCATCGCCGACCCCGACCCCTCTTCCACCTTCTTCGTGATGCGCGGGGAGAAGAAAGATCGAACCGTGCGGACGACGTTCGGCCCGCCCCCCGGCGGCGGGCGCGTCAGTCTCATCACGCCGTCGCAGTTCAGGGCGGCGCAGTTCAACTTCACCAGTCGCGGCGGCGGCGGAGTGCGCGCGGAGACGACGGTGGGGCCGGTCGTCTGCAAGATGGACGCCACCGTCTACTTCAATCTCCTCGCGCCGTCGGGCACGGCAGCCGCGCCCGTCCCTTTCAGCACCGACGAAGTCTACAGGTTCGTTGACGGCCGGGGGCGCGAAGTCGCCACGCTGACCGCCGGGGTCGTCGAGGGCATCTCTTTCGATCTGAGATTCCCCGCCGCGCCGGGGCAGAAAGGCGTGCGGTTCGCCGGCTTCGGCCTCATCACCGGCGGCACGGGCGTGCTCGAAGGCGTGCAGGGAATCCTCACCGTCAACTCGCTCATCGGCATCGCGCCGCACGCGCTCACGCTCATGCACACGTTGCACCTCACGGATGCGGAGGGAAGATTCCGCGCGGGCGGCAGCAGCATTGGCGGCGGCGGCGGCGGCGAACATAGCGCGGGCGGTGGCGGCGGACACAGCGCGGGCGGCGGTGGCAGCAGTGCGAGCAGTGTTGAAAGCCGCGCGGGCGGCGTTGAGAGCCGCGAAGCGGATCGCCCCGCACAGAGCCGTCTGTCGGAAGACGACCCCTTTTATCCGTTGCTCCAACACGCCGAAGACTATACGGACATGTACCTGAAATGGCGGCGCGGATTCCGAAAGTGCAGCCAGGAACTGAGCGCGACCTTCGCCGACATGTTCAACCGGCATCTGAACGTCGGCGATTTCCCCGGACTGGAAATCGACGCGCAGGCGCTCAAGGGAATCTTCGAGCACGACATCAAACCCTTCGACTCCGATACGTTCGAACGCTACAGAGGGCAGGCGAAAGGAACTTTCCGCACCTACGAACTCGGCACGCACAGGGAAGTCGCCGTCGCCGATCTATATAGCCACTGGCGACCCGAGACGATGCGGGTCAACGGCCGGAACGCCAAGAAGATTTCCGGCTCGTTCTCCGGTTACTTCGACCCACACAATTTACCCGATCTCTCGCAAGGCAAAGTTGACATCATCTTCAATTCCTACCGCGGCGATGTCGGGCTGACGAGTTGGGTCGAAATCTACCAGCATCAGAGGCAGCAGAGAACCTCCTTCGCCTACAAGCTGCCGCACCGACACGAAATCCTCTGGTTGGTCAAAGACGTTTCGCTCGGCGGGCAGCCGATAGACAACAACGTCTTCATGGCTTCGCACGAATGGAAGGGACAGCATCAGGGGCGCACCGCCTACTTCATGGTCGCGTTCTTTTACGACATTGATTTCGACTCATGCACCGCCCGCCTGTCCGGCGACCGCTACTGGCGCGCACTCTACGTCGAGGAGTGAGCCACGCGCGCGCCGCCGCGCGTCTTCCGCGTCATTCGCGGCGGACATCGGTTGTCGGGTGGTGCGGTCGCTCTAAGGAGTGGAGACCCGCGAAGGGGTTCGGAATAGATCGTGAAGTGAGTGGAGAGAGGTTTGTCAGGGGCGGGCGAGCAATCAAGGCCGCCTCTGTAAGGAGGAATAAGACGTGGACAGGGATTTACGGGACGACATGCTGAAGCTGGTGAGATACAAAGTGCTCTTCGTGAAACGGGAATACGAGCACGCCTTCCCCGAACAGGAAGATTTGGTCTCGGAGAACATGGACGGAGCGGCCTTCACCGCATGGAAGGTGGCCGAGTTCATTCAAATGCTGGGACGTGGAGAGATGCGGGTGCCGCACAAGTGGGCGGAGAAGGGGTATCCGGGCGGAGGGCACGTGCGCGACGGGTTGCTGTTGGGACTGAGAGACAGCGACAAGAAGTACCTGCGGGTGTACTACGAGGTGATGGACAGGTACCCGCGCGAGAAGTTCAAGTATGAAGAACAACAGATTCGCGTCCTCGAACAGATTCGCAACCGGCTCAGCAAGAAAAACGGGCATGGCTCGTCGCCCGCGCCCGAGCCGCCGAAGCCGGGGCCGGTGGAGATCAATACGATCGGGATGCTGCTGGCGAAGATTCCGGCGGGCGAGTTTCTGATGGGTTCGACCAACGCCGACCCCGAAGCGAACGATGACGAGAAGCCACAGCACCGCGTGCGAATCAGGAAGCCCTTCCTGATGGGCGTGCATGAAGTGACGGTCGGGCAGTTTCGCCGGTTCGTGGAGGAGACGGGCTACCAGACCGAAGGCGAACGAAACGGCAGGGGCAGCATCGGGCTTGACCTCGTCACCGGCAAAGTCGAGCCGAAGGCGCAATACACGTGGCAATCGTGGCTGGCCGAAGACGGCGAACACCCTTCGGACTTTCAGCAGACGGACGAGCATCCGGTGGTCTGCGTCAGTTGGGGCGACGCGCAGGCGTTCTGCCAGTGGTTGAGCGGGAAGGAAGGCAAGCAGTACCGGCTGCCGACCGAAGCCGAGTGGGAGTACGCGTGTCGCGCGGGCACGACCACGAAGTTCTATACGGGCAACGATGAAAACGCGCTCCGGGAGATCGCCAACATCGGCGACGCCTCTTTGCAGGAGAAGTGGGTGTGGGGCACGGACGATCCTCCCTTCCCGAAGGGCATGCACCTGCCGCCCTACGCCAAGCCGTGGAACGACGGCTACCCGTTCACGGCTCCGGTCGGGCAGTTCAAACCGAACGCCTTCGGCCTCTACGACATGTACGGCAACGTGGGCGAGTGGTGCTCGGATTGGTACGACCCGGACTACTACCGCCAGTCGCCGACGGACGACCCTCAAGGCCCGTCCGCCGTTCCGCTCATAGACATCAGCGACCGCATGCCGGGAGCCGAGCCGCGGACGCTGCGCGTGGTGCGCGGCGGCGTCTGGCTCGACCCGGCGACCGCCTATCGTTCCACGGATCGCTGGACGCATCGCCGTCACCCGATAGACAGCGCGGCCGACATCGGCTTCCGGGTGGTGGCGGCGGTCTAACGTTCCGGCACGAGGGCGTCGAAGTGCGCGGGGAGAAGAGAGAACGTGGCGATTGACAGTCTGGACGACGAAATGGTGAAGCTGGTGTCTTACACCATCGTCTCCGTCAAGCGTGGCGACGAGCGCGTCATGCCGGGCGGGATGGACACGCTCATCGTGACGGACAGCCTGAGCAGGGAAGCCTTCATCTCGTGGGTCGTCGCGCGCTACCTGCAATCGAAAGTCTATGCCGCGCTCGACCGGAGCGAGAAACTCTCGCACGAGGATCGCAAGTACCTGAGGGTTGATTATGCCGTCTCGCGGCGTTGGCCGCGCGAGCCTCTCGAATTCGAGGAGCGGCAGATCGAGGTGCTCGAACAGATCAGCAACGCGCTCGCGGAGACGGACGAAGACGCGCCGGGGTGCGACGCCCACCGAGTCCGCGTCGGCTAAAGCAACTTGCCGGAGAGAGGGCATCAAAGGAGTTTCTTTGATGAGTAAAGAGCAGACACAACAGCAGCAGCAGCCTCGCGGAGGAGACGGGTCGCCGGCGCAGACGACGCCGCCGCCTTCGTCGCTGCCCAACATCAACGCCGAAACCTACCCGTTCGAGATGGTGCAGCACCTGCTCGATCAAGCGGCCTACTTCAACCTCTATTCGATTCCCGTGGCGGGCGAGGGCGCGGCCTTGCGAACGGGAGACGGCGGGAGTTGCACCGGCTTTCGCATCAGGGAAGCGTTGCATCGTTTCGAGGTCACGATGCAGGAGCCGACGCGCGCCGCGGGCTTGCGCGCCGCCAACGCGGTCGGCGCGCAACTCGGACACTTCAACCATCGCTGGGTCATCTGCCCGGACGACTTTCAGGCGCGGCAGGGGCTTGAGCCGCCGCCGACGCGCCTCGACCCCCGCAGCCGGCAACGCTTCGTGATGCTCGACTCCGTCTGTCACTTCGGCGACGGGCGCGACGGTTTTCGCGGCTTCGGCACGGGACTCACTTTCCCCGCCGTGGAGGGCGGGCAGGGGCGACTGTTGGCGGCGGCCGTGGGCAACGTGGTCGAGGGGTTCGGGCGGTTCAGCGGTCTGGAAGGGACGTATACCTATTGCGGGAGCCTGACGGAAAGCGAAGGCTTCCGGGGCAGCCTGATGCTGCGGCTGATGGATTCGCAGGGCGTGCTCGGCACCGACGGCGGATTGCCCGCGCTGGAATCGCGCCAGCCGCCCGAGCCGGGCATCACCTACCTCATTCTGCGCGGGCAGAAAAAAGACAGGCGGTCGAAGACCACTTACAGTTTCGGTCTCGACGGGCAGGTCAACGGCCTCAACGTGTCGCAGCAACTGCGACTGGTGGACATCGATGCGGCGGTGCAGGGGCGCGCCGGTCTGCGCAGCGTCAAGAGCGTGGGGCCGGTCATCGGGAAGATGAACGCGAACATCGCCTTCAATCTGCTCAACCCCGGCGCGCCCGGCACGGCGCAGGCTCCCATCCCTTTTCAGAGCTTCAACGAGTACACGTTATACGACCGCGACGGCGAGACCGTGGGCAGCTTCGTGGGCGACGGCGGCGAGGGACGCACCTTCAACATGGAACTGGCGGGCGCGCCGGGTCAGCGGGCGTTGCGCTTCGGCGGCTTCGGGCCGCTGATGAACGGAACCGGGGCGTTCAGCGGTATCGGGGGCTTGATGAGCGACAACTCGGTCGTCGGCCTCGCGCCTCACGCCATCGTGACCTTCTACGTCTTACGCGTAGACGACCCGGAAGGTAAGTACCGCGCGGGCGACGGGGGCGCGCAGCGGTGAGCGTGCGGAGCGGTTCCGGGCAAAGCGGTAGTGTGACGATGTGGCGGGCGAGAACGGCTCCGGGCGCGGATACGTCGCGGCGCAACTCGACGGCGGAATAAAAATGATCTTCCAACTCGGCGACCAACTGCAAAGGGGAATGGTGGATGTGGCCTACGGCGCACTCACGGGCGACGCCGCCACCCCGCGCCTCATGTTCAAGACCGCTCTCGACATGGCGCAGTGTATGGCCGCGGCGGCGTCCGCGTTGACCTCCGAACGCGAGAGCCGTCTCGCCTGGTTGGAACTACAGAACAAGCTGGAAGCCTTCAACCTCTTCGCGCACGTTGACCTCGCGCTCGAACTCCCGAGAGACGGCGTCGCCACGCTCGCGGAACTCGTCGGGCGCGCCGCCGCCCTCGATTCTTATCGCTCCGTGTGGGCGACGGAGGGCATCGGCCACCTCTACGCCGAACAGCGGCCGGACGAGGCGGACGCCGTCAATCTCAAAGGCGAGGTCGGCCGGTTGCCGGCGTCGAGTCTGGCCGCGCTGCACGCCGGGGCGGGACTCTCTTTGGCGGGAGGATGCCTGGGGCTGCTCACGCCGCGCAGTTCCGATGCCGAGTTGAGACGGTCGCTCGAAGAGTTCATCGCCCTCTGCGACGAGAGCGCGGAGGCAGGTTACGAGGGCGCGACGTATGAGGCGTTGGGGCTGGCGGCGCGCAATCTGCACCCGCACCTGCTGTTGGACATCGACCGCCACCTGTGCGACATCGACGAAGATTTGCTCGGCTACTTCTGGCACGGCGTCGGGCGCGGTATTTACTTCACCCCGACCAACTTCCTGCCGAACAACAGCGAACCCTGGCGCGCCGTGGGACAGACGCGGCAGGAACCGCCGCACGAACTTGGCAGGCTCAACGCACTGGCCGGTCTGGTCTGGGCGCTCACGCTCGTCAACATCCGGCACCCGGAGGTGATCGAGTCGTTCCTGCGCCATCACGTGCGCGACGCGGCCGATTGCGACGCCTTCGTCAACGGCCTCAGTTCCGCACTCATCATCTGGCGCGGCTCGTCTCCCGACGACGAAGCCCTGCGCGGGCTGTGCCGCCATCGCGCGGCCGAGCCGCAGGCCGCCGCGCTCTGGGACGTTTGCGTCGGCCGTCCGTGCGCGGAGGTGTTGCGGCACTACTACCCCGCCCTCAGCGAGCACGGCTGCCTCGGGCTGGTCTTTCGCTATCAATCGCTGCCGGAATTGATCGCCCGCGTGGAGCGAGGGGCGGCAGGGGCGGCGGGCGCGGCGGGCGATAGAGCGTGAGATGCCTTTGAGATTTGAAAGCGTCGCCGTGTGCGGAAGCGTCTGCGCGAAGGCAGGCGGCTACCTCCACGGCCGCGAGACAAGGGCTAGATGAGACGACTCTTGAGCCAGATGATCCGACGACCGGCGGACGCCATCGCGTCGAGCGTCGAAATGTTAGGGCAACAACTGCCGGGAGGGCAGTTGCTGGATGGAGTCGTCAGCCGGTTCGTTTACGCGTTCAGTCGCCCGTCGCATGAGGGGTTTGAGCGCGGGCGGGGGGAGAGGACGGTTCCCCCGGCTCAAAGCGACAGCGCCGCCTACGCCAGCCCTCCACGGGGCACGGATGGAGGCGTTTTTGATTCGAACGTTGCCGGCACTGCGTCCGGCGGCATTAACGACCTGCCGCGCAATGCGCCGCATGCGACCACGGAGCCTCCTGCGTCCGTCGCCGCACCGGATGTCGCCAAGCGCGTGCGGGTAAAGGAGGCGGAGATGGACAGGGATTTACGGGACGACATGCTGAAGTTGGTGCGATACAAAGTGCTCTTCGTGAAACGGGAATACGAGCACGCCTTCCCCGAACAGGAAGATTTGGTCTCGGAGAACATGGACGGAGCGGCCTTCACCGCATGGAAGGTGGCCGAGTTCATTCAAATGCTGGGGCGTGGAGAGATGCGGGTGCCGCACAAGTGGGCGGAGAAGGGCTATCCGGGCGGGGGGCACGTGCGCGACGGGTTGCTGTTGGGACTGAGGGACAGCGACAAGAAGTACCTGCGGGTGTACTACGAGGTGATGGACAGGTACCCGCGCGAGAAGTTCAAGTATGAAGAACAGCAGATTCGCGTCCTCGAACAGATCAGAAACGAATTGCGGCGTAAGTCCGGGAAGCACGGCGGCGGATCGTCGGGCGGCGGCGACCATGATGATAAAGGTTCAGCTATTGTCGCCGGTGACGCCGACCCTATCGCCGACCCCGACCCCGTTATCGTCGCCGACTCGACGGACACGGCGGAGGCCGACGCCGCTCCCGCCGCCGACCCGGTCGTCGATGTCCCCGTCCACGGCGAACCCGGTTCGTTGCACATGCTCATCAGCGCGCACGACAAGGGCGTGAACGCCGTGGCCTTCGCGCCGGATGGAAACCTGCTCGCCTCCGGGAGCGTGGACATGAGCATCAAGCTGTGGGAGGTGCCGACAGGCGTAATGCGGTCGGCTCACCTGCCGTTGGTCAACAAACAGTCGAGCGAAGTGACCTCCGTCGCCTTCTCGCCCACGGGCGCATTGATGGCGCGCGGGCATCACGCCAACCCGATCAGGGTGGATGGATTCGCCAACGGCACGCTTGAGCCGAGGTTGGAATTGATCGGGCACCAGGGCTGGGTTCCCGTCGTGACCTTCTCGCCGGATGGAAACAGGTTGGCCTCGGCCAGTCTCGACCTGACGGCGCGCATCTGGGACATGGAAACCGGCCAGTCGTTGCTCACGCTCAAGGGACACGACGACACGGCGAGCGAGATCGCCGTCGGCGTGTGGGGCGTCGCCTTCTCGCCCGACGGAAAGACGGTTGCGACCGGGGCGAGCGATGCGGCGGTCATCCTCTGGGACGCCGAGACGGGTGAGGCGCGCACGACCCTGCGCGCGCACCATGGGCTGGTCTTCTCCGTCGCCTTCTCGCCCGACGGGCGGCTGCTGGCTTCGAGCAGCGAAGACTCGACCGTCATTCTGTGGGATGTGGAGAAGGGCAAGCTGCGCGCGCGGCTCAAAGGGCACGACGGCTGGGTGGTGTGCGTCGCCTTCTCGCCCGATGGCTCGACGTTGGCCTCGGCCAGTTACGACACGACCGTCAGGCTGTGGGACGTGGGGACGAAGAAGACGAGGCACGTGTTCGGCGGCCACGAGGGGGCGGCTCATTACGTGGCCTTCTCGCCGGATGGGCGGTTGCTGGCCTCCGGCAGCAACGACGGAAACGTCAGATTGTGGAACCTGTAGAGAAGTGAAACCGCACCGTGCGGCCACGACGGACGCGACGTGCGTCGGCGTTGGTCTGGTGCGGGCGTCCGGCGGGAGGCGTCACGGGCGTGGGCGGCGGACGACTAACGGCGACGAGGACAGTTTAAAGGAGGCGGAGATGGACAGGGATTTACGGGACGACATGCTGAAGCTGGTGAGATACAAAGTGCTCTTCGTGAAACGGGAATACGAGCACGCCTTCCCCGAACAGGAAGATTTGGTCTCGGAGAACATGGACGGAGCGGCCTTCACCGCA
>DASVVO010000006.1:0-48429 GCA_036386515.1 Pyrinomonadaceae bacterium
ATGGGGTGCCTGCGGCCACTTTCAATCTGCACTTGAAAGAGTGCGAGTGGCGGTTCAATCACCGTCACGATAACTTGTATCTTGAACTGTTAAGACTGCTGCGGCATCATCCGCTGTGACCGTCTTAACTTCATCAGACCCTTTATTTAACAAACGCCCGCACCGATCACCGGCGTTTAAGTTCCAAACTGAAGCGCTCATAAACATTGACTCGGAAGTTCAACCCGAACCACTACCGGAGAGTCGGACTTAATCCAACGGCAATATTCATACCGGGCAAAAAGGCCGATCTTATTGGGTCTATTTCAGTTGAAACAGAGGTTTGTGTGTCTGGTTAGAGTGACAAGGTGTCTACCGGAGAGGACGCATTTTAGCAGCAGGTGATTACTTCTGTTGAATCCTACTTTCTGTTCAACATCGAAAATGACCTATTACCCGCCGACCAAAGCGAGCCGGGTAATATTGCCGCAGCGCAGGTTGGATCGCGGGCGCGGCGCAACGGGCAGCTTGCCGCCTTCGGTTTTCATCTAAATTTCGCGGCACGAAGGGGCGCGAAGAGGCGGGTTTGACGCGCGGTTTGCGCGTCTGTTACTTTCGTCTGTTTCGTATCCGGGGGAAGTTTTCAACGATCAATGAGGAAGTAGGAAAATAATGGCTCAAGACATTTTTATTTTAGGCGGCAAGCGCACGCCGATGACCGAGTACGTCGGCGCGCTGAAGGATGTTAAAGCGATCGACCTCGGCGCGGCGGCCGCGCGCGGCGCGCTCGACGCGACCGGCGTGGCGGCGGAAGAGATCGATCACACCATCTTCGGCAACGCCTTGCAGACTTCGGGCGATGCCATCTACGGCGCACGCCATGTCGCGCTCAAGGCGGGCGTGCCCGCCGACCGTCCCGCGCTCACCGTCAACCGGCTGTGCGGCAGCGGCATCCAGTCAATCGTTTCCGGCGCGCACATGATCCTGCTCGGCGAGGCTCGCACCGCGCTCGTCGGCGGCATGGAGTCGATGTCCATGGCTCCGCACGCCATCTACGGCGCGCGCTCCGGCTTCTCGCTCGGACAGGGCAAACTCGAAGACACTTTGATGGTCGCCCTGCTCGACACCTATTGCAACACGACGATGGCGGGCACGGCCGAAAACCTCGCGCGCCGCTACGAAATCTCGCGCGAGGAGCAAGACGCTTACGCGCTGCGCTCGCAAACCGAGGCGAAGCGCGCGCAGGATGCGGGGCTGTTCAGGGAAGAGATCACGCCCGTCGAAGTGAAGACGCGCAAGGGCGTCAAAGTGGTTGACACGGACGACCACCTGCGCCCCGACACGACGCTCGAAGTCTTGGCGAAACTGCCGACGGCGTTCAGCAAAGACGGCTTCGTCACGGCCGGTAACGCGTCCGGCATCGTTGACGGCGCGGCGGCTCTCGTGATCGCGGGCGAAGAGTTTGTGAAGTCGCGCGGGGTCGCGCCGCTCGGGCGCATCGTGGCGTGGGCTTACGCGGGCGTCGAGCCTGACGTGATGGGCATCGGCCCCGTGCCCGCCGTGCGCAAGGCTCTGGAGCGTGCCGAGCTGAAACTGTCGGACATTGATCTGGTCGAAGTCAACGAGGCGTTCGCCGGTCAATATCTCGCCGTCGAAAAGGAACTCGGCCTCGACCGCGCACGCACCAACGTCAACGGCGGCGCAATCGCCCTCGGCCACCCGCTCGGCGCATCCGGCACGCGCCTCGTCCTCACCTCGCTCCTCGAACTTCGTCGTCGCAGCGGCCGCTACGCACTCTCCACCGCCTGCATCGGCGGCGGTCAGGGCATCGCGATCATCGTCGAGCGGCAAGGATAAAGAATAAGGGATGAGGGCGGAGGGATGAGGGATGAATGAAGGCACTAACTTGAGTGCTTTCTGAATTCATCCCTCATCCCTCCGCCCTCATCCCTGCTTTTCCATGCGAACGCCCCGGACAGGCTCTCTCCTCAAAAAGCCTGCCGGGGCGTCCGACGTTTGCGCCAACAGTTTTCCCCCCTCTGGCGCAAATATCAATTTCGCGTCGTGTCGGGACGGCGAATTTGAACAGTCTCGGCTATCGCCCCACACGTCTTACACTTCTTTCAATCGTCGTGCCACACGCGCCACGCCGCAGCGCACGCCGGAAACGACGCCAAATGCCGCTATTTCAGCCCGCGATGAACTTTGCGTGAACTTGCGACAACCCGCGCCTGCGCGATACCTGCTTCGCACCTGACGCGTCCGGCACGCGAAGATCGCCGGTTAATGCCCGCAAACAGGGGCGTTTGACAGCAAGTGCGAACGGAGTAGCCGGTGCGAATAAAGTAGCGGCGGCGAGAGATGTCTGAGCGGCGGCGCGGGCGGCGGGAGAGTCCGGCGCGCATGCCGCTTGATGCGCCGCGCGCGTCATACGGCTTTGCGTGAGGGTCTATTTTCGCGCCGGAAAAACAATTCGGGGTCAGCGGGCGTAATAATTCCGCGGGCGCGGGCGGGGGCGGAAAGCGGGGGCGGTTTAGGCTTGCCGCGGCGCGCAAATTGTAGTATTTAACATCCCGTTTGTTTTCCCGTAAGACTCGCGTAAACGCCTCGTCTTATGATATAACCTTGCTTTCAAGCAACGCAGTCTTTTATTACCTACACAAAGGTTAATCGCTAACATCTTCGGACGCGGAAGTCGCCCCCTTAAGGTCTGCCCTGTGTCTGAACTCAGCCCAACAATCGAAATTAGCAAAGGACGAAATATGTCGAAACCATCCCTGTACCGCTCAGTTTGCGCGCTGGTGACGCTGGTGCTCTGCCTGACCTTCGGGGTCACCCTGGCGGCAGCACAGTCCACGACGGACGGCGCCATCGGCGGCCTGATCAAAGACCCGAACGGCGCGGTCGTGCCGAACGCAACCGTGACCGTGCGTAACGAGGGAACGAACCGGGAAAGCACGGCGACCTCGGACGACGAAGGCCGCTTCCGCGTCGTTCAGTTGCAGCCCGGAAACTACACGGTCGCCGTCGGCGTGTCGGGCTTCGCCCCCTTCTCGCAGCAGCACGTCGTGGTGGAAGTCGGGCGCGTGACCTCGCTCGACATCCCGCTCGGCATCACCGGCTCGACCGAACAGGTGGAAGTGACGGCCGAAGCTCCGGTCATCAATACGACTCAGCAGGACTTCTCCAACAACATCAACCAGACCTCGATCAACGAGCTTCCGATCAACGGTCGCCGCGCTTCTAACTTCGTCTTGTTGACGCCGGGCGTCGTCGCCGAGGGCGGTTTCGGTCTCAACAGTTTCCGGGGCGTCTCCGGCCTCCTGAACAACAGCACGCTCGACGGCGGCGACAACAACAACGCCTTCTACGGCGAGGAGCGCGGACGCACGCGCATCAGCTACGTCGTCAGCCAGTCCTCGATCCGCGAGTTTCAGGTCAACACGTCGAACTACTCGGCGGAGTACGGGCGCGCCGCCGGTGCGGTCATCAACACCGTCACCAAGAGCGGCACGAACGACTTTCACGGCGACATCTTCGAGTACTACCGCAACAACCGTTTCGGCGCGACGAACCCCTTCGTCACCCGCCCGATCGCCGGCACGTCGCAGACCGAGCGGTTCAAGCCGACCGACATTCGCCACCAGTTCGGCGGCTCCATCGGCGGCCGCATTATCCGCGACAAACTGTTCTTCTTCTTCACCTACGATCAGCAGAAGCGCAACTTCCCCGGCGCGGCCATCTTGCAGAATCAACTGTTCCTGACCGACACCGCGGCGAACGCGGCGTGTACCACGGCGGTCGGCGTCAACCGCAGGTGCCTCAGGGAGCGCTCCGCGGCCAATGCCACCTTCTTTACGGATGCGAACATCAATCTCGCCACGGGCTTCGTCTCCAGCCTGCTCGGCGAGGTTCCGCGTTCGCAAGACCAGCGCATCATCTTCCCGAAGATCGACTGGGTGATTAACGGCAGCAACAACTTTACGGCGTCTTACAACCGCATGCGCTCGCAGTCGCCCGCCGGCATCCAGACGCAGCCGACGACCTTCAGCGGCGTCGCCAGCTTCGGCGACGACTTCGTCGAAGCCGACATCTTCAACGCGCGCCTGACTTCGACCATCTCGCCGACTTTCCTCAACGAATTGCGCTTCCAGTGGGGTCGCGACAATTTGTTCGCCTTCACACAGGAGCCGACGGCGGGCGAGGCGGCCATCCTGCCCGCGGGTCTGACCCGCCTGCCGAACGTTTCGCTCACGCAGGGCATCAGCTTCGGCAAGCCGACGTTCCTTGAGCGCATCGCCAACCCCGACGAAAAGCGCGTGCAACTAGCCGACACGATGACCATGTCACGCGGCCAGCACACGCTCCGGTTCGGATTCGACATCAACCACGTCAACGATCTGCTCGACAACCTCGTCAACGAAGGGGGCAGCTACGGCTACACCAACTTCAACGACTTCATCGTTGACTACCTCAACGTGCAGCAGAACGGCGCGCTGCGTACGGCGGGCGTCCTGTGCGCCACCACCGCGAGAATCGCGGGCAAGTGCTACAACACTACCGGCGGCTTCACTCAGGCGTTCGGCCCGACGGCCTTCGAGATCAGCACCAACGACTATAGCTTCTTCGTGCAGGACGACTTCCGCGCGACGCCGCGCCTGACCGTCAATCTCGGCCTGCGCTACGAGTACCAGCAGTTGCCCAAGCCGCAGATTCCTAACGCGCTCACGAACATCGCCGGCCAGAACATCGGCCCCCAGCAGACGAACCAGATTCCGTCCGACCAGAACAACTTCGGGCCGCGTTTCGGCCTCGCCTACGATCTGACGGGCGATGGCAAAACGTCGCTTCGCGGCGGCTACGGCATCTACTACGGCCGCATCATCAACTCGACGGTCATCAACGCCATCAGCAACACGGGCGTCAACGAGGCGCAGCGCACCTTCTCCTTCAACGCAACGGATGCGGCCGCGCCCGTCTTCCCGAACGTCGTCGTCACGGCTCCGACCGGCGCCGTGACGCCGAACATCGTGGTCTTCGCGCCGAACATGAGAAGCCCGCTGATCCATCAGGCGGACATCATTCTGGAGCGCGAGATCGGGCGCAACACCGCCGTCTCGATCTCCTACCTGTTCAGCCGCGGGCGTAATCTCCCGACCTTCGTGGACGAGAACCTGCCCACGCCGATTCAGACGACCTACACGTTCAACGGCGGCGCGCTCGATGGTCAGTCGATCACCGTGCCGTTCTTCCGCAGGTTGCCGACCGGCAACGGCAGACCCGACACACGCTTCGGCGCGATCACGCAGATTCGCAGCGACATCGAATCGAAATACGATGGCCTTGTCCTGCAAGCCAATCGTCGCCTTACGAAGGGACTACAGTTCCAGACGCACTACACGTTCTCGCGTGCGATTGATAACGGTCAGAACTCGCAGACCTTCACCTTCACGCAAGGCAGGCTCGACCCGTTCAACGAGGGTCTCGACGATGAAGGCCCCTCGAACAACGACGTGCCGCACCGCTTCGTGGCGAGCGCGGTCTGGACGCCGGGCGCGCCCTTCGGTCTGGAAAATTCGAGAGTCGGCCGCGCAATCTTCGGTGGCTTCACCATCGCCCCGATCTTCGTCGCGCAGTCGGGCAACGTCTATACGGCCACCTTTACCGGCACGGTCGCCAACACGCCCGTCTCCGGCGGTCTGACGGGTTCGGGCGGCGGCTCCCGCATCCCGCTCTTCGAGCGCAACTCTTTCCGCCAGCCCAAGCTCGTCAACATGGACTTGCGCATCTCGCGTCGTTTCCGCCTCCGGGAGTCGATGAATCTGGAAGTCCTCGCCGAGGGATTCAACATCTTCAACCGTTATCAGGTGACGGGTGTCAACGCTCAGGCCTACAACCTGACCGGCACGACGCTGACGCCGTTGGAAGCTTTCGGCCGAGTCACATCCGCAGGCAACTCGATCTACCGCGAGCGTCAGATTCAATTCGCCGCGCGATTCCAGTTCTAACGCAGACGCCCGAGAGTCTGCACTAACCCCGAAAGAGGGCGCGTCTTAAAATTGACGCGCCCTCTTTTTTTGTCCGAAGACGAAGCGCGCCGCCCCCCGACTGTACGGAAACGCGCGCAGAATGATTCGCCCTCAACGCTCCTGTCAATAGCACCCGTGCATCGCGCAATTCGTTCTTTAACTGCGATTTTCGCTCGCCCGCGCGCTCGCTCAAATCACTGTCTCCATGCTGGCACACCCGTTGCGAACGTAATCCGCGTCTAAGCATGAACAGGCGTTTCTGCTTTAACCAAACACATCAACCGGGCGGACAATTTTCGAGGAGGCAGACGAAGATGGGCTTACTAAACAACGACGAGGTCGAGGGAAAATTTGATCAGGCCAAAGGCGCGGTGAAAGACAAAGTGGGCGAAGCCACGGGCGACCGCGACATGGAAGCCGAAGGCGAGGCCGACCGCGCCTCCGGCAACATCCAGGAAGGTTTCGGCACAGCCCGCCGCAAAGTCGGCGAGGCCATCGAAGACATCGGCGACAAGATCAGCCGGTAACGAATAAGGGATGAGGGCGGAGGGATGAGGGATGAATGAAAGCATTCAAGCAAGTGAGTGCTTTCCTAATTCATCCCTCATCCCTCCGCCCTCATCCCTGTCATTTACTCTTGCCTGACGTGTTCCGCGCCGAGGTCGGCGAGCAGTTTTTCGATCTGGTCGCCGTCCTCATTCGACTTGGCTTCGACGCCGATGAGGATGCCGCCGCCGCGCAAGCCCGCGTCGTAAACTTTCGCGCGATGCTCCGGGATACCCGCCCCGACGAGCGCGCCGATCACGCCGCCCGCCGCGCCGCCCGCTCCCGCGCCCGCGAGCGCGGCCGCAATCGGCCCCGCGATCACCAGGCCGATTCCCGGCAGCGCGATGCTCGTTCCCACCGCGGCCAACGCCGCCAGCACCGCGCCCACCGTGCCGCCCACCGCGCCACCGATGCCTGCGCCGTCGGCCGCGTGCGTCCCCGACTCGATCGCGAACTCTTTACTCTTCGTCGCATCCGACATGAGCACGCTGATGTCGTCGCGCGCGTAGCCCTGTTTGATGAGCGCGTCCACGGCGGCCTCGGCCGCCAGGCGCGTCTTGAAAAGTCCCGTCACCAGCTTTGCCATAAAGTCCTCCTCTAAGTTTCCCTGCTTATCTTCGGAAGGTCGATTCCTGTTGACTAACCGGGTAGCAAACTTTATGCCGACTCGCCGATCAGCCTGAATGCCCGACGCCCGCGCGAAATTACGTTGGGGAACACGACACATCGCACGCGCGTGGTGTAATGTTAAGCCTCAATTCATCCAAGGGAAAGAAAGCCAACTCATGCTCAAAGCTATTATTTTCGACATCGACGGCACGCTCGTTGACTCCGTTGACCTCCACGCGCGCGCCTGGCAGGACACGTTTCGACACTACGGACGCGAAGTTGAATTCGAGAAAGTCCGTCATCAAATCGGTAAGGGCGGCGACCAGTTGATGCCCGTCTTCTTCTCCGCCGAAGAACTCGCGCGCTTCGGCGCGGAGATGGAAAAGTTCAGGGGCGATCTCTTCAAGCGCGAATACATCTCGCGCGTGCGTCCCTTCCCGCAGGTGCGCGAACTCTTCGAGCGCATTCGTCAGGACGGCAAGCGCATCGCCCTCGCCTCTTCCGCCAAGAAGGACGAACTCAAAGTTTACAAAGAACTCGCGCGCATCACAGACCTCGTCGAGGAGGAAACTTCGGCCGACGACGCCGACAAGTCGAAGCCGCACCCGGACATCTTCGAGGCCGCGCTCGGCGCGCTCGGCGACGTGCGCGCCACGGAAGCGGTCGTCATCGGCGACACGCCCTACGACGCGGAGGCCGCGGGCAAGATCAACCTGCGCACCATCGGCGTGCTCTGCGGCGGCTTCCCCGAAGCGGAACTCCGCGCCGCCGGTTGCACAGACATCTACCGCGACCCCGCCGACCTGCTCGCACGCTACGAGTCATCGCCGCTCGCGTTAAAATCTTCCACCTCGTCGGCGGCTGCCACCACAACCGCCAGCGACTAATTGTGAGGGTTCTCCAAGTCAGTTCGGCGCGCACCTTCGGCGGCGGCGAGAGACATCTCGCCGACCTCTCGAACGCGCTCTCCGAACGCGGCCACGACGTTTACGCCGCGCTCTCTCCCGCGTCGCCGCTCCCGGCGCAACTCGCGCCCCTCGCCGGTTCACATCTCATCACGCTCCCGCTGCGCAACGCGCTCGATCTCGCCAGTGCGACCCGGCTCGCGCGCTTCATCCGCGAACAACGGATCGAGATCGTCCACGCGCACCTCGCGCGCGATTATCCGCTCGTCGCCTACGCCGCGCGGCGCGCCGGGGGCGTGCCGTTCGTCCTCACGCGCCACGTGCCGTTCGCCATGAGCGGCTGGCATAAGTTCACACTCGCGAACGCGGCGCGCGTCATCGCGGTTTCGGAAGGCGTCGCGCGCGGCCTCAGTGCGCGCCGAATCTTCCCCGCCGAAAAAATTCGCGTCATCCCGAACGGCATCTCCGTCGCCAGGCTCGATCACGCGCTCGAAGGTTTCAACCGCGCCGACTTTCGGCAGCGGCTCGCCGCCGACGCGCGTCTCTTGGTCGGCACGGTCGGCGAGTTGAGTCCGGTCAAAGGTCAGGAGGATTTCGTGCGCGCGGCGGCGACGTTGATCCGTCAGGAGAATTTTACGAACGCGCAGTTTCTCATCATCGGCGACGACAGGTCGCCAGGACGCGAAACGCGCGCCCGTCTTGAGCAGTTGATCCGCGAGCACGAACTGCATGACCACGTCCGGCTCCTCGGCCACGTCTCGGAACTCACGCCGCTCATCGGCGCGCTCGACCTCTACGTCTCGGCCGCCCGCGCAGAGGCTTTCGGCCTCGCCACGCTCGAAGCGTTGATGTGCGGGGTCGCCGTCCTGGCAACCGCGACGGACGGCGCGCGCGAGATGATCGACGACGGCGTGACCGGCAAACTCGTGCCCGTCGGCGACCCTACATCGCTCGCCCGCGCGATGCTTCAACTGCTCCGCGACGGCGACGAGCGCGCGCGCATAAGCGAACGCGCAGGCGAAGAATCACGTGCGCGTTTCAGTCTGGAACGAATGGTTGAGGCGACGGAGAAAGTTTACCGCGAAGCTCTCGCGGCCGGGGTCGGGTAGGGAATCGCTCAGGCCGCCCGCCGCGCGCCGCGCTCGGCGGCGGACGCCGTTCGCGCGTACTGCCGCTGCGGGTCGTAGTCTCTTGCGAGATACTGCCGCGCGATATACTTGAGCGTCGCGGAGATGTGCTTGCACTCGTAGCGCGGTTCGGCATCGCCGCGGTAGATGAAGTCCGCGCAGGTGCAGACCAGGCGCTTCGTGTCGGGGTTGCGGAACAGGTGATAGTTCTGTTCGGTGCCCGACTCGGAGAAAGCGATCCACCCGTAAGGCTCCGCGTCTCTCACCTCGATCCGCTCGGAACGCGCCGCGCGTTGTTCGGCCGCCGAAAAAATTTGCGCCTTCGCCGTCTGTTTCCTGCTGCTCATAACTTGCTTCCTTCTGTGGTTTGATTCGCGCTCAAACGCGCCTGACGCGACCGGGAAATCACGCTGCCTGTTGCTCACGATTTAGATGCGCAGACCCCGCCGCGCGTTTGACGCTCGCGCGCTCGCCATGCTATCTACGCCTCGATTCGAGAGTGAATTTCGGAGCTATTTTAACAGTCTCAAGCTGCCCCGCAACCCTTCGCGTCTCACGTCTCAACTTGTGTACCTCCGGCGAGAAAAGAGTGTCGCGCCGGGGGCGCACTGAGGGAGCACGAACGGCGCAAAGCGAAGCCCGGCAGGTTAAGACGAAAGGAGACGCGATGAGCGTCGCACGCGTGCGCGGCATCGAGTTGGGGTATGAGGTATCGGGCGCGGGGTCGCCGGTCGCGCTGCTGCACGGCTTTCCGTTCAACCGCACGCTGTGGCGCGAGCAGGCCGACGCGCTCGGCGAGCGTTACCGCATCATCACCGTTGACCTGCGCGGCCACGGCGAGACAGACGCGACGCGCCACCCCGCGACGATGGAAGAGATGGCCGCCGACGTAGCCGCGCTGCTCGACGAATTGGGCATCGCGCGCGCGACGCTCGGCGGGCTTTCCATGGGCGGCTACGTTGCGCTCGCCTTTGCCAGTCTGTTTCCCGAACGCTTGCGCGCGCTCCTGCTCGCCGACACGCGCCCGCAAGCTGACACCGGAGAAGCGCGGCTCGCGCGCGAAGCGACCGCCACGCGCGCCCTCGACGAAGGCATGCACACGATCGCCGACGCGATGCTCCCGAAACTCTTCGCGCCTTCGACGCAAGTTGAGCATCCTGAAATTGTCGAGCGCGTCCGCGAGATGATCTTGAATACCGATCCACAGGGCGCGGCGTCGGCTCTGCGCGGCATGGCCGTGCGCCGAGATCAGACGGAATTCCTGCGCGCGATAAATTGCCCGACGCTCATCATCGTCGGCAGTCTCGACCGGATCACGCCGCCCGCCGATGCCGAGTTGATGAATCGCGAGATACGCGGTTCGCGGCTCGAAATCATCGCGGGCGCGGGACACGTCTCCAACGTCGAACGCCCGGCGGAGTTCAATCGCGTGGTGGAAAATTTCCTGCGCCAACTCGACGCGTAGACGATTTATGAATCAACTCTCCGCGCCCGCGCATCACTTTTGCGACGAGTTGCTGATTGAATGGAAGCGATGAACCAGACACAACCGGCGGCGTGGAAGTACCGCATCGAGGAGCGCGTCAGGTGGGGCGACGTGGATGCGGCGCGCATTATCTTTTACGGCGCGTACATACGTTTTTTCGAGATCGCCGAAACGGAGCTTTTCCGCGCCGTCGGGTTGCCCTACGGCCGCATGTTCGACGAACTCGACGTGTGGTTGCCGCGCGCGCATCTCGAATGCGACTTCCGCCAGGCCGCGCAGTTGGACGACCTGCTCGAAGTGTCGGTCTACGTCGGGCGCGTCGGCACGAAATCGTTGCGGCTGAATTTCGAGGTGCGACGCAACGGCGACCCCTCAATCGTCGCCGAAGCCCACTTCGTCCTCGTCGCCGTCCGGCGCGGCTCGTTCGACTCCGTGCCCGTCCCCGAAGAACTCAAACACCGCCTCGCTCCTTACACCGCGCCGCCCGCCGACGAGCGCGTGTCAGAGTAGATACGCCATCGTGAGACTACAAAGGCCAGAGCGCGCTGCGGGCGAGCGCGCGCTTGAGATTGACGTAGCCTTGATCGCCCGCGACGAGTTCGCGGAGCGTGCGGCGGATGCCCGGATGGAGGCGCGCGAAATCGATCATGCGGTCGGTGAAAGGCGCGCCGAGAAACTCGCCGTAGAAGCGTCCGCGCATCGCGGAGGCGCGGCGCAGTTCGCGCCCGAAGTCCGCACGCCAGCGTTCCTCGTAGGTCGCCGCGCGTCCCGCGAGATAAGCCTCCGCGAAAAGTTCGGCCGAGCGCAGCGCATAGTAGATGCCTTCGCCCGTCACGGGGTCTGCGAAACCGGCCGCGTCGCCCAGTAACGCCCACGTATCCGAGCCGACGCGGCGCGCGTTCCAGGTCTCCACTGAGAGGCCGGGGATGCGCGCGGCGTAACGATCCACCGAGACGCGCAGTTTCTTTTCAATCTCTGTGCGGTGTTGCAGGTCTGCGTCGCTCGAATTTTTCGCCTGCGAAGACCAGAGCGGCGCGCCCGCGTCTTCGCGGATGCGGTAATAGCCGACCATGAACTCCCACAGCAGCGCATCGAGCGAGCGATGATCGAACGCGTCTTGCGAGGTGGCGATGCCGAACGAGATGTGATCGAGACGCGGGAACGCCCACGCGTACCCGACCCAGCCGGGCAGAAACGCGATGACCGTCGGCGCGTCGTCCTGTTTCGGCAACGGCGCGCGATAGCCGAACGCCACTTCCATCTCCGCGTTCGGCAGCGCACCGGCCAGACGGCGCGCGATGGGGCTGTTCGCGCCGTCGGCCGCGACGAGCATGCTTCCCTCCCAACTCGCGCCGCTTCGCGCACGCACCGTCCAACCCTCGCGCCGGTCGGCGTCAACGGCGAGCGACACACGTTCGGGGATGACGTGCGCTCCGGCCTGGATGGCGCGGTCGCGCAGGTAGGAATCGAACGCGACGCGTGAATAGATGGCGAATGGGGCATCGAGTTTGAGACGCACGCGCGTGCCCGCGGGCGCGTACATTTCAACTTCCTCAACCGTGCGCCCCATCGCTTCGAGCAGGTGCGGCCAGGCCTTCAACGCCTTTGAAGTGACGCCTCCCCCGCAGGCCTTCGGCTCGCCCGCCGGTCGCCCGTCGAACAACGCCACGCGCATGCCGCCGCGCGCCAGACGCTCCGCCGCGAACGACCCCGCCGGCCCCGCGCCGATGATCAGCGCATCAAACTTCTCACTCTCAACCATTCGCTCTGCTCTCTTTGTCTCCGTCGTCGGTTGTGGCGCGTATCCTACATCAAGGCGGGCGATTCTTTAACGCCGCGACGCATCTGCGTGAGCCGCGCCTGCTTGTCACGCCGCGCGCGTGGTGTGATAGAATTGCCGCCATCCCTCAAAGAGTTTGGTTTGTCAGGCGGTCGCCGGTGGCTCGTCCGCGCTGCGTAACGATTACACCAGCGGCGGCCGTCCCGTTCCGACGGGGAAACTTTGCAAAACTCACTTAGCCTGAGGCGTTGAATATGGCTGGCTCTCTCGTTTTCGTCGGCATCGCTCCGCACCCGCCGATCATGGTTCCGGAGGTCGGGCGGGAAGCCGCGGCCGAAGTGCGCGGCTCGATTGACGCGATGCGCGAATTGACCGCACGCATCATCGCGTGCGGCGCGGAGACGATCATCATCGTCTCGCCCCACGCGCCGCTCGAAGCGTGCGCCTTTGTCGCCTATCACGAAACGGAGCTGCGCGGAGACTTCGCCAATTTTCGCGCTCCGCAGGCAACCGTCGGCGCGCCGCTCGACGCAGAACTCCTCGCGGCGATGACTTCCGCCGCCGCCGCGCAAGGTTACGAACTCGCTCCCCTCCAGGGTTACGAACTCGATCACGGAACCACCGTGCCGCTCTACTTTCTCTTGCGCAACGGCTGGCGCGGTCGCGTCGTCGCGCTCGGTTATAGTTTTCTGTCAAACGAGGATCACGTGCGTTTCGGCGAGTGCATCAGGCGTGCGGTCGAAGCGTCGGGGCGCGCCGTCGCGTTCGTCGCGAGCGGCGACCTGAGTCATCGCCTGACGCCCGACGCGCCCGCCGGTCATCATCCGCAGGCGTATCGCTTCGACGAAGAGGTCGTCGCCTCCATCAACGCGAACGCGCCCGACCGCATCGCCGCGATTGACCAAAATCTGAGACGCCTCGCCGGCGAATGTGGCTACCGCTCAATGCTCGTCGCCCTCGGAGCGCAAGACGCGGCCACGCGCGATTGTGAAGTGCTGCACTACGAAGCTCCCTTCGGCGTCGGCTATTTGGTGGCTCAACTGGCGCGAACAACCAAGGACGGTTTATCAACCGCGGAATTAAAATGAGCGAGCCAAGCGAAAACAGATCAGACGCCGAATCCTACGCGCAGACGGACGCCGACCCGGCGCGCAACGAAACACGCTTGCCCGAACTCGCGCGTCGCGCGGTCGAAACTTTTGTGCGCGAGCGACGCGTGCTCGAAGTTCCGAACCTACCTCTCTATTCGCTGTTAGCCCAACGCGCGGCCTGTTTCGTCTCGCTCAAAACGGAGGAAGGCGATTTGCGCGGCTGCATCGGCACGGTCGAACCCACGAAGGCTACTCTCGCCGAGGAACTGATCCACAACGCGATCAGCGCCGCGACGCGCGACCCGCGTTTCTTGCCCGTCGCGCTTTCCGAACTCTCGCACCTGCGTTACTCGGTTGACGTGCTCTCGCCGCCCGAACCGGCGCAGTTTGAAGAACTCGATCCCAAAATCTACGGTCTCATCGTGGAAGATGAACGCGGCGGGCGGCGCGGCCTGCTCCTGCCCGACCTCGAAGGCGTCGAGACGGCCGAACAGCAATTTCAGATCACCGCGCGTAAGGCCGGAATCTCGCCCCGCGCGGAGGTTAAGTTGTATCGCTTTCGAGTTCGACGCTACGGCGAATGAATAGGCTTTCCAAATTCCAAACACCGAAGGAGCAAGATTGACATGACGGACAACGAGCAAAACAACACTTCTCTCCCCGACGCCGGGAACGATGATTTGAAACCCGATACCTTGACGGAAAATAACGCGCGCGCGCAAGACATCGGCGCGCAAGGCCAGTTTGCGCCCGGCGGCCTTTACAACCAGCAAGGCGCGACGCAAACCGACCGCATAGATTTAGACGAGCAAGTGAGCAGCGCGTTGGATGATAAGAGTTAAGTACGCTGACCCTGAGCCTCGCGGCGGCGGCGGATAGTTTTATTAACGATTCTTAGGCTCAACCTTTTGTCGGCTGATGCGAGACGGAAGTCGCGTCTCTGCTTCTGACAAATTCCGGCAAATAAAGAGCGCGGCCGCGTGGCCGCGCTCTTTATTTTGGGCAAAGCGGAATTCGGCTGACAGATGTCATCAATCCTTGAGATGGTAGCCGGTTTTATGTTTGCCGGTCGAGAGATATATTCGGCTCGCATAAAAAAGCCGCTGCATGCGCGAGTTGCATGCAGCGGGCAATGATCCACAGGAGGAAAGGATCGCATTTTAAGCGAGCGGCTGCGAAGTGTCAAATTTTCAAACGCCGCGCCAGGTCGAACCGTGGCCGATCAAATGTCCAGATTCTTCACATCCAACGCGTTGTCCTCGATGAATTTGCGGCGCGGTTCGACGGCGTCGCCCATCAAGACCGTGAAGATTTGGTCGGTCTCCACCGCGTCGTCGATTTTAACCTGCAAAAGCGTGCGCTTTTCCGGGTTCATCGTGGTTTCCCAAAGCTGCTCGGGGTTCATCTCGCCGAGACCTTTATAGCGTTGGATGGTCAAATCTTTCTTGGCCGTCGCCAGCACCCGCTCAAGCAAAGCCTCGCGCGTCTCGATCTGCTCGCTCGTGCCGTTTTCGCCGAAGACGAAGGGCGCGGCCAGACTCTCTTCCAGAACTTTGTGCAGTTCGACAGACTTTTGAAACTCCACGTGGCTGGCGAGATTCCAGTCGATCAACACCTTGGTTCCGCTCGTAGCCACCGTTTCGATGGACAGCAGCCCGTGTTCCTCGTCCGTCAATAAATCCGTGCGATAACCCGCTTTGGCGAGTTGTCCCTCGACGGCAACCAGCAGTTCCCTGCTTTCCTTCTGGAACACGCCGCGCAGGTTCGAGCTTTTCTCACGATGCAAGACGCCTTTTCGCCCGGCAAAGGCGTTCAGCAGCGTAGACAGCAAGCGTCCGTCATTACCCAGACGGCGCACCAACTTCTCGCAATATCGCTTGTACTCAACCATCTGTTCGAGCGAACGCGCCAAATCCTTTCCTTCGATCGTCGCCCCATCGCCCGACTTCACTTTCGCCTCATTCGTGGCCTGCCGCATGAGGTAGCGCACCATCGAACGCTCATCCTTGATGTACTCCTCGCGCTTCCCTCGTTTCACTTTAAACAACGGCGGCTGGGCAATGTAAACGTGCCCGGATTCAACGAGTTCCGGCATCTGCCGGTAAAAGAACGTCAGGAGCAGGGTGCGAATGTGCGACCCGTCCACGTCGGCGTCCGTCATGAAGATGATTTTGTGATAGCGGAGCCGGCCGAGGTCGAAATCATCTTTACCGATGCCCGTTCCGAGCGCGGTAATGAGCGTTTTAATCTCGGTGTGGCTGAGCATCTTGTCGAAGCGCGCCTTCTCCACGTTCAAGATTTTACCTTTTAACGGGAGAACCGCCTGATTCTTCCGGTCGCGTCCTTGTTTCGCGCTCCCGCCCGCCGAATCGCCTTCGACGATGTACAATTCGCAAAGCGTCGGGTCGCGTTCCTGACAATCGGCGAGTTTGCCGGGCAGCATGGTGGAACCGATGATGCCCTTGCGCACGATCTCGCGCGCCTTGCGAGCCGCTTCGCGGGCGCGGGCGGCGTCAACGGCTTTGCCGACGATTCTTTTGGCGACGGTCGGATTCTGTTCGAAATATTCCGTCAGACGCTCGTTGAGAAAGGATTCGACCGCCCCCTTCACGTCGGAATTGAGTTTGCCCTTGGTTTGACCCTCAAACTGAGGTTGCGGGAGTTTGACGGAAATGACCGCGACCAGACCTTCGCGCACGTCGTCGCCGGTCAGAGAAGTTTTGAAGTTCTTGGCGAGTCCCGAAGATTGCGCGTAGGCGTTGATGGTGCGGGTGAAGGCCGAACGAAAGCCGGAGAGGTGCGTGCCGCCGTCAACCGTATTGATGTTGTTGGCGAAGGAGTAGACCTTTTCGTCGTAGGCGTCGTTATACTGGATCGCCACTTCAATCGAGAGCGCGTCGTTAACTCGTTCAAAATAGAGAGGCTTATCGTGCAGAACGGTCTTGTTTTTGTTGAGGTGTTTGACGAACTCGGCGATGCCGCCCTTGTAATAAAATTCGTGGGAGCGTTCGGTCTCTTCGCGCTCGTCGCGGATGCTGATGCGGATGCCTTTGTTCAAAAAGGCTTTTTCGCGCAGACGTTCGGAGAGGCGGTCGAAGCTAAACTCCGAGACATCGAAGATCGTGGCGTCGGGTTTGAAGGTGATCTTCGTGCCGCGCTTGCGCGTCTTGCCCGTAGCCTCTAATTTCGCCACAGAGATGCCCTGCTTGTATTCCTGCTCGTAAGTCGCCCCATCCCTCCAGATTTCCAGTCGAAGCCACTCAGAGAGGAAATTTACGCAAGAGACGCCCACTCCGTGCAAGCCCCCGGACACCTTGTAGGCGTTGGAGTCGAATTTTCCGCCCGCGTGGAGTTTCGTCATCACGACTTCGGCGGCGGATTTACGCTCCCCCTTGTGATAATCCACGGGGATGCCGCGCCCGTTGTCAACGACCGTGATCGAATTATCGAGATGAATCGTGACATCCACGGTGTCGCAGTAACCGGCCAGCGCTTCGTCAATCGAATTGTCCACCACCTCGTAGACGAGATGATGCAGGCCGATGTCGCCGGTCGAGCCGATGTACATGGCCGGACGTTTGCGCACCGCCTCGCGCCCTTCCAGAACCGTGATCGAAGTTGAATCGTAACTCATGCTTTTCTTATTCGGGTTGATTGCTGTTGACAAACTAATTCTCTCTTTCTCATTGCCATTAACGACTTTTGTTCGATGAAGAAGGCTTGCGAAGACGACTAAATCGCGCTTGATTTAGATGCCTTGAGCACCCTTCGAGGATGTCGAAATCTGGCCGTCGGGAGCGGCGTTCAATTCGGCTGCACCGTCTCTCACCTCGAAAATTTCAGCCCGCGGGGCGTATTGCTCGACGAGGGTTTCTTTAGAGGTCGTCATGAAGGTTTGCGTGCGTCCTTCGAGGTATTCCAACAGTTGATGAATACGTTTTCGATCAAGCTCCGCATCCACGTCGTCGAGCAGAAAAACCGGATACTCACGGTGCCACGAATGATACACCGAAATTGCAGCTAAGTCAAGTATTATCAATGCGCTACGCTGTTGGCCGGAACTGCCGAAAGAACGTATGTCGCGCCCGTCGAAGAGCACCTCCAACTCGTCTCGATGCGGGCCGATGAGCGAGTAACCGGCGGCCATTTCGGCCTGCATGCGAAACTGCAAACGCTCCGTCAACAGAGTTTCATAATCGCTTAAATCGCCCTTTCCTTCGAGCGAGGAAACGTAGCGCACGGTCACTTCCTCGCGCCCGAAAAGGCGTCGTTCGAGGACGGCGTTGACGCGTTCGACGTAATCGGTGCGGGCGCGATGAATCCCCGCGCTCAGAGCGACGAGTTGTTCGTTCCAGGGGGCGAGGCGGGCGGCGGTCTCGGCGATGCTCAATTCGGCTTCGGCCGCGTCTTGCAGGAGGCGATTTTTCTGCTTAACGACGCGTTGGTAATCGGAGAGCGTCTGCACGTAGGCGTGCTGCATCGAGACGACGCCGCGATCCAGGAACTTACGCCGGGCTTCGGGCGCGCCGCGCACGACTTCCAACTCGTCCGCCGTGAAGGCGACGACGTGGAGTTGCCCCAGATAACGCGCGACGGGTTCGCGCTTGCCGTTGACGGTGAGCGTTTTGATGTTGTTTTGAATCGCGACCTGTAAATCGCGGTGGACTTCGCTGCTCCGCGCGACGCGTCCGCGCACGACGGCCAGTTCTTCGTCGAAGCGGACGGCCTCCTGAGGCTTCTGAGTGCGGAAGGATTTGGACGTGGCGAGCAGATAAATGGCTTCCAGCCAGTTTGTTTTGCCCTGGCCGTTATCGCCGTAGATGATGTTGAGTCCCGCGCCCCAGGAGACTTTACCGCTCAAATTTCTGAAACAGTGAGCCTCAAGTGATTCGAGCAGCATGTGTCGGATTTTAACACACGCTGCTCGTCGGCGTCGCACAGGCGGCGCGGGCTGGAATGGCTGAGTCTGGAGTTCTACACTTCGGCGTTCAGAGGCGCATCGGCATGACGACGTACTTGTAATCGTAGTCGGTGTCGGAGGCGAGCCGGAGTTGCGCCTGCGAATTTCCGTCTTTGAACTCGAAGGCGACCTGGCCGTCGCCGGCGACGTTGAGGAAATCCTGTAGATACTGGGCGTTGAAGCCGATTTCGGTCTCTGCCTCGGCGTATTCCGTCGAGACGCTTTCGCGCGCTTCGCCCTCTTCGGCCGTCTGTGAGCTGATGTGCAGGTTGTTGTCCGCCAGGTGAAACTTGATGGCGTGCGAGCGGTCGTCGGCCATCAAGGCGACGCGGCGGATGGCCTGTCCTAAAGCCGCGCTATCGAACATGGCCGACTTGTCGTTATTTTTCGGGATGACCATTTCGTAGTTGGGAAATTGGCCGGTGAGCGTGCGCGAAATTAAAAGTCTGGAGCCGACTTCGAAGTAAATGTGGTTTTCGTCGGTGGCGAGACCGATCTCGCCTTCGTAGGAAGCGGTCAGTTTCGTCAACTCGGCCAGCGTTTTGCGGGGGATCAGCGCATCCAGCCCCTCTTTCCCGGCACTTTCGCCCAAATCCTTGCGTTCGATGTAGGCGAGGCGGTGGCCGTCGGTCGTGATCATGCGGCCGCCGGTTTTGTCGAGGATGAACTTCGCGCCCGAAAGTGTGTAGCGCGATTCTTCGAGCGTGATGGCGAAGATGGTGCGGTCGATGAAGGTTTTGAAGACGCTCGCGGGCAGTTTGATGGACGCGGCGCGGAAGTTCGGAATCTCGGGGAACGTGTCGCGTTCGACGCCGGCGACGCGGAAGGTCGAACGCTCGCACTTCACGCTCGCCCAGTTGTTCTCGTCCTTGCGAAAGTTGACGGTCGCCTCCGGCAGCACGCGCGCGATGTCGAACAGCTTGCGCGCGCTGACGCACATCGAACCCTGAGTCTTGATGTCGGCCTCCGTCTCGCAGCGCAGCGTGGCGTCGAGGTCTGTGCCGATGAGCCGGATCGTGTTTTCACCGACCGACTCGATGAGGATGTTTGAGAGTACGGGAATCGTGTTTTTCTTCTCGACAATGCCCTGCACGAACCCTAGCTCTTTTTGTAGAGCGTTCTTACTAATGCTGAATTCCATCACGGTCTCCTCTAAGAAATAGCTGTGTCAAAGTTGTTATTTCAAACGCTTTTCAAAAACCTGCCTTTTCCTATTTATACTAATTTAATACCTTGTATATATATCTAGTAGTAGTAGTAGGGGCTGTGGAAATGTGGAAAAGTCACTTTATTGTTGTATCCAAAGGAATTGTTTTCCACAGGGGCTGTGGAAATCGCTGTGGATAACTTTGCCGAACTGTGGAAAAAGTGATTTTAGCAAAAGTTTTCCACATTTCCACAGCCCCAATTATTGCCTTACCTGTGGAAATGTGGAAAACTCGGAGTCAAATATAAGCATATAAACGGTTTATCGTGTATCCGTACTGTGGAAAACTTTTTGACCCAATAGTGGCCTAACTACTTGCAAAGATTATCCATAAGCTCGCTCACGACCCTGTGGAAATTTTGATCGGCCGCAACGAGCGCATTTATCTTGTCAACGGAGTGAATTACGGTCGTGTGATGCTTGCCGCCGAACTCCCTTCCGATCTCCGGGAAACTGGTTTTGGTCAGCCGCTTGCACAGGTACATCGCCACCTGTCGCGGCACGGCGATCTGCCGCGCGTTGTTCTTGGACTTCAATTCATCCACCCGCAGGCGGTAGTGCGAAGCGACCGTGCGCTGTATCTGCTCGATGGTGACGCCGACGGGTTGGTCGTCCTCCGCGATGTTGCGGATGGCGTCCTGCGCCAGCATCTTCGTGATGGGCAGACCACGCAGCGAAGCGATGGCGACGAGACGCACGAGCGAGCCTTCGAGTTCGCGGATGTTGCTTTTAACTTTTCCGGCGATGAAGAACGCCACGTCGTCGGGCAGCGTGACGCCGTCGAGGTCGGCCTTGCGTTTGAGTATGGCGACTTTCGTTTCGAGGTCGGGCGGCTCCATGTCGGCGATCAAGCCCCACTCGAAACGCGAGTGGAGGCGTTCTTCGAGCGTGGGAATCTCGCGCGGCGGGCAATCGGAAGTGATGACGATCTGTTTCTGGCCGTCGTAAAGCGCGTTGAAGGTGTGAAAAAATTCCTCCTGCGTGCGCTCTTTGCCCGCCATGAACTGGATGTCGTCCATCAAAAGCACGTCAATCGAACGATACTTCTCGCGAAACGTCTGAGTTTTGTCATAACGGATGGCGTTGATCAATTCGTTCATGAACTTCTCGGCGGAGATATAGGAGAGGCGCAGGTATTTGTTGCGCTGCTTGATGGAATGCCCGACGGCGTGCATCAAGTGGGTTTTGCCGAGTCCCACGCCGCCATATATATATAGCGGATTGTAGGTTTTACCCGGAGCTTCCGCGACCGCCAGAGACGCGGCGTGCGCAAACTGATTGCACGAACCGACGACGAAGGTTTGAAAAGAGCATTTCGGATTGAGCGAGAGTTCCAGCGGCTCGATGTCTACGAAATTTGTCGCGCTCGGAGCCAACCCGTCCGATTCCGCTGCCTCCAGCAGTGAAAAGAGGCTGGAGGTTTTATTATTCCCGTTCTCGTTGCCCTTCGAAGGCGCGCTGAAAGCGGCATCCTCATCGCTATCTTTATTTATGTCTAAGCCGGCCGTCGAGGTCGGCGCATCGTCAACCGCCCAATCGACGTGATAAGTCGCCAGATTCAACTCCCGCAGCGAAGCGTCGATCACATCCGAATAGTTTGAACTCACCCAATCTTTCACCACCTGGTTCGGCGCGCGCAGGTGCAGAACGCGCCCCGCCTCATCGCAACCATCAAACTGAATCGAACGAAACCACGTCTCGAAACTTTGATGATTAAGCCGTTTTTCCACGGCCTGAAGAAGGTTGTTCCAAACTCTATTTTCGATAGCTGTGCTCATCGCTTTGCCTGTTCCACCTGAAATTGACTTATCGAGCGCGTACCGGCTGAATCAAAACAATGCAATCGCAACTTTCAGGCTGCTCAAGCACTCCTTTGAAGCAAGCAACGGAAAATGTTGCAATAGCACCCTTTTCAAACGCTTTTCTGACTCTTTACTTGAAGGTTTTCCACAGGTTTTCCACAGCCTGTGGAAAACCTTTTGGCACTTAAAGTGTTGCTTTAAGTATTTATTTATCAAGTACTTACGGGGATTCTCCCGTTGCGAAACGGGCGCGAGACTAGCATAGCGAAATCCGAAATGCAAGAGAATTCCACAGCTCAAAAAAATAAACTTTTAGACCCTCGGAGACGCCCGAAAACCCGCAATTCCGGTCTGCCGGGAAATACTAGGAAATCCACAGTTGAATCGTTTCAGAACATTTTGCGGGAAACGGGTTTTAGGGGGAAATTCGTCCGGTTGAAAACAAAATATCCGCAAGGAACGCCTGGCGAGGCCAAATATGGTCGCGCATTTCTTGACATAAACGACGCCGAAAGTTAGTCTTACTGTTTTCGCTGGAGGAGGAAATTATTCACTATGCCAAAGCGCACATTCCAACCGAACAATCGTCGCCGCGCCAAAACTCACGGATTTCGCGCGCGCATGGCGACCAAGAACGGCCGCTTGGTCTTGAAAAGACGCCGCGCCAAGGGTCGCAAGAGGCTGACGCCGTCGCATTACTAAGTCGCCACGGAGTGCCGTCCGGCCGTCCAAAACTGCGTAAATCCGCGGAATTTCGCTCGGTTTATGAAGGGGGAAAGCGTTTCGACGGGCGTTTGATGACAGCTTTCGTCCGGCAAAACGAGGCCGGGCAGCACCGTCTGGGCATCACCGCCTCCAAACGCGTCGCGCGCCTCGCCGTTGACCGCAACCGCATGAAACGCTTGCTGCGCGAGATGTTTCGGCTGAGCGGGGCGACGCTGCAAGGCGTCGAGCCGCATTACGATTGGGTGCTCAATGCGAAGCGTTCGCTGTTGAAGGTGAAACTGGCCGACGCGTTGGAAGATTTTCAAAGGATCGCCGCCGTCGTCGCCAGGGGCGGTCGCGGCGCGGTCGGTTCTGACGGGCAGAAAAAGTCGTGAAGTACGTTCTGTTGTGGCCGTTGAAATTCTACAAGACAGTGGTATCGCCGCTGCTCCCGCCAGCTTGCCGTTTTGTTCCAACCTGTTCAGAATACGCTTATCAGGCTGTAGATCGTTACGGCGTTGTGCGCGGCGGATGGATGGGTCTACGTCGCATCGCGCGGTGTCATCCGTTTCATCCGGGCGGTTACGATCCGGTTAAGTAATTTTAAGCGTCGGGTCTGTCTCATCTTTCGACCCCGAGCATTTATTCTGTCAGCAAACACTAATGGATCAAAAGCGTTTACTTCTAGCCTTCGTGTTGTCTGCGGCGATACTTTTCGGATGGACGTATTTCATCGACCGCACGACGCCCAAACCGATCAAAGCCGACCCCCAGACAGAAACTTCCAATAACTCGACCACTGCTTCTCCCGCCCCGCAAGCGACCGCGCCCGTTGCGCCGCCGACTCCTTCCGACACGGCCAACGCAGCCCCGATACCGGATAATGTCCCACAGCGAATTGTGACCGTCGTCACGCCCCTCTACGAGGTGAAACTCGACAGCAAGGGCGCGATCGCGACGAGTTGGATCGTCAAGCAGAATCGAGACACCGGACGGCCGCTCTACTCCGTGGCGGGCGATAAAAATAATCGTCAACCGCTCGAACTCATCCCCGCGGAAAGCCTCCGGCAGCAATCGCCGGGCGCGCCTCTGTTGCTCTCGACGGGCGATGCCGCGGTTGACAATTTACTCGCGTCGAAAAATTTCAAGGTCGGGGGCGTGGACGGTGAAGCGGGCGAGGCGCGCGTCGAAGTCAAAAGCGGCGAGACGAAGCAACTCGACTTCGCCATGCGCGACGAGGCGACCGGCCTCGACGTAGTTAAGACTCTACGCTTCGACGCGAACACCTACAGCGTCGATCTCGGTCTCAAACTGGCGCGCGGCGGTCAGGCGATACCGAACGTTAAACTCGCCATCGGGCCGAGCATCGGCGACCAGGGCGTTCCTCATTACACCTTCTATTCGGTCGCGCCGGAGGGCGTGGCGATCATCGGCGGCAGTTCTCAACTGTTCTACGGAACATCAATTCACGGCAACGAGGGAAGCCCGGATCGTCAGGTCGTCGGCGGAGCGGTTGACTGGGCTGGCGTCGGCGACACTTACTTTGCGATGGTCGCGATTCCGCCGAAGCCGACCGAAGGCCTGGAGTTTCGCACCGTTAAATATCAGCACGAGGCGAACGGCAATAAGGAAGAGCGTTTTCTGTTGACGGCCTATGTCAATGTTCCCGCCGAGGGGTCGCTGACGCGTCTCTACGTCGGCCCCAAAGACCATGACCTGCTCGACCAGGCGAGCGTCGAAATCGGTAAGACAGTCAACCGTGAGATAGACCTCGGAGGGTTGATCAATTACGGCTGGCTGGGCAGTTTCACGCGCCCGCTCGCCGCCCCGATTCTCTGGTCGATCAAGCACCTGCACCGGCTGACGGGCAGCTACGGCCTCGCCATCATCATCTTCACGATCATCATCTATTCCCTGTTTTTCCCTCTGAAATGGCGTTCTTCCAAGTCTATGAAGAAGGCGCAGAAGCTCGCGCCGCGCATGAAAGAGGTGCAGGAAAAGATCAAGTCGCTCAAGCCGAACGACCCGCGCCTGAAAGAGTTGCAGATGGAGCAACTGCGTCTGATGAAGGAGGGCAACATCCTCGGCGGGTGTTTGCCGCTGCTGATTCAAATGCCGTTTCTCATCGCACTCTACAGCGCGATTACGATCTCGATAGACTTCCGCCAGGCGACCTTTCTCTGGCTGCCCGACCTCTCCGCCGCAGACCCTTACAAGCTGCTGCCGATCTTGATGGCCGGTTCGATGGTGGTCTTACAATTCATCACGCCCGCGCCATCGGCCGACCCGCTGCAACGTAAGATGATGGCCGTCGTCATGCCGGCGATGATGCTCTACATTCTGTGGAGCGCGCCCGCCGGCTTGCTCGTCTACTGGATCGTCGGAAACATCGTCGGCTTCACGCAACAGATGGTGATCAATCGTCTCATCAAATCGGAGGACGACGAAGAACCGCCGGAGAAAAAAAAAGCTGAGTCGGGTCAATCGAAAAAACTACGCGAGGCCAGAGCCTCTTAAGGCGCGCGCCTCTTCTGGTACCTAACTGTTGGTACCGATCTTTCGCGTAGAAATTTGAACGCAGTTGAGTGCAACTTATGAATGAAGCTTGCCAGCAGGCGCAAACATTTCTCAATGATGTCTTCAGCGGTTGCCAGCTAGACCTCAGTGCGCGGACGGCCGAGTCTGACGAAGGGTGTCTACTGGAATTAGACGGCGAGGATGCGTCGCTCCTGCGCAGCGAAGGCGGCGAGTTGCTGAGCGCGGTTGAGCATCTCGTCAACCAGGCGTTCGGACGCACGCTCCCGCAAGGCGAAAGATTCATCTGCGACGTGCAAAACTTCCGCGCGACCAGAGAAGCCGAACTGCGCGCGATGGCGCGCCACGCCGCCGAACGCGTCCGCACCACGCGCGCCGCTTTCACTTTTGGGGCGATGAATTCCAACGAGCGTCGCATCATCCACACGTCGCTCGCCGAGGAACCAGACCTTCACACTGAATCGGTCGGAGAGGGCAGTGCGCGCCGGCTCAAAGTAAGTTTGAAAGTCACAGGCTAAGTCTTAGCCCTCGTTTCAAAGATCGTGTCGCGCGTAGAAACGCGACACGATCTTTTCTATTTGCCGTGTCAAGCAAAGACACCATCGTTGCACTTGCAACGCCGCCGGGTCGCAGCGGCATTGGTCTCATCCGACTCAGCGGCGAACGCTCGCTCGATTATGTTCGCGCGCTGCTCAACGATGCTCATTTCTCGCCCGCCTCGCACCGCGCCGCGCTCAGAAAAATTTTCGATCCGCAGAGCCGTGAACTCCTCGACCGCGCGCTCATCACCTATTTCAAAGCTCCCCACTCGTTCACCGGCGAAGACATCGCCGAATTGAGTTGTCATGGTTCGCCGGTGCTGTTGCTGCACGTCGTAGACGCGCTCTTAGCTCTCGGCGCACGCGCCGCGGATGCGGGCGAATTCACTCTCCGCGCGCTCGCCAACCAACGTCTGAATCTTAGCCAGGCCGAAGCCGTGCGCGATTTGATTGACGCGCAAACGCAGGCCGCCGTCCGACAGGCCGCACGCCAACTCGGCGGCGAACTCTCCGCGCGCCTTCAACCGACCAAAGATGCGCTGCTCGAAATCATCGTTCCGCTCGAATCCTCGCTCGAATTCGTCGAAGACGATTTACCTCAACCGGCGCTTGAAAGAATCAGCCTTCACCTCACAAATCTCATCCAATCTCTCGATGAGCTAGCCACCACTTTTCGCTCAGGCCGCCTTCTTAAAGACGGCCTGAAAGTCGCTTTGGTGGGACGGCCGAATGTCGGTAAGTCCAGTGTCTTCAATAGTTTACTTGTATCCGACAGGGCTATCGTGACCGAGATTCCGGGCACGACCCGCGATAGTTTGAGTGAGTTGTTGAATATTGACGGCGTGCCCGTTTTGCTGACCGACACCGCCGGAATGCGCGAGGCGAACGATCCTGTGGAGCACTTGGGAATCGAGCGCACCCGCCGCGCCATCGCCGACGCCGACCTGGTTCTCTTCGTGCTCGACGGCTCACAACCCCTGACGGACGAGGACGAGGCGATATTTAGAGACGTAGCTGAAAGTAAATATCTGATAGCGTTGAATAAAAGCGACTTAGGAAGTTTTGATAATTTGATTTGTGCCGGGATTGATGATAATTCTAAGCGCGTCGCGGTCTCCGCAAAGACAGGCGAGGGGCTTGATGCACTACGCGCGGCAATGTTGGAGCCTTTTGAAGTTGGGAGCGTCACCGAGTCGGGATTCTTAATCACTAATGCGCGCCATTTCGACTTGTTGCGTCGTTCGGCGGATGCCCTTCGCTCGTCAAAGTCGCTCGTCGAGCAACGTGCCAGCGAAGATTTGATACTTGTCGGACTTTACGAGTCGCTGCGTTACCTCGGCGAGATAACAGGTGAAACGACGCCGGAAGACGTTCTCTCACAGATATTTGCCACCTTCTGCATAGGAAAGTAGTTATGAGTTTTGATGAACAGTTTGACGTGATCGTCATTGGGGCAGGCCACGCGGGCTGCGAGGCTGCCTCCGCCTCCGCACGCCTCGGTGCGCAGACGGCTTTAGTCACCCTCAACCTCGACCTGATCGGCCAAATGTCCTGCAATCCCGCCATCGGAGGAATTGCCAAAGGCCATATCGTGCGCGAGATAGATGCGCTCGGCGGCATTATGGGGCGGGTTATTGACCGAACCGGCATCCAGTTCCGACTCTTGAACCGCTCGCGCGGCCCCGCCGTGCAAGCGCCGCGCGCCCAGGCGGATCGCGCGCTTTATCGCACAGAGATGCGTCAGGTGCTGGAAGAGACGCCGAATCTGCACCTGCGGCAGGGACTCGTCATCGAGTTGCTCGTGGAAGAAGGTCGAATCAGCGGCGTCGAAATGCAGGACACGCGGCGTCTGCGCGCAGATGCGGTGGTGGTCGCCACCGGAACTTTCCTCAACGGCTTAGTCCACACCGGCCGTCGCACTTATACTGCCGGGCGTGCGGGTGAACCCGCTTCTATCGAGTTGGCGGAATGTCTCAAGCGTCTGGGTTTTCCGGTCGGACGTTTGAAGACGGGCACGCCCCCACGCCTTGATGGCCGCACTATCGACTGGGACAACTTCGAGCCACAACTAGCGGATGAGCGACCGGTTCCCTTCTCGTTTTCTACCGAAACTATTGAACAGCCTCAAGTTACGTGCTTCATCGGATATACTAATGAAGATGTTCATAATTCTATCCGGGCAAACATCCATGAATCGCCGCTTTATTCCGGCCAGATAAAAGGCGTCGGGCCGCGCTATTGTCCTTCGATTGAAGACAAGGTCGTTAAATTCCCCGATAAGACGCGTCACCAGCTTTTCCTGGAACCCGAAGGCCACCATACTTCCGAAGTCTATGTAAACGGCTTCTCAACCTCAATGCCCGCTGAGTTTCAACAGGAACTTGTGCATAAAATCCCCGGTTTGCAGGAAGCGCGTATCATCCGACCCGGTTACGCCATCGAGTATGACTTCGTTGACCCCCGTGAATTAACGCCTTACTTGCAGACCTCTAGAATCGGCGGCCTGTTTTTAGCGGGACAAATTAACGGTACCACCGGTTACGAAGAGGCTGCCTGTCAAGGATTGCTCGCCGGCATCAACGCCGCGCTCCACGTTCAGAAACGCGAAGGCTTTCGTCTCAGGCGCGACGAGTCTTATATCGGTGTTTTGATGGACGATCTTATTACTCATGGGGTGGACGAGCCGTATCGCATGTTCACTTCGCGGGCGGAACACCGTCTGGCGTTGCGCTTTGACACGGCGGACGCGCGCCTCACTCCCTACGGCAAAACCCTCGGACTCCTCGGCGATACGGTCTGGGAATCGTTTAACGCCCGCCGCGAGCGTCTGGCGCGTTTACGCAGTGGCTTGGAAACCACCCGTTTCAAGCGAACCGATAGTGCCTACCGGGACTTGGCGCAAATTTTGGGCGACCTGGGCGACTCGATCACTTTGTCTCAACTTTCCCAGCGTCAAAATGTTTCACATGAAATGATACGCAGCCTGCTTCCCTCTCCGCTCCGGGAGGAAATCTCCCACTCCGACTTGGAAACCACGCTGGCCGACCTGCTCTACTGCGGCTATGTCCAATCGCAGAAGGATAGCAATGAACGCATTTTCCATAACGATGGGTTGCGGATGCCGGTCAACTTTAATTTCCACGCTGTAAGTGGTCTCTCGCATGAGATGGTCGAGCGTCTCGAACGTGCCAGGCCCCAGACCTTCGGCCAAGCGCGACGGATTCCCGGCATGACTCCCGCAGCTTTATCCACGCTTTTAGTTCGACTCAAACTACAACAAGCGGCTTGAAGCCATGTTTCACGTGTCACATCACGAGCGATGTGACACGTGAAACATCGTAAATTAGACCGTGTAATGAGGCGCTGCCGACGAAAAAAGTAGCACGTGGGGGAAGTTTGTGTTAGTTTAGGCGAAATTTCATGTCATTCCTGCGCTGAGTAGACTAAATGGCTAAAATTATTGCGGTCGCAAATCAAAAAGGCGGCGTCGGAAAAACTACCACCTCCGTAAATTTGGCCGCTTCCCTTGCGGCCTCCGAGATGCGTGTCCTGCTCGTAGACACAGACCCGCAGGCAAATGCGACTTCGGGCGTAGGCATTCAGCGCGGCAGTTTCCGACGCAGCCTCTATCACGCGCTGATTCTCGATGAGCCGTTGGCAAACATACTCCAAAATACAGAACTGCCTCTTTTGAAAGTTTTACCGGCGGATAGAAATCTGACGGGGGCGGAAGTCGAGTTGGTCGAAATTGACCGTAGAGAGTACAAACTGCAAGGCGTATTACAGAGCGTCCAACAGGATTATGATTTCATCATCATCGACTGTCCGCCCTCACTCGGGCTGCTCACCTTGAATGCCCTGACGAGTGCGGATACGCTTTTAGTTCCTATCCAGTGCGAGTATTACGCCCTGGAGGGCGTCACAGAGTTGTTCGATACGCTATCCAGAATAAGACGTTCGCTTAATCCCGGATTGACCATCGAAGGCCTGCTATTAACAATGTACGACGACCGCACCAACCTCTCCTCGGCCGTTGCGGCAGACTTACGCAGTTTTTACGGCCAACAGGTATTGGAGACCGTAATCCCCCGCAACGTGCGCTTGGCGGAAGCCCCCAGCTACGGTAAGCCTATTATTCTCTATGACATACGTTCACGCGGGGCGGAAAGCTATCTTCAGTTGGCGAAGGAGATAATCACTCATGACAAGAAAAGTTCTAGGCCGCGGCTTGAGCGCACTGCTGTCGGAGACGCCGACCACAGCGAATGAAGAATTAAGAGAAGTCGATATAGACCTCATCGAACCGAATAATGTGCAACCGCGGACGCGTTTCGATGAGACGCAGTTAGAAGAGTTGGCACAGTCCATCAAGACCAACGGCGTGGTGCAGCCGATATTGGTGCGTAAAACCGACGGCGGGCGTTATCAAATCGTCGCGGGCGAAAGAAGATGGCGTGCAGCCCAGCGTGCGGGACTCCAACGAATCCCCTCCGTTATCCGTGACGTTCCAGACGACAAGATGCTGGAATTGGCTTTAATCGAAAACATTCAACGACAAGAGTTAAATGCTATCGAAGAGGCATACGCCTACAAACGGCTCATAGAGACTTTTAATTTAACGCAAGAAACGGTCGCCCAACGGGTCGGCCGGGATCGCACCTTTGTCACTAACTATCTTAGGCTCCTACGTTTACCCGAAGATATACAGCTTCTGGTCGAAGAAAATAAATTGTCGATGGGGCATGCCAGAGCTTTGCTCGGGATAGATGATGCGGACAAACAGAGGGAAATCGCCCGGAGCGTGATTGAACGCAGTTTATCGGTGAGAGATGTCGAACGCACTGTGAAACGGGTTGTGGCCGGCGGAGACTCAAATCCGGCTCCCCCTTCAACCCCCTCTGAAAGAGGCAGCGACGCGAATACTCGTGCCGCCGAATCAAAGTTGCGTCGCCGCTTGGGCACTCAGGTTCATATCCTCCCGAATCAATCCGGAGACGGCGGCAAAATCGAAGTGCAATATTACAACGACTCCGATTTACAACGTGTATATGAAATGATTATGGGAGCGCAGGGCAATTTTGAAAATGCGTAACTTGTTGCTGTCACTAGGTTTGGCGAATTTTAAAAGTTAAAGCGAATTAGTATCCGTCAAGCCTTTAACCGCGCTTAATCCTCAGGTTCGTATAGAAATCAGGCTCGTCATAGTTCAAGACTACTATTCAAGACTACTAAACGTCTTTCAGGCGTAACAAAGAAGATAGAAATAAGAGTTTTGAGGTGTGATGAGGATTGAGTGACGGACTAGACCGGCTTGCTATTGTCTTGACCACATTCAAATTAGCATGCTAAACTCCGAACCTTTTGATACACACAGTTTTACTATCTTATCTTCTGGGTGTCGCACCTGTTCGTTAGAACTGCGTAGGAGTATATGATTATTCTGGGTTTGGCCGGAAATTCGATTCAGCTTGTGCCTGACGGCACGCTTTTTCTTCACATAGCGATCATCATTTTCATGATCTATGTGTTGAATGCAACGCTTTTTCGCCCGGTGAACCGAGTTTTAGCAGAGCGAGAGCGGCGCACGCGCGGCGGCACGGGGGAAGCGCAGGATATCTTGCAGCGTGTGGCGAATAGTATGAATCGCTACGAGCGTTCGCTGCGCGAGGCGCGCACGGAAGGCTATCGCTTGCTCGAACAGGAACGCGCGACGGCCTTACTCGACAGACAAAACCAGATAACTTCTCTGCGCGCCGAAATCGAGACCTCAACAGAGGAGCAAAAGAGCCTGCTGCGGACTCAATCCGAGCAGGCGCGGGCTTCGTTGGAAGACGACGCCCGGCGGATCGCTTCCGATATTAGCCGTCAAATTCTGAATCGCCCTTCCAATGATTTCACCACGACCGGCGTGCGTTGAACTATGACTTATTTCCTCAGCCATATTTTTATACTCTTCGCGCTCGCGGGCGGCGAAACGCCCTGGTACAACCAACCGGGATGGGAGGTTTGGAAGTTTTTCAATCTGCTCCTGTTCATCGGCGCGCTCATTTTTCTGTTGCGGCGTCCGATCGGGGCGTCCCTGGTGGCGCGTCGCGATACGATCAGGCGCGAGTTGATGCGTGCGCAGGAAGAGCGCAGGGCTGCGCTGGCTAAGTTGGAAGAAGTTGAAGCGCGACTGGCGCGACTCGACGCAGAGGTTGAAGCTGTGCGCGCGCAGGCCAAAAGGGAAGCCGAGACGGAGCGGGAAAATATTACGCGCGCGACGGCCGAGGAGACGCGTCGCCTGCGCGAGCAAGCGCAACGTGAGATCGAGAGCGCGGGCAAGGTGGCGCGACAGGACTTGCGCCGCTACGCCGCGGAGCAGAGCGTTCGCATGGCCGAAGAGTTGATCCGCCGCGATATAGGCGCGGAAGACGACACGCGCTTGATGAACGATTACATGGGAGACCTGGGAGGGATCAAGCGTTGAGCGTGCAAACGATGGCGCGGCGTTACGCGGCGGCACTCGCGGATGTCGTGATCGCGCAGGGTGAAGCGCGTGAAGTGCAAGAGGAGTTGAACGCCTGGGCGCAAATGCTGGAGGATAATTCCGGCCTGCTGGAAGTCTTTCGCAACCCCACGATTCCTTACGAGCAAAAACGCAACGTCCTCAACACGCTCATCGCGCGGACGCGCGTGCGCCCGACGACGGCCAACTTCCTCCAAGTTCTACTCCAAAATCACCGCCTCGCCGAGTTGAAGGAGATCAATCAAAGGTTTGCGCTCCAACTCGACGAGCGTTCGGGCGTCGTCTCCGCGCAGGTGACGACGGCGCGCGTCGTGCCGGAAGAGACGAAGGAGAATCTGCGCGCGCATCTCGGCACGCTGACCGGCAAAAAGGTGCGACTGCAATTCGCGGTGGATGAAGAATTGATCGGCGGCATCGTCACGCGCATCGGCTCGACCGTCTACGACGGCTCGGTGCGCACGCAGTTGCAGCAGATCAAACAAAAGATGGCGGGAGAGACTTAAATTTTCGAGTTGCGATTTGTGCGATCAGACAAAATCGCGAACCGGCAACCGGACGAGACGAAACTGGATAAAATTATATGGAACCGATCAGAGCTAACGAGATAAGCGACATTATTCGCCAACAGATCGAAAACTTCGACACGGGCGTCACCGTCACGGAAGTGGGCACGGTGATCAAAGTGGGCGACGGCATCGCGGAGATTCATGGGCTGGAAAAGGTGATGGCCGGTGAGTTGCTCGACTTTCCGCACGAGGTGCGCGGTCTGGCGTTGAACCTGGAAGAGGACAAAGTCGGCGCGGTGCTGTTCGGCGAGTTTCAGTTGATCAAGGAAGGCGACGTGGTGCGCCGCACGGGGCGCATCATGGACGTGCCGGTGGGCGAGGCGATCATCGGGCGCGTCGTCAACGCGCTCGGTCAGCCGCTCGATGATCGTGGCCCGATTCTCAGCGACAGTTTCAACCCCATCGAACGCATCGCGCCCGGCGTGGTTGATCGTCAGCCGGTGAAAGAGCCTTTGCAGACCGGCTTGAAGGCCATTGACGCGATGGTGCCCATCGGGCGCGGCCAGCGCGAGTTGATCATCGGCGACCGCCAGACGGGCAAAACCGCCGTCGCGCTCGACACCATTCTCAACCAGAAGGGCAAAGACGTGATCTGCATCTACGTCGCCATCGGCCAGAAGGCTTCGACGGTGGCGCAGGTCATCAAGACCTTGCAGACGTTCGGCGCGATGGACTACTCCATCGTTGTCAACGCGTCGGCCTCCGACCCGGCGGCAATGCAGTATCTCGCGCCTTACGCGGGCGCGGCCATCGGCGAGTATTTCCGCGACACCGGACGCCACGTCCTGACCATCTACGACGATCTCTCGAAGCACGCCGCGGCCTACCGCGAAATCTCTCTGTTGCTGCGCCGCCCGCCGGGACGCGAGGCGTATCCGGGCGACGTGTTTTATCTCCACTCGCGCCTGCTCGAACGCGCCGCGAAGTTGTCCGACCTGAAAGGCGGCGGTTCGCTCACCTCGCTCCCGATCATCGAGACGCAGGCGGGCGACATCTCGGCCTACATTCCGACGAACGTCATCTCGATCACGGACGGGCAGATTTTCCTCGAAGCCGATCTGTTCAACGCCGGGGTTCGTCCGGCGATCAACGTCGGCAACTCGGTGTCGCGCGTGGGCGGCTCGGCGCAAATCAAGGCGATGAAGGCCGTGGCCGGGACGCTCCGTCTCGACCTCGCGCAGTTCCGCGAACTCGCGGCCTTCGCGCAGTTCGGTTCCGACCTGGATAAGGCCACGCAATCGCAACTCGCGCGCGGCCAACGCCTGACCGAAATCCTGAAGCAGCCGCAGTATCAACCCGTCGATGTTGAGAAGCAGGTGCTCATCATCTGGGCGACCTCGAACGGCTTCCTCGACGACGTGCCGGTCGATCAGGCGCGCCGCTTCGAGTCGGAGTTGGTGCGCTTCATGGAGAACGCGCAGCCCGGCTTGCTCCAACGCATCCGCGAAAAGAAGGCGCTCACCGACGACATCAAAACCGATCTCAAACAAGCGCTCACCGACTTCAAAGACAACTGGAACCTGAACGACTCGACGGCGGTTGCCACAACCGGCGCACAGACGCCCGCGGCCACTTCAAACGCGACGCCCGCCGCGCAAACCACGGCCGCCGGAGCTTAAAAGCAGAGGTTAGAGGTCAGAGGTCGGAGGTCAGTTAAAAACTGTCTTCTCTAACCTCTAACCTCTAACCTCTAACCTCTTTCTTATGGCAAACCTCTTAGACCTCCGCCGCCGCATCAAGTCGGTGAAGAACACGCAGCAGATCACGAAGGCGATGAAGATGCTTTCGGCGGTGAATCTGCGGCGCGCCCAGGAGCGCGTCACGAACGCGCGTCCCTTCGCCCGCAAGATGACGGAAGTGCTCACCGAACTCGCCGCCCACACGGACGAAAATTATCATCACCCGTTGCTCGACCGGCGCGGCGACGAGCGTTACCTGCTCGTGTTGATTACCGCCGATAAGGGGCTGGCCGGTGCGTTCAACGCCAACTTGATCAAAGCGGCGCAGGCTTTCATCCGCGAACACAGCGCGCAGACCGTCGAACTCATGGCCGTCGGGCGCAAGGGGCGGGATTTCTTTCGCCGCCGCGACATACGGATTGTGCAGGAGTACATCGGGCTGACGGGCAAGGGGCGCGTGAGCTACGAGGAAGCCGCCGGGATGGCGGGCGACATCACCCGCCGCTTTATCGAAGACGAAGGCATCGACAAAGTCTTTCTTCTCTACAACGAGTTCCGTTCGGTCTTGCAGCAGCGCGTGGTCGTCGAACAACTCCTGCCCGTTTCGCGCGTCGAAGAAGGCGAGGCCAACGCGGCGGACGGCGATCCGGCAGCGGCGCAAAACTTCGTCGAGTATATTTACGAGCAGCCGCCCGCCGAAATCTTCAGCCGACTGTTGCCGCGTCTCATCGAGACGCAGGTCTTCCGCGCGCTTCTCGAATCCATCGCGTCGGAGCAGGGCGCGCGCATGACGGCGATGGACGCCGCCTCGAAAAACGCGGGCGACCTGATCGGCTCGCTCACGCTCAACATGAACCGCATCCGGCAGGCCGCCATCACGAAAGAGATCATCGAGGTCGTCTCCGGCGCGGCGGCGGCATCGTCCTAGCCGCCGCCGTCGGCGGAGCACGCTCTAAGATCGAAGGGAAGGGAAGCGGCGCGATGCGTGGCTTCCCTTTTTGTTTAAGAATTTATGCCGGCAGAGGACAACAAAGCGGTCGTGCGGCGTTTCTACGAAGAACTTTGGAACGAGCGGAACATAGAGGTCGCCGATGAGATCATCGCAGCCGATTGCGTGACGCATCAACTCGGGTCGGGAGTGGCAGACGCGGGAACGCCGCGCCCGCCCGAGTTGATTAAACAGCACGTCGCCGCGTGGCTGGCCGGGTTCCCCGATCTACATTTCACGATTGAACAGGTACTCGCGGAAGCGGATCGCGTGGTCACGCACAGCCGCATGCGCGGCACGCACAGCGGCGCGTGGCAGGGACTCGCCCCGACCGGCAGAGCGGTGTCGCTGCCGATGATCGTTATCCAGCGCATCCGGGGCGGCAAGATCGCGGAGGATTGGGTGCTGGTTGACTCGCTCGGCTTTTATCAACAACTCGGACTCGTCCCGCCGACGGAAGAAATAACGGCGCGGGCGGCCATTCCGGTCGCGGGAGACGCGCCTTAAATTTTGGTCACGCAAAGCGAGACGCGCGAACGGTCGGGCGGCGAGCGCAACGGGTCTTCACGTTGGCTCGGTCGCGGGTGGCGTTACGCGCCGCTCGCCGTCTGGATCGGATTTATCTTCTTCGCCTCGACGGGCGCGATGTCGGCCTCGAACACTTCGCGCATCATCGCGCCGCTGTTCAAGTGGCTCTTTCCCGGCATCACCGCGGCGCAACTCCTGCTCGTTCATTTCGTCGTCCGCAAAACCGCGCACTTCGCCGAGTACGCCGTGCTCGGCCTGCTCGCCGCGCGCGCGTTTCTTCCTTCGATGCGTCCGCTCTTGCGGCGCGGCTGGTTCGTCGTCGCGCTCGCGCTCGTCGCCCTCGTCGCGTTGCTCGACGAATATAATCAATCCTTCAACGCCGCGCGCACGGGCACGATTTGGGACAGCCTGATTGACATCGCGGGCGGCGCGACCGCGCTCGTCATCTTCGGTTTATGGCATGAGCGCAGGCGTCGGCGGGCGCGGCGGGCGGCGCGCGCCGGATGAGAGCAAGCGTGAGATTTCGGAGAGCGACCGTGAGATTTTGGGCAAGCGTTTGCCCGCGCCTTCGGCGTATAATCGCGCCCTCACGGCAAACTGCGGAGAGGGGTTTTTAGATGCAAGAGAGCACACCCGAAACAGAGCGGGAGTTGAGCGAGCAAGACGCGCGTTGGCACATCATCTACGTCGCGGTCATCGTGTTCGCCGTGCTGGTCATCACGGCGTTGTATTTCTTCTCGCGCTATTTTTCATCCTGAATCCGAATCGATCCTAAAAGAACATGCACGTACTTGATTGGGCTGTCGTCGTCGCTTATCTCGCCTACATCATCTGGGACGGCGTGCGCATGACGAAACACAGCGGGAGCGCGGAGGGCTACTTCCTCGCCAACCGCAGTTTGCCGTGGTGGGCGGTCGGCCTCTCCGTGATGGCGACGCAACTCTCCGCCATCACGCTCGTCGGCACGACGGGGCAGGGCTACAACGACGGGATGCGCTTCATACAGTTCTACTACGGCCTCCCGCTCGCGATGGTCATCCTCTGCATCACGGCCGTGCCCTTCTTCTACCGCGCGAAAGTTTTCACCGCCTACGAGTATCTGGAAAAGCGTTTCGACCTGAAGACGCGCACGCTCACGAGTTTCTTCTTTCTCATCTCGCGCGGCCTCGGCGTCGGCGTGATCATCGCCGCGCCATCGGTCATCCTCTCCATCGTGCTCGGTTGGAGCGAAACGGTGACCGTCTTCGCGATGGGACTCTCCACCACCATCTACACGATGATCGGCGGCGTGCAGGCCGTGACGTGGACGGACGTGAAGCAGATGATCATCATCTTCTTCGGACTCTTCGTGTGCCTCTTTATCATCCTCTCGAAATTCCCGCCCGAAGTTTCGCTCGGCGACGCGCTCCACCTCGCCGGCGCAACCGGCCGACTGACGACCGTCGATACGACCTTCGATCTCAAACAGACCTACACGCTCTGGTCTGGACTCGTCGGCGGGCTGTTTTTGATGCTCGCCTATTTCGGCTGCGATCAAAGCCAGGTGCAGAGATTTTTGACGGCCAGGTCGGTCGGTGAAGGGCGCACGTCTCTGTTGATGAGCGCGTTCGTCAAAATTCCGATGCAGTTTTTGATCCTGTTGGTGGGCGTGCTCGTCTTCGTCTTCTACCAGTTTCAACCGCCGCCGATGATCTTCAACCGCGTCGAGCAGACGAAGGCGGAACAGGGCGCGCGCGCGGCCGATTACGGCGCGCTCAATGCCGAATACGAGAAGGCCGTGGCGGCGCGGCAGGCGGCGGCGGTCGAGTTCGTGCGCAATGAAGACAGCAGCGACCCGGCCGCGCGGGCGGCGGCGCGCGAGGCTTATCTCGCCGCGAACAAAGGATTCAACGAGGCGCGCGGGCGCGGCGTCGCGCTCGTCCGGGAGGCGAGCGGCAACAAGACCTTCACCGATGTCAACTACGTCTTCCCGACCTTCGTCGTGCAGAACATGCCCGCCGGAGTGATCGGGTTGATCATCGCCGCCATCTTCGCCGCCGCCATGTCGAGCATCTCGGCGGAGTTGAACTCGCTCGCCACCGCCACGACCATCGACTTCTATCGCCGCCACTACCGGCCGGAGGCCGACGACCGCCACTACGTGCGCGTCGGGCGCATCGCCACGGGCGTGTGGGGCCTCTTCGCCTGCTTCGTCGCGCTCTACGCCACCTCGCTCGGCTCGCTCATCGAAGTGGTCAACCGCTTCGGGTCGTTCTTCTACGGCTCGCTGCTCGGCGTCTTCGTGCTGGCCGTCGCCGTGCCGCGCGCACGCGCACGCGGCGCGTTCTGGGGCTTACTCTTCGGCATCGCGTCCGTCTGGATCGCGAGCCGTTTGACGGACATCGCTTTCCTCTGGTTCAACGTCGTCGGCTGCCTCGTCGTGGTCGTCGTCGGCTACCTGTTGAGTTTAACGGTGCGTGATCCGCAGGCGCGTTAGCCGTTAACTGATCGCGTCGCTACTTCGCGCGGAAACATTTATGCGTCGTCTCTTTATTCGTCTTATCGCGCTCGCGTGCGTCGTTACGGTTTTAACTAACGGCTCTTTCGTCGCCTCCGTCGCGCCCGTCGCGCGCGCGCAAGCGGTGCGCGCGACTTACAACGAAGGCGCGTTCGGGTTGGGTCTCACCTTGCGCCGCCTGCAAACGACGGCGAGCGTCCTGCACACGGGCGCACACCCGGACGACGAAGACTCCGCGCTCATCGCGCGGCTCGCACGCGGCGACGGCGCGCGCGTCGGCTACCTCTCCCTGAATCGCGGCGAGGGCGGGCAGAATCGCATCGGCGCGGAACTCTTCGACGCGCTCGGCATCATTCGCACTGAAGAACTATTGCAAGCGCGGCGGCTCGACGGCGGCGAACAGTTCTTCACGCGCGCCTTCGATTTCGGGTTCACCAAGACGCGCGAGGAGACCGCCGGGCGTTGGAACGAACGCGAAGTTCTCGAAGACATGGTGCGCGTGATACGTCGCTTCCGCCCGCTCATCGTCGTCTCACGCTGGCAGGGCACGCCCGCCGACGGCCACGGCCAACATCAATTCGCCGGATACCTGACGCCGCTCGCGCTGCGCGCGGCCGCCGACCCCGCCGCCTTTCCCACCCAACTCGCGGAGGGCTTGCGCCCGTGGCAGGTGAAGAAATTTTATGTGAGCCACTTCGGGCAAGCGGCGGCGGCGCAGGGCGGGGGGGCGGCGGGCGTGGTCGAGATCGACACGGGGCGTTTCGATCCGTTGCTCGGCCGGAGCTTCTACGAACTCGCCATGGAGGGACGCAGCCAGCACAAGTCGCAGGGCGAGGCCGCGCTGGAGTTGCGCGGCGCGCAAACGTCGCGCGTGCGCCTCGTCGAACGCGCCCTGAGTCCGTTGCAGACGGCGGCCATCGAACAGGGCATCTACGACGGTCTCGACCCGACGCTTCGCGGCATCACGCGCACGGCGGGCTTACGCAATAATGACGCGCTCTCAAGCGACCTCGAACGCATCGAACAGGCCGCCGCCGCCGCGCTCCAAAAATTCAACGCGCTCGACCCGCGCACCGTCATCGCCGCGCTCGCGGGCGGACTCAACGACATCTCGGAAGCGCGTCGAAAACTCGTCGTGCTCAATGATTCTCCAGAGGCGCGCGCCGAGGCCGACTTCCTGCTCGCGCACAAGGAACGCGAGTTTCGTGAAGCCCTCCGACTCGCCCACGGCCTGCGCGTGGATGCGCTGGCGGACGCCGAGACGATCGCGCCGGGCGGTTCGTTAGTCGTCGCCGTGCGCGCCTACGCGCCCGACCAAATGGCGGGGCGCATCGCGGAGTTGCGCCTGCGCGCGCCGGAAGGTTGGCGGGTCGAACGACTTTCCGATCCCACGAAGACCGAGACCGCGTTCACCGCGCGCGAGACCGCGCCGTCGGTCGCCTATTTTCGCGTCCACGTGCCGGCCGATGCCGAGCCGACGCAGCCTTATTGGCTGGCGCGTCGCACCGGCGAGCCGCCGCGACGCAAAGGCGACATGTACGCCTGGCGCAAAGACGACCCGCAGACCGAGCCGTTCGCGCCGCCATTGCTCATGGGCGAAGTCGTGATAGACGCGGGCGCGTCGCCGCAAACGGTCAGCGCGCCGGTCGAGTATCGCTATCTCGACGCGGTGCGCGGCGAGGTGCGGCGCGAGTTGAACGTCGTGCCGGTGTTGAGCGTGCAGGTTGATCCCGCGCTCATCGTTGTGCCGCTCGACGCGCGCGACCGCAAGCGGCCGGTCACTTTCCAGTTGGTGAATAACGTCCGGCCTGCGGCGGAGCGTGCGGAGCGTGCGAGCGCAAACGGGAGCCTGGCTCTCACCTCCCCTCCCGGCGGCTGGTGGTTGACGGCGACGACGCCTTTCAAACTTCCGCCCGAAGGCGAACGCGCGACCTTGCCGCACATGCTCACGATTCCCTCCGGCGCGCGGGCAGGGACTTATCAACTGCGCGCGACGGCCAGTCTCTTCGCGGATGGGACGAGACGTGTGCGCGACCCGCAGGCGTCGCAATCGCTCATGTTCGCTCGCAGCCAACACGCGATCAGTTACCCGCACATCCAGACGCACTACTACTACACGGAAGCCGAGACAATTGTGAGGGTCTTAGATTTGCGGGTCGCCAGCCTCCGCGTCGGCTACATCATGGGCAGCGGCGACGAAGTGCCGGAAGCGATCAGGCGGATGGGTCTCGACGTGACGCTGCTCGAAGAGGCGCAACTCTCGACCGGCGACCTCTCTCGCTTCGATACCATCGTCGTCGGCGTGCGCGCCTCGCAGACGCGCCCCGATTTCGTCGCACATCACGCGCGGCTCATCGAGTTCGTCCGCGGCGGCGGCGCGCTCATCGTGCAGTATCAACGCCCGGACTACGCCGCGAAGAAACTGCCGCCCCTGCCCGCCTCGATGGAGGTCGCGCCGCAACGCGCGGGCGGCTCGCCGACGATTGCGCGTGTGGTTGACGAGAGCGCGCCCGTGAGCGTCCTCGCGCCCGCGCATCCCGCCTTCAACTTCCCAAACCGCATCACCGACGCCGACTGGCAAGGCTGGGTGCAGGAGCGCAACCTCTACAACTTCACCACCTTTGACCCCGGCTACACGCCGCTCCTCGAATCACACGACGCGGGCGAGCCAACGCAGAACGGCGGCCAGGTCTACGCGCGCATCGGGCGCGGCCACTACGTCTATACGTCCTACGCCTGGTTTCGCCAACTCCCGGCCGGAGTGCCCGGCGCGTATCGCCTGTTCGCCAATCTCCTGAGCCTGCCGAAGTCGGCGGAGCCGCGCGCACGACCCCGCCGCTGATCGGCTTCAGAGAGGCATAGATGTCGAAGTCCGGCGAGACTTAATCGCCGCCCGCGCGCGCGTCGCCGCCGTCAGGCGTGCAAGGCCGCCACGCGTTTCTGCATCTCCTCCGGCGACACGTCTTCCGTGTGGGTGGCGATAGACCAGATGTGCCCGAACGGGTCTTCGAGTTTGCCCATCCGGTCGCCGTAAAACTTATCTTCCAGCGGAGTCAGCAGCCGCGCGCCCGCCGCGACGGCGCGCTCGGCCAACGCGTCCACATCTTCCACGTAGAGCAGCAGTCCCACGGGCGAACCGCCATACGTCTGCGGGCTGCGCACGCCCATCTCGGGAAACTCGTCGGCCAGCATGACGTAGGAGTCGCCGATCATGATCTCGGCATGGCCGATCTTTCCGCCGGGCGCGTCCATCCGCATTACCTCCGTCGCGCCGAAGACCTCCTTGTAAAACTCGATGGCGCGCGCCGCGCCCGTGATGTGCAAATACGGCGTGATGGAGTGGTAGCCCTCCGGGACATGTTTCGTGCTGCCGGTCATAAATTTTCTCCTTCAAACTCGACCAAAAATTTTCCGCCGCGAGGTGTGACGGGGCAGCTTATATCACAGCCGGTTTTCATGTGCAATACTTTATTTCAACTGTGAAACAAGGGCTTGACGGGTGGACGAAGGAAGGGAAGCCGTGTGTTAGCCGGAGCGTTGCGCGCGATGTTATGCTTTGGTGCGTCTCCTTCGATACTATCGAAACAACTCCCTGCGAAGATTTAAAGCAATATGTTGAGAACTGTGCGGCAATTGCGGCGCGTCGTGATTACGGGGATGGGCTGCGTGACGCCCGTCGGCATCGGGCGCGAGGCGTTCTGGGGCGCGCTCGTCGCGGGCGAGAGCGGCGTGGGGCGCATCGAGAGTTTCGACGTGAGCGCGTCGCCGGTGAAGATCGCGGCCGAGGTGCGCGGTTTCGACTGGGAAGCGGAGGTCAGTCCGAAGGATCGCAAGCACGTGCCGCGCACCGTGCCGCTCGCGCTCCGCGCCGCGCGCGAGGCGTTGGAAGATGCGAAGCTCCATTTTTCCGATCTGAGCTTGGACGAACGGCGCGCCGTGGGCGTCGTGCTCGGCACGGGCGGCGGCGGTCTCGCCTTCACCGAACAGCAGTACAAATATTACTTCACGAATGAAACGGCGAAGGCGAGCGTCTACACGATCCCGGCTTCGACGCACGGCGGCCTCTCCTCCGAACTCTCGATGGCCTTCGGCCTGCGCGGCCTCTCGCACATCATCTCGACCGGCTGCACGAGTTCGACCGACGCCATCGCCTACGCAGCCCAACACATCGCGCTCGGTCGGCAGGACGCCATGCTCACGGGCGGCGTCGATGCGCCCATCGCGCCCGGCATCCTCGCGGGCTTCAACCTGATGACCGTGCTGACGAAGGACTGGAACGACGACCCGGCGCGCGCCTCGCGCCCCTTCTCGCGCGACCGCTCCGGCATCGTGCTCGGCGAAGGCGCGTGGATTTACGTCCTCGAAGACTATGAGCGCGCGCGCGCGCGCGGCGCGAAAATCTACGCCGAAGTCACGGGCTACGGCGCAACGTGCGACGCCTATCATCGCGTCCGGCTCGAAGACACGGGCGAAGAACCCGCGCGCGCCATGCGCCTCGCGCTCGCGGATGCCGGGCGCGCGCCCTCGGAAGTTGATTACGTCAACCTCCACGGCACCGCCACGCTGCTCAACGACCGCATCGAGACGCAAGCCCTCAAACTCGCCTTCGCCGCCGACGCGCCACGCATCCCGATGTCCGCGACGAAATCGCAGATCGGCCACCCGCAAGGCGCGTCGGGCGCGGCCGGTCTCGCCGCCGCGCTCTGCGCCATGAACACCGGCCACATCCCGCCCACCATCAACCTCGACGAACCCGACCCCGCCTGCGATCTCGACTACGTGCCCAACGTCGCCCGCGAGGCGAGCGTGCGCGTCGCCCTCTGCAACTGCATCGGCTTCGGGTCGAAGAACAGCGCGCTCGTGGTCGAGAAAATCTGACGGTTGACAATTAAACAGGCGTCACGTACCTTTCGTACAACTTGTACATGTCGTACAAGCCAAGGAGTTGAGAGATGAATGTCCGATACACGAATAACCATCAGCAAAGCAAGGGAGGATTTCGCCGAAACCCTTAACCGAGTGGCTTATCGCGGTGAGCGTATTATCCTGCACCGCCGAGAGAAGGACATGGTCGCCATCATTCCGATAGAAGACCTGGCTCTGCTTGAGGAGTTGGAAGACCGTCTCGACGTTGAAGCTGCGCATGAGGCATTGGCGGAATCCGACGAGCGTATCCCATACAAAGAGGTGCGCAAGGAGATCACAGCCGATGTATCAGATCGAAGTGACGCGCGCCGCGCAACGCGATCTCGCCAGCCTGCCGAAAAGCGTGTTCAAACGCGTAGACGCTAAAATTCAATCTCTTTCCGAAGACCCACACCCGCGCGGCTCAAAGAAACTCGAAGATAATTTATTCCGCGTCCGCGTCGGAGATTACCGGATCATCTATCAGGTAATCTCCGGCCGGATCGTTGTGGTCATCGTTCGCGTCAGGCATCGCCGTGAAGTTTATCGTGATTTGTGAATGAGTCATCGAAAAGGTTTCAGGTTTCAAGTTTGAGGGTTCAAGTTAAAGACCAAATAACTTTCAGACTCGAAACTTGAAACCTGAAACCTGAAACTCATTTCTTGAAACCTGAAACTCATTTTATGTTTACCCGGCGCAGTTATGAGCTAGAGCATCTGGACAAGGGCGACTACACGCCGGAGGAGTATGAGGGGTGTCTGGTCGAACTCCGGCGCATCAACGAGTGGCTGGGGGATGCGCGTGCGCTCAGGGCGTCGCTCGCGCCGGAGTTGGAGCGGGCGGGGCGGCGGGAGTTTTCGCTGCTCGACGTGGGGGCGGGGTCGGGCGAGTTGTTGCGCGTGGCGGCGCGTGAGGCGCGCGGGCGCGGGTGGCGTGCCGCGCGGCTCGTGGGGCTTGAGTTGAATGAGCGTTCGGCGCGGGCGATTCTGGAAGAGTCGCGCGACTTCGCGGAGATCGGCGCGGTGCAGGGCGATGCGTTCCATCTGCCGTTCGCCGACGACGCTTTCGACTACGTTATCTGCTCGCTCTTTACGCATCATTTTCGGGATGAAGGCGTGGTCGAGATTTTGCGCGAGTTCAAGCGCGTCGCGCGGCGGCGGCTGTTCGTCATAGATTTGCACCGGCACGCTGTCGCCTATTTTCTCTACACGACCATCGGCCGACTCTTCCTGCGTAATCGTCTCATCCGCGAAGACGGCGCGCTCTCCATCCGGCGCGGCTTTCGCGCCCTCGAACTACGACGACTCGCCGCAACGGCGCAACTCGAAGGGATTGAGGTGCGCCGCCGTTTTCCGTTCCGTCTGGTGTTGAGCGCGGGCAAGTAAAGAGAGAGGTTGAAGATGGAGGCCGGCTCCGCAAAAGATTATGACGTGGTGGTCGTGGGCGGCGGGCCTGCGGGGACGAGCGCGTCCATCCATCTGGCGACGCGCGGGGCGCGCGTGGCGTTGGTGGAGCGGGAACGTTTTCCGCGCGCGAAGTTGTGCGGTGAATTTATTTCGCCGGAATGTCTCGCGCATTTCGCGCGGCTCGGCGTGTTGGATGAGATGAAGCGGGCGGGCGGGGCGCGCGTCGGCGAGACGGTTTTTTTCGCGCGCAGCGGGCGGCGGGTGGGCGTGCCGAGCGCGTGGTTCGACACGGAGGGAGAGGGCGAAGCGGGCGCGCTTGGTTTGAGTCGCGCGGAGATGGATCAGCGTTTGATGCTGCGGGCGCGGGCGGCGGGGGTGGAGGTTTTGGAGGAGGCGCAAGTCGCGGGGTTGTTGTTTGCGGATGAGGGGCGGCGCGTGGGCGGCGTGCGCGTCGAGCGGCGCGGCGCGGAACGGGAACTGCGCGCGGCCGTCACGATTGATGCGACGGGACGCGCGCGCGCTTTGGCGCGGCGCGTCGAGGGGGCGGCGACGCGGGGAGACGGGGCGCACGAGACGCACGAGACGAACGGGACGAACGGGACGAAAGAGGCAAATGGGGCGAAGGCGCGCGCCGTGGCATCGTCGAAGCGGATGCCGCTCGTGGCGTTCAAGGCGCACCTGGAACATACGGGCGGCGGCGAGGGCGCGTGCGAAATCTATTTTTATCGCGGCGGCTACGGCGGTTTGAGCCGGGTGGAAAAGGGCTTCAGTAATCTCTGCTTCATCGTGGCGGCGGGCGACGTGCGGGCGCGTGCGAGCGACGCGGAGCGCGTGATGCGCGAGGTCGTGATGTCGAACGCGCGCGCGGCCGAGACGCTGCGTGGGGCGCGCGTCAGTTCGGAGTGGCTGGCGGTGGCGTTGGAGAGTTTCGGGCGGCGCGAGTTGATTCCGTGCGACGGCCTGTTGACGGTGGGCGATGCGGCCTCCTTCATCGACCCGTTCACGGGGAGCGGCATGTTGATGGCTTTGGAGAGCGGCGAACTGGCGGGCGCGGTCGTTGCGGGCGCGTTGCCGGAGTTGCGCGCGGGCGGCGGGTTCGCGCCGCTGGCGATGGATTACCGCGCGCGTTACCGAGCGAGATTCGCGGCGCGCCTACGCGTGTGCTCGTGGCTGAGGCGCGCGGCTTTCGCGCCGCGTCTGGCGACGGAGGCGGGCATCGCCGCGCTCGGTGTGAGCGAACGCCTGCGTCGCGCGTTGGCGCGTGCGACGCGCCCGGCGTAATGAAGCCGCGCGCTATTCCCACATGGCGCAACGCAACCCAACAACATACGCGCCGAGCGCGTTGCCCGCTCGCCTCGTATCCGTGAAGGCATGCATGAGCGCGGCCTGCCCCGCCAGAAACCTCTCGTCCAACACAAACTTATCGTCCGACGGCGTGTGCGGCGTCAGCCCGCAGATCAACTCGATCAATGCGTCTAAGCCCTCGCTATCCTCGCGCCTCGTAATGAGGTCAACCAACTCACATGCTCTTTCTTGTGTAATCGCTAAGGTTGACCATCGCCTGATCGGTTCGCCGAAGTGAGGCTCTAGTCGTGGGCGGACGGGTGCTGTGCGCGTGCTATTATCTTTTCGCATCAGTAGCTCCTTAATCTGTGATACTGGTGTAGAGGACTTACTGAGATTCGCCGTCTTGGTAAGTCCTTGCCTCTTTAATTCTCTCTTATCTACTAACTTGTCAGGTTGGTAGCTAAATATGCCGAATTCGCAATAGTTTGTCAAGCTAAATTGTTGCGATTGAAAAACAAATTCCCTTCAGTTATAAAGTGACTTATGGAATGGCTAACTACTCGACAAGTCGCAGAGAAATTAGGCGTGTCGGATACACGTGTTCGTGCGATGATTAAAGCCGGTCAGCTACCCGCTCAAAAACTCGGCCACATACACATGATTAACGAAGCTGATTTGAAGTTGGTTGAGAATAGAAAAGTTGGCAGGCCGCCAAAGGCTAAAGCTGAGACAGGTGCAAAAGCGAGTAAGAAGAAGGGCGGCAAGAAGTAAATGTTAATATTTATAAGTTGGTCAGGAGAGAGAAGCAAAGCTGTAGCAGAGGCTTTAGAAACATGGCTTGCTCAAGTTATCCAGGCAGCCGGGCGTAAGCGTTTACCTCTTGCCACATGCACGTGTTTTGGGGTACAACGTCGGCGCGGCATTTGATTTTGCTCACGGCGCAAGCCTCGCGGATGCTTCGTTTCGCCGGAAGCGTTCCGCTTACGCTCTTGCCTGTAAGCCCGTTCGGCGCCCGTCGTTCGATGGGGCGCGATCTCGCAGTCTCCCGCTGCAATTAGTTGAAGCCATAATTTACGTTTGAGGAGAATATAAACATGCGTGCATTTCCCGTGCGGCTGTGCCTGACCGTCATCCGCCTCGCCCTCGTCGGCCTGTTCGTGCTCACGAGCGCGGGCGCGGCCTTCGCGCAGGCGCAATCCAACGCCTCCGACCTGCAAGGCTTCGTGCGCGATGCGACGGGTGCGGTCGTTGTGAACGCGACCGTCACGGCGCGCAACAAGGCGACCAACCTCACGCGCGACGCGCAGACCAACGATGAGGGCTTCTACCAGCTTACCAACCTGCCGCCGGGCGATTATGAGGTGTCCGTGGAGGCGGCCAACTTCTCGCGCGCCAACATTCCCTCGATCGTCCTCACGGTCGGGCAGCGCGCAGACCTCGACGTGCCGCTCGCCGCCGGTCAAGTCAGCGAAACCGTGACCATCACGGGCGCGACCACCGAGATCGTGGAAACGTCGCGCACCGCCGTCACCAACACCATCGAATCGACGCGCATCGAGAATTTGCCCGTCAACCAGCGCGACTATCTCGGCATCGCCACGACCATCTCGACGGTCAATCGCGGCAACGACCGCCCCATCGGCCCCGCCCCTTCCTCCGGCCTCAACATCGGCGGCCAGCGCGGACGCTCCACGCTCGTGCAGGTTGACGGCGCGGACAACACCGATAACTCCATCAACGCTTCGCGCTCGACCGTCTCGCAAGAGGCCGTGCAGGAATTTCAAGTGGCGACCAACTCTTACGCGCCGGAGTTCGGACGCGCGACGGGCGGCATCGTCAACGTCGTTACCAAGAGCGGCGGCAACGATTTTCGCGGCAACGTCTTCGGCTTCCTGCGCCACAAGAGTTTTCAAGCGCGCAACGCCTTCGCGCCCGTCGAAGACCCGCCGTTTACACGAGCGCAGTACGGCGCAACGTTTGGCGGCCCGATCAAGCGTGAACGCACCTTCTTCTTCACAGCCTTCGAGCAACGCCGCCGTCAGGAGTCGGCCTTCTTTAGTTCCGACGTGGTGGGCAACCTGACATCGAGCCTCGCGGTCGGTCCCGGCACGGCCTTCCCGTTCGTGCCGCTCCCGAACACTTTCACCAACCTGACGCCCGCGCAAGTCACCTTCATCAGTAATCAACTCAACACGGGCGCGTCAAGCGGCAACGCCGGACTCATTCAAGCCGCGTTGACCTATGCCACCTTCGCTTCTTCCGGCGGGCAGATCGGCCTGAACGGCGTCTCCACCTTGCGCAGCATCGGCGGCGCGATCCCCGCAGGCTCGGTCATCGGCGGACGCTTCTTTATTTCCGGCGCGCCCGTGCCGACCGCCGCCAACAACGGCGTGACGGCCGGCTTCACAACCGTCAACGAAGCGGGTCAACCCATCGGCTTCCGTCCGCTCAACAGCCTCGCGCGCATCTTCCCGATCTCCGAGGCCACGAGTTTCTTCTCGTTCCGCGCGGACCATAAGGTGAACGAGTCGAACCAACTGACGCTGCGCTTCGGCTACAATCCGAGCGACCTGACGGGCGTACAGGATGAATCGCAAAATCAGGTCTTGGGACAAAACGACTTCTCGCGCACGGGTCGGCAGGAGATCAGGGACACGTCTTTCGTCACCTCCCTGACTTCGACGCTGTCGAGCCGCGTCGTCAACGAAGCGCGCTTCAACTTCGGCCACCGCGACGCCAAGTTCGATTCGCAGATTCCGGGCGC
>DASVVO010000007.1:0-45985 GCA_036386515.1 Pyrinomonadaceae bacterium
CGTCAGCCGCGTAATCGTGTGCCCACTGTGCCTGTTGTCGCGCATCAACCACGACTTCTATCATGCCGTAGAAGTGGGTAGCAACTGAAAGTCTTGCACCGAAGGTGCATAGTTTTGCACTAGCGTGTCTGTGACAATAAAGTTGTCCGCCGAACAATTAAAGCCCTTCCCGAAACAGCGCCCCCAAGTGGTTTTTATAACTCAGGTCAGGTTCGCCCTGGGCGGTCGGGTTTACGCCAGGAGGCGCGTGCGGAGCGCGGGTCATCGGATGCTCACCGTGCCCGTGTTTACGTCAACGTCTATGGTCGTCCTGACCCTGGTGAAGGTCTTGCCCCATCTCTCGTCAGGGGGATTGTCGTTGAACGGATTTTTCAGCGGGTCGTGGTGTTCGTAAGCGCTGTTGCCGATGACCAGCGCGATCCGTCGTCCATCGATAAGGGCGTTCGGGGCAGGGCGAGGCGTCGTCGTCACGCCCCGCCCTGCCCCGAACGCCCCTGCCCCGGACTCGTTGGCGGGGCAAAACGCCGCCGCCAAGATAACCGCCAACGCGGCGAGCTTTGATATTTTTGATATGAAGCACGCGGGCGTTCTCATTGCCGCCTCCCGAAACCACGCAACTCGCTCACCCCATTTCGACGCGGCGCGCCTCAGGGGACACGCGCGAAGAAAGCGTGGAGGAAGTTGTCCCACTTGTGCTGCGTGACGAATTCAACCTCGTAGTCCCGGTTGTCGTCGTGGTAAGCGTCCCCGTAGGGGTCGGAGGCGTATAGAGTCTTCGACTTCGGGAAGTAGATGGCGATGCCGCGCGAGCCGAAATCCCCTTGCCGCGCCGCGCCCGCGTAATTGTTCACGATCAGCGACGTGCCGTTGAGCATTTGCAGCACGGCCTGCGCCCTGTCGCGCAGGGACGGTCTGGTCGTGCGCGCCGCGAGTTGTTCGACGAAGCGTTGAAGGTCGATTCCGTGGTAACCATCGCCCGGCGCGTAAGCCTTGCAACTCTCGCGTGCGATCCTGATGTTCGACAACTCCGTGTCGAGACTGGCGATCAGCTCGTCGCCTAGATCGGAGACGACTTGCGCGAGCGCGGCCATCTTGCCCTGAGACAGATCGATTGCGGAGAGCGTCGTTCTGGGAGTCATCTTCTCCGGGTCGGTGGTATAGGTCTTTTTGTAAGACTCCACGAGCACGCTGCCGAGCGCCCTCGCATCCATCGTCGGATTGCTGATGAGTTGCGGGAGCCAGTCGTCGTACTGCCAGCCGTCGCCCGGCTCCAATTCTTCGCTGCCCACCATCACGTCGGCCACGCGGCGCATGGCAAAGCCGTTTTCGACCATCGCCATCAAACAGGCGTCGAAGCCGATGATGTCCAGCCTTTGATTCCCGATCGAGCTTTCGAGCGTGCTCTGCACCTCGCGCATGTAAAGCCTGTCTCGATCCGTGTCGTCCATCGAGATGGCGCGGTGCGTGGCGTCCAGCAGCGAAGTTACGGGCACGCGTGCAACCTCCTGCGTCCGGGTTCTTCTCCTGCTCTTGCGGAACGACTTCGAAGCGGGATTGTTCGCGGCGGCTTTATCGGCGGCCGCGTCGTCGGCGGCAGCCTCCACCGCGCGGAGCAATCTCGTCTGCGCCGGAATCTCCTGCTGCGCGCTGACGGTGTGGAGCTTTCGCCAGCCGTCGCCATGATCCCAGATGACGAGCAGGTAACGCTTGGCCGGATATTTGTTTCGCGCCCAACTGACGAACGAGGAAAGGGTGTCGGGGTGTCCCATGTTCAATTCCTGCCCCGCCGCCAGCCCCGACTCGCTCGGCGAGAGGGCGTTCGCGGGCGTCGGAGTCATCTTATGCCTCACCTTAAAGCGCAGGGTGTGCTTCCAGTCGTCGTAATCGCGCGACCATCCGTCGATGCGGTCGAGTTGCACGACCACGTTCACCTGACTGCTGTCGCTCACCCTCGCCATCTCCTCAAAGTCGGAGAGGGCGAACGGTTCGAGATTGTTGTCGCCGTCCATGAACACCATCACCGTCCATTCGGGAAGCGTTTGCCCGGCGGGGGCGACCTTCATGCGCGCGTCCGTCACCGGAGGCGACGAGAGCGCGAGCAGGCACGCGAACATGAGCGCGAGAACAGAGGCGGCGCGGGCGTTGGGAATAATCTTCATTTTCATATCTCCTTTTTCGCGCTAGGGGTGCGCGGGGGTTCGTTTCGGCGTATCGATCACATTGATGGGGTTGATGAGTCGCTTGATCCTGCCGGCTTTGGTGTAGCCCGTGTATTCGGTGAGCGTGTCGGAGACGATCGACCTGCCGTTCAGGTCGTACAGGCTATACTGCACGATCACGCCGCCGCTGTGGGACAGGCGGCTCCCGCCCGTGAAGAGATCGACCAATAGATTCGTCTTGATGCGGTTGTTGCCTCCGGCCTTCACCACCGCCAACTGAAGCCAATAGCTGCCCTTCTCGTCGCCCATCACCTGCTTCATGTTCTCCGCGCGGATGTAGGCCGTCAGCGAGTTGATGCCGGTGGCCGCGTCGGTCTTGATGAGGGTGGCGATGAGTTGATCGAAACGCTCGTTGACCAGCTTCATCTTCGCCACCACCTCCTTGCGCTGGTCTTCGTTCTGCGGTTTCCCGTCCTGCCCGGTTTCCAATTGCTTGAGCAACGCTTCCGCGGCCTTCAACTTGGCGGGAACGGCCTCGTGATCAGCTTTCATTTGTTTGATCGACTCTCGCAGCCGCTTCAGGCGTTCGAGCGCCTCGAACGGCAACGCCCTCCCGGCGCGCTCCTCCTCCTGTTTAAGTTCTTCGAGGAGTTTGAGGTTCGCCTCCGCGTCCAGAATCTGTTGCGGGGCGTCTTTATCGAAGCCTTTCAGCTTCGCTATGTCAGCCTTCGCTTTCGTTATTTCTTTCAAAGTCTCTTCCTGTTCGGCGAGGGCGACGAGCACTTTCGCCTTCAGGTCGTTGAGTTCTTCGAGCGTGTTCAGCAACTGGGACGTGTCGAGCTTCGGATCGACGGGCGGGAAGGCGGCGGGGTAATAAAGAGCGGGGTTATTGTCGAGGCCGTCGTCCGCCCTCACGGCGCGGAAGACCTCCGAGACGAGCGCGGCCTCGCTGATGTCGAAGGTGTGTCCCTGAACGGTCACGTTCGTGCGCAGCAATGCGGTCGCGTCGATGAACGCGCCGAGGAAACTGCCGACCATGCCGAGCGCGGCTGTCGGAGACCTGCTGAACCCTTTATCGCCGCCGCCACACTCGGTCGCTTCGGGGGCGTGTTTGCAGAACTCCTTCTTGAGGATGGCGAGTTGGGCACGCGTCGCCTTGTAGTTCAAGAGCAGGTCGATGTCGGCCTTGTTGTAGATGGCGAGATTTTTGATGGCGAGGTTATCCGTCTCCCTCAGCCGCTCCACGATGCGGTTCGCGGCGTAAGCCATCGATAGGTAAGAGATCATCTCGTTCTCGATAACAGCCCCGTCGTTGATCTTCGTTTCACCCGCCAGCGGCGCGGACGAGGGCTTAGGAGAGGTGGCGTCGTTCCTGGCCTTCTCCGCCACGGCGATGTCCCTCTCCAGTTCCGCGCGCGTCTTATCATCCCGGAGCTTTTTGATCTCCTCGCTTTCCGGCGTCGCCGTGGGGGCGGGTGTTTGCGCCGTAACGGAATTGATGCTCGCGCTGAGGATCAGGAACATGGCAACGGCGATGAGCTTGATGGCTTTCAGTGGGGTGAGTCGGTTCATTGTTTATCCTCCAATTTCGGGCGGTCTCGGTTGCCGCACATAAAGCGGGCGGCGCAGAGTCCAGTTGCTACCGGCGTGCCACAGGCCGAATCTTCCGCGCGCGCGGCGCGGCCTGTCTTTTTCGGCTGATTGTGAGAGGAATTCTTTGGCGGGGCGCACGAAACCGGTGCGTCGCGGGCAGGCGGCGGCCGGGCGACTATCAGTTCTGATAGTCGTCCGGCGAAACTGATATGCTTGCGCTCGTTCTAAATTGTAACGGGGAGAGGAGCGCGGAGGATGAGACTATCGCGGGAGCAGGATTTACGCGCACGAACACGTGGAACGATGCCGCTTAACTCTCATTTCTTCTCGGCGGCTTTCAGGTTCATGTTGCGCATGAGGCGGTGCAGGTTGTTCGGGTGGACTCCGAGCATCCTGGCGGCCTCCGTGTAATTGCCGCCGGCCTGTTCGAGGGCGTCGAGGATGAGTTGCTTTTTCGCCTGCTTCACCGCCTCGTAATACTTCATCTGCTGCGCGTCGGGGGAAGGGGCGGTTTCCAGCACAGGCTCAGGGAGGTCTTCGGGGAGGATGAGGTCAGCCCCGCCCAGAACGACCGCGCGCTCGATGGCATTCTCCAACTCCCGCACGTTGCCCGGCCAGTCATACGCCATCAGGCACGAGCGCGATTCGGCGGAGATGCCTGCCACGCGCCGCTTGGCCTTCTGCCCGTACTTGGTCGCAAAGTAGTTCGCCAGCAGCGGGATGTCTTCGCGCCGCTCGCGCAACGGCGGTAGGTGCAGCGAGATGACGTTAAGACGGTAATACAAATCCTGACGGAAGCTCCCGGCGCGCACCGCTCCCTCCAAATCTTTGTTGCTCGCGGCGACGACGCGCACGTCCACCTTGAGCGGGCGCGTGCCGCCCACGCGCTCGAATTCCCGCTCCTGCAACACGCGCAAAAGTTTCGCCTGAATCGCCGGCGTCAGTTCGCCCACCTCGTCTAAGAAAAGCGTGCCGCCGGCGGCGACTTCCAGCTTACCGCGCTTCTGCGCGACCGCCCCCGTGAACGCGCCTTTCTCATGGCCGAACAACTCGCTCTCCAGCAACGCCTCGGTGAGCGTCGCACAGTTGATCGCGACGAAGGGTTTGGTCGCGCGCGGGCTGTTCAGGTGAATCGCGTGCGCCGCCAGTTCTTTTCCCGTCCCGCTCTCGCCGCGAATCAACACGGTCGAATCCGCAGGCGCGATCTTGGAAATGAGGCGGTACACGTCCATCATTCGACGGCTCTCGCCGATCATCCGATGCTCGATGTTGATCTCTTTTTGGAGCCTCTTGTTTTCGCTCTCCAGCCCTTCGATGTGTCGTGCGTTCTCGATGGCTACGGCTGCGGCGGCGGCGGCGGCGGTCAACAGGTGCAGGTGCCCCTCATCGAAACGCACCACCAGGTCTCTGGTGTCCACGTAAATTACGCCGAGGGTCTTTTCAAACAAGGTGAGGGGGACGCACAACACCGATTGGACGAGCGAGGCCACCAGGCTCGCCGCGTGCCCTAACGACTGCTCCTCGGAGATGTCGTTGCACAGGATGGCGACATTATCCTGTAAGACTTGATCGGCTATCGTCCGACTCACGTTCATCGCCTCGCCCGCGGCCGGGAGGCGGTTCAGGCCAAACGTCGAGACGATGTTTTTAAGAGTCTCGTCAACCAGGAGAATACACGAACGCTCGGCCGGGACGACTTCGAGTATCAACTCTAACAGCCGCCGCTGAAGCGACTCCAAACCGCGGATCGTGTTGATGGTCGCGCTGATCTTCAGCAGAGCGTTGAGGTCATGCGCCACGCGCGAGGCGGAGGGCAGCGAAGCCTGTAGCTTCTCCCGGCGAAGATAGAGCGAGTCTTCCCGCCGCAGCCTGATTGTCGAACGGGTAATCAAATGACGGTCGTCCACCTGAATCAGATTGGATGTCTCGGCGGCTTCCCCTTCGGACAACAGGAAAAGCAGCAGGATGTCTCCGATCGTAATCTCGTCGCCATGTTGAAGCGGCTGTTCCTTGACGGGCACGCCGTTGACGCACGTGCCGTTAAAACTTTCAAGATCGACGATAGTGAAATTCTCAGCGTCCCTTTTGATGACGCAATGCCTGCGCGACACCGAAGGGTCTGGCAGGCACGCGCTATTGGACGGCTCGCGCCCGACTGACCACTCCTCGTCGGTCAAGGCGAAAACCGTTCCTCTCGACGCCCCGGCAATAACGATCAATCTCGGATTCATCTCAGCACTCAATGTTCAGGCCGCTCCTCCGGCCGACAACCCGACCAACGAACGGCCGCTCGATTAAATAACGCGGCCTCTGCGACTCACTTGTGACTTGGCTCTCCGGCGCCGACACTATATCAAAGCTGATAGCGCGCCTATCAGCTTTGTCTTTCCACTCGCGTGCCAAAGATGCCTCAAGCAGTTAAGGGCGGACGCTTGGCCGGTAATTTCGGCAATCGCTCCGGCCGACGCGGCGCGCGATCCCGTGGCACGCCCGTAGCATAGTAATCAACGGTGAGGAATAGAAGTTTATCGGGTCGCTCGCGCCCGGTTAAGATTATAGTAATATGTCGCGGCGACGCGGGGAATGTCGGCGACAGCCGGTGCATGTCACGCCCTCTCTCAATGATGGGCACTGATAAAGTCGTCCGCCGACGTTCGAGCGCAGCAGCCTATGAACGTCAATTTTATCACGCGCCTCCGACCGCTCATCTCATGATGACCGCCGCGCCGGTTAAAAGCCCCTAACGCTATCTCAAGGAGAGCCAGACATGGAAAATCATTCGGATCAGACGGCCGCCACTTCACGTCGCAGTTTCGCCAAATCCGTCGCCGCCGTGGTCGCCGCGCTGCCGTTCGCCCCGGCGTTGGTAAATGCGCAAGGCAGCCAGCAGCCGCGCAGGCAAGAACCTAAAACCACGCCGGTGCGCGTGCTTGACGACCGCAACGAGCACGACACGCCCCCGCCCGTGGTGGTGATCCAGGGTTCGTGCATCTTCGAGGTCGCGGCCGCGCAGGATTCCATCGGTAACCATGATGACAGCGGCAACCGCCGGAAGTATCGGATAGCCCCCAAAAATATGAACAGTAATATCTACATCGCACACGTTAAGATCGCTGACGGAGGCGGTGAAATGTTATTCCGATACGATAACGATGCCCACAAAAAGCCGCTGGGCGTTGCGGTCACTCTCTCAGACGAGAGGGAGATGAACATCTCCGCTCAGGGAAACAGGCTGGAGGTTGAACTTGAGAAGGCGAAAAAGCTCGCCGTGAAGAGTGGCGATCTAACTTCCAGTCCGTCCACGAGTCAAAACCGGCGCGCGCGTTTCAGGTACATGGACAACGGCGGCAACGACGACCACTACATCAAGTCTCTGCGCGTATTTACCAACAATGTGACTTTGTATCAACTTGATCTGAGCGACCTTAAACAGAATGGCGAGGAACTGAAAATGATGATCTGGTGGGGGCGAGCCTGAACGCTAACGCAAAACCTGCGCCCCGGCCGGGGCGGGCGGTTCGGTCAGGTATTTGAAATAGGCTTGAATGTCGGGACGCAAACGGTAGGTGGCGAAAGCCTCTGCGTCCCATGCTTTCTGCATGAGGGAGAGCGTGTCTCCGGCGCGCGCGAAATTCTCTTGCGCGGCTTCGTGGTTGCCCGCAAGCCGGTAGGCTCTGGCGACGATCAGCCGCGCCCGCCATTCGGATTCCTGTTTGTGCTGGCGTGCAAAAGCCTCCAGCGCGTGAAGCCCGGCGGCGGCCGCCTCGCGCCCCTGCCCGGCGGCTAAAAGGGCTTCGGCCAAAATCAACCGGACATCCGACAGGAGTCGCGCGTCGTTCGCCTGCGCCGCAATCGAGACGGCTTCTTCGCAGAGTTTCCGACCCGCAGTTACCTTCCCCGAGAAAGTTTCTATCAATCCGAGCGTGCCCTTCGCCACCGCGAGCGTGTTCTTGTTCCGCGGCATGGTGGCATTGATGGCGCGCAAGCATTCCTCTCTGGCTTCGGGCAGACGCCGCTCACTGAGCGCGATGCGGGCGCTGATCAAATGCGCCCACGCCCGCCAAACCTGCTTGTTGTTGTTATCGTCGCTGAGTTGATTTATTAAGGCGAGCAGTTGGTCGAGCGAGGCGTGCGCCTCCTCGTGACGCCCCAGACGCGCGAGCATGTCGAACTTATTCAAGAGGCTGAATCCGGCGTTGAGCGGGTTTCCCAGACGGCTGTAGCTCTCGTAGCTCTCGTTGAAGTGGCGCAACGCGGCCGGGTACACCTCCTGCTTGGCGAGCGCGGAGCCGATCTCCGATTGCGACCTCGCCACCTGAGCGGGATTGTCAATTTGTTTGGCAAGTTGGAGTTGCTCGTCAAATATTCTGAGCGCGGCTTCGTAGTCGCCCTTCAGGAGTTTCGCGCGTCCCAGCATGATCAGGCATCTGGCCGTCTCCTTCCGGTAGCCGCCCGCGCGGTAATAGGAGAGCGCTTGCTCTATGCGTGGGAGTCCCTGGTCGGGCAGTTCCTGTTGGATGTAGAGGTTGCCGATCGAGAGCATCACCCGCGCCTCGTTGTTCTCCCCTTTATATCTCTGAGCGTAATCGAGCGACTGCATGAAGTATTGCTCGGCGTCCGCATATGCGCGGCTCACCAGGAAGATGTAACCGAGGTCGTGCAGACCCTGCGTGATGAGGTTCTCGATGCCGTTGGCCTTTGCCAGGTCAACCGCTCCGGTCGCCAGTTCCTTAGCGCGGGCGGTGTCGCCTTTGGAGTAGGCGACGCGGGTCAGTTCCAGCAATATCCTGATCTGCTGGTAGGTATTGTTATTGATCTGAGCGATGTCGCGCGCCCTCTGGAGTTGCGCGTTGGCATCATCGAGCTTGCCCAACTGGCTGTAGAGCGAACCGCGCTGGCAAAACACTTCCGCGGCTCCCTCGAAGTTGCTGGAATCTTGATAGAGCGTCCCGGCCTTGTCGAAAGCGGCGACGGCGTTGGCCGCGTCGTCCCTTCGGCCGTAGAGGATTCCCAGACGTAGTAAAGCCGCGGCGTTGGCCGGATCGAGATGGACGGCTTTGGCGTAAGAGTCTATCGCTTTCTCCGCCTCGTCCTTCTTCTCGTATGCCCGCCCCAGATCGACGTAAGTTTGCGGGTCGTCCGGCTTCAGGTCGGCAATCTCGGCGTAGGATTTAACCGCCCTTTCCAGGTCGCGTCTGACGGTCGCTTTGATGGCGTCGAGGTAGAGGGCGTCCGGCCGCGAGAGAGTGGAGATGCCGGAGGCCAACTTGTCGTTGACGATCAGCAACTCGTCCTTAGCCCGGTCGGTGTAGTCGAGTTCCATCCACGCCTCGGCGAGCCGCGCGTGCGCCAGCGCAAACTTGTCATCCACGGCCACAGCGCGTTCCAACGCCTTGCGTGCCTTGTAATAAGTGCCTTCGCGGATCGCGTCCGTGCCGATGTTGAACAGGCGCAGGGCTTCGGGCTTCGGCTGGTGCGGGACGGGGCGAGCGAGCCACCACAACGCTCCGGCGATGAAACAGGCTGCGACTAACCCGACGAGCAGGCCTCCGATGGGCAGGCGCGGACGATAAAAGATGTCCGAGAGGGTGGAGCGGGCGGCCGTGCGCGCCGAACTGCGCGCGGGTCTGATCCTGTGTGTAATGCTTTGGCCGACGCCGCCATCCTGGAGCGCCGACTGAACGGACTGTAAATCGACTCTCAACTCCTCCGCCGAACGGTAACGCTCGTCAACCTTCTTAGCCATCGCCTTGCGGACGATGCGGTCAAGCTCGGGAGGCACGCGGGGGTTGTGGAGGGAGGGCGGCGGCGGGTCGTCGCGGATCACCTGCGCGCAGATATCCACCGGACTCAGGCCGATAAAGGCCGGTCTCCCGGCGATGCATTCGTAGAGCAAAGCCCCCGCCGAGAAAATGTCGCTTCGTTGATCGACGGAAAGCCCCATCGCCTGTTCCGGCGAAAGGTACATCGGAGTGCCGATCACGACGCCTTCCCGTGTCTGCGTGTTTAAGAGCGCCTGCAACTTTGCATCCGGGTGATTTTCATCCGCCGCGTTCACCTGTTTAGCCAGGCCGAAGTCCAGCACCTTCACCTCGCCGCGTTCATTGACGGCGATGTTGGAGGGCTTGATGTCGCGATGCACGATGCCGTGCCGGTGCGCCTCGGCTAACGCTTCGGCGACCTGCCCGACCAACCGGACGGCGCGCGCCAGCGTCAGTTCCTTTCCCTGTAGGATGTCGGCCAAGGTCTGCCCCTTGATCAGTTCCATGACGATGAACGGTTGTCCGTCAGGCATCTCCCCGTAGTCGAAGATGGTGGCGATGTGGGGGTGATTAAGGGCGGAGACGGCGCGCGCCTCGCGGAGAAACCGGGTGCGGAAGTGCTGCCTGCCGGGAGCGACGGCGGCGGTGAGCGTCTTGATCGCTACCTGCCTCCCTAACAGTATGTCTTCCGCGAGATAGACGATTCCCATCCCTCCTTCTCCGAGCTTCTCCAGAATTCTGTAATGGGAAATCGTTTGCCCGATCATTGCGAGTTTTGAATATGCGGACTGGCCTATCGGAAAAGACTTAAGGAGCTACGCCGTCGCCCGGCGGCGGGCGGGATCATACTCTGCCGTGGAACTATCTTAGCCTGAAATTTCTATGGGGACGAAGTCAAGACATCTGATTATTAAAGGTCTGAATTTCAGATGACCACGCGAAGGAAGTTTTTGTCAGCCTTATACGGAAGTCGCGCGGTTCCGGCTGCCATCGAGTTTCAGCGAGATGCTTATTCGTGTTTGATAATCCTCTACATCAAACGCGCGACCCGAGAGCGGCGCACAGAACTCATGGCTGTGCGCCGCTCTCGGGTCGGGGCGTGTGGTGTATTAGACGGGAAGCAGCCGGGGGCTTCGCGTAGTTAGTTCTGCCACTCCACTTCGTAAATGGAAACGGGTTGGGCGCGGTTTTTGACGCTGATGGGAGGTAGTTGACGAAGGGCGAGGCGGTTGTCGGCGGCGGCCTGAATGACGGCGTGGCTGGAGAGGATTTGCCCGCCTCGCGCTCCGGACTCCAGACGGGCGGCCAGATTCACGGTGTCGCCGATGGCCGTGTACTCGGAGCGACGCTCGGAGCCGATGTAGCCGACCGTCGCTTCGCCCGTGTGCAGGCCGATGCCGACGCTGATCTCAGGCAAACCGGCCGCGCGCAACTCGTGGTTGAGCGCACTGACCCGGCGTTGCATGGCGACGGCGGCGGCCAGCGCGTTGGACGCATCTTGCGGCGTGGCGGCGGGCGCGCCGAATAAGGCCATCAGGCCGTCGCCGATGTATTTGTCGAGCGTGCCGCCGTGGGCGAAGATGATGTCGGTCATGGCGGTGAAGTAGAGGTTGAGAAGTTGCACGACGCGTTCCGGGGGCGCGTGCTCGGAGATGGCGGTGAAGCCGCGCACGTCCGCGAACAGCACGGTCACGCATTGATTCACGCCGCCGAGTTTGAACGACTCGGGATTTTCGAGCATCTGGCGCACGACGTATTCGGGCATGAACCGGCCGTAGTTGGCGCGCGCCACTTCTTCGCGCGCGAGCCGTTCGTGCGCGCGTGCGCTCTCGACGGCGACGGCGGTCTGCGAGGCGATGGCCGTCAGGAATTCCAGATCGTCTCGCGTAAAGACGGCCGCCGGATCGAGGCGGTCGGCGTAGATCGCACCGTGGACGCCCGACTCCGTGAGCAGCGGGGCGCAAATAGTCGAGCGCACGCCCTGCGCGATCACCGAGTTGGCCTGTGCGAACTGGGCGTCGGCCGCGGCGTCTTGCGAGAGCAGCGCGACCCGCTCGCCGAGGGCTTTAGCGAGGATCGTGCGGCTGACCGCAACCGGCTTCGTGCCGGGATGGGAGGCTGCGTGCCGCGTTTTAACCCCGACCGGGTGGAGGTTCTCGAAGCCGTTCGTGATCGGCGATTCGTTGCCGAGCAGCGCGACGACGCGGTCGGCCGGCGTCACACGAAGAATAATGTCGGTCGCCTTGTCGAAGATGGCCGCCAGATTGAAGACGGAGTTGAAGGTCTTATTCAACTCGTAGAGCATGGCGAGAATGTCGGCCTTGCGGCGCAGCGTTTGTAGCTCCGCCGTCGCATCCTGCCCCCTGGTCGGCACGCGCCCGCCCTCGTGCGGGAGACTGTGCGCGGGCACGGCGATCTGCGTTCTTCCTAAAGCGACATCCTCATATTTGAGCGGCGCGGGTCGTTCCGCCGGTTCATCCAGGAGGAAGCGGATCATGCTCCCGCCTACTTTGATCCGGTCGCCGTGCGCGAGTCGGCACTCGTCGCGCAGTTGGCCGTTGACCAGTATCCCGTTCGCGCTGCGCTTGAGCACGGAGCCGTTGACGACGCCGTTGATGACGAAGTAGGCGTCGCCGCGCCTGACGATGTGCGCGTGTTGGCGGGACACACGCGGGTCGTTGAGCGGCACGACGTTCTCAGCCGCGCGGCCGATGGTGCATTGTCCCTGCCCGGCGAGCGCGTGCTGCCACTTCCGGCCACCGGCGTCTTCGATGTGGAGAACAGCCATCAGAGAATTCCATCAAGAGCGGGAGTGCGGCCTGTGTTGACAGGCCGGGCGAGCGGGCGACAAAGCGGCGCGGTGGTGTGCGCGAAGCGTCAACAAACGGCCGTCTCGTCCGGCAGCATTTTTTTTGCGAAGGTTAGTCGTTGTCGTCTCGTGATCAGCGGAAAGGCGGCCGGTGCGGGGGCGGCCGGTGTCCTCCGCCCGGAGGCGGATAGCCGCCTTCGTGTGGCGGAGGAGGCGGCGGACGAAACGATTCCTGATCGCGTCGCCGCTGTTCTTCCTGCGCCTGTTGTTGCTTCCTTCTCCGTAAATCCTCGGCGCGCTGCGCGTCGTATTCGGCGGCGGCATCGTTTTTGACGCCTGCCGTCGAACTCGGAGCGGGTGACTGGATGACCAGGCCGGATTTGTCGGCCGGAGCCTCAAGCGTGGGCGAACCGTTTCTCGCCGCGTCGGCGTTCACAACCGAGCCGCTTGATCCTTCCGCCTCCCCTGACTGTGGTTGGCCGGACGGAGTTCGAGACTCGCCGACGACGGGGCGCGCGTTGGACGAGGGGGAGACGGCCTGCCCGGAGGTAGGACTTAAGGTTTGAACCGCGGCTTCGGTCTGCCCCGTGCCGGGCGCGACGGACTGCGCCCCGGCGGGCTGAATTTCGATTTGCGACTCGGAAGCGACCGGCGACACGGCGGGGCTTCGCAAAAGCGGAAAGGCGACGAAAGCGCAGGCGGCGAGCACGGCGAGCGCGACGCCGATGATCACCGACGGCGAATGTTTGCGAGCGGGCGGCGTCTCAGGCGTGTGAAAAGAGGTGTGCGAATATGACTTGATTGACGGGCGCGTCAGGTCGTTGGATGAATCGACGACCGTCATTTCGCTCTCCGTCAGAGACACGGGCGGTCGCAGCCGCGTTTGTGAGAGCGTCCCGGCGGCGGCTTGCTGCCCGCCGAACATTTGCGCCGCGCCGTCGAGCACCGTGGCCTCGTGGCGGGCGGGCTGGCCGCCGTGCGTGCGCGCGGCTGCCGCGTGCGGCGTGGTGCGCGCGAGAACGCTCGCCGCCTGCCGCAGGGCGGTGCGCATCTCGGCCGCCGTCGCCGGGCGGAGCGCGGCTTTCAAGGCCATCGCACGATGGAGGATTTTACTGATCGACTCGGGAACTTGCGCGTGCGCGACGTGCGCGGGGCGCAGCGGGTCGGGCTGATTATTGATGACCGCACCGGCGCGCGTCAGCCCATCGACGGGCGCAACGCCGGTCAGCAGGTGATAGAGGGTCGCACCGAGCGAGTAGAGGTCGCTGCGCGTATCGGTGCCCGTCCCTTGAATCTGTTCGAGCGGAGCATAGTTGCGGGAGTAGCCGAAGACGCTGGCCGTCGCCGAGGTGGCGCGCGTGCCGGTGGTCGCGCCCTTCGCCAGGCCGAAGTCGAGCAGGACGATCTGGCCGCGCGGCGTGAGTTTCATGTTCTGCGGTTTGATGTCGCGGTGGACGATGGGCGGTTCGTGCGTGTGCAGGTAGTCGAGCGCGTCGAGCAGTTCGTCAGCCCAGCGCAGCACTTCGACGAGCGGAAACACGCCGCGCTGTTGCAGCGACTCGGCCAGTTCGTCGCCCTCGATGTATTCCATGACGAGGAATTGACCCTCGCCCTCGACGAAGTGGTCGCTGACGCGGGGCAGCGCGACGTGGCGCAGGTGGTTCAACAAATGCGCCTCGCGCTCGAACGCCTTGCGCAGCATGGGGTCGTCAAAGAAGGTCTGCTTGATGGCGACCGTGCTCTGGAAACGCTCGTCGTTGGCGACGTAAACTGCGCCCATGCCGCCCTGCCCGATCTGTTTCACGACGCGATAACGGCTTTGTAGCAATGCACCGGGTTCAATCATAATGTGATTTATTGAGACTCCTTACAGGCTGGGTGGGCGGGTTAAGCAACTGACTTGACGCGATTGGCTGTTCTCGGCGGGCGGGCGAAAAATCTTTGAGGATCGCCCTCGACATCCAGCATACCCGATTGAGCTTAATTAAATCAACACTTATGTTTATGCGGCGCACGGCGGGAGGCGCGGCCGGAATCTCAAGTCGCTCTCTTCTTTTGGACGAGCACCTGAAACCCCCCGCTCATTCCGCCGGGAAGAATCATCTCGCGCGCCCCGAGCCTCAGCCGCAAGCGTTCGGCCTCGCCGTCGAGGCGTGAGGTGAGACGCTCAAGTTGTTCGAGCGCGCCCGCGCGCAACAAAAACTCGTCCTGTCGCTCAAGCGAAACTGTTTCGAGACCGGCGGCTTCCCCCGCCTGTCTGAGTTGCGTCCAGTTGATCGTCGTCGTCAGGTCGTGCGCGCCGGGGTGCGCGAGCACGTCCGCGACGAATTGATGCTCGCGGAAGCCGCGCAGCGTGCCGTCGCGGCGTTGGGCTGAACGATACAATTCTTCGGCCTCCGCGCCGTAGTCAACCGTCACGACGAAGCCGCGTTGCAGGACGGCCGCGGCGCGTTCGCTCCACTCCGCGACCGCCGGGTTGATTTCCGCCGTGTGCCCTTCCGTGAGCGCGATGCCCTGCCGCGCGAAGTGTGCCGCGAGAGACGGCGCGGCCGGCTCTCGTTCGCTCCAACAGAAGCCGCCCGCCGCATCCAACGCGACGTACAACTCGCGCAGCCGCCCGTCGCGCATCCGCACCCGGTGGACGGGAAACGCGTCGAGCAACTCGTTGCTGAAGATCACCCCGGCCTCGAACGACAGGCCGCGCCAATCGTCACGGCAAAACTCGACGCGCCCGGCGAACGCCGTCAGGTTTTCGCGGGCGCGACGGCGCGCGTCAAAGCTCGTCTCGTCTATGTAATAGCGGGTCGCTTGAAAGACGCGCGGGAAATCGCGTTCCAGGGTTTCGAGCGCGACGCGCGCGAAATCCCCCGCGCCCGCGCCCGCTTCGAGAATTGCCCAACGGGGCGGCGCGCCGAGTTCGGCGTGAAGCGCGGCGAAGTAGCGCGCGAAGGTGGCGGCGAAGAGGGGGCTGCGTTCGGGGCTGGTGCGATAGTCGCCGCCGTCGCGTCCCCAGCGCGGGCGGTCGGCGCGGCGATAGTAGCCCTCGCGCTCGTCATAGAGGGCGGCGGCCATCCAATCGCGGAAGGAGATCGCACCCTCGCGCCTGATTCGCGCGCGCAGGCGTTCGGCGAGAGGCGTCTGATCCGGCGAACTCATTGCTCCGCGGAGTCGATTTGTTTGTCGAGCAGGCGCGTCGTGTGATCCGTGACGCTCGGCGGGCGCATCATCTCGGCGGTGTGTACCTGCGGCTGGCGGTAATCGCTGACGGGCACGCCCTGCGCGCCGGGCAGAGTCTCGTTCGCGGCGTGGAGTCGTGATGCTATCGGAGGCGTGTAGAGTTCGGGCGGCGTGGCGAACCTGGGCGCGCGCGGCGCGGTCTCTTCAAAAAACACGGCGTAGATAATCCGTATCAAGGCGGCCAGCACCCCGATTGCCGCGATAATCATAAACTCCTGCGGAAGCGCGATCGCTTCGTGCAGGATCGCGAAAAAAGGAATGAGGAGAACACTGGCAAGAAGAAGCCCGAAGCCGCGCTTCACACCGCGCCGTCGCGGCGATACGGCGGGCGGGCGGACACCTTCGCCGCCCGATATGTGGGCGGGGAGCGCACCGCCCGTCAACAACAAATCACTCACGAGGACGAGCGGAAACCCGCAGCGCGAGCAGAAGCGCACGTCCGCGCTCACCTGCGACTGTCCGCATTTTGGGCAATACATTGGGAGAACCCTTTCTCTCGTTTAGACGGATACGCGGCGCGGCGGCTAAATCACGCGCGCGCTTAGACTACGTTCGACGAGCCGCGAAAGTTCGGCGCGGCTGCCGCTTCAAAACGAAGGGAGGCGTTCGTCGGAGAACAAACGGAAGGCGGCGAACGCGCGCCCCTGATGATGCGCGGCGCGCGCGAGCGTCTCACACAAAAGCGCGCAGAGCGTTTGCATCTCGCCCGAAGGCACGGCGATCTCTTTCAACAGAGCGGCGTCCGTTTCCACGAGCGCGAAGCCGCGCCTGCGCGTCGCCTCGACCTCCGCGAGATACTGTGTGACGAGAGCGGGCGTCGCGAGCGTTTCCGGCAGCGTCCACTCAAACGGGTCGTCCCACAAATTCGCGGTGAGGCCGCCGAACGTCTGCTCGACGCAGGCCGCGCTGCGCAGGATGTGTTCGCCGCATGAATAGACGGGCGGCGCGCCCGCCCGTGCGACGCGCGGCGGCCGATAGAGTTCCTCCGCCGGCTCGACCGCCCGCACGAGCGCGCTCGAACCTTCGTGCAAGCGTGCGTACTGTGCGTCGAGCGATGAAAGCAACTTGTTCATCGACTCACTTCTTCATCGAACCAACGGAGCCACGAACCCATGAAGGGATCGCTTACCGGGTGCGCCGGTCGGACTCTTCGAGCACCGTGCCGAAGTTGCGACCGCCGAAACTGAAACCTTGTAAGACGCGTCCTTTCGCGCCGACCCGCGCGCCCTTGCGCGGCGTGCCGCCGCGTTTCGAGACGACCCAAATTTCGCCCGTCCCGTCATCAAGCTTATAAGCCCCGCCGATGAGCGGCACGCCGTAGCTGTCCTCCACCGTGCCCGCGATCCCGACCTCTTTGTCGCGGAAGCGATCCGGGTTGTCGAGAATTTTACCGATGTTCGTCTTACTCGGACACGCGGCGAACAGGAAAACGCAGAGGAGGGTTAAAACGAGAATAGAAACTTTCCGACGTGAGCGCATGGCTTCTCCTTCTTATGTTGAAATACGGGAGAGGCGGAAGAGAGGGCGAAGGGCGGAGGGCGGAGGGATGAATAAAAGCATTCAACAAATTGAGTGCTTTGCTGATTCATCCCTCATCCCTCATCCTTCATCCCTCCCCTTAGTTGCCGTACCAGCCGATGGGTTTGCCTGAGAGATCGACCCAGACGCTCTTGACGTGCGTGTAGAGTTCGAGGGCGTGCTTGCCCATCTCGCGGCCGTAGCCGGATTGCTTGTAGCCGCCGAAGGGCGAGGCGGCGTTCATCATGTTGAAGGTATTGATCCAGACCGTGCCCGCCTTGATCTCTTTGGCGAAGCGGTGCGCGCGGGTGATGTCCTTCGTCCAGATTCCGGCGGAGAGGCCGTAGATCGTGTCGTTGGCCTGACGGATCAAATCCTTCTCATCCTTGAAGGTGATGGCGGAAGCGACCGGCCCGAAAATCTCTTCCTGCGCGACGCGCATCGTGTTCTGCACTTCGCTGAAGACGGTCGGCTGGAAGAAGTAGCCGTTCTTGAAGTTGCCTTCGAGCGCGGGCGCGCCGCCGCCCGTCAACACGGTCGCGCCCTCGCCGCGCGCGATGTCAACGTAGCTCTTGATGCGCGCGAGTTGTTCGGCGGACACTTGCGGCCCCATCTGCGTCGTCTTGTCCATCGGGTCGCCGACCTTCACCCGCTCGGCTCGCTCCTTGAAGCGTTCGAGGAATTCGTCCTTCACGCGCTCGTCGAGGAAGAGGCGCGAACCGGCGCAGCACACCTGCCCCTGATTGAAGAAGATGCCCATCATCGCGCCGCTCACGGCCTGTTCGATGTCGGCGTCGGCGAAGACGATGTTCGGGGCTTTGCCGCCGAGTTCGAGCGAGACTTTAGTGAGATTGTCGGCGGCGGTGCGCGCGATGACCTTGCCCACTTCGGTCGAGCCGGTAAAGGCGATCTTGTCTATGCCGGGGTGCGAGGCCAGGGCCGCGCCCGCCGTTTCGCCGTAGCCGGGGATGATGTTGACGACGCCGTCGGGGAAGCCAGCTTCCTGAAACAACTTGCCGAGTTCCAACGCCGTGACGGGAGTTTGCTCGGCGGGTTTCAAGACGATGGTGTTTCCGGCCGCGAGCGCGGGCGCGAGCTTCCAGGCGGCCATCAGCAGCGGGAAGTTCCACGGGATGATCTGGCCGCAGACGCCGAGCGGTTCGCGCAAAGTGTAGTTGAACATCTGGCCGGGGACGGGGATCGTCTCGCCTTCGATCTTGGTCGCCCACCCGGCGAAGTACTCGAAATTCTCCACCACGCCCGGCAGGTCGATGTACATCGACTCCTTGATCGGCTTGCCGTTGTCGGCCGTCTCCAAAGCGGCGAGTTCCTGCGATTTCGACTCGATCAGTTGCGAGAGTTTGTAGAGCAGACGGCCGCGATCGCGCGCGCTCATCCGCCCCCACTTGCCCTCGAAGGCGCGGCGCGCGGCGGCGACGGCCTTGTCCACGTCCGCCTTGTCGGCCTCGGCAACCTCGGCGAGCGTTTCGCCGGTCGAAGGGTTGGGCGTGGTGAAAGTCTTGCCCGATTCGGCGTCAACCCACTGGCCGTCGATGAACAATTGATACCGGCGAGGCGATGCGGATGCGGTTTGAGAAGACGACATGGAAAACTCCTTAGCTCGGTTTCTTAAAAATATGTTGGAGAGTCTTGAACTTCCGTGTACAGCCCTTACTTTATCACCTACTCCGGGCGAAGTCTAAATGACCCGATCCTCCCGCACCTCATTCGCGCGGGGGTGGAACTTCCCCGCCCCGAAAGCGGGAGGGCGGCCGCCCTTGCCCGGGGCGGCCGCCCCTCTCACAGCCCCGGCGCATCGAGCGCGCGGAGCGATTCTTTATTCGACATCGTATCAGCGACAACCGGGCGCGGCGCGAACCGAGTTGGCCTCAACGATCAACCGCGTGGCGTGCGCGGGAGGTTCACGACTTCAATTTATCCACCTCTTCGTCGGTGGCGTGGCGCAAGTCCTTGTCGCCGGTCACTTCATCCCAGTCGTAGCCGAGATACTTGCTGAAAGCGTGAAGTTTCGGCTCCCAACGCTCGCGCTGCTCGCGGTAAATTTCCCACCCCCTGTTCGTGTCCCGGTGCGTCTTGACGCCTGCCTCGCCTAGTTGTTCGAGCGTCTGCCGGTAGCGTCTTTGCAGGCGGCGCGTGGCGGCGGCCGGGTCTTCGTCCGGGGCTGTCTCCTTCAGGCCGAGCGCGAAGACGAGTTGTTCGAGCACATGGAGGCCGCTCGCTTCGAGCGTGCGCATTTCGGGATGGCTGCGCATCTCCGGGTATTCCTCATCGTCGAGACAACCTTTGATCACGGCGCACGTTTCGAGGATGAGGAAGAAGACGCGCGGCATGCTCTTATGAACGGCGATGGGGTGAAAATAGTGTATGACGGGATGCTCGACGTGCGACTCCTGTAGCTCGTTGATGTCGCGCGCGGCATTGCGCAGGACGGCCTCGAAGCCGTAGAAGCGTCCGGCGAAGAAGTGGTGCGCGACGAACCCGGCTACGTCTGCGCCCCCATCCGCCTGATGATAGAAGGAGAGCGCGATGGCGCGTTTGCGTTCGAGCGCGCTGTAGACCGTGATCAGATACGTCACGGCGAGCGAGATCAAGGCGAAGCCGCTCGCGCCTTCGATGAGCGCGAAGAAACGCACTATGGACGTGCGCGGCGTGATGTCGCCGTAGCCGAGGGTAGTCAGCGTGACGCCGCTGAAATACAACGACTCGATCCAGTGTGCGCTCTCCCCCGGCGGATCGACGGTGAATTCGGCGGGCATGCGCGGCAGGTAGATAAGCGCGAAGCCGGTGATGAGCAGCAGCAGGTAGAGGACGATGAGGCCGGGCATCAACAGCGGCCCGACGATGTTGAGCAGGCGGTGGCGGCGATTGGGCGAGAAGCGAAAGGCCAGCGCACGCGTGACGCCCCAGATGACGTGATTCACCCGGCCGCTCAACGGGCCGGCGCGGCCGCTCGCGTCGAGGATCGTGGCGTAAACGTCATAGGCCACGAGTAAGATTAAACCTACTCCCAACCAACTATAGAAATTGCTTAACATCCGCACATCAAGAATGGACGCTCAAGGCGAGAGCCGCCTTCCCCCGTGTCTATTCATTCAGAGTCTTCAAAGTTGACTCTTACCCGCTCTGATATCCCCGCCGCGAGCGCTGCCGGCAGCACGCGCGGCGGGTAAGGAGAATATGCGGAAAGAAGGTGGTAACCACGCCTACGCGATCAACTGCCGCAGCACGAAGGGGAGAATGCCGCCGTGGCGGTAGTAGTCAATCTCGATGGGCGTATCGATGCGCAGGGTGACGGGCACTTCTTCGGTCTCGCCCGATTGGCGTCGGATGACGAGCGTCACGTCCTGTCGCGGTTTGATCTCGTCGGATTCGAGGCCGGTGATGTCGAAGACTTCCGTGCCGTCGAGCGAGAGCGTCTGCGCGTTCGTGCCCTCTTTGAACTGGCAGGGCAAAACGCCCATCCCGATGAGGTTGCTGCGGTGGATGCGCTCGAAACTCTGCGCGACGACAACGCGCACGCCCAGGAGGCGCGTGCCCTTGGCCGCCCAGTCGCGCGAACTGCCCGTGCCGTACTCCTGTCCCGCGATGACGATGAGCGGAATGCCCGCCGCTTGATACTGGACGGAAGCGTCGTAGATGCTCATCTGCTGGTTGACGGGTTGCAGGCAGGTAACGCCGCCTTCCGTGCCGGGAACCATGCGGTTCTTGATACGCACGTTGGCGAACGTGCCGCGCACCATCACCTGATGATTGCCGCGCCGCGAGCCGTAAGAGTTGAAGTCGTCAACGTGGACGCCGCGCAGTTGCAGGTAGACGCCGCCCGGCGACGTGGGCTTGATCGCGCCCGCCGGGCTGATGTGGTCGGTCGTCACCGAATCGCCGAAGATGGCGAGCGGGCGTGCGTTCCTGATGTCGCAAAACTTGCCCGGCTCCATCCCGAACTTCTCGAAGTAGGGCGGCTCCTGAATGTAGGTCGAGTGCTCGTCCCAATCGTAAACGTCGCCCGCGACGGAGGGAATTTCGTTCCACAGCGGATTCTGTTCGGCGAAGTCGCTGTAGAGACGACGATAGACTTCCGGGTCGGTCGCGGCGCGCAAGCCCTCGCCGATCTCTTCGAGCGTCGGCCAGAGGTCGCGCAGGTAAACGTCCTCGCCTTGCTTCCCTTTCCCGAGCGGCTCCGTCGTCATGTCGATGTCGATGCGACCGGCGAGCGCGAAGGCGACGACGAGCGGCGGACTCATCAGGAAGTTCGCCTTGACGCTTTGATGCACGCGCGCCTCGAAATTCCGGTTGCCCGAAAGTACGCTCGCCGCCACCAGGTCGTGCTCGTTGATGACCGATTCGATGCGCGGGTCGAGCGGGCCGGAGTTGCCGATGCAGGTCGTGCAGCCGTAGCCGACGAGGTTGAAGCCGAGTTGGTCGAGGTAAGGCTGCAAGCCCGTCTTCCGGTAATACTCCGTGACGACGCGCGAGCCGGGCGCGAGCGAAGCCTTGACCGCGGGCTGCGTTTGCAGGCCGCGCTCCACGGCCTTCTTCGCCAGAATGCCCGCCGCCAGCATCACGGACGGGTTCGAGGTGTTGGTGCAGGAAGTGATCGCGGCGATCACCACGTCGCCGTGGCCGAGCATGGCGTTGCGATGAAGATCGGGCTGCTTGCTGGAATCCGTGTCGTCGTCCTCGACGCGGTCGGGCGTCGGGCGATTGTTCATCATCTCGATCTCGGTCAGCGCGCTCGTGTTCTTCTCGCTGTCGTTGCCTTCTCCCTGCGGGACGGATTCCGGGTGCTGTTCGCCGCCGCCCGCGAGCACCGGCAACGAGCGACCGTTGCCGCCCGCCGCCGCAGCCGCCGCCGGAGCCGCGCCGCTCAAGTTCACGGGGAAGCGCGCGTCGAGTTCTTCCTGCCGTTTGTTGTAGCCGTTCTCGCTAGCGGGTTTTTGCAGCAACTCGTTGAAACGTTCTTTAAGGTCGGAGAGTTCGATGCGATCCTGCGGGCGTTTCGGGCCGGAGACGCTCGGCTCGATCTCGGCGAGGTTCAACTCGATCAACTGGCTGTACTGGCACTCGCCCGCGCGCGGGATGCCGAACATGCCTTGCGCCTCGTAGTAACTGCGGATGGCGGCGACGCGTTCCTCGCTGCGCCCGGTGGAGCGGAAATATTCGAGCGTCTTTTCGTCCACGGGGAAGAAGCCGACGGTCGCGCCGTATTCGGGAGCCATGTTGGCGATGGTCGCGCGGTCGTAGGCCGGAATGCTCGCCGCGCCCTCGCCGTGAAACTCGACGAACTTCCCGACCACTTTCGCCGCGCGCAATATCTCCGTCACGCGCAGGACGAGATCGGTCGCCGTCACGCCGTCGCGCAAAGACCCGGTCATGTTCACGCCGACCACGTCCGGCGTTAGAAAGTAGACGGGCTGACCGAGCATGCCCGCTTCAGCCTCGATGCCGCCCACGCCGTAAGCCACGATGCCGAGGCCGTTGACCATCGTCGTATGCGAGTCGGTGCCGACGAGCGTGTCGGGCAGATAGACGCCGTCGCGTTCGATGACGCCCTGCGCCAGATATTCGAGGTTGACCTGATGCACGATGCCGATCCCCGGCGGCACGACTTGAAAACTCTCGAACGCCTGCGTGCCCCATTTCAAAAACTGGTAGCGCGAGCGGTTGCGCTTGAACTCCATCTCCATATTGCGCTCAAGCGCATCGGGCGTGCTCCAGGCGTCCACCTGCACGGAGTGGTCGATGACGAGATCGACGGGCACGAGCGGCTCGATGATCTTCGGGTCGCGTCCCATGCGCGCCACCGCCGAACGCATCGCGGCGAGGTCTACGAGCAGCGGCACGCCCGTGAAATCCTGCAACAACACGCGCGCCACGATGAAGGGAATCTCTTCGGTGCGCTCGGCGTTGGGCTGCCAGTTGGCGAGCGCGCGAATGTCCTCCTCCTCAACCTTTTTGCCGTCGAAATTCCTGAGCAGAGATTCGAGCACGATGCGAATGCTGACGGGCAGCGTGGAGACGGGGCCGACGCCCTCCGTCTCCAGTTGCGGCAGCGAATAGAACTGTCCGGCGTCGAAGCGTTGTAACGAATTGAAGAGATTATGAGTCATTAGAGTTTTCAAAAGTCCTTCGCGGCTGAAAGGCCTCAGCGGATTACAGAGCGCGCCGGTTGCCCGTCGAAACGGGCGCGCTTCGTCACAAGCGCGGACGCTCAAATTGATGGCGAAAAGCTGATGCGTTTAAGTTTAAGTGCCCCTCCCGCGCTCCGTCAAGCGCGTCGATTTTCGCACGCGCGGGCGCGACTGGCGGCGGCGTCTGTTTGTCCGGCGAGTTGGCATTTGTTATATTGCTCGCCAGTTCAACAAGCAAACAACAAGTGCGAGCAGGACAGGTGAGCGACGGGGCGGGAATCCCTCTCGCGCGTGCCGTCGGTTCATCGCACGGGGAGAGGTAAAGATGCCGAAGAAGAGACCGGAAGACTTTGAATACCTGAGCAACGATCCGAACTTTGTGCCCGACCCGGAGATCGAACAGTTCATGGAAGAGGAGATCGCGCGCGCGCCGAAAGACCCCGAACAACTCGCCGCACGTCTGCGCAACACCAACGCCTCCTCGCCCGCCGACGCGGGCGGCGACCTCGACGCCACATGGGAAGATGTCAACGACAGCGGCGAGGAATCCGTCTCCGGCGACAACCCGACGCCCGATCAGTCTGATGTCGAAGAGAACGCACACGCCGTCGGCGTCAATTTCGAGGACAACGAAGAACTCGAATTCATAGACAAAATCGACCGCCGCGACCGCGATCGCTTCGAACTCGACCCGCGCTCCAAGACCGAAGACGACACGATCTAAGGCGGGGGGAAAAGGGTAAGGGGTAAAGGGGAAAGGTAAAGAGAGCCAGCGCGTCACGCGTTTCTCTTCTTGCCCTTCCCCTTTTACCTTTACCCCTTACCCTTTCCCCTATTTGAAGTTGGCGCGCGGGGCGAGCGTGACGCTTTTGACGAGAATCTTATCCGCCGGGCGATCTTGCGTGCCCGGGGCGAGGGGCGCGTTGCTGATGATGTCGGCGTTGTTGAGGCCTTCGATGACGCGTCCGAAGACGGTGTAGCGTCGGTCGAAGGCGGGCTGGCGTTTGAGCGTGACGTAGAACTGGCTGTTGGCGGAATCCTCCGATTGGCTGCGCGCCGCGCCCACCGTGCCGCGCACGTACTCGATGTCGCTAAACTCCGCCGGGAGGTTCGGTTCGGACGAACTGCCCATGCCGTCGTTGGCCGGGTTGTTGTCTTTGGAGTTCGGGTCGCCGCCCTGGATGATCCCCAACTCCGGGTCGATGCGATGGATGGCCGTCCCGTTGTAGAAACCTTCGCCCGCCAGTTTCTTGAAACGCGCCACCATCTGCGGCGCGACGTTCGGGTAGAGTTCGATCACGATCCGCCCGAAGTCCGTCTCGACGACCGCCGCCTCCGCATCGGCTTCCGGCTTGATTCCCGTCTTGACGTTTGCTGTGCCGCCGGCGTCGCCCGCCGCGCTGTTGGAGTTCGACGCTTGCCCGCACGCCGCTGCCGAGAGAGCGAGGCACAGCAGCGCAATCGCCCAACGTCTAAAGTTACGATTCATCTTTCACACCCTTCCCAATTTTGTTAATGGCAAAACGAACATCTGGCGAGCCGGGGCGGGAACGCGCGAAGCAGTGATAGTTCGCTGTGCTACGTCTCTACGCGTCTTCGTGATGCCGCCCTTGCCCCCTCAAAACTGCTTTCGGCTATCGAGTAAGATCGTCACCGGCCCGTCGTTCGTGAGTTCCACTTCCATCATGCGGCGAAAACTTCCCGTCTCCACCCGCGCCAGCGTTTGCCGCGCCTCGCTCACGAAAAACTCGTAGAGCGGCGCAGCCACTTCGGGCGCGGCCGCTTCCGTCCACGACGGCCTGCGCCCGCGCCGCGTGTCGCCGTACAAAGTGAACTGCGAGACGACGAGCAACGCTCCGCCCGTCTCCGCCACCGACAAGTTCATGCGCCCATCCGCGTCCGCAAAAATTCGTAACGCGACGATCTTCTCTAAGAGGTAGCGCGCGTCTTCCCGCGTGTCGTCGCGCGCGATGCCGAGCAGGACGAGCATCCCGGCGGCGATCTCGCCGACCGTCTCACCCTCGACGCGAACCGAGGCGCGCGTCACGCGCTGTAGCACCGCTCGCAACGGCTCACACCTTTCGCGCTCTCGCAGAGAACATCAATTTCCCCTAGAACGGCAGCTTGAAGAAAAGAAAATACCCGTTGAGCATGAGCGCGGCCGCCAGGATGCCGACGGCGACCGAGACTTTCATGATGAGCCGCGACGTGGCGAGGATCGAGACGGAGGCCAGCACGATGGCGATCTGAAACAGGGCTTCGGAGAAATCGAAGTTCGGGTCTTGCAACTGCGCGCGGTCGCGCTGCGCGGCGAAGTCGGTGGCGCGCGCCGAGAGTTCCTTCTTCCCCTCGCCGCGGAGCGGATCGTTCGGGGCTTGCGGGTCGGGTTCGCTCTCATAGCGGGCGGCGGTGGCCTTGAATTGCTCGATCTTGCGTTGCAAAAGCTGCTGCGTCTCCGGCGTCACCGTCGTATTGTGCAGTTGCAACTCGCTCTCCAACATCTCGGCGGCGATGCGGTAGGAAGTCTGCCGGATGTTCTTCGCCTGATAAAAAGCCCACGTGTCGCTCGCGTGGATGTTGTGGTTCATGATGTCTTCGGCGGCATTCCCGCCGCCGAGGCTCGTGATCGCCAGCAGCATCGCCATGAACGCGATCATCAATGCCACGCGCGAACGAAATTTCTCGTCCTCTTCGCGTCCTCCTTCGCCCTCTTTCAACTCCATGATTTGATCGGCCACGTCGCCCGCTTCCATCTCTGCTCCTTACCCTCCCCCCGTTGAGTTACGCGCTACCACCACCGGCCGCGCGCGTTATCGACTGTCGAAACTCAAACGCGCTCACACCGGCGCGCGCACCGCTCACTTCGCTTTCGGCGGCATGCTCGGCCTGATCTCGACCCGGCTCGGCAAGCTCCGCTCGTCGTGCCTGAGCAGGTCGAGCACGACGCGCGCCACGTCCGGCGGTTGCAGTTGCCAACTCTGCTCCGCGCTCGGCGCGTCGCCGCCGAAATAGGTGTTGACCGAACCGGGCATGATGTAGCTGACCTTGATGCGGTCGTGCCGCACCTCCTGCATCAACGCCTCGCTGAAACCGTTCAAGGCGAACTTCGACGCGTTATAGGCGGCCATGCGCGGGTGCGCGTTCGCGCCCGCGAGCGAAGAGATGTTGATGATGTAGCCGCCGCCGCGCGCGCGCATCAGCGGGATCGCTTCGTGGCAGCAGTAGAAGACGCTGTTGAGATTCGTCTCCAGCACGGCGCGAAAGTCTTCCGGCGACATCTCTTCGACGCTTTGGAAGAGGCCGATGCCCGCGTTGTTGACCAACACGTCAACGCCGCCGAACTCCGCGACCGTATGCTCAAACAACGCGCGCACCTCTTCGTAATCGCGCACGTCGCACACCGCGCCCGTCACCCTGCCCTCGCCCGCGTCGCCCAACTCCGCCACGGCGCGCTGCACCTCATCCTCGTTCCGCGCGCTCACGCACACGTCCGCGCCCTCGCGCGCCAGCGATTCGGCAATCGCCCGCCCGATGCCCTTCGTGCTGCCCGTTACGATCGCAACCTTGCCGTTCAGATTCATTCAACCCCCCATGAAAAACAGTGATGAGCGACGAGAGCAGGACAGGTTTTTCAGTTTCAACTTGTCGCCCGTCGCTCGTCGCTCGTCACTGTTTCAGCTTTGCCTGTAACACTTCGTTGACGAGTTTCGGATTCGCCTTGCCCTTCGAGGCTTTCATCACCTGACCGACGAAGAAGCCGAAAAGCGTCTCTTTACCCGCGCGATATTGTTCAAGTTGTTTCGGACTGGCGGCGATCACTTCATCAACGATGCGCTCGATCTCGCCGGCATCGCTGACCTGTGCGAGTCCCTGCTCCGCCACGATGACGGCGGCCGACTTGCCCGAGGCGAACATCTCGACGAGCACTTCCTTGCCCTGCTTGCCGCTGATCTGTCCCTCGTCAATCAAGCGCACCAGCGCGCCCAACTCTTCGGCCGCCACCGGCGATTCCTCCGCCGTGCGCCCGGAGGCTTCGAGTTCGCGCAGCAGTTCCGACCTGATCCAGTTGGCCGCCGCGCGCGGGTTCTCGGCCGCACGCGCCGCGCGCTCGTAGTAGTCGGCGAGGGCACGCTCGGAGGTGAACTGCGAGGCGTCGTCGAATGAGAGCGCGTAGTCTTCCATGAAGCGGCGGCGGCGTGCTTCCGGCAACTCCGGCATCTGCGCCGTCACTTCCTCGATAAACGCGGGCGTGACGACGAGCGGCGGCAAGTCCGGTTCGGGAAAGTAGCGATAGTCGTGCGCTTCCTCTTTCGAGCGCATCACGCGCGTTTCATTCGCGCGGTCGTCCCACAACCGCGTCTCCTGCGAGACGCGCCCGCCCGCTTCGATGAGTTCGATGTGCCGCTCGATCTCGTACTCGATGGCCTTCTGCATGAAGCGCACCGAGTTCAGATTCTTGAGTTCCACCTTCGTGCCGAACTTCTCTTCGCCCACGCGCCTGACCGAGACGTTCGCCTCGCAGCGCAGATTTCCCTTCTCCATGTCGGCCTCGGACGCGCCCACCCATTGCAGCGCGCGCCGGACGTGATTGACGTAATCGTAGGCTTCCCAGGAGGTGCGAAAGTCCGGCTCGGTCACGATCTCGGCGAGCGGAGTGCCCGCGCGGTTGAGGTCAACGTAGGAATAACGATCCGTCTCGGGCAGACCCTCGTGGATGTTCTTGCCCGCGTCTTCTTCGAGGTGCATGCGCGTGATGCGGACGGTCATCGGCCGCCAATCGCGTGCGTGCCCGCTCTCGTCGCGCGCGGCTGTGACGATCTCAAGTTCGCCGTGCTCGGAGAACGGGCGGTCGAATTGCGAAATTTGATAGCCCTTCGGCAGGTCTGGGTAGAAATAATTTTTGCGCGCGAAGACCGACTCCTCGTTGATGCGCAAGCCCAGCGCGAGCGCGGCGCGCGCCCCGAGTTCGACGGCGCGACGATTCAAGACCGGCAGCGCGCCTGGCAAGCCCAGGCAGACGGGACACGTGTTCGCGTTCGGCTCATCGCCGAAACGCGTCGAGCAGCCGCAAAAAATCTTCGACTCCGTATTGAGTTGCGCGTGAATTTCGAGGCCGATGACGGCCTCCCAACCATGTTTCATAAGTTGTTATTAGTCAGTTGTCAGTGGTCAGTTGTCAGTGGTCAGTTGTTTCTCTCTCGCCCGAATTGAAGTCTCATCTTTAGCCACCAGCCCGCCACACACAAACAACTGACAACTGACAGTCTTACGCTTTCGGTTCGAGCGGCAGCCCCAGATCGCGCCATGCGTTGATGCCGCCGACGAGAACGTAGAGTTCCGTGAAATCGTATTCTTCAAGAATCAACGCCGCCCGGACGCTGGAATTTTCGTAGTGTCAGGCGCAATAGGTGACGATGGGGCGACCGCGTGGCACTTCGCCGATGCGCTCCTCCAGTTCCGCCCGCCAGATGTAGAGCGACCCCGGAATTTGCACGTCGCTCTGCGCGTAGTGGCGCGCGTTGCGCGTATCGAGGAAGACGGGCGCACGACCGTCTACCACCAACCGCCACGCCTCTTGCGCGCTGACCCGCACCGGCGCTCTCGAATCGCCCAACCGTTTTCACCTCTCCCGAAATTCACGAACCCGCCCTCTCACACGCGCGTGAGACTACTGCGCCCGGCGCATGACGGGGAACGGATTATCGCGCGCCGGGATGCGGGCGCATGCGCTCGACCGCCCCGGCCGGCATGGATGAATGAGCCGAGTATAACATTCGCCCGGAGGCGCGGCGAAACGGGCGGGTATTTCACATCTCGGTGAAAGAAAAACTAGCTTCTCGTCAATGAATCTAGTATACAATCCGCTCACTCAGGCTGTTTTTCGATTTTTGATGCGGCGACCGCGCCCCGGCACACAGGCCGGCGACGGCGGTTGTCATTACAAGGTGTCCACCTTTTTCTCCCAAAGGAGGGGAATTAAGATCATGGCTAAAAGAATTGCGACGATCCTCGGCATCGTGTTCCTGCTGGTCGGCGTCCTCGGCTTTGTCGCGCCCAACTTACTCGGCGCGCACCTGAACACGCCGCACAATCTCGTCCACATCATTTCCGGCGCGGCCGCGCTCTATTTCGGGCTGGCCGGTTCGCTCTCCGGCGCGCGTCTCTTCTGCATCGTCTTCGGCATCGTCTACCTGCTGCTCGGCGTGGCGGGCTTCCTGCTCGGTTCAGGCCCCGACCGCATGTTCGACGTGGCCGGCATCCTGCACCTGGGGACGATGGATCACCTGATCCACATCGTGCTCGGCATCATCTTCCTGATCGGCGGGTTTTTGACCAAAGCCGGGTACGACACGGCGAGAGATCACGACTAGGCGCGCAACCGCGCCGCCGCACGCCAGAGAGGTTGGAGGAGGGACAGGCGCATGCGCCCCGGCCGAGGGGGCGGCGACGCCTTCGCGCGCACGCCGGCGTCGCGCTTCCCTCTCCCGGCCTCTCTTTCATTTTGCCGCCCCGTTTGCCGCCTCCGCGCCCGTCGGTTAAGATGCTCTACATCAAAATTCAAAGATGAAAGTCTTCGTTCCACCGTCTGAACACGCGTCGTTCATCTTTCAAACATCATCCGAGGAGCGTTTCTTTAATGATCAAAACGGTCGAATGGACTGCCGAAGGCGTGCGCATGATCGATCAGCGTCTGCTGCCGACTGAAGAAAAATATCTCTTGCTGCGTTCGTGTGAGGAGGTGGCCGAGAGTATCAGAGAGATGGCCGTGCGGGGCGCGCCCGCCATCGGCGTCGCCGCCGCGATGGGACTCGCCATCGGACTCAAACAGGCGGTCGCCACCTCGACCCCCGACCTGCAATACGACTTCGATTACATGTGCGACCTGATGAGCCGCACGCGCCCGACCGCCGTCAATCTCTTCTGGGCGATCGAACGCATGCGCGAGGCTTTCCGCCGCAGCGCGGCCGAGACGGCGGACGTGGAAGTGATCAAGCAACGCCTGATCGACGAGGCCAAGGCCATCTACGAGGAAGACATCGCCTCGAACCGCGCGCTCGGTCGTTTCGGCGGCGAGTTGTTGTCGGACGGCGCGACCGTGCTCACGCATTGCAACGCGGGCGCGCTCGCCACCGCCGGAGACTACGGCACCGCGCTCGGCGTGATTCGCGGCGCGCGCGACGCGGGCAAACGCATCGCCGTCATCGCCGACGAGACGCGCCCCTTTCTCCAAGGTTCGCGCCTCACCGCCTGGGAACTCGACCAGGACGACATCCCCGTCACGCTCATCACCGACAACATGGCCGGACACGTGATGAAGCAAGGAAAGGTTGACGCCGTGGTCGTCGGCGCGGATCGCATCGCCGCGAACGGCGACACGGCGAACAAGATCGGCACCTACATGGTCGCCGTCTTGGCGCGCCAGCACAACATCCCTTTCTACGTCGCCGCGCCGATCTCGACCGTTGACCTCGCGATTCCCTCGGGCGAGCAGATTCCCATCGAGGAACGCAACATCCGGGAAGTGACGCACATGCACGAGCATCGCCTCGCCCCCGAAGGCATCAACGTGCAGAACTTCGCCTTCGACGTGACGCCGAACGAGTTCGTCGCCGCCATCATCACCGACAAGGGCGTCGCCCGCGCGCCTTTTACCGAGAGTTTGCGGAAGCTGTTTGAAAGTTGATACGTCGCCGCACGGACAGCCTATGACCGGCAGGCCACCACCTGTCGCGGCTAAATTACAAAGCCCGCATCTTGATTTCGAGATGCGGGCTTTGAAATTTAGCCGGGACAGGCAAGAGGAAGTTCACTTGGGAGCGAAGCGGCTCTGCTTCCACCAGTCGATCGTGTGGCGCAAGCCTTCTTCGAGTCCGACGCGCGGCTCGTAGCCGAGAAACTCGCGGGCGCGCGTGATGTCGGCGAGGCTGTGTTTCACGTCGCCGACGCGCGCATCGCGGTATTCCGCCCGCACATCCGCGTGCCCTGTGATCTGCTTCAACTTGTCGAGCAGTTCATTGAGCGTCACGCGTTCGCCGTTGGCGACGTTGATGATCTGGCCGACGCCGCGAGTGGTTTCCGCCGCGCGCATGTTGGCGTCAACCACGTTGGCGACATAAGTGAAATCGCGCGATTGTTCGCCGTCGCCATAGATGATGGGGGTCTGCCCGGTCGAAAGCGCGTCGATGAAGCGGGAGATGACGCCGGAATAGGTCGAACTCGGGTCTTGGCGCGGCCCGAAGACGTTGAAGTAGCGCAGGCAGACGGTTTCGAGTTTGTAAGTGCGCGTGAAGACCTGACAGTAATACTCACCGATCAGTTTGGCGGCGGCGTAGGGCGAGAGCGGGTCGGGCGACATCGTCTCGACTTTGGGCAGCGTCGGCTGATCGCCGTAAGCCGAACTCGACGCCGCGTAGACGACGCGGCGCACGCCGCTATCGCGCGCGGCGAGCAGCAGCGAGAAGGTCGCCTCGGCGCAGGCGCGGTGCGTCTCGCGCGGATTGTCCACCGAGCGCGGCACGCTCGGGATCGCAGCCTCGTGATAGACGAGTTCGACGCCTTCGAGCGCGCGCTTGAGCGTCGGCTCGTCGTTCAGGCTGCCGCGCACGAAATCTATATCGCCGCCGATCTCTTCCAGGTTCTCGGCGTGGCCGGTCGAGAGATCGTCGATCACGCGCACGCGCGCGCCGCGCCCGGCGAAGGTGGCCGCGATGTGCGACCCGACGAAGCCTGCTCCGCCGGTCACGAGTACGATTCCAGAGAGGGTCATATCAGTAGGTATGGACGGCGCGACGCGAGGCGGAAACGCCCCGGCGCGTTACTTGTCGTTCGGGACGGGTTGTGGTTGTCGGCCGACGCCGACGTACTCGAAACCGAGTTCCGTCATGGCATCGGGATCGTAGATGTTGCGCAGGTCGGCGATCTTCGGCACACGCATCAGTTCGCGCACGCGCTCCATGTTGAGCGCGCGAAACTGATTCCACTCGGTCATGAAAACGAGGGCGTCGGCTCCGGTCACGGCCGCGTATTCGTCCTCCGCATATTCGATGCCGGGTAAGTATTCGCGCGCGGCCTCCATCGCTATTGGGTCGTAGGCGCGCACCGTCGCGCCGCGCTCCGCGAGCCGGCGGATGATGTCCACGGAGGGCGCTTCGCGCATGTCGTCCGTCCCCGGTTTGAAGGCGAGGCCGAGCACGGCGATGGTCTTCCCCGGCAGGCTGCCCACTAACGTCTCGATCTTCGGCACCATCAACTCACGCTGCCGCTCGTTGACCTGGACGACCGCGCCGACGATGAGCGCGTCGTAGTCGAACTGGCGCGCGATGGAGAGAAAGGCGTGTGTATCTTTCGGGAAACACGACCCGCCGAAGCCGGGGCCGGGATGCAGGAATTTTTTCCCGATGCGGTTGTCCATGCCGAGAGCGCGCGCCACATCGTGTACGTCGCAGCCGATGCGGTCGCAGAGATTCGCGATCTCGTTGATGAAGGAAATTTTGGTGGCGAGGAAGGCGTTCGCGGCGTACTTCGTCAACTCAGCCCCTTCCATCGAGGTGATGACGAAGGGGGTCTCGATCAAATAGAGCGGGCGATAGAGGTCTTTGATGATGGCGATGGCTTCCGGGTCGCGGCTGCCGATGACGACGCGGTCGGGGCGCATGAAATCTCCGATGGCCGCGCCCTCGCGCAGGAACTCGGGATTTGAAACCATGCCGAACTTCGCGTTCTTCTTCTGCTCGCCGATGATGCGCCGGAGGTGTTCGCCCGTGCCGACCGGCACGGTAGACTTCGTCACGATCACTTTGTAATCGTTCATGTGGTCGGCGACGGAGCGCGCCGCCGCTTCGACGTGGCTCAGGTCGGCCGAACCGTCTTCGCGCGGAGGCGTGCCGACGGCCAGCAGGATGACCAGCGAACGCTCAACCGCGGTTTTCAAATCGGTCGTGAAGGTGAGCCGCCCGGCCTGCGCGTTCTTCGCGACGAGTTGGTCGAGGCCTGGCTCGTAAATCGGCATGTGCCCCTGATTGAGACGCTCGATTTTGTGCGCGTCGATGTCAACGCACACCACGTCCACGCCGAATTCGGCGAAACACGCGCCCGTCACCAAGCCGACGTACCCCGTGCCAATCACTGCAATCTGCATTGCTAAAACAGAACCTTTCGCAAAAGCGGCGCTTTCAGGCAAAAGTTTGCGGGTCACGCGGGGCGAACCCGCGCGTGACCCGCAAGCGAATGTTCTCGTCTACCGTGCGCGAGAAGGTCGCACAGCCGTTAAAGCCTGACAACTTACTTAACAGCCGGCGAACTACCGTGACGGGCTGAAGACCGGGGCGGTGCCGCCAACGCCGAGGTCGTTGCTGTCGTGGGTCGCCGCGATGATGGCCGCGGCAATCGCACCACCAGCCGCCAGAAGAAGCGCCGCGAGGGCACCGCCGCTGAGCGAACCGAAGTTGGTTTCGCGGGTCAAGCGCGTGCAGCGCGAACCCGGTTGAGCCGTCCCGGCGGTGTCTTGATTACCGGCGGCGATCTGCTTGACGCTGCTGCCGGCGCGCAGTTCGACGCGACCCGACTGGGTGGCGACTTCCGTGTTGCCGCATTCGACGTTCACGGTGAACACAGCCGGCTGGCTGCTGTCAGCCACGGCCGAGCCGTCTTTGGTGATGACGCTGGACGCGGTGCCCGACGAAGTCGAAAGGCGCACGCGGCCGGCATCAAGCGTGCCGGTGACGCTGTTGTCGGTAAAGCTGAGTTTGAGACTCGATTCCGGCAACACTTCGACGCGGCCGAGTTTGCCCAAGCTCACAACTGCGCTCGAACCTTTGGCGGTGGTGACGGTGCTGTCTGAAAAAACCGTTGCACCCGAGATGGCGTTCGTACCGTTCACGGAAACTTCGCCGACAACCGACAGTTCGCCGGAGGGCGACTGTGCCGGAGCTGCGAGGGCGACCATTGAGAACGTGCTCAAGATGGCGACCGTGAGGCAGACCGAAATAGCCATGCGGCTCCAATTTCTGCTAATCATTATTCTCCTCCCAAGTAGACTGAACCAGTGTTTTGTAGAGAGCGCACCGCGAGTCTCGGAGAGACTTCCGCAAGGAGACGGATTTTAATATTTCCTCGCCAAACCCGCTCCAATTCAACTGCGCCCTTGTAGCATTTCCTTAAGAAAGCAGGTCAGCGAGCCTCTGTGGGCTGCTTTGACTAAGCCTTTTTACCCTAATACCCGTTTGCTGTCAACAAAGATTTACGTAAAATCTCAGCTTATTCTTGGCTTTTTTGTGCGCCCGCCCCCGTCCGAACCTCAACTCCGAGGCGATCCGGGAAATCTACGCCCGCCGCTCGAACAAGTACGCGCTCTCCAGGAGACGGCCTTCCCGCCCGTCGTGCGCCGCGAACTGCCGCCGCCGCAGTTCCCCGCGACTATTCATGGAGCCGTTCCAGATGGCCGCCCCGCCGAATTCGCCGCGCTTGTTCAGGGCATAGAAATTCACGTCGATATCCTTCAATTTTTCGCGGTCGTTGCCGTAACGCGCCGCGATCAACTTGAGGGCGTCGAGGCAGGCCTGTTCCGGCGACGCGCCCCGCCGCATGTATTCGACCACGGTGCGCGCCCCGTTGATGTAAATCACTTCTTCGCCGCGCCCCGTGGAACCGGCCGCGCCCGTGTCGTTGTCCACGTAGAGGCCGCAGCCGATGAGCGGCGAATCGCCGACGCGCCCCGGAATTTTCCAGGCCAGCCCGCTCGTCGTCGTCACGCCGCTGATATCGCTGGCGGCGTCGAGCGCGAGACAATTGATCGTGCCCGTCGGTGGATTCCTCGCCACTTCGTCCGCCCACGCCAGCAATTCTTCACGTCGCCGCGCGTCGCCGCCCGCATAGGATTCGGCCAGCCGGTAACTCGCGCTCGCGCGCCCGGCCTCCGCGATCTTTTTCTGCCCGGCGGGCGAAGCGGGCGTGGGCGGATACGGACTCGGCCCCCATTTATCCACCGGCGACAGTGTCTCTTTCCAGCGCAGCCAGGCGAGGCGCGATTCCTCGGTCAAGAGGTTTACGTCCTCGAAGCCGTGCGCGGTGGCAAAATCGCGCGCGCCCTGCCCGACGATGAGAATGTGGTCGGTGCGTTCGAGCACCGTGCGCGCCACCTTGGAAGGCTCGCGCACGCCGCGGATGGAGGCGACCGCGCCGGCGCGCCGGGTGGGGCCGTGCATCACGCTCGCGTCGAGTTCCACGTCGCCGCGTTCGTTCGGCAAGCCGCCGTAGCCGACCGAGTTGTCTTTGGGGTCGAGTTCGACGATGTTGACGCCCGCGATAACCGCGTCGAGCGTGTCGCCACCGCCGCGCATCACCTCGACGGCTTTGTTGACGGCCGCCAGACCGTTCCCGCTCGACACGGAGATGGGCGGCGTGCCGCGTCTGGTTGTGGCGGCAGACTGCGACGCCCGGCTCTCGACGCGCGCGGCCTCGATTCGCACCGGCGACGAAGCGAGCGCGGCCACGCTTACGCCCGCGGCGGCTTCACTCAAAAACTTGCGGCGGCTCTTGTCGGTTTTCATTCGCTGAAAGATGCTCCTCGCGCGCAGACGCTCGCGCTTGAAAGTTGATGCCGTGAAATTTCACCTGAAGGGTGCGGGCATCCTAGCAAATAAATTTGAAACGGGAAACAGAAATTAAAAGGGCTTTGATAATGAGGCCGGTGGCCGTCGGCGTTGACCGCCGGACGCGTCCTCAGGCGTTCTCAGGCGTCGTTCGTAGGCTTTGTTTCGGCCGCGTCGCGGTCTCGATAAAACTGCTTCGCGCGCTCGGCGACTTCGGCGGGGACGGTGACGCGAAACGGGTGCTTGGCGACGTAGGGCGGCACGCGCCGGACGCGCCCGCCGAGCGTCTGGATCGCCGCGACCGCAGCCTCGTCGCTCAACTCGGCGACGCCCAAAGCATCGGCCGCGCGACGCAACGCGCCGCGCAGGCGGTCGAGCGGCAGTTCGCGTTCGGCCAGCGTCTTGCCGCGCAGTTGAAAATCGGCGAGGGCGTAGAGCACGACGCGGTCGGGTTCGTGCGCGTCTGTGGTTTCCTGCCCGGCGAAAAGTTCCGTTTGCTTCATCGTGAATTAAGACTTAACCGCGTGCGGCGCGCGAAATCGGCGCGCGTTCCCTTCAAGGGATGTGGACGCGGCGCGGGCGCGTGGTCGGGCGATTGCCGCGCGGAGCGTTGTCGGCCGCCGGGGTGTCGGCGGGAGCGGAAGCGGCGGTGGCGTCGGGTTGCTGCGTCTCCTGCTTCTGTAAGAGTTCGGCCTGTTCGTAAACGTCGAGCCGCGCGAACATGTAGAACGACTCGGCGGCGCGCACCGCGCCCAGATAGCGAAACGTGTTGTCCACCACTTCGCCGACCCGGAAAGTAGTGGGCGGAGGCGGCGGGTCGAACAGCGTGCCGAGTTCGTCGCGCGTGACGGCATAGAGTTCGGGAAGAAAATCGTTTCGCGTCTCGCGCGCGATGCGCAAGGCCATTTGCCGGAGCGCGCGGATGCGGTTCGAGTTGCGCCGATAGTAGGCCGGGCTGACCTCGTGGCGGCTCGCGCGGTCGTCAACCACTTCCTGCTCGGCGCGCAAATAGCCTAGATACGTGCGGACGACCGGCCCGAACTCCGCGTCTTCCGACGCCGCGCGCTGCGCCCAGGCCGAACCGGCCGACGCCAGGCACACGAACGCCGCCATCGCCACACATCGCCACCACTTCTCTCCGCTTCGGCTCATCATTTTACCCGCACCCCGACGCCGCGAAAAACTGCCCGGCTATTAACTTGAAGTCGGTTTCAAGCCCCACGCCAGTTTACCACTTCCGGCAGGTCAGAGGTTAGAGGTTGCAGGTCGAGAGTGGTGTCTAATCCGTACTGCTCTGAAAAACGCTGCTTACTCTGCGAGACTCTCTCAATCCTTCAAGAAATTTATCAGGGTCATTCAGAAACCTTTCGGAATTTCTAATAACTTCATCAAAGTCTCGGAGAGAGTTAGCAGTCCCGTTTGAGAACTTTCTGCTTTTCTTACAGAGATTCCACGTATAAATGGCGGACGCGATTGCTATAAGCTCAAAACCCACGACCCTCGCCGTTTGACCAAACCTTTGCTCCTCCCACAAAATTCTCCATAATGGCTGTGAACTCATTCTAAATACAGATACCGCGAAAAGAGAAAAAATGTCTGAAGCGATAATCATGGCAATTGTGAAAGGTGGGAGGTAGACAAGCACTCTCAGTATCTTTCTAATTAAAAGCTTACTTCGAGGTTTGACCTTTTCATCTTCCCGTTCCAGACCCGACCATGGTTCATCACCTTTCCCTATGTCAATGAACACCAAATTATGAACGACGCCCTGATAGACCATCGAGCACACATCTTTAGTTATTCTCTTTTCCTTAAATCCGTCGGCGCAATCCCGCAGTAGACTTACAATGGCCCTGTTCTCCCGTCTCTGGCTGAAAAAGTACCAAGCCATAATGACGATCAACCCGACACTCCCGATAACAGCTAAATCACTCCCCCCTACTCTAATCCCTAACAGATCGATAGAGATGGTTCGATTCTTTATCCATTCATTTACCAATTCGTCCTGATTATTCAGGATTCGGATGTTCTTGAACGAGGCCTCCTCTCTGGGTTTACGTGCGTGTACCAGAGTCCATGAGAGAAGGCCGTTCCAAAGCGTTATAAGTATGGCAGAGGTCACAATCGTCATAATCAGAAAGATAAATCTCGACCGCTGCGTCGCATCTTTAATTCCATCCAGACGCACCTCAATCGTCTTAAGCTCGACAGCATCAACTTCAATTCGTTTTGCGCTTTGGTCACCCGATTCGACCTGGTCTCGGCTCTCTCTATGTTTTTGGGGAGACTGAATCTTCGGCTTTTGAGGCATGTTTACCCTTTCTGCTGAAATAACTCTTAGATTTGAGTGAGAGGTGCGAGTTATCGGAAGAACAAATACTCTTGAAGGTCGCCTTAATTATCACAGATGCCCCGAGAGGTGGCAACGTAAATCAAGACATTGCACACATGCTGTCACTCCTAATGTTTTCAAACCTCTGAAGTTATATTTGCGCCCGCAGCAGTCGCGGTGCTACATTTTTGCCGCGCCTTTCAATACTTATATGACACCCGACGAGACAGACACCACGGCCATGCCCGCGCCCGCGAAGCGGCGCGTCGCGCTCGGCGTGTCCGGCGGCATCGCCGCTTACAAAGCCGCGGAGATTCTGCGCGGCCTGCAACGCGCCGGTTGCCGGGTGCGCGTGGCGATGACCGAACACGCCACGCGGATGATCGCGCCGCTCACCTTTCGCGCGCTCTCCGGCGAGCACGTGATCGTTGACGACTATGCGCCCGACAATCCAGACCCCATCGCGCACATCACTTTTTCTCAGACCGTCGAACTCTTTCTCGTCGCCCCCGCCACCGCCAATGTCATCGCCAAGTTTGCGAACGGAGTGGCCGACGATTTTCTGACTTCGACTTATCTCGCCTCGACCGCGCCGGTCGTCGTCGCGCCAGCGATGAACACGACGATGTGGCGGCATCCCGCCACCGTGCGCAACCTCCGACGCTTGCGCGACGACGGCGTGCATATCATCGAACCCGACGCGGGCGAGATGGCTTGCGGCACGTTCGGCCCCGGCCGCCTGAGCGAACCCGAACGCATCGTGGCGGCCGTGTTGGAGATACTTGAGCGACAGAGCGCGCGCACCTCGCCCGGGTTCGCGGATGAATCGACGCGGGCAGTAGCAGCGGCGGCGCAGGTCGAGAGGCGTGCGCCACAGGGGGAGCATGATCTGGCGGGCGAGAAATTTCTCATCACGGCGGGCGCGACGCGGGAGGAGATCGATCCCGTGCGCTTTCTCTCGAATCGTTCGTCGGGACGGATGGGTTTCGCACTGGCCGAGGCGGCGCGGGGGCGCGGGGCTGAGGTCGCGCTCGTGGCGGGGGCGACGAGCGCGGACGCGCCCGCCGGAGTTCGCATCATTCGCGCGCTCAGCGCGGACGAGATGCACGCGGCGGTGCAGGCCGGGGTGCGCGAGGCGACCGTCTTCATCGGCGCGGCGGCGGTTTCGGATTATCGTCCGGCACAGCGCGCCGCGCAGAAGTTGAAAAAGTCGGGCGCGGCTCTGACGCTCACGCTCGAACCGACGCCGGACATTCTCGCCTCGGTCGCCGCCGCAAGACACGAGGGTTTGCTCGTCATCGGCTTCGCCGCCGAGAGCGAGAACGTCGTCTCGCACGCGCGCGAAAAACTCCTACGGAAAAAACTCGACGCCATCGTCGCCAACGACATCACGCGCGACGGCGCAGGCTTCGACGCCGCGACCAACATCGTCACGCTCATTGCGCGCGACCGCGACGCGCCAATCGAATTGCCGCTCATGTCGAAACTCGAAGCGGCGCATCGTATTCTGGATGAAGTCGTGCGCCTGCGGCGCGCGCGGGCGACGCAGAGCGCGGAATAGCCGTGGCGGGCGGGGAGAGTTTGAACAGTTTGACGTTTGATAAGTTTGAAAAGTTTGACTATGGGAGATGAAACGAGTCGAGCCGAGTTGGCGTCGCTGGCGGAAGCGGTCGGCGAGAATTTGTCGTACCTGCGCGAACTCGGGGTAGAATTTCTGGACTCCGCGAGTGCGATTGAAACGGGCGCGACGCCCGCGCAGTTCGATCAACGAAGCGCGACCGCGCGGCCACCCGAGGCGCGACGCTCCTCGGCTTTGCAGCGCAACGCCGAGGCCGAAGCGCGAATCGAGAGAAAGCCCACGGCCGACGCGCCGCCCGCGCCGCCGAAAACTCACGCGCCGCCGACCCCGCGCCTGACGGACGAGGAGAAAACGCCTCCTGACGTTTTGTATCAGCGAGGCCACACAGCTTCGACGGAGAGAGCCGAGATGCCGACAAAACGAAAACCCGTGCGCACGCCCGACGCCGTCCCGCCCCCGCCGCAGGAGACGCTCTTCGGCGAGATCACGCCGCAGGACGAACTCAGCCTGCCGCGCGAGGGCGAGACCTATGAAGACATCCGCAACGACATCGGCTTATGTATGCGCTGCCCGCTCTGCTGCGAGGGACGCTCGAAGGTCGTCCACAGTGAAGGCAATCCGAAGGCGCGCCTGATGTTCGTCGGCGAAGCTCCGGGCGCGGACGAAGACGCGAGCGGCCGCCCCTTCGTCGGCCGCGCCGGTCAACTCCTGAACAAGATCGTCGAAGCCATCGGGATGAAACGCGAAGACGTTTTTATCGGCAACGTCAACCGCTGCCGCCCGGCGAACAATCGCACGCCGACGACGGCCGAGGCCGCCACCTGCAAGCCGTTTCTGCTGCGCGAAATCGCGCTCCTGCGCCCGGAAGTGATCGTCGTCCTCGGCAACACGGCGATGAAGAATCTGCTCGACACGAAGGAAGGCATCACGAAACTGCGCGGGAATTTCATGGACTACAAAGGCATCAAGGTGATGCCGACGTTCCACCCCGCTTACCTGCTGCGCGACCCTTCCAAGAAGCGCGAGACGTGGGAAGACATGAAGAAGGTGCGCGAGTATTTGCACCGGACGAAGTCCGAGAAATGAGCCACGCGCCCCACGTAACATTCGATCCTTTGCGCCTTTGCGCCTTTGCGCCTTTGCGTGAGCATCTTCTTTCTCAAAGAAAAATTTCACGCAAAGGCGCAAGACGCAAAGGAAAACTAAAAGAGTTGTAACCGACGAAGTGGTTCAGTGTTCGGACAGGTTTATTCCAACATGCCTGAGTTATCACTTTTCGACGACGAGCCGCCCGCCTCCGACGAGACGCCAGCAGAGATCAACGCCGAACTCCTGCGGCGCGCGATGCAACTCCCGCAATACAAAGAGCGCATCTTCATTTTCGGTGAGGGCGAGCCGGGGGCGCGCGTCGCGGTCGTCGGCGAGTCGCCGGGCGCGCCTGACATCGCGAGCGGCAAACCCTTCATGGGGCCGGCGGGCGAGATGCTCAATCGGATTCTCGCCGCCATCAACCTTCGCCGCCAGGATTGCTATCTGACAAACACGGTGAAGATGATCTCCACCGGCGACGAGATCACGCCCGACGTGCTCTCCTTTTTCACGCCCTACCTGCACCGCGAACTCGCCGCCGTCCGCCCCGCCGTGGTCATCAGTTTCGGCAACACGCCGACGCGCGCCCTGCTCCGCACCAAAAAACCGATCTCGCAACTGCGCGGCGAATTCCATCCCTATCAGGGCGGCCAACTCATGCCCACTTTCAACCCCGCCTATCTCCTGCGCGACCCCACGAAGAAGCGCGAAGTCTGGGAGGACATGAAAAAAGTGCGCGCCCTGCTCCTCGCCTCGGATTGATATTCGAGTTGCGATCCTGAGCATTGACATTTCCGGATCAGGAGGTTTAAATCCCTCCGCAATATGTCGTGTCGCGTGAAGTGATTTTTCATCCTCGTTCACTTCTCTGAGCCTCTTCTCTGAATCCTCGTTCTGAAGAGTTTCCACACACCCGATTCTTAACCATCGACTAATCTTTCGCGCCCTGCGTCGTCGCGGTGTAAGCATCGTCCGTCCGCGTGCCCTCTTTGCGTCGAAATAAATTCCCAGAGTTCGCAAACTCGAATAACTCTGAAACCCCCTAAGGAGAAAACTGTGAGAACTCAAGTGAAAGTGAAAATTCTGTCCGGCCTCCTGCTGGCAAGCTTCGGCGTTGCTGCGTGGCTTGCGCCGGCCGGCCATGCGCAACTGCCGGACAAGACCAAAACCCCCAACACGGCCGGCGCGGGCATCAACAAATCTCTGGCGCAACAGGTGGGCATGGGGCGTGGCAACATGATGACCCCCGACTCGTCCATCTTTATCATCAACCGCGACCCGTTCCGCGCCGTCAGACGCGGGCGGCAAATCTTCCAGCGTAAATTCACGCGGACGCAGGGCGTCGGCCCGCTGTTCGGCGACGGCGAGGGTAATATCGAATCAGACCTCGCCATCGGCGCGGGGTTGTCCGACAGTTGCGCCAGTTGTCATGGACGGCCGCGCGGCTCGGCCGGTTCGGGCGGCGACGTGGCGACGCGCCCAGACAGTCGCGATGCCCCACACCTCTTCGGTCTCGGCCTCAAAGAGATGCTCGCCGACGAGATCACGGCCGACCTGCGCGCCACGCGCGATCAGGCTGTCGCCGAATCCCGCGCCCTGCCCATGTCGCGCACGGTGACGAAACAGTTGAACAGTAAAGGCATCAACTACGGTACGATCTCCGTGCGTCGCAGAGGCACGGAGATCGATACTTCGGACGCCGAGGGCGTGGACGCGGACTTGCGCGTGCGCCCCTTCTTCGCGCACGGCGGCACGATCTCGATTCGCGAGTTTCTGGTCGGCGCGTTTAACGCCGAGATGGGCTTGCAGTCGGTTGACCCCGAACTCGCCGCCGCGCACAACGGCGCGCGCTTCACCACCCCCTCCGGCATGGTGCTCGACGGCGCGAAGGACGCCATCGAAGCCCCGCCCACCGACGACCCGCACGCCGACCCGGACGGCGATGGCGTCTCGAATGAAATCGCCACGAGCATTGTCGATTTCGAGGAGTTCTACCTGCTCCACTATTTCAAGGCGGGCGCATCCGAGCAAACGGCGAATGTCCAGAGCGGGCGACAGTTGTTCCAGCAGATCGGCTGCGCGCAGTGCCATATCCCCGACTTGCAGATCAACCGCGACCGCCGCGTCGCCGACGTGGAGACCGTCTTCGACCCAACGCGCGGCATCTTCAACCGCCTCTTCTCGACGGCCAACGCCTCTTTCACCGAAGTCAACGACGGTAGCGGACACCCCACGATCAAACAGCCTCTCTTCCAGTCCTTTCTGGTGAAGAACATTTACACGGACTTCAAACGGCACGACCTCGGCGCGAACTTTCACGAGGCCAACTACGATGGCACGATCAGAAAACTCTTGATGACGACGCCGCTCTGGGGCGTCGGCACGACAGCCCCTTACGGCCACGACGGGCGCAGCATCAACCTACAGGAAGTTATCCTGCGTCATGGCGGCGAATCGCTCGCGGCGCGCAACGCCTACGCCGCGCTCACTTCAATCAACCAGTCGAAGGTTCTGGAATTCCTGAACTCGCTCGTCATCTTCCCCCCGGACGACACGGCTTCAAACCTCGACCCCGGCAACCGCAACGCCGTGGGCTTTCCGCAGTTCGGCCACGGCAGCATCAAGCTGACCGCACTCTTCAACAACCCGTCCGACGTGGAATAGTTCGGGCGAGCGGCCTGTGACGAATTTGCAGGGCAGCGAACGCGTTCGCTGCCCTGCAAATGTATTCCGCATTCATGACTTTGCCGCCAGCTCGTCCCACGCGCGGCCTCCGTCCTTTCAGCCTTCACACGTCGAGGTGCGCGCTCCCCGCTTCACCTTTCGCGCGCTTCACGTTAATTTAACTCGCCGTGGAAAGTTCGACCTTCATCCTTCGCCAGCCCGACACTGAAGCCACGCCCGCGCGCGTCGCCGCGCAAACAGCTTCGACGATGCCGCCGCCGCAGTACGCGGAGGTGGCCGTGCCGCTGCGCCTGTCGCAGACGTTTACCTACCGGCTGCCTTTGGCCTTGCGCGAGGAAGTGCAGGTCGGGGCGCGGCTGCTCGTGCCGTTCGGGCGCAAGTTGCTGACGGCTTACGTCGTCGCTTTGCATCAGGAGTTGGAGGCGGGCATTGAGTTGGAGGAATCGGAGATCAAGGAGGCCGAGGTGTTGCTGGACGCCGTGCCTCTCATCTCGCCCGACGTGTTGGAACTCACGCGCTGGCTCGCCGACTACTATGCCGCGCCCTGGGGCGAAGCGCTCAAGGCCGCGCTGCCCGCCGGTCTCAACTCGACCGTCGAACAAATCCTGACCGCCACCGCCGAGGGGCGCGACGAACTCGCGCGCCTGCCCCCGCGCCGCGCCGCCACGAACAAAGCGCGCGCGCTGCAACTCATCGCCGACGAGTCCGAAACCACGCTCCGCAATCTCGCCACACACTTCGGCCAGACCCGCGCCCAGACGCTCGCGCGCCAACTCGAACAGCACGGCTGGATCAAGATCGCGCACCGCGCGCGCACCGCGCAGGCGCGCGCCAAGCGTCGCAAGGCCGTGCGCCTCCTGCCGCCCGAAGCCCACGCGGGCGACGGCGCGCGCGCGCTCAACGAAGCGCAGCAGCGAATCGTGAGCGCGCTCATCGAAATTGGCGGCGAGATGCTTTTCGCTGACTTGCTCGAAGCCTCGCACGCGTCCGTGTCGTCCATCCAGACGCTGGAGCGGCACGGGGTGGTGGAGGTCTTCGTCCGCGAAGTGCGACGCGACCCGCTGGCGCACGCGCGCCTGCCGGAGAGCACGGCCTTCACCCTGACGGATGAACAGGCGGCCGCGTTCGGCGAGATCGAGCGCGCGCTTCACGCCGAACGCGCCTACGCGGCCTTCCTGCTCCACGGCGTGACGGGCAGCGGCAAGACCGAAATCTACATCCGCGCCATGCGCACCGCGCTCACGCTCGGCCGCTCGGCCATGATGCTCGTGCCCGAAATCGCCCTCACGCCCGTCTTCTCCCGCCGCCTGCGCGTCCACTTCGGCGAAGCGGTCGCCATCTTCCACTCGTCGCTCACGACGGGCGAGCGTTATGACGAGTGGGGTCGCATCAAACGCGGCGAGGCGCGCGTCGTCATCGGCACGCGCTCGGCGGTCTTCGCGCCCGTCACCGACCTCGGCATCATCATCGTGGACGAAGAACACGAAGCCTCTTACCGGCAGCAGGAGTCGCCCTATTACAACGGGCGCGACACGGCGGTGATGCGCGCCTTGAAGGAGCGCGCCGTCGTCGTGTTGGGGTCGGCCACGCCCTCGCTCGAATCTTTTCATAACGCGCGCGGCGGCAAGTATCGTTATTTGCGCCTGCCCCATCGCATCGCCAATCGCGCGATGGCCGCGGCCGAGATCGTGGACATGCGCGAGGTCTTCCAGAGCGCGGGCAGGCAGCAGCCGCTCTCGCCGCAACTCTTCGACGCCATCGAAGAGACGCACGCGCGCGGCGAGCAATCGATCATCCTGTTGAATCGTCGCGGCTATTCGAGCTTCGTCCTGTGCCGCTCGTGCGGCGAGCGGATGCAGTGCCCGCAGTGCGACGTGACGCTCACTTATCACCAGCGCGAACGCAGCCTCATCTGTCACTACTGCGACCACCGGCGGCGGCCGCCGACCGAGTGCCCCGCCTGCAAAGGCAAGTACATTTACTTCGTCGGCGAGGGCACGGAGCAGATCGAGGAGATCATCCGAGGACGCTTCCCCACGCTTCGCATCGCACGCCTCGACCGCGACACCACGGCGCGCCGCCACACCTACGAACAGGCCATCCTCAGCTTCGGCGCGGGCGAACTCGACATGCTCGTCGGCACGCAGATGATCGCGAAGGGTCACGACTTCCCGAACGTCACGCTCGTCGGCGTCGTCTCCGTTGACGCCGGACTTGCGATGCCGGACTTTCGCGCGAGCGAGCGCACGTTCCAGTTGATCACGCAGGTTGCCGGACGCGCCGGGCGGGGTGCGCTCGCCGGGCGCGTCCTGATTCAAACTTTTCATCCGGAGCATTACGCCTTGCGCCATGCCTGCGCGCAGGACTACGACGCGTTCTATGAAGAAGAGATTCGCTATCGCCAGAGCATGAGCTACCCGCCCTTCGTCTCACTCGCGTCGCTCCTGATTCACGGCGAAGATTTCACGCGCGTGCAGACGACC
>DASVVO010000008.1:0-46480 GCA_036386515.1 Pyrinomonadaceae bacterium
CGTCACCACCTGCACGGGCGTCTCCCCGTCGTCCGTCGTCTGCTCCAACCGCACGCCCTTCTTGCGAAAGTGCATCAACACCTGATTGACCGTCAAACGGTGCAGCCACGTCGTAAAGGCCGACTCGCCGCGAAACGACCCTATTTTACGAAACAACTGGATGAAGGCCTCTTGAGCTAGGTCTTCCGCTTCCGCCACGTTCTGCGTCATCCGCAAACATAGGCTGTAGACGCGCCGGTTGTGCCGCTCGTACAGTTCCTCGAAGGCGGCCAGGTCGCCGCCCGCCGCGCGTTGCGCGAGTGCATGATCGCTCATGGGAGTAGGCGCTTTCTGGATGACCGTCTTCGCAGACTCAGCTTCGGCTTTTTGCCAGACGGGATAAGTTGCGGCGTTGATGTTCATAATGTCTTAAGGTGAGCAACTGGAGTGCCACGACGGATTTCGCCGCAAGGCGGGCAATTCAGAGGCACGGGGCGCACGAAGGGGCGCATCCGACCATATCGGGCACGTTTCTACTCAAACCGTGCAGCAGGGAAAAACTGCGTTTGGAGGGGATTTATGGCTGTCGGCGGGCGATCCGAAAATTCGTGTGGAAGGATTGCGCTCGGACGGCCGAATCCGGCGCGGCGCGGCAGGCGAAAAAGCCGCGCTGTCAGGTTCTTTCGTAAAAGGTGACGGCGAGTTCATCCGTCAGCGAGAGGGAGCGTTGCGGCCGGAAATGCCGCAAAAAATCCGTGGGCATGAACGTGTCCGCGCCCTCGACCGCGAGAGGAATTTCCGTCACGACCCAACGCTCGATTTCCGTTTGGAAAGTTTGGTAGATTTGCTCGCCGCCGATGACGTAGAGGTCGCACGAGAGATAGGGCGCGAGCGCGAGCGCGGAACTCTTGTCCGGCAGGACGACGACGCCGCCACCACCACCGCGCCCCGCCTCACCCGCCTTCTCCGCCTCCTCGTGCGCCTCAACCGCCCCCGAACGGCTCAACACGATATTCAGACGTTCCTTCAGCGGTCGCCGCAGCGAAGCCCACGTGCGCCGACCCATCACGCACGCGTGCCCCGTGGTCTGCTCCCGGAAGAATTTCAGGTCGGCGGAATAGTGCCAGGGGATCGCGCCGCCCTTGCCGATGGCTCCGTTCCGGTCAACCGCTACGATGCCGATGATGGACATGAAAGTGTGGTCTCTAAAACGCGAGATGGCCGCGCGCGAAAATCGTTCGACCTCAGACGGCCACCGGGGCGGCGATCTTGCCGTGCGAGGTGTAACCGGCGAGGTTCAAGTGTTCGTAACGCATCCGGAGCAATCCCGTCAGCCCGCGTAAACGTCCCGCGTCGTCCGCGATCTCCAGCCGGGGCAGCGGCAGCGGGGCGCGCGCGAGCAGTTCGCGCACCTGTTCCAGATGGTTCTGGTAGATGTGGTAATCGCCGAGCGTGTAAATGAATTCGCCCGGTTCGAGTTCGCAAGCGTGCGCGAGCAGGTGCGTCAGGAGCGCGTAGGAACTGATGTTAAAGGGCACGCCGAGGAAGGCGTCGGCCGAACGTTGGTACAACTGGCAGTGCAAAACTTTCTCCGCCTCGACCTTGAACTGAAAGAGCGTGTGACACGGCGGCAGGTCAACCTCGTCGCAGACGCGCGGATCCCAACCCGTGACGACGAGGCGGCGCGAGTTCGGATTCTCACGGATGCCCGCGACGAGCCGCGCGATCTGATCCACGCCGTCGCGCTCCGGGTAGCGGCCGCCGAAGGAACGCCACAGATAACCGTAGACGGGGCCGAGGTCGCCCGTCTCCCGGCCGAAACGGCGAGTGTGTACTTCGTCAGCCCACTCAGCCCAGATGTCCACGCCGCGCGCGCGCAGGTTCCGCTCGTCCGTGTCGCCGGAGAGAAACCAGAAGAGTTCCTCGGCCACCCAGCGGAAGGGAATTTTCTTGGTGGTGACGATGGGAAAACCGGCGCGCAGGTCGAAGCGCGTTTGGTAGCCGAAGTGCGAGAGCGTGCCGACGCCCGTGCGATCCCGGTGTTCAACGCCGTGTGCGAGAATGGATTTGAGCAGGTCGTGATATTGTTTCATATCGGGTAAACTTCGCGCGCGTGCGAAGCATATCATAGAGCGGGTGGGACGAAATAAAACAGATGGCGTTGAGGAAGCTAACCGAGTACCCGGCGAAGGTGCTGAGTGAGATGGGCGCGCCCGTGGAAGTTTTCGACGCGGAGTTGGCGCGGTTGTGCGAGGACATGTTCGAGACGATGTACGCGGAGGAAGGCGTCGGGTTGGCCGCGCCGCAAATCGGCCTCTCGCTGCGCCTCTTCGTGATGGATTGCGCCGGGATCAAACTCGTCGCGGCCAACCCGGAGATCGTGGGCGTCGAGGGCGAGCAGACGGGCGAGGAGGGGTGCCTCTCGGTCGCCAAAATTCACTCGCCCCTGAAACGCGCCGAACGCGCCACGCTGCGCGCGCAAGACGTGCGGGGCGAATGGTACGAACGCTCGGCCGAAGGACTCGCCGCCCGCTGCTTCCAACACGAAACCGACCATTGCAACGGCGTCCTCTTCATCAACCGCCTCACGCCGCTCAAGCGCAACATCGTCGTGAAGCGTTTCCAGAAGTTGAAGAAGCGGGAATAGTTTGCCGGGCGGTCGCGCGGTAACCGCTTCAGCGCTCATCCCGGCGCGCGCCTTGATCGCGCGGGTGCTCGCGGCGGTATTGACGCACGAACGCCCAGACGGCGACGGCGCAAACGGCGAGAAAGAAGATCATCGCCGCGCCGATCACGAACAGTTCCGTGGTTTCCGCTTTCATTCCTTAGTCGCTCTCAAGAGCGGCGCGGCCGCTCGTCTATCAAAGTGCGGCGCGGTCGCTCGTCTATCAAAGAGCGGTGCGGCCGCTCGTCTATCGAAACTCAAGCCGCTGGTCGTCCGCGCCCGCAAACGCGCGGCGCGGCCGTGCGGAGAATCTTTGTCGGCATGCGGCGCAGTATAGCAAAGGCGGCATGGAAACTTTAATTTCGAGCGGCGTCGGGTCAGGCGGCGGCAAAATTTTGCCCGCGCACGGCACGCACGGCGTGCGCGCCGTTGAAACCTTTGCGGGTCATGCGTCGTTGAAACTTTAGCGTTTCAAAAGTATCTTATGACCGAAATTTGCGAGTCGTCCGGCAACACGCGTTCAGTAAACTGCGCCACTACCACCCGAACGGAGGCAACACGATGTCGAAACGCGGCATACCTTTCATCGCGATCGGAACGGCCTTTCTGGGAATCGGCATCGCCGGCCAGCGGACTTTCCTCTACGTCGGCATCGCGTTCCTCATCATCGGTCTGATCCTGCTCACACGCAAAACGCGCCCCTGAGCCGCGCGCCCCCGTCCCGCTCGACGACGGCTCCATCACCCACGCGCCTCGTGCGATTGAGGCGTCGCCACGGCGGCTGCCCGAAGGAAACTCGACTTATGGTATCTGAGATGAAAAAAGCCAAGCCCGACATCCGACTGATCACGCGACTCGTTCCGGCGGACGGCAACCTCGTGCAGGGACAGTCGGAGTTGGCGATCGACCCGAACCTCGCGCGGGCGGCGGGTGAGATCATCGCCGCCAGCCAGAATCATTACAGCCCCGCCGAAGGGGCGCACGAGTTGCGGCGCGCCGTGGCCGACAAGATCAGGACGTTCAACGGCATCGAGGTTGACCCCGACGCCACCCCGTTCGAACTAATCATCACGCCCGGCGCGACGGGCGGCCTCGTCGCCATCGCCGATGCCTATCTCAAAGATTCCGCCGCCCTCATCTTCGAGCCTTATTATCCTTATCACCGCCGCATCATCGAAGAACTCGGCGGACGCGCGGAGGTCTTCGAGTTGGCGGGCGAGACGCTGGAATTCGACCGCGACGAGTTGCGCGCGCGTTGTCGCGAATTGAAAGCGCGCCGCGAGTTTCCGTTGCGCGCGATCATCATCTGCACGCCCGTCAACCCGACGGGCAAAGTGTTCACGCGCGCCGAACTCACGTCGATTGCGGAAGTCTGCCAGGAGTTCGACCTCCTCTGCATCTCCGACGAAGTTTACGAGCACTACGTGACGGGCGAGCCGCAGCCGCATCTCTCCATCGCCGCTTTCGACGGGATGCGCGAGCGCACCCTGACGGTCAATTCCTTTTCCAAGTCCTGGAACATCTCCGGCTGGCGGCTCGGCTACGCCTACGGCGACGCCAAACTCGTCGCGCCGCTCAACAACGCCAACAACGTCTTCTACGTCTGCTCGCCGACGCCGCTGCAAAAAGCCCTCGCCGAGGTGTTGATGTCCGACCCGGATTACTACGCGCGTCTCGGCGAACGCTTCGCGGCCAAGCGCGCGCGCGCCGTGGGCGTGCTGGAAGAGTTGGGCTTTCGGAGCTACGATTCCGGCTCGACCTTTTACGTCTGGGCGCGCATCCCCGAACAGTATCCCGATGCGATGCGGCTCAACGAGCAGTTGATCGCCGAGGCGGGCGTCGCGGCCGTTCCCGGCAACGCCTTCGCCGACAGCAATCGTTGGGACAACTACATGCGCCTCTGCATCGCGCGCGAAGAACACATTCTCGACGCCGCGCTCGGCAAACTGCACGGCGCGCTCACGCGCGGGCTGAACGTCTAGGGAGCGCGGGCGCGCGCGTGGTCGCACCAGCGGAAAGGCCGTCCACGATGTCGGGTAGGAATTGGCGCATCATGATCCTGCTGCCGTGGCTCGCGCTGCCGCTCACGCTCGGCTGTTACGCCGTCCTGTGGTCGCGCCTCCCGGCCACGCTCGCCGTCCAGTTCGACCAGTCCGGCGCGGTCACCAACTCGCTCGGCCGCACGCCTTCGCTCCTGCTCGACACAGCCCTCCTCACATTCGTCCTCGGCCAATTCACGTTCCGGTTGTGGAGCTTCGGCGGGCGCGAACTGCGGGCGGTCGTCGTGGCTTATTACGGGGCGGTCGTCTTCATCACCACGATCTTTCTGGCGATCCTGAAATACAACCTGTGAAGCGCGCGGGCGGCGTGCGGCGGCGTGGAGCGGGCGGCGTTCCGGCGCGGCTGCGGTCGGCCGTCCTGCCCCGCCGGGTGGCGCAAACTCCGCGATTCTTTTATCGTAGTTGCGCGATGATTCAAGGGGGAGACGATTCGATGCGCAAACTAAACGAACTTCCGTTCGACAACACCTACGCGCGCCTGCCCGCCGCTTTCTACTCCAAAGTCAGACCCACGGCGTTGCTCGATCCGCACCTCGTTAGTTTCAACCGGGCGGCGGCCGAGTTGATCGATCTCGACCCGCGCGAGGCGGAGCGTCCGGAGTTTGTCGAATACTTCAGCGGCGGCCGCGCGCTGCCCGGCGCGGAGCCGCTGGCGATGTTGTACGCGGGACACCAGTTCGGCAGTTACGTGCCGCAACTCGGCGACGGCCGCGCCATCCTGCTCGGCGAGGTGCGGAACGCGCGGGGCGCGAAGTGGGATTTGCATTTGAAGGGCGGGGGGCAGACGCCCTACTCGCGCGGCTTCGACGGGCGCGCCGTCCTGCGCTCGACCATCCGCGAATACCTGTGCGGCGAGGCGATGCACGCGCTCGGCATCCCTTCGAGCCGCGCCCTCTGCATCGTCGGGAGCGACGAGCCGGTCAGGCGCGAGACGTTGGAGACGGGAGCCACGCTCGTGCGCATGAGCGAGAGCCACGTGCGCTTCGGCACGTTCGAGGTCTTCTACTACCGGCAGCAGCCCGAACGCGTCCGCGAGTTGGCCGACTATGTGATCGCCAATCACTTTCCCGAACTCGCCGGGACGCCCGACAAGTACCGCCGATTTCTCGCCGAGGTGGCGCGGCGCACGGCGCGGCTCATCGCCAGGTGGCAGGCGGTCGGCTTCGCGCACGGCGTGATGAACACCGATAACATGTCCATCCTCGGCCTCACGCTCGACTACGGGCCGTTCGGCTTCCTCGACGACTATCACGCCGCGTTCGTCTGCAACCACTCGGACTACTCCGGCCGCTACGCCTTCAACCGGCAGCCCGCCGTCGGCCTCTGGAACGTCAGCCGCCTCGCGCAGACGCTCGTGAACCTGATCACGGTGGAAGAGGCGACGGCCGCGCTCGACCTCTACCAGCCCGCCTTCGCCGCGCACTACGGAGAATTGATGCGCGCCAGGTTGGGCTTGACCACGGAGGCGGACGAGGACGCGGAATTGCTCCTCGGCCTGCTCGACATCCTCGAAGCGAACGGCGTTGACTACACGAACTTTTTCCGCCGCCTCGGCAACTTCCAGACGGCGCAGGATGCCCGCCACGATCACTTGCGCGACATGTTCGTCGAGCCTGCGGCCTTCGATGCGTGGGCGGCGCGTTACCGCGCGCGCCTGCTCGCGGAGCCGGGCGCAGACGCCGCGCGCAAGCGTCGCATGGACGAGGTCAATCCGAAGTACATCCTGCGCAACTATCTCGCGCAGAACGCCATCGTCGCGGCGACCGAGCGGCGCGACTACACGGAGCTTGAACGGCTGCTCGAAGTGTTGCGCGCGCCCTTCACGGAGCAGCCCGAAAGGGAAAGCTACGCCGCATCGCCGCCCGATTGGGGCAAGCGTCTCGCGGTCAGTTGCTCGTCATAGACGCGCCGCCGCCCGTGCTCTGATACGTGCGCGGGCGGCGTGCGCCTTTGCCTTTCGGGCGCGAGGCTCGTAGGGTTCGGGATAATTCCTCCTCCAGACATCCACGGGCGAAACGGCGCGCGTATCTTCGGGATATAAGGCCGTAAAGAGTCGGCGTCGAGTTTTTTTGTTGACGGGGAGCGGGCGGAGATGTTGATTAAGAAGCCGGACGACATCAGGAGCAGCGAGATCACGGACAAGAAGTTGTACCTGACGCGGCGCAACTTCATGCGCGGAGCCGCGCTCGCCGCGACGACCGCCGCCACGGGTCTCGTCTATCGTCGCTTCGCCGTGCCCGCGCCGCCGCCTTTGAAGGGCGAGAAGATCGAGAACATCCAACTGGCCGAGCCGGCGACGAGTTTTCCCCCGCCGCCCGGCGAGGCGCGCACCTCTTACGAAGAGATCACGAATTACAATAACTTCTACGAATTTTCGACGGGCAAATCGGAAGTGGCGGGGGAGGCGCGCGGATTCGTCACGCGCCCGTGGACGGTAGAGGTGGCGGGGATGGTGGGGAAGCCGCGCGTCTTCGACCTCGACGATTTGTTGAAGCTCGCGCCGCTCGAAGAGCGCGTCTACCGGATGCGTTGCGTGGAACGTTGGTCGATGGTGATCCCGTGGGTGGGTTTTCCGCTGGCGAAATTGTTGGCGCAGGCCGAGCCGCTCGGAGGGGCGAAGTACGTCGCTTTCCAGACGCTCCTCGACCCACAGCGGATGCCCAATCAACGAAGCGGCGTGCTCGAATGGCCTTACGTCGAGGGCTTGCGCCTGGACGAGGCGATGCACCCGCTCACCATTCTCGCCAGCGGACTCTACGGCGAGACGCTGCCGCCGCAAAACGGCGCGCCGCTGCGTCTCGTGGTGCCGTGGAAGTACGGCTACAAGAGCATCAAGTCCATCGTCAAGATCACGCTCACGGAGGCGCGGCCGAAGACGACGTGGAACATCGAGTGGCCTGACGCTTACGGATTTTATTCAAACGTGAATCCGAAAGTTCATCACCCGAGTTGGAGCCAGGCGAAGGAGCGGCGCATCGGCGAGTTCGGCTTGCGCGACACGCTGCCCTTCAACGGCTACGGCGAACAGGTGGCGCAGCTTTACGCGGGAATGGATTTGCGGGTCAACTATTGACGCGGAGAAAGTGAATGTTTGCGCCCGACATTAAGTTCACGAGGTTCGTGCTGTTCGCTAACGGCCTGGTGCCCGCCGCGCTCCTCGCGTGGGATGCCTATCACGGAAAACTCGGCGCGAACCCCATCGAATTCGCCACGCGCGCGACCGGCGTGCTCGCGCTCGTCTTTCTCTTCGTCACGCTCGCCGTCACGCCTCTGCGCAAACTGACGGGCGCGCACTGGATCGTCAAGCTGCGCCGTCAGGTCGGCCTCTACGCCTTCTTCTACGGCTGCCTGCACCTCCTGACTTACGTCTGGTTCGACAAGTTTTTCGGCGCGCGCGAGATCGCGGAAGACGTGTGGGCGCGCCCGTTCATCACCATCGGCATGGCGAGCTTCCTCCTGCTCGTGCCGCTCGCCGCGACTTCGACCAACGGGATGATCAAACGGCTCGGCGGCAAACGCTGGGCGAAACTGCACAAGCTGACCTACTTTGCGGCCATCGGCGGCGTCGCCCACTTTTACATGGGCGTCAAAGCCGACACCACGATCCCCATCCTCTTCGCCGTCGCGCTCGCCGCGCTGCTCGGCTATCGCTGGGTGAGGTCGCGCCTGGACGCGACGCCCGAGAGCGCGACGCTCGGCATCCAGACCCCGCCGCGTTAAGTTCAACTCGCGAGCACAAAGTCCAACACGATCGGGTCGTGATCCGACAACACGACGCCCGCCTCCTGCAACTCCCCGACGACTTGCGGGCGCGTGCCGGGGGCTAGCTCAATCTCTTTCCCGGCGAACCAGTCGAGCTTGAGCGAGCAGCGGCCTTCGTGTTTCTTGAGCGCCCAGTTGATGAACGGGAAGCACCACTGGGGAATCCAGTCGCCCATGTTCGTGTTGACGGTCGCATCGCCCACGTCGTAGTGCAGCGTGCAGACGCCGAGCGCGTTCAACTCGCGGTAGGCGTAGCCGCGCTGCTCCAACTCGCGGAACAGTTTGCGCTCGAACCAACGCTCCGGGTAAGGGTAGTGATTTCTGACCACGTTGCCGACGCCCATCGCCACGCGCCGCGCGTAGCCGAGGATCGCATAGGCGGCGCGGCGCGAGTTGTAAGTCGAAGTGTTCCAGTCGCCGCCGATGAGCGTGGGCAGGCGCGGCTCAAGTCTCTCCAGATGATCGAGCACGAGACGCATCTGCCGGCGGCGATGTTCCTGCGTCGAGTGCGCGTCGAGGTGGAGACTGACGGCGCGAAACTCGCCCGCCGGGTGTTGGATGTCGGCGACGACGGCGCGCTGCTGTCCCAGACGCTTCTCCTTGCCCGCCATCTTGTCTTTGCCGTTCGGCAAACTGACCGCGTGGACGCGCCGGAGCGGGTAGCGCGAAAAGAGCGCGTTGCCGTGCAGCCCGCGCTCGTTCGCGCCCTCGACATCGGCCTCGATGCCGCTCCCCTTGTTCAGCGCGAGATAGCACGAGGCGAAGGCGTAGTTCATCCCGAGCGAACGCGCGATCTCGCGCGCCACGTGCGCGTTCGACGTGCGCGCCATGCCGTAGTCCAACTCCGTGAGCAGCAGCACGTCGCTCGCGCCGAGCGCGGGATGATCCTTCAGCGCGCGGATGATGCCGGGAAGTTGTTTGCCGCGCTCGATGTTCCACGCCGTCGCGCGCACCGCGTAGGCGACGCTCGCGGCGGCGGCTGCGCGTCTCGCGCCGGGTGCGAAATCTTCCTGCACGACGTGGTTGAGCACGCGCTCGATCTCGGGGCGGAGTTGCCGGTAGAGAGGCGAGGCCGCGAGCGTTTTGCTGGAATCGAAAGCGGCGAGCGCGGGGAAGTGCGGCGTCAGTCCGTGGTCGAGAGGCGCGGACGCCTCCGTCGTTTCTGTGTCGATGGTGTAACTCAAAGCGCGTCGATGTTACAGGCGCGGGCGGTCTTTGATCAAACGCGCGTCGCCCCGTTCAACCGCGCGCGACGCGTCAGCCGCGCGCGACGCGTCAACTGCGCGCGACGCGACGCCACACGCTCGCCTCGCCCTCCGCGCGGATGAGCGCGCCCACTTCGCGGAAGGCGGCGGCGTAGAGCGCGCGCATCCCGGCGGCGGTCGTGTGCGCGGCCAGTCTCTTTTCCAACTCGTCGCGCGATAATTTCTCCGGCGACGCGTGGCGCGCGAGCGCGCGTCCCTCGCCCGCGACGTGCGCGGCGAGTCCTTCGGAGAGCCAACGCGGAGCGCGCGAACGCGAAAGCGCGTCGATGACGGCGTGCGCGTATTCGTGCCGGAGCGTGGGCGCGAGCACGCCGCGCCGGGCGAGCGTCGAGAGCGGTTGAAGTTCGATGCGGCGGCCGCGCGTGACGGCGGCGACCCACGCGGGTTGTCCCGTCGCGCCCGTGAAATCGCCCGTCGTCGCATGGACGAACACCTCGACGACGCCGAGCGCGGGAGCGGCCATCGAGGCCGCGGCCAAACGCGAGCGCACGTCCGCGCGGGCGGCTTCGAGCACGGCGAGCGCGCCCTCGGCTTCGCGCCGCGACGCGGACGCCCCGCGCGCCGGGTAACTCACGCGGAAGTTTTCACTTGACAGGCTGAGACGCCCCTCCGGCGCAAGCGACGCCGACGTGGCGAGGCGCGACACGGAGGCGCGCGCGCGCGACACGGGGGTTGCGACGCGCGACGCTGCCACAGGGGCGTGAGCGAACCTGCTTCGAGAGCGGGCGGCACGGGCTTGAGCGATAGGAGCTTGACCGACAGGGGCGTGGGCGAAAGGGACGCGGGCGACAGGGACGCGGGCAACGGGGGCGTGGGTGACAGAGACGCGAGAGACAGGGGCATGAGCGAAACTTGATTGAAACATGTGGGTGTGAGCGAAACTTGATTGAGCCATGTGGGCAGGAACGAAACTCGATTGAGCGAGACGAGCGTGCGCGGGCGGCGTGGGTCGTCCTGAAACATTTTCGAGAGCGGCCTGCTGGGGTGATGCCGAAGGGGCGCGGCCTGCGTGGGTGTCGGGCGGCGGCGCGGAATTTGTCCGCTCTGCGCGCGGCGATGGTTCCAACTCGCCGACGCTGGTGGCGGGAAAGTAGTGTGCGAGAATCTGCCGGTAGGACGCGCCGCGCGCGGCCATGACGTGCGCGCCGGATTGGCAGAGGCCGAGGCCGTGGCCGAAGCCGCTGCCGCGAAAAACGAATTTGTCGCCCGCGCGCATCACTTCAAAACGCGAACTCTTGAGCAGGCTCCAACCGAGCGTGCGCCCGACGACGATCTTGAAATCCCAACCGCGCACCACGACGCGCCGCCCCGCGCCCCTGATAGAGAGTTGCTCCACGCGCCCCGTCGCATCGCGTTTGACGACCGACAATTCCTCGACGCGCGCGCCGACATCCGTGCGCGCGTCTTCGCGTAAGGCTTTGGCGAGATGCGCGGCGGGGATCGCGTCCGTCCAGCGTCGGTGCGGCATCGCGGCGCAGTATTCGTCGCGGACGCCGCGCAGGTAAGGCTCGCGCGCGGGCGTGCCCCAGAGCGTGTGGAGATTGGCCGTCTGCCCGCCGCAGGAGGTGGAGAAGAACACGTCGGAGGCGAGCGAGCCGCGCGCGTCGCGCAAGACCTCGCCGTTCGTGTCGCCGACGGCGCGGCGGACGAGTTCGTGAAAGTCCGGGCGCGCGTTGGCCTGCGTGATTTGGATGAAACGCTGGCAGTGGGTTGTGTTGCAGAAGTCGTAACCGTCGCGCGCGTGGCGGCGTAGATTCGAGAGGGCGTAGGTGCGGCTGACGACCGCCTGCGCCTTCAACGCCGCGAACTCGTTCTCGACGCTCGCCTCCGCCGCCAACACGCCGAACAGGTATTCGTCGAGCGGGAGCGTGCGCGTCGCCTCCTCGCGCGCGAGGCGAACGCTGACGAGCGTCGCGCCGTTCGAGGCGCGCGACGCGGCTGTGGCGGGGTCGCCCGCGTGGTCGATGGACGGCGCGTTCGCGCGCGACTCCGGGGCGGCGGCTTCGCCCATCGTCAGGCGCGCGTGTTCGGCGAAGACGGGGCGCGCGACCGCCGCGCTTTCTTTGCCCTGCCCGCGTTTGAGGAAGACGAGAACGGCCAGTTTGACTTCGGCGGGCGCGGGCGCGTCCGCTTGCGAAGCGACGTGTGATGCGCCCGCCGGAGTTTCGCGTTCGGAGGCGAGACCGACGAACCAGCCGTGCGTGTGGAAGCCGTCGGAGGCATCGGTGGCCGTGCCGGTTTTGCCGAAGACATGGGATGGAATCAAATCGAGGTCGGCCGCAGCGGCCGTGCCGTATTTGACCGCGCCGCGCAAACCGGAGAGCAGGAGCGCACGCTCGTCGGGCGTGATGTCGAGGCGTGCGATCTCGTGCGGGCGGAAATCGCCGGGCGCGCCGCGTTGCGCGCGATAGAGGTGGCCGCCGTTGAAGAGTGCGGCGTAGGCGGCGACGAGTTGCAGGGGCGTCACGAGGAGTTCGTCGCCTTCGCCGAGCGCGGTCTTGACTTGCGGGTCGCCGCGCGGCAGTCGCGGCGTTGCCGCCGTTACGGTCGCCGCCGCAGGGGCGGCCACGGGCGCGCTCGCCGGTTGGAACGTCGCAGTCAGAGCTTGCGCGCCGAACCCGTAGGCGGCGAGCGTGTGTTTGAACTCCTGGGGCGGGAGTCGTTCGGCGAGGCGCGCGAAGAAGTAGTTGCAGGAATGCGCGAGGGCTTGCGCGGGGGTGAAGGGCGGAATGTAGACGGGGTGCGAGCAGGTGAAATCCGCCCCGTGGCGCGTGTAATGCTTGCGGCAGGAGAGGCGCGCGTCCGTGTCGATGACGCGGGCGCGCAAGGCCGCCAGCAGCGTGAAAGGTTTGATCGCGGAACCGGGCGGGAAGGCCGCCGCTTCGGCCAGGCGCGGGTTGACGGCGGCGCGCACCCGCCCCGTCTGCGCGTCCAGGACGATGATCGCGCCTTCGCGCGCGCCGAGCGAGAGGGAAGCGGCGCGCCCCAGGGCCGCATCAACTTCGCTCTCGCTCACACGCACGCGCACGCGTTCGCCTTCCGCCACGCCGGGCTGGAGGGGCATCGACCACGCGCAAAAGAGCGCGAGGCACACGCAGACGTGCGTCAGCCCGCCACAGCGCGCGCCGTCGTGCGCGGGGAAGAGAAAGTTTTTAACTGCGGCGAGCACGGCTTTCATGCGGCACGGGCTTTAACTTTCGAGACGGGCTTTAACTGTCACGGCGCGCTTTAACTTTAGCGGCACGCTTTAACTCTCGCGGCGCGCTTTAACTTTCGCGGCGCGCTTTAACTCTCGCGGCGCGCTTTAACTTTCGCGGCCGACATTAACTTGTCGCCGTCGCCGGTGCGGTGTGCGGATGCGGTTGGTCGAGCGCGGGTTCGGTCGTCGTCGTCGTCGCCGCCGTCGCCTGGCCGCCGATGCGTGCGAGCGCGGCGACGGTCATCACCCAGCCGAAGAGCATGAGCGAGAAGGCGAGGAGGATGCGCGCGCCGAAGATGGCGAGTTCGAGCGTGTTGTTCGTGACGGGCGTGCGTTTCGTGATCAGAAAGTAGGGGATGAGGGCGAAGACGATCATGCCGACGCCGTAGGTCAGGAGGCTCGATGCGGAGAAGGCGCGCAGCAGGTGGCGGTGGAAGCGCGCGAAGGCCGCGACGAGTCCATCGCGCGCGGCGGCGAGCCAGAGGTGGATGGCGATGAGCGGAAGGAAGAGGCCGAGCACGAGGAGGCGCAAGGCCGAAACGAAAAGGTACTTCCAGCGCACGGGCGGTTTCGGCTTCGCCGCTTCGGACGCGGATTCCGCGTCGCCCTCGGACACGCTGCGCGAGTATTCGACGTTGGAGCGTTCCTCCGGCGTCAACTCCGCGCGCCGCTCAAGTTTGTTCAGGAGATAGACCGAGAGCACGAGGAGCAGGATGACGGGCACGCTCGCCGCGAGCACTTTCAGGAAACTCCGCGCCGTGCGCCGCAGCAATTCGCCCGCGCCCCTCTCGCCGACGGCGTAACTCGCCACCGCCGCCTGCACGACGAAGAAGAGCAGCGGCGCAAGGAGCGCGGTCGCGCCCGTCACGATCAACTGCCAGAGGGTCGCTTCGCGCGTCGTGATGAAGAAGAAGACGGCGGCGATGAGCGCGAGGTAGAGCGCGACGAGCACGGCGAGCGCGCGCGGGGTGCGCACGAGGTCGCGCGCGGCGGCGAAGATGGAGGCGAGTACGTTCTTGGTCATGTCTGTACCTTCAAGTTCAAACTGTTCACTGCCGGTCGAGGATGGTCAACTTCCCGCTCGCCGTGTTCGACTGCACGGTCGGCTGGTACATCAATTCGACGCGCGCCGGGGCGACGCGGAAGTCGCCCGGTTCCTGCACGCGCAGGGCGTACTGGAAGGTGGCCTTGCCGTCGAAGTAGTTGAGGAAGAAGGCCGTGCGCTGGTCGCGGAACTCGCGCGCGCTGTACCAGTCGCTCCAGCCCGTCTCCGTGTGGTTGAGATTGAGGCCGCTGACGTTCTCGATCTGTTCCGCGCCCGCCGGGATCGGGTCTTCGATGAGGACGTAGGGCGCGGGCGCGCCTTCGATGACGAGGCGCGAGACGATCTGATCGCCGGAACGCAACTCGCCCGAGAGCGGTTCGGTCTTCCACTTCAAATTACCGTTGCCGTCGTCGTCCACGCGCAGGCGCAGGTACTCGCGCGTGATCTTCAAGTTCGCGGTATTCTTCGACGCGGTCTGTTCGTCGTTCGTCGCGTATTCGAGCGTGGCGGTCGCGTAGAGCACGCCGCCGCCGCGTTTGACGAAACGCACCTGAGTTGTGCCGCCGACCTGTTCGTTCCTGCGCGTGACGACGAAGGTTTTCGCGCCCGCCGCATCCGCGCCCGTCACCTGTTGCGTTAAGACCTGCTCGTTGTTGACGTAGACCTCAAGCGCGTAGTCGGGCGAGAGTTCGTTGCTGACCTTGAGGTAATCGGTCAGGCCGAAGATGACGAACGCGGTCTGGCGGGTGGAGACCCAGTAGCCGTGGCCGCGCGGGCGGCTCGCCATCGTCCAGCGCACGGCCTTCGGCAAGACGCCGCTCGCGGGCGCGATCTGCGCGAGGGCTTTGATCGAGAGCGCGGTCGCTTCGATGCTGTTGTCCTCTTCGTAGTCGCCGGTCTTGCGGCGCGATTGCCAGTGGGCGTCGAAGTCGCTCTGGGCGGCGGAGCGTTCGATCTCGGCGGCCAGGCCGCGCGCGCGCGCGTCGCCGCGTTGCTGCAAGGTGAGCGCGAGCAGGGCGCGGGCGTAGGGTTGCAGCCGCCCGCGGTTCGTCACCAGGTCTTCGATGTAGCGCGGGTTGACGCCGCCGCTCGCGTTCAGGGCATAGACCATGTAGGCGCGCGTCTCCATGCCGATCTCTTTGCCGTCGTCGTTCTTGCCCGCGTCGAGCAGGCCGGACAACTTGCCGCGCCCGCGCTCCACGCGCGTGTCGTCCGTTTGATAACCGGCGCGCGACGCCATCGTCAGCCCGTCAACGACGTAGGCCGTCATCCACGGGTCGGTCGGGTCGTCCTTCCACCAACCCCAGCCGCCGTCGTCGTGCTGGAAGTTGTAGAGCCGCGTCAGACCTTTTTTCACCTTCTTGTTGATGTTGTTGGTGTCGCGGATGGAAGCCTGTTCCACGTCGCGCAGGGTGTTGGCGACGATCACGGTCGGGAGAAACTGCGACATCGTTTGTTCGACGCAGCCATAGGGGAAGCCCGTCAGGTAATCGAGCGCGCCGAAGAGCGTGGCGGCGACGGAGGGCGCGGCCTCGATGCGCAGCGTGCGCGCGCGCGGGTCGGCGTTGTTCGGCAAATTGATGGTAATGGTGCGCTCGGCGTCCCCGTCGCCGGAGAGCGTGGTGGCCTCGCCCGCGGTCTGTTTGAGTCCGCGCGGGACGATGGGAATCTGCAACTCGACGGCGTCTGAGTCGGTGTCGGTCAGGGCTTTGACGAGGAGCGTGACGCCGCCGGTCTGTTGCGCGCTGACGCGCCAGTTGATGCGGTGCTCGCCGTTCTTCGGGATCGTCACGGTCTGCGCGGGCGGGTCGAGCAGTTGCGCGCCCGTCACGCTCAGGGAAATCTGCGTCGTCTTGTCGGCGTTCAGATAGTTGTGCGCGATGCCGGAGAGCGTGACGGTGTCGCCGGAGGTGAGGAAGCGCGGCGTGGCGAGACGGATGATGACATCCTTGCGCTCGACGATCTTGCTCGTCGCCGCGCCGACGCGCGTGTCGGCCGTGACGGCGCGCGCCGTGGCGCGCCACGTCGTCAGGTTGTCGGGCAGTTCGACTTTCACGTTGGCCTTGCCGTCCGCGCCCGTCACGACGGCGGGCTGCCAGTAGGCCGTATCTTTGAATATTTTTCGGATCAGCGGTTGGACGAAGTCGCCCTCGTTTTTGAAGTCGGCGAGTTGTTGCGCGCGCCGGGCGGCGGCGAGTTGGATGGCCTTCTTGCCCGCGTAGCCGGTGAAGTGGTAGTTGATGGCGAAGGTGGTGTTCACCTCGTTGTAGCGTTGCGCGTAAAACTGCTTGCGGATGTCGCCGGCCGTATCCTGCATGATGCTGTAGATGGCTTCGTCAACGACGCCGAAACTGACTTCCGCGCCCGCCGCCGGGCTGCCGTCGCCGTTCTGCGCCGAGATCGTGTAGGACGCCGTTTCGCGCGGCTTGTACTCGCGCTTGTTCGGCACGATCTCGACTTTCAGGAGGCGGTCGCGCGGCGGCACGACGAGCGAGGCGGAGGCCGAAAACATCTCGCCGTTTTTGACGTAGGACACGTCGAGGAAGAAGTTCGGGGCGTGGCGCGCTTCGATGGGCACGTCGATGACGACGGCGCGACCGCTCGCGCTGATCTGCCTGACGCTCATCACGCTCAGGAGTTCGGTCGTGACCAGCAGGTGCGCCTTGTCCGTCGGGAGCAGGGCGAGCACGTGCGCCGTCTCGCCCGCCTTGTAAGACTTCTTATCGGGCACGAGCTTGACGGCCTCGCTCTCCTGATACGAATAATCCGCGAATTGCTCGCTGCGGTCGGCCACCCAGAGCGAGCCGCCCATGGAGGCGACGGCCTGACCGTTCTCCTGGATTGTGGTCTTGAGCTGGATGTTGCCCGGCCGCTCGATGCGGTATTCGTAGGTGGCCTCGCCCTGCGCGTTCGTCTGCACGTTGGCCGTGGCGAGGTCGCGCTCGTTCAGCTTGTACTCGTAATACTTGTAGCCGTAGTCGTTCTTCTCGATCTTCTCCCAGGTGTTTTCGACGAAGGTGAGCGTCACGTTGGCCGCCCTCTCGCGGCCTTCGTAATCGCGCGTGCGGACGAGAATCTTCGCCGTGTCGCCTTGATAATAGACGTAGCGATCCGTGGTAGCTTCGGCGACGGTCGAGCCGCGCGTGCCGACGAACTGCGCGCTCGATTGCATCATGCGGCGCGAGGCGTCCGTCACCTGCGCTTCGAGGCGGTAGGTGTAATCCCAACGCTCTTTCGCCGAAGGCTGCGGCACGGGGAAGCTGACTTGAAAATTGCCCTGCGCGTCGAGTTTGCCCTCGCCCTCCCTGACCATCGGATCGCCGTAATCGCCGCCGCCGTCGCCGGCGGGTTCGTCTTCCTCCGCCACGCCGAAGTCGTCGATCGGGTCGCCTTCGGGGTCGGCGAAGTAGGGATAGTAACGCTCGCGGTAGATGTAATACTTCACCTCGGCGCGCGTGACGGGCGAGCCGAAGAAATAGCGCGCCGAGACGTTGAACTTAACCTCGGAGCCGGTGGGCGCGAAGCGTTGCGGCGTGGAGACGGCCACTTTGAACTCGGGCTTCTTGTATTCCTGCACGTCGAAATAGCCGCTGGCCGTGCCGCCTTCGGCCGTCAGCGCCTTGACGTTGTAAGTGCCGAGCGGGGCGTCTTCGGGGATGTCAACCTCGCCGCTGAACGTGCCGCGCGAGGAGAGCGTCACTTCGCGCTCGAACAGCTTTCCGCCGTTCGTATCTTCGACGCTGATCGTGACCGCGCCGCCCGGCGTTTGATAGCCGCGCTCGCCGAGACTACGCAGGATGCCTTTGAAATAAACTTTCTGCGCCGGGCGATAGACGGGGCGATCCGTGTAGATGTAGCTCGTCAGACTTTCCGACTCGCCGCTGTAGCCGCCGAAGATATAAGAGTCGAGATCGGAGATGGCGAAGTTGTCGCGCTCCTGCGCCATGACGAGATAGGAGGGCGAATCCTCTTCACCATCGCCGCCCTCGCCGCCTTCGCCTTCCTCCGCGCCTTCACCTTCCTCCGCGCCTTCGCTCGTCGTTGCTTTGCGCGCGACTTTGGTGCGGAGCACGCCCTGGTTGTCGGTCGTCCCGTTGGTGAGGGTGTTCTGGCCTTCGACCACTTGCACGGCGACGCCCGCGCGGGGCGCGCCCGTCTGCCGGTTGACGGCGTAGACCATCAACTGGCCGTCGCGCGAAGTCTTCTCGACCATCGTGAGGTCTGTGACGATGGCGACGGAGAAGGCGCGCAAATCGCCGTTGACGGCTTCGACGAGGTAGACGCCCGGCTCGCGCTGTCCGAGCGGGATCGAGCGGCGGTCGTACTCGTCGTCGAGCGGCGGAAGTTTCTCGCGCCAGCCGCGCACGAGTTGGTCGTCGTTCAGGAGCGGGACGCGCGCGTAATCCGCCACGTTCAAGGGCGTGCGCTGCACCTCGGCCTCCTTGAGTTCGTCGGGCGCGCGGAAGGTTTGGTTGAAACTCTTGCGCGCGGAGTTTTTCAGTTGCGCGCGGAAGTAGTCGCGGAAGCCGTTGTAGAAATAGCTCTTGAAGGCGCGCACGCGTTCGAGGAAGGTGGGCTTGCGCTTGCGGAAGTAGCTTTGAAACTCGCCCTCTTCGTCTTCGCCGAAGCGATGCGGGTCGTCGAGCGCGCGGAAAAATTTCACGGGGTCATTGACGCGATAGACGCGGAAGTCGATCGAGTCGATGTCGCGGTAGCTGAGCCACAGGCGCGGGCGTTCGTTCGTGCCGTAGGTGCGGTTGGCGGCGAGCGAGAAGAAGGGCTTGGCCGGAAGATTCGGGTCGCGCTCTTTGTACTCGATCTCGTCCGCGTCGCCCGCGGGCACGCCTTCGGCCAGCATACGCAGCCGCCAGAACGAGAAGGAGAAAATGACAAAGACGACCGCCAGGTAGATCAAGCTCGAAGTCAGGAGTTTTCGACTGTTCATAAGGTCAGCCCTTCGCCAACGTTCAACTCAATAATCATTCGCGTACAAAAGTCGCAGAGCGTGTGTCCGAAGTTTCAACGAAGAATCTTGAGGCGGTAGAAGCCCAAAAAGTTGCGGTTGGTCGCCACGGGTCGCCAGCGTCGATCCGGATGCCCGTCGAGCACGGCGAGGCGCACCTTCCTGATCGCGCCCCCGCGGCCGCCGTCGCCGTCCGCCGACGCGCCCGTGTGGTAGACGACCCAATCGCTCGCGCCTTCGGCGGCCTCGCGCGCCTCGCCTAAAAAGATCATGACGTGATAGGGATAACGCCCCGCCCACGGCTGATGAAAGAACAAGAGATCGCCCGCCTCGGCGCGCCCGCGTTCGCGCGAGACGAACTCCGTGTTGAACTCCTTGAGCGTGCGCGCGTCGGCGAAATCGGAGAAGGTGTCGCCCGTCAAATCGCTCTCTTGAAACGCGCCGGGGCGCGTGCGAAAGAGGCGTTCGCCTAAGGGGCTGCCGCGTTCGAGCGTGTAGGCGCGCACGTCGGGCGCGACCGATTCGTATGCGCCGCCCATGCGCCGCAGCCACGGGCGGTCGTGCGTGCGCAGAGCCTCGCGCCAACTGAAGCGCACCAGCCCGGCGCAGTCGCGCTGCTCCGCGTTCCACTGTTTGCTCATCTCATAAAACTGCGTCTCGGCGAGCGCGGTGAACCAGCGGCGGAAATTTTCGCGGTCGCCGTAGGAGCGCAACTCGGCGCGGTCGGGGATGCCGTCGTCGTCCGCGTCGATCGAGCCGAGGAGGCGCGCGTCCGGCGAACCGTGGGCGCGCGCGCTCGTCTCAAGCGGGGCGGACGCATTTTCGGCCGGGGCAGGCGACACGGCGGCGGGAGCGTGCGCTTGAGACGCACCGCCGCAGGCCGCTTGTAAAAGGCAAAGCGCGCAGAGGAGGCAAATTGTGGAGACGGCGGAGATGTACACTAAACGGGACTACCTCGCGTGGCAATCGAAAATCCCCGGCTTGGTCGGCAATGGAAATTGGCGGAGCGTCGTTTTGACAAAATGAATTACGCGCGCATCATACTCCGCGGATGCGGCTGCGGTCACTAACTATTCTCCATGCCCTCGGCCGGCTCGGCCGGAGACGGCCTGACGCGGGCGTTTAGAGAGATCGCGCCGGAGTCGCTTGAGCCGTTTTGTGCTACTCTGCGGCCGGTTCTCACGAAGCAAACGCGAAATGCGTCGCGGGGCGAGGGGAGGGCGACGAAGGAATTGCACGTCGGAGTAGATTTTCTGCTATACTCCGCCCGAAAATTCACCGCTCGACATGAGGCTGTGAGTCCCCAAACTCCCCTCCGTGCCGTCTGTTGTTGATTCCGGCCAACATTTCAATTAAAGGTAATAGAGCTACCGTCCTGTTTCTCGAAGGGAGTAAGAGAGAGTCTTGAAAATACTGTTATATAACCCCGATAACGGCGTGACGCGCAATTTCATGCCGCACCTCTGGATGTTTCTGTTGCAAACGCTGACGCCGCCCGGCCACGAAGTGCTGCTCGTTGACGGCAACGCGCACGCGATGGACGAAGATGAGTTGGTGACTTACGTGCGCGAGCAGGGCATCGAACTGGTCGGCATCGGCGCGATGACGCGGATGGTGGCGAAAGCCTACCGCATGGCGGACGCCTTGCGCGCCGCGGGCGTCAAGGTCGTGATGGGCGGCCCGCACGTCACGGAATGCCCGGACGAAGCTCTGGGGCGCGACGGCGGCACGCGTCACGCCGACGCCATCGCGCTCGGCGAGGCCGACGAGACCTGGCCGCGCATCGTCGAAGACGCGGCGCGCGGCCAACTCCAGGACATCTACCAGCCCGTGGACGCGGAAGGTAAAGACAAAAAACCGAACCTCGTGCCCTATCCGCAGATTCCGTGGGAAACGCTCGACCTCGATCAATTCAACCTCGTGCCGAAGATCGCGCGCCCCCTGCTCGAACGCATGGGCGGCGGCTGGGGCACGTTTCGCGTGATCCCGATCGAGTCGGGGCGCGGCTGCCCCTACGGCTGCGAGTTCTGCACCGTGACGGGCTTCTTCGGCGATTCGATTCGCTTCCGCTCCAACGAGTCGGTCGTTGACGAAATCCTGCGCCTCAAGGCGCGCGCGCGCAAAGACGGCGGGCAGGTCGCGGTCTTCTTCATCGACGACAATTTCGCCATCAACGTCAAACGCACGAAGTCGCTGCTGCGCGACATGATCGCCGCGAACGCGCAACTGCCGTGGGTCGCGCAGATCAGCGCGAACTTGTTGAAGGACGAAGAACTCGTTGACTTGATCGCCGAGTCGGGCGGCAAGTGGGTGTTCATCGGCATGGAGTCTATTGACCCGGCGAACATGGCCGACGTGAACAAGAACTTCAGCAAGCCCGGCGAGTACGGCGCGGTGCTTCGCCGCCTCGCCGAGCGCAACATCTACGCCATCACCTCTTTCATCTTCGGCATGGACAACGACACGCCCGGCGTCGCCGAGCGCACGCTCGCGGAGATACACAGTTGGCCGCCGGGCTTGCCCGTCTTCGGCCAACTCACGCCGTTTCCCGCGACGCCTCTGTACGATCGTCTCGCCGCTTCCGGCCGCCTCGCGCGCCCGCGCCACTGGATGGACTTCGCGCCCTTCGAGATGGCGCACGCGCCGCTCAAGATGAGCATTAAAGAGGCGCGCGCCGAAGTGAATCAGGCGTGGACGACCTCCTACAGCCCGGAGCGCAACGCCGAGGCGATGGAGTTCATCAAGGACAAGCCGGTCGAGATCAGGATCGGCCACCTCGTCGCACGCCTCTTCTTCCGCGGCATCTACTTCCCGCAGATGAGCAAGTGGGCGTGGCTGAAACTCGTCGCGCAAAATCGCTCGACGCTCTTTGCGCTCGTGCAGGAGGGCGCGGGCAAGTGGCGCGCGGCGCGCAAAAAACGGCGTCACGGCGCGCAACAACCGACGAGCTGAGTTATCCGTCGCCGGAGTCAGCGACCACAATACGAGTCGCGAGAGAAACGTTGGCGCGCCGCAGGCGCGAGAGAGCATATAGGGGCGCAGATAAGATTAAATTATCTGCGCCCCTTTCGCGTCCTCTGCGGCTCTATGATGAATGCTTCAAATCGGCTTTGCCTCGTAAATCTCTAAACCTTGAGAAATGTTGGCGTCAAGAAACGCGACATCGAGACGGTTTTTGAGCGGGATGAAAAGGCGGCGTCGGCGTGAATGGAGAGGGGATTAGCGCACGCTATTGACACCCATTCCGCGCCCTTATATCTTCCCTCTGCTTAACCGCTGATCAACCTCCGGCAATCTCACGTCCGCCTATTGAAAGGATATATGAAATGAGCGTAAAGGAAGATAAGTTGCACACTGAGGCCGCATCCTCAAAATGGGATATTGCAAAGGAAGAATATTCCAGCGCTCTGGGAATGTTTCGACACTTTAGCAGTTTACGCCGGCAAGACATGGCGTTTGTGACGACTGTTCAAGCTGCGATCCTAACGATCATCGGCGCCAAGTTGCGGAGCCTCGATTTTTCCGGTTTCCTGCTTTCGGCTATCGCATTTTTCGTCCTTCTTCTGGGTTTGAATAGCGAACGACGGCTTGCCGCGCATATGTCCGGGGAGATGCGCCGGGCAAGACAAATCGAATCGGAGCATGGCATGTCGCTTTTATCTATCGCCTATGACGAGGTTAGAGACAGGAAATTGTTACTGAGAAATGACATGGTGTTTCCTCTCTACTACTTCGGTTTTGTTATAGCATGGGTCATTATTTGGATACTGAATTTGCGTAAATAGACGCATGTAACCCTGCTCAAAAGATAAAGCCTGTTGCGTAAAGACTTCCGCTGCCTCCCCTCAATAACATTAACCCTCACCCGGCTTTCGCGTCCCTGAGTGATGCGGCCGTGTGTAAAACGTTTGCGCGCCGCCAGCGGCCTTCCTGCAAACGCCTCTCTCGCGCCTTATCTTTTGGGCATGGTATAAAACTGCGACTGCGAACGGCGAAGGAGCATTCTTAGATGAAGATCATCGTGACGGGTTCGAGCGGGTTGATCGGTTCGGCGCTCGTCGCCGCGCTCATCAAACGAGGCGACGAGGCGACGTGCCTCGTGCGCGGGGCGGCGCACGCGCGTCGCGCGGACGGCGCGCGTGAAGTGTTGTGGAATCCCGCGCGCGGCGAGTTGGACGCCGCTGAACTCGAAGGCCACGACGCGGCCGTTCATCTGGCGGGCGACCCCATAGCCGAAGGGCGTTGGACGGCCGAGAAGAAGCGGCGCATCCGCGAGAGCCGCGTGCAGGGCACGACGCTCCTGGCCGCGAGGCTGGCGCAATTGACGACCCCGCCGCGCACGCTGCTCTCCGCCTCGGCCGTCGGCTACTACGGCGATCGCGGCGGCGAAACTTTGACGGAGGCGAGCGCATCGGGCACGGATTTTCTGTCCGGCGTGTGCCGCGAATGGGAAGGCTCGACCGGCTCGGCACAGGCCGTCGGGATTCGCGTCGTGCTGCTGCGCTTCGGCGTCGTACTCAGCGGCCGGGGCGGCGCGCTCACGAAGATGCTCACGCCTTTCAAACTCGGCGCGGGCGGCCGTGTCGGGAGCGGCGAACAGTACATGAGTTGGATCGCGCTCGAAGACGTGGTCGGCGCGATCCTCCACGCGCTCGCGCACGAAGAACTGGCGGGCGCGGTCAACGTCGTCGCGCCCGGAGCCGTGACGAACGGCGAATTTACGCAGACGCTCGGCCGCGTGCTCAATCGCCCGACCATCTTCGCCGTGCCCGCCTTCGCCGCGCGTCTCGCGTTCGGCGAGATGGCCGACGCGACCTTGCTCGCCAGCCAGCGCGCCGAACCGGCGCGGCTCGCGGCGACCAACTACGAATTCAAATATCCCGAACTCGAAGGCGCGCTCCGCCACGCGCTCGCCGAGTGAGCGACCACGTGAGCGGGCGCGACCGCCGCAACAACGGCGACAGCGACGATGACGGGGCGCACCCGCGTTGGATGACCTGGACGCTCTATGCAGCGGGCGCGTACAACCTGGCGTGGGGCGCGTTCGTCATCCTGTTCCCGCTCGCCTTCTTCCGCTGGGCGGAAGCCGCGCCGCCGAACTATCCGCAAATCTGGCAGTGCCTCGGCATGGTCGTCGGCGTCTACGGCGTCGGCTACGCGATCGCCGCGCGCGACCCTTTCCGCCACTGGCCGATCATCTTCGTCGGCTTCCTCGGCAAACTTCTCGGCCCTCTCGGCTTCCTTCAAACAGCCTCGCGCGGCGACTGGCCGTGGGCGCTCGGCTGGCTCAACGTCACAAACGATCTCATCTGGCTCGTCCCCTTCGCGCTGATTCTGCGCGCCGCTTATCGAGACTCGCGTGCCGCCGCATGACCGCCTCCTTCCTCGTGCCTTATAATCGCGGACACGGGGCGGCAACTACTTCTTCTTCCTGCGCCCCGCCGAACAACTTGAGAGAACGTTCTTCTATGAAACTGAATCGCCTCGCCGTCTACGCGTGGCTCGTGGTGGCGGCCAACCTGTTCGTGATCGTGTGGGGCGCATACGTGCGCGCCTCCTTTTCCGGCGACGGCTGCGGCAGCCATTGGCCGCTGTGCAACGGCGAGGTGCTGCCGACGACGGGTCTCTTGAAGACCGTCATCGAGTTGACGCACCGCTTGACGAGCGGCGTGGCCTTGCTGCTCGTCGTCGGCCTCGTGTGGCGCGCGCGCCGCCTGTTCCCGCGCGGGCATCGCGTGCGGCGCGGCGCGTTCTGGTCGCTCGTCTTCATCCTGATCGAGGCGCTCATCGGGGCTGCGCTCGTGAAGTTCGAGTTGGTGGCCGGTAACGCTTCCGTCGCGCGCGCGTTCGTGATGTCGCTTCATCTGGTCAACACTTTCGTGCTGCTGGCCGTCCTGTCGCTCACGTCCTGGTGGGCGATGGGCGGCGAACCCGTGCGCCTCGGCGGGCAGGGACGAATCGGCGCGATCTTCGCCGCCGCGCTCGTGGGCACGCTCCTCATCGCGGTGAGCGGCGCGGTGGCCGCACTCGGCGATACCCTTTTTCCGGCCGCATCTCTGGCCGAAGGAATCAAACAAGACTTATCGGCGGCCGCGCATTTCCTCGTGCGGCTGCGCGTGCTGCATCCCCTGTTGGCCGTCGGCATCGGCTGCTACGCGGTCGCCGCCGCGTCCTACGTCAACAACTTCCTGCGTCCCGGCCTCCCGCACGCCCGGCGACTCACGAGCATTCTCACGACGCTCTTTCTGCTGCAAATCGGCGCGGGCATTCTAAACGTCTCGCTGCTCGCTCCCGTCTGGTTGCAACTCACGCACCTCCTGCTCGCAGACCTCTTCTGGATCGCGCTCGTGCTCAACTCCGCCGCCGCCCTCGCGCCGGAGCGCGCCACGGCACAGCCGCGCGAGCAGTTGAACCTCCAAACCGCGCTGGAAACCTGAAAAGAATTGATTCATTGATTCATCGGTTCATTGATTCAATGAGGAAGTGAATCAATGAATCAATTCTTTTCTGCTTTTAGAGACACATTCGTGTCTTTAAAAATAAACCTTTCCGCTTAAATGAAGTTCGCCGCCAAGCGGAGAAATCAGCAGGAGGGATTCCCACAGTGAGCGAGAGCTTCGCGCCCCAACTCGGTCTGGTCTGTATCACTACTTCCGACGCCGTGCGTTACCGTGCGCTGACGCGCAAGCGTCTCTTGCAGTTCGACACGCTCGAACAGAAACGCATGCTGCGCGAGTTGTACGCCGACAACCTGGTGCGTCTGAACCGCGCGCTCGATTTTTGCAGCGAGCGCGGGTTGAAGTTGTACCGGCTCACTTCGGGGCTGTTCCCGTTCGCGGACGACGAGGCGGGCGCCGACGTGCTCGAAGAGTTCGCGGGCGAGGCGCGGCAAACGGGCGAGCGTGCGACCGCGCTCGGCATCCGTCTCGTGATTCACCCGGATCAATTCGTCGTGCTCAGTTCCGACTCGGAGCAGGTGGTCGCCAACAGCATCAAAATTTTGCGAACGCACGCGCACGTCTTCGACCTGCTGGCGCAGCCGCGCACGAGTTGGGCGGTGATGGAGATACACGGCGGGAAGGGCGACCGCGCCGAACGGCTCGTCGAAGTGATTCTCGCGCTGCCCGAAGAGATTCGCACGCGGCTCGCTCTGGAGAACGACGAGTATGCTTACAGCGCGGCGCAGATTCTCGAAGTTTGCCGCGCGGCGCGGGTGCCGATGGTCTTCGACGCGCATCATCACGTGTGCCGCGAGCGTTTGGACAGCTACGAGGACGAGAGCGTGGCGCATTTTCTCGCCGCCGCGCGCGAGACGTGGCCTGTGCCCGAATGGCAACTCGTCCACATCTCCAACGGCCGCACCGCCTTCAACGACCGCCATCACAGCGATCTGATCACGGACATGCCTTCCTCTTACCGGCGCGCCCCGTGGATCGAAGTCGAGGCCAAACAGAAGGAGTTGGCGATCGAGCGTCTGCGCGCCGGGTGGCTCGCCGGGGGAGTGAAAGAGTTGCGGCGGACGGCTTAGAAGTTAGTCCGCGAACTGAACAAACTACCCGTTCCTGTATGCCTTAGAAACGGTCAAGTTGAGGCTTGACAGTGAGGCCGTTGATCAATAAGATTGCGGGCACTTGGTACAACTTAATAGGAAGCCTGTACACGCGCTTCTCTGACACTTGAGATTGCCGCGTGCGAAGAATCAAACACGTGGTTCTCTACAGACGTAAAGGCGACTTAAGACGCCGCTTCCACAAATTGAGCCGGAGCTTTCCGGCCCGCGAGATTGCCCCGAACAGTTTTAACTGTCGGGGCGATGTCGTGTTCGGGCATCGAATTTTCAACGCACGTAAATCGGGTTCGAGATGATCCACGGCTTCGCGTCGAGCGGCGCGGAGAGTTGCGGCAGGTAGCAGACCACCCGGTAGACGCCCGCCTCGCGCGCCGTCCATTCGTGAGCGGCAACCTCGCGCGCCTCGCTCACAACCTGACCGTTCCTGATGATCTCGATGCGACTTCGCACCGGAGTCGTGACGCGCAAACGGACGCCCGCCTCCGTGCGCGCGATCTCGTCGCCCGACAGTTTTTCTTCCGCGCCGTTGGTCGCCGTGAAGCGAAAGCCGCTCGCGTCGCACAGGATGTCGAAGGCCACGTAAGCGTGCCCGGCGGCGAGAGCCGACAGCAAATTTTCTTCATTCAACGATTCGCCGCGCGCGACGAGGACGTGCGTGCGAACGATTTGAAAGATGCGCTCGTAAGGATCGAGCCGCAGGGCGAAGATGGTATGGCCGGCGAGGTCTTGAAACGCGAGGCCGACATTGGCGTGCGCGTCGTTGCCCGCGATGGCGACGATTTTGCGTTTGCCTTCCGCCGTGGCGGTCAGTTCGTCGAGGCGTCGCAGGTTGGCGTCGGGGCTTTTGTAGAAGCGCGTCCAGAGCAGGTGCGGGTAGCTGCGGTAAGACCAGAGGGCGTCGAAGAAGATGAGCGGGCGGTTGACGTGTTTGGCGTCGGCGTGAAGATTGTAAATCTCCATCCCGTGGAAGCCGCTCGCCGCGCCCCAACTGCGAAACGTTTCGGGGTGCGCGACAAAGACGAGTTGCCCGGCCGCGCGGGCGCGATTGATGCTCTCCTGCGTCGAAGACGGCGCGGACGTGTCGGTCGCCGCCGCCGCCGAGGTTCCGCCGAACGTGAGAAAACGATCCGCGTCCGACTCGCTCGTCTCATTTCCCGCGACGAAGAGGACGCCCCCGTGCGTGCCGCGCAAAGTCAGCGCGCGCGTGTCGTAATCGCCCGACGGGTGCTCGGTCATCACGACGAAGGCGAGGCCGTTCGACTGCGCCGCCCGCGTAATGTCGGCGAAGGTGCCCGCGCTGTGTCCGCCGAGAAACGAGTGGACGTGAATCACGCCTTTATAGTCGGCGTAGACGGGATCGGCGTCGGCGGCGCGCGCGTGGTTCAACTCCTGAATTTTCGCGTTGAGGCGGCCGAGTTGATAACGGCGATAGATGAAGGGCGTCTGCGTCAGGAGCGCGAAGAGGAAGACGGCCGCCAGTAGTTTCAACCAACGTTTCATCGAATTCAATCGCGCCGCGCGTTTAAGCGGCGCGGGGCTGTCCGGCCGCGGCCTGATTCCTGCGCCGCCGTTCTCCACTTCCACCATCGCGCCCGCTCAATCCGCGCTCTCGAAATCCACGGACGCGATGTGCTCCGAGAGGCTGCGCCCGTAGACGGCCACGAGCACGTGTTCGGGATGATCCGTGTAAGCGTCCAGCCCGGCGCGGTCGCGGAAGACGGCGACGAGTCCCACGTCGTAAGAGCGCGGCAACTGCAACACGTCGAAGCCGACCGCGAAGCTCTCGATCTGCGGGATGAAATTCGGCAGACGACGCAACTGCGCGACGTGTTCCTCACGCTCCGCCGGGGTCGCCTCGGCGCGATACTTCCAGATGACGATGTGTGTCAGCATAGTGGTCAGGAGTCAGAATTCAGGAGTCAGAAGTCAGAATAAAAGCAGGCAGCATAACCCATTCTTCTGGCTCCTGACTCCTGAATTCTGCATTCTCATTTCAGATATTTATCAAACCAATCGAGCGTTCGCTCCAACGCGTCCTGGCGGTGGCGCGGTTCGCGGAAGCCGTGGCCTTCGCGCGGGTAGCGCGCCAGCACGGTTTCGACGCCGCGACGGCGCAAGGCCATGTACATCTCCTCGGCCTGCGTGATGTGTACGTCGTTGTCCAACTCGCCGTGGATGAACAGCGTCGGCGTTTCGACGGCGCGCACGTAGCGCAGCGGCGACCAACGCCACAACAGATCATAATCGTCCCACGGGAAGCCGCCAAACTCCGCGTGGATCAAATCCTGGTAAAGCGACGTGGAGTAAAAGCTGACGAGGTTCGAGACGGACGCGCTGGCGACGGCCGCGCGGAAGCGTGTCGTCTGCGTGATGATCCAGTTCGTCATGAAGCCGCCGTAGCTGCCGCCGGTCACGCCCATGCGGCCGCGGTCGATCCAGGAGAACTTGCGCAAGGCTTCGTCCACGCCCGCCATCAGGTCGCGGTAGTCGCCGCCGCCCCACTCTCTGAGCGTGCCGTCGGAAAACTTCTGCCCGTAGCCCGTGGAGCCGCGCGGGTTGATGAAGAGGACGGCGTAGCCGCGCGCGGCGTAAGCCTGAAAGGCGGCGTTGAAACTGTAGCCGTACATGCCGTGCGGCCCGCCGTGGATGGCGAGGATGAGCGGGTAGCGTTCCGTGTCGCGGAAGTTCAGGGGGCGCATCAGCCAGCCCTGCACGCGCGTGTTGTCCGCGCTCCTGAAGTTCAACTCTTCCGGTTCGGAGAGCGCGAACTGGCGCACGACCTCCGTGTGATGCGCCGCGACGAGCCGCAGCCCCGCGCCCGCCCTCAGCCGCGACGGCGTCGCGCCGAGCCACACGGTCGCCGGCGCGAGCGGTTCGCTCAAGGTGAGGGCGATGACGCTCGCGGCCGATGCGTCTCCCGCTTGCGACGCGGGTAACCAGGCGCGGCGTCCGAGACTGAAATTGCCGACCTGAATTCGCGGCAACGAGGCGACCGGCACCTGGCCGGGCGGGGGAAGCGGCGCGCCCGCCTGCGGCTCGCGCGGCAGCGGGACGTGGGAAACTTGCCCGCCGCCCGCCGCGACGCGATAGAGCAGGATCGCGCCGCGATCACCGGCGAGGAAAAAGATGTCCGCGCCATCGGGCGACCAGCGGGGCGAGCGCGCGCGACGGTCTTGCGCGGCGGTGAGTTCGCGCCCTTTGCCGCCGGCCGCGTCGATCACCCAGACGTGCGCGTCTTCGGCCACGCTGTCAATCGTCGTCACGTCGCGCGTCGTGGCCGTGTAGGCGATCAACCTGCCGTCGGGCGACCAGGCGGGTTCGTACTCGCAGCCACGCGTCTCCGTCAGGCGTCGCACGCGCCCGTCTCCGGCCGCGACGGCGAAGATGTCCGAGTTGTTGACGGCTTCCGGGTCGCTCTCGTGGTTCGAGAGAAAAGCGATCTCGTCGCCGCGCGGGTTCCAGGTGAGCGCGTGATCGTAATACTGGCCGGAAGTCAGTTGGCGCGTCGTCGAAGGGTCGTCCACGTCCACGAGCCAGACGTGCGAGCGCAGCGTGTCGGAGAAGGCGGTGCGCGATTTGTAGCGGATGCGATCCACGAGGCGCGGGTCGTCGGTTCGCGCGCGGTCGGCGGAGGGCGCGCCGTCGGCCTCCGGGGCTTCGCCGGTCGCGTTGATGAAAGCGATGCGGCGGCCGTCGGGCGACCAGGCGAACGACTCGCCCGCGTAAGGGATATGAAAGTTGGTCGAGCGAATGGGCGCGACGAAGCGCGGCTGGCGTTCGGCGCGCGGCGACATCACCCAGAGGCCGCTCTGTTCGCCGCGCGCGGCGATGAAGGCGAGCCGCCTGCCGTCGGGCGACCAGCGCGGGCGCGAGACGTTCCAGTCGCCGCCCAGAATTTGTTGCGAGGGACGCCGCGACGGCGTTTGTGGGGCGGCGGCGCGCTCGTCGCCGAGTTGCGCGCACCAGAGCGACGTGCGCGTCGCGTTGCCTTCCACGTTCGAGACGGTATAACAGAGCGCGCCGCCGTCGGGCGCGACCTGCGCCTCCGCCACGTTCGCCACGCGCAGCGTGTCGGCGGGCGTCATGCCGCGCTGCTGCGCAAAAGAACCTTGCGCGCCAAATAAAAGAATGCTGCAAATAAAGAGCAACGACATTGTCACAACCCGCCCGTGAGCCGCAACCATCTTCTTCTTTGCGCCTTTGCGCCTTTGCGTGAAATTTTTATAGACGATTAACAACTCTCGTAATGCCATCTTTAATCAACTCCGTACCAAAATTAATCAACAAACCAAGTCGCTTATCAGCAAGGCGCAGGTAGGTTAATAACTGCTTTCTATGCACCGGAGCAACCATCTCCACAGATTTCAATTCGACAATAACTAAGCCGCCGACAATCAAGTCTGCCCGAAATCCCATATCCATATGGACGGACTCATAAACGACCGGGATAGGTTGTTGCCGGAGTACATTGAAGCGTCTTTGGCTTAACTCATAAGCGAGGGTGGCTTCGTAAACCGATTCGAGTAGTCCGGGGCCAAGGGTTGTGTGAATTTTGTAAGCAGCGTTGACAATCTCTTTAGCGATCTCGTTTTCATGCATGGAATTTATCTCACGCAAAGGCGCAAAGGCGCAAAGAAGCAAGAGCTAGGTGAGGAGCGCAAGTTGTTCACTTAAGAGTTCCCACGCGCGGCGGACGTGTTCCTCGGCGGTGCGGATGTTGCCGACGGCGAGGCGGAGGGTGAATCGGTCGTGCAGGCGCGTGTGGGAGATGAAGATCGAGCCGGTGGCGTTGGCGGCGTGCAGGAGGCGTTCGTTGAGGGCGTCGAGGCGCGCGGCGCGGGCGGCGGCGTCGGAGTCGTCCGCCCCGGCGGGGCAGGCGCGGAAGCAGACGACGCTCAAGGGGACGGGCGCGAGCAGTTCCCAGTCGGGAGAGTCTTCGACCCAGGCGGCGAAGAGGCGTGCGAGGCGGCAGTGTTCGCGGATGCGCGCGGCGAGGCCGTCGTGTCCGAAGTAGCGGAGGATCATCCAGAGCTTGAGGGAGCGGAAGCGGCGGCCGAGTTGGACGCCGTAGTCCGCGCCGTTGCGCACGCTCGCGGTTTCGGCGGCGGGCGTGCGCAGGTATTCGGGGACGAGCGAGAAGGCGCGATGGAGCGTTTCGATCCGGCGGCAGTAGAGGACGGAGAGATCGAAGGGCGTGAACAGCCACTTGTGCGGGTTGAGCGTCAGCGAGTCGGCGCGCTCGCAAGCAGCGAGGACGAGAGGACGCAGTTCGGGCACGATCCCGGCCGAACCGGCGTAGGCGGCGTCAACGTGCAGCCAGAGTTCGTGTTGCGCGCAGATGTCGGCGATGGCGGCCACGGGGTCGATGCTCGTTGTCGAAGTCGTGCCGACGGTGGCGACGACGCAGCAGGGCAGCAGGCCATTTGCTTTGTCTTCCGCGACGGCGCGGGCGAGGGCTTCGGCATCCATGCGAAACTCGGCGTCGGTCGGAATTTTGCGGAGCGAGCGTTGGCCGAGGCCGAGCGCGATGACGGCCTTGTCGATCGACGAGTGCGCCTGTTCGGAGGCATAGACGCGCAGAAGCGGCAGGTCTGTGCGACCGCTCAAGCCCTGCTCGCGGATGTCGAGATTCAGATGCTCGCGCGCGGCGGCGATGGCGTGGAGGCTGGAGACGGAGGCGGTGTCGTAGATGACGCCCGCAAACTCGCCGGGCAGGCCGAGCATCTGCCGGAGCCAGGAGAGCGCGACCTCTTCGAGTTCGGCGGCGGCGGGCGCGGTGCGCCAAAGCAGAGCTTTCACGTCGAAGGCGGCCGAGAGAAGTTCGCCGAAGATGCCGGGCGCGCTGGTGGACGTGGCGAAGTAGGCGAAGAACGAGGGATGATTCCAATGCGTGAGCGCGGGGACGAGCAGGCGATCCACGTCGGCGAGAATCTCGTCCATCGGTTCGCCGGAGGCGGGCGGCGCGGCGGGCAACTTATCGATCAAGTCGCGCGGCTTGACCTGCGCGAGCACGGGGCGGGCTTCTATTCCGGTGAAATAGTCGCTGATCCAATCGATGAGCGCGTGGCCGTGGCGGCGAAACTCCTCCGCGCTCATGTCGCCGGTCGCGGGAGGCGCGTTGGCGGAGGCGTCGTCCCGCTGGCTGTCATCCTGTTTCATGCCGGGCATTGTAACGGTGAAAGACGGCTCGCGTCACATGTGAAGCCACTTTCACGTGGGAAGCCGCTTTTAAGGAGCGCGGTTCGTTTCGCGGCGCGGGCGCGGCGGCAGTGCCCGCGCGTCGCGTGACGGAGGGCGGCCGCCGCGCCCGCGGGCGTTCAGGCGGCGAGTTCGTCCTGGGCGGGGAACTTGTGCTGCTTGCGTCCCGGCGGGCCGTCGTATTTTTTGGAGGTCTTGTAGAGTTCGAAGTGGCCGTCGGCGGCATCGGCGGCGCAGCGCGTGCGCAGGGCTTGCATCTCCTCGCCGGACATCGGGGTGAACTCGCGCGCGATCCGCAAATTTTGCCGGAGCACTTTGAGCGAGTCGATGCCGGAGACGGTCGAGGCGACGGGGAGACTCATCGCGTAGCGCAAAGCCTCCGCGGCCGTGACGGCGCGTTTTTTTACGGCGTCGCCCCCGCCGCCCAAACTCTTCATGCCGAGCGGGGCGATGCCGCGCCTGAGCAGTTCGGGCAAGACCTGTTGCTCGAAGCTGCGGAAGGTGGCGTCGAAGGGGTTGAGCGGCAGTTGACAGGTATCGAAGGGGTAGTCGTGCGCGAGCATCTTGAGATGGATGGCGGGGTCTTTGTGGCCGGTGAAACCGACGAAGCGGACTTTGCCGTCGCGCTGCGCCTGTTCGAGAGCTTCGATGACGCCGCCGGGGGCGAAGTGCAGATCGGGGTCGTTGTCGTGGATGACTTCGTGAACCTGCCAGAGGTCGAGATGATCCGTGCGGAGTCGTTTGAGCGTCTGTTCGAGTTGGCGCATGGCCGTCTTGCGGTCGCGCCCGTGCGTGCAGACTTTCGACATCAGGAAGACTTTGTGGCGCAAGCCCCCTTGCAAGGCTTCGCCCATCAACTCTTCGCTTAGGCCGTCGTGATACTCCCACGCGTTGTCCATGAAGTCGATGCCGCCGTCGATCGCCTCGCGGACGATCCGCAAAGCCTCGCGCTTCGAGTTCGTTTCGCCGATGTGCGAGCCGCCGAGCGCGAGCGCGGAGACTTCGATGCCGGTGCGACCGAGCATCCGGCGCGGCACTTCGCCGGAAGATGTACTCTGAACCATGCTGCCCTCCCACGGTCGTCGCGCGGCCATGGCCGGCGGCGACGCTTGAAAATCGAGTTGATGAACGGTGAGACAAAGTATGCCACAGGGGAGGTGCGGCGGGAAAACGGAAGCGGGAGGCTCGATTTAGTTCAAAGCGGGAGGCTCGATTTAGTTCAAGCCTCCCGCTTCGCATTCGGAATTCGCGCGGCGTCTATGAGGCTGTTTGAAAAACAACCTCGTTGTTGTCCCGTAGGGACATTTGATAATAGCCCGGCGATTTATCGCCGGGGATCGTGAATGTCTCTTTGAATAGATAGAGTCCCGTAGGGACGATTGAATTCGTGATGCACATTCAATCGTCCCTACGGGACTCACGCATGAACTGCAAATGATCCCCGGCACTAAAGTGCCGGGCTATTAGCAATCGTCCCTGACGGGACTCGTTCAAACAGATTTTAAAACAGCTTCCGGGTCTCCCGCTTTCATTTCATTTATTCGAGCGCGTCTTAGAAAGAGTACTTGAGCGCGAACTGGAAGCGGCGCATGGGCGTCGCCGTCGAGGTCGCCTGACCGAAGCCGGGGGCTTCGAGGAAGCGCACCGGGATGCCGTAGTTGGCGCGGTTGATGAAGTTGAAGGCGTCCAGGCGGAAGAGGACGGCTTGCCCTTCGCTGACGCGGAAGCGTTTGACGAACGCGAGGTTGAGATCGAGGATGCCGCCCGCGCGGAACGTGTTGCGCCCGACCGCGCCGTTCTCGCCGACGGGCGCAAGGAGCGAGTTCGGATCACCCGTCGTCAGGCGCAGCGGTTGCCGCCGGTCGCCCGTGCGTTCGAGTCCGGCGGTCGTGTTCAGGCGGTCGGTCAGGTTGCCGTCGAGGTTCACGTCGTAGATGGAGTTGACGGTGAAGGGCTGGCCGGTTTGATAACTGCCCGTGCCCGCCAGTTGCAGGTCGCGGAAGAGGAGACGGGCGAGTCGGCCGCCGTCGCCGGTCGCCTGCGGGAAGTCGTAGACGAAGTTGTAAGAGAAGCGGTGGCGCACGTCGAAATTGGCCGGGGCGCGCTCGGCGCGCAAGTCGCGCGGGTCTTGCGGCAGCGCGGACGCGCCCGCCAGATCGAACACGTCCGATACTTCGTCGAGGGCTTTGCCGAAGGTGTAGGCCGCTTGATATTGCAGTCGGCGGCGCAGGCGGCCGCGCAGTTGTAGCTGCATGGAGTCGTAGCGCGAAGGGGCGGTCGTTTCGAAGCGGGAGATGAACCCGGCGTCAGGGTTGGGGCGGCCGCCTTCGGGCGCGAGCGCGAGACCGTAGACGAGCGGCTGCACGCCGTCCTGCGGGTTGTCTCCCGGTGAGACTCTGAAGTCGAGGGGGATGAGAATGCTGTTGAGTCCGAGGTTGGGCGTGTTGAAGCGCAGCAGGTTTCGGCCGCGCGTGCCGACGTAGGCCACGGAGAGCACGGTATCGCGCGATAGTTGCTGTTCGACGCTGAAGGCGTAGTGCTCGGCGCGCGGCGACTTGAGCGTGCGCGCGGGCAGCGTCGCCCCGAAGATGCTCGAAGTCGGGTCTGTCTCGCCCGTCACGAGTTGGTTGATGGCTTTGACGAGTTCGGCCGTCGTCAGTTCCGGGTTGATGCGGTTGAGCGTGCCGGGTTGCACGATGCCGAGACGCGGGTCGCTCGGGTTGAGCAGTTGGAGTTGCCCCAGATTATCGTTGCCGCGTCCGTCGCCGTCGCCGCCACCGCCGCCCCCGCCACCGCCGCCGAGGAAGTTGCCGAGACCACCGGAGAAGTTGACGGTAAGGAAATTCGGGTAGACGTTGCGCGATTGGCTGACGACCGCGCCGAGAATCTGATCGTAGAAGATTCCGTAACCGGCGCGGAAGATCGTCAGGCGGTCAGCCCCGAACAGGTTGGGCGCGTAGGCCACGCCGAGGCGCGGGGCGAAGTTGGAGCGGTCGGGGTCGAAAATCCTCCGGCGGCCGCCGATGAAATCGCGCAGGCCGGGCGCGTTGTCGAGTTCGGGGGCGGCGAAAGAATTTTCGATGCGCCGCTGCCGCTCGCCCGGCGGCGAGTTGTACTCGTAGCGCAGGCCGAAGGAGAGCGAGAGATTCGGCCGGATGCGCCACGTGTCCTGCCCGAAGACGTTGTACTGGTAGAGCCGCAGCCCGATGTCCGATTCGCGCGCCGCCAGCGTTTGGAAGAAGCCGCTCGCAGCCCCGGCGGCGGCAAGGTCTACGGCATTGATGAAACCGCCCTCGGCCTGCACCTCGCCTTTGTTGTCAATGGAGATGTTCGGCGCGCCGTTGAAGGTGATGAGCGGGCGGGCGTTGCGCGGCAGGTCGCTGTTGAGTTCGGTGCGGCGGATGTCCGTGCCGAAGGCGAGACTGTGCGTGCCCGCGCGCAGGGTGAGCGTGTCGGCGACCTGGTAAGTGTTGTTGACGCGCTGCTGCGGGAAGTTGAACACGTCCACGCCGAGCGGGCTGAAACCCGCGATCGAAACCTGGCCGACCGGCCCCAACTCATCCTCCACCGTGAAGCCGGTCGAACCGTAAATGACCGCCCCCGTGTTGGGAGTGAAGGCGGTGTCGGGCAGCGTGCCGTTGAGGACGTAAGGCGCGTTGAGGAGGAAGGGCACATCGGGCAGTTGCGAACTCGGAATTTGAAAAGCCGTGTCGCGCACCTCGGCGAAGTTGAGGCTCGTGCGGCCGTAGGAGAGGCGCAGTTGATTGAAGATGGGGCGCGCCGAATCGGGGCGGCTCAGTTCGCTGTTCAGGTAGAAGGAGTTGTTCTGCGTGCGGACGCGCGGCTTGAGCGTCGAGAAGATCGCGCCGCCGGTGACGGGGATGAAGCGCGAATCTTCCGTGAAGTTGTAGCGTTCGGCGACGGTCTGCTCGCGCCCGCCGAGTTTGAAGTTGCCGTCAACTTTGATCGAGGCGATCATGCCGCGCCCGCCCGCCGGAAGCGTCTCGGTGAAGGTGTTCGCGCCGTAGACGCCGCCGGGGTTGTTGGCGAAAGGGAAGAGACTGAAAACGGCGTCGCCGTCAACGCTGGTGGGGAAGGAGCGGAAAGGAGTGCCGGGGTCGAGCAGGCCGAGCGGGAGACCGAAGGCGCCCGTGCCGCCGAAGCCCCGCTGGTCAACGGTCGGCACGGCGAAACTCTCCTCGCGCGTGGCGTTGGCGCGCGTGCCCTCGGCGGAGATGAAATAAAAGACGCGCTCGCGCCGGAGCGGGCCGCCGAGCGCGAAGCCCATCTGTCCGAGCGTGAAGGAATCTTCGCCGCCGCTTCCGTTGCGCACCGTGAGCGGCGCGCCGTCGAGCAGGACGGGCTGGTTGATGCCGGCGCGGAGCGCGAACGCGTCGTGGCCGCCCGTCGTGTCGAAGACGTTGCGCGCGTTGAGTTGGCTGGTGTTGAGAAAGCCGTAGAGCGTGCCGTGATGCTCGCTCCCGCCCGACTTCGAGACGGCGTTGACCTGCGCCCCGATGTTTCTGCCGTACTGCGCGGGCGCAAGCAGCGTGATCGCCTGATACTCCTTGATGGACTCAATCGGCTGCGGCACGAGCGAGAAGAAGCCCTGACGACGCACGCCGATGTCTTCGTCGTTATTGTCCGAGCCGTCGACGGTGAAATTGTTGGCGCGCGAGCGCAGGCCGTTGACGGAGAACTGACCGGCCGAGCCGACGCCCGCGCCGATGCCGGGGCCGGCGACCGAGCCGAGCGTCTGCGGCGGCGGCGCGACGCCGGGCAAGAGCAGGGTGAGTTCGTCGAAGGTGCGCGTGAAGGTCTGTGAGCCGAGCGGGAGCGTCGAAACTTCTTCCTCGGCGAACGCGCCGCCCTGCCTGGCGTCGGAAGCGTTGACCCGCGCGCGCACATCCGTGTCCGCTTCGGTCTGCGCGGGCGGCGCGGGCGTCGGGGAGGCGGGCGCGACGGCGGGCGCGGGGTCGAGCGCGACGGGGATGGGAACGACCTCGCCCGTGCGCGTGATGAAGAGACGCTGGCGCACTTCTCTCGTCTGGAAGCCCGCGGCCGAGACGCGGATGAGATAGATGCCCGGCGCGAGCAGCCCGGCGTAGAAGCGTCCGCGCGAGTCGGAAGTTTTCGGAATCGTTTGTCCCGTCTGCTGGTTGATGATCTGGACGCTTGCGCCGGAGATGACTGCGCCCGTCGTGCTGTTCGTCACCGCGCCCTCGAACGCGCCCGTCACGGTGTCCTGCGCCGCTGCGGGCGACACGGTCAGCCCGGCGGGTGACATGATGCCGACCAGCAAAAACCAGGCGACGAAGACGCTCTTGAGGCCGCGCCCGCGTCGCGGCGAGGGATGAGAAAACGCAGCGGCGCGCACGCGCCCGTGGGGGATGTGGAACATGGGGGACACCTCTGTAATTGAAGAATCGAGAGCGAGGGGATGTAAGTGAGTCGTCGTGTCAATCAACTCGCAAGGAAGGCGGCGGTCTGACACGCTTTCTGTCAAGTTGTCATCTCGGTGCTTAACTAACACTGAACGCGGCGGCGCGTCAATAGTGACCGGAAGTTTATTTGCCGGGGTGGGACAGCGGGGCGCGCCACACAAAAAACGGGAGGCTCGAACGACGAGCCTCCCGTTTCGATTCCGGCCGTTTCGCGCCGACCGCGTTTAGCGGTAGACGTTTTCGCCGCGATGCGTGCGGAATTCGTTCTCGAAGTATTCGGCGTCTTCATCCGAGCGCGCGTTGACGCCCATCACGATGCCGCCTTCCTTCACGCCGCTCTCATACGCCTGCGCGCGATCTTCCGGGATGCCCGAACCGATGAGCGCGCCGATGAGGCCGCCCGTCGCGCCGCCCGCGCCCGCGCCCGCGAGCGCCGCCGCCAAAGGCCCGGCCACGATCAACCCCAAGCCCGGCAAGACGACCGAGGTGCCGATGGCCGCAATCGCCGCGAGCACCGCGCCGGTCGTGCCGCCGATGGCCGCGCCCGCGCCCGCGCCTTCGAGGGCTTTACTGCCGAGTTCCGTGTCGCCGCCCGCATCGTCGGATGAGAAATGCGTCTTGCGCGTCTCGTCTGACATCAGGAGGTTCACGTCGTCTTTGCTGTAGCCGCGCGTCGAGAGCGAACCGTAGGCGCGCTCCGCGCTGTCGCGGTCGCGGAACAGACCCGTCACCATGCGGTTCGATTTCTGGCGCGTCGCGCCCGTCGCGCTCTCGGCCGCGCCTTCCGAGCGCAGCGAACTGTCGCCCGTGACCGTGCCCGTCGCTTCCTTGATGTCGCCTTTGGCGCGCTGACCGAAAGCCGAAACCTCTTCGCCGATGCTGTCTTTTTTGTTGTCGTCCATCTTTGATTTATCCCTTTCGCTGTTGAACGGACTTCAGAGTCCGAATGATGTATGCAATTAACTGACCCGCCTGATTAGGAGAGTAAAACGGCAGCTTAAACTGTTTGCTCCTCGTCGCGCCTCGCGTATGTATCCGCTGGTCGCGGCGGCGAACTAACCGCCCCGCGTCGGCCTGTGTACGATTTCGCACCTTGAAAATTGCTGCCACGTCGGAGATGGCAAGACGCGTGCCGCGTATCGCCGCTAACCGCTCGCGGGATCGTTGCATCGTTGCGGCGACGAGGCGTTAATGAAGCCGACGGCTCGCTAACGGGCGCGGCGCGAGATAAATCTCGACACATGGCGGTAAATCGGTATAATGCGCCTATCACGAGATTTCGTCTGCGCCGTTTTGGTTTGGATGCCGCTGTCAGCGGCTCAAAACTATGTGCGGCTGCGGCGCGTATCATTCTCCCAAAGTATTTTTAAGTTCTTACAGGCGAGTACGGAACCCGCCGCCGCCGGGCGCGCATGCGTTTTACGAGGTGAGGTTTGATGTCGTCTCCCGCTCTTGAAATCTGTCTTACTGGATGAGGTCAACAATGAAAAGAATTCTATTAACGCTTGGATTAACCGCCGCGCTGCTCGCCAACTCCGCCTGCGTGCGCAAAGACGGAGGCCCCACGGTCGCCAACGACACCGGCGCGATCAAGGTCGGCGTCTACGGAGACCTGTCCGGGCAAACTTCGAGTTTCGGGCAATCGACCAAAAACGGCGTGCAGATGGCCGCCGACGAAATCAACAAGGCGGGCGGCATCAACGGCCGCCAAATCCAACTCCTCATCGAAGACGATCAGGGGCAGCCCGCGCAGGCCGCCACGGTCGCCACCAAACTCGTGAATCAGGACAAGGTCGTCGCGCTCATCGGCGAGGTCGCTTCGACCAACAGCCTGGCCGCCGCGCCGAAGGCGCAGGAGGGCAGAGTGCCGATGATCACGCCCTCTTCGACCAACCCGAAGGTGACGCAGGTGGGCGACTACATCTTCCGCGTCTGCTTCATCGATTCGTTTCAGGGCGCGGTGATGGCGAAGTTTGCCGCCAACACGCTGAAGGCGAAAACGGCCGCCGTGCTCGGCGACGTGAACTCGGACTACAGTAAGGGCATGTCGCAGTATTTCGAGGCGCAGTTCATCAAACTCGGCGGTCAGATCATCATGCGGCAGTCCTACACGCAGACCGACCCTGACTTCAAAGGCCAACTCACCTCGATCCGCGCCGCCAACCCCGACGTGATCTTCGTGCCCGGCTACTACGGCCAGGTCGGCGTCATCGCCAAGCAGGCCAAGGAACTCGGCATCAACGCGCCGCTCCTCGGCGGCGACGGCTGGGACGCCCCGCAACTATGGGAACTCGGCGGCGAAGCCCTGCGCGGCGCGTACATGGCGAACCACTATTCGATCGACGACCCGTCGCCCGCGATTCAGAAGTTTGTCGCCGACTACAAAGCCCGTTTCAACAACACCGCGCCCGACGCCATCGCCGCGCTCGCCTACGACGCGATGAAGATTCTCGCCGACTCCCTCAAGCGCGCCGGCACCAGCGACGGCGCGAAACTGCGCGACGCCATCGCGCAGACGACCAACTTCCCCGGCGTCACCGGCATGATCTCGCTCAACGCCGACCGCGACGCCGTCAAACCCGCCGTCGTGCTCAAACTCGAACCCACGGGGCGCAAGTTCATCTACACCGAGACGATTCAGCCGGAAGGCGCGGCGGCGACCGCCACCACCACGGGCGGCGCGCCCGCCGATTCAGCCTCGCCGCAGACGGCCGCCTCGCCCGAGGGAGGCGCGACCGGCTCGTCCGGCACGACCGGCGCAGGCAACGCCAACGCGAACGCGAATGGCAATACGAACACCAACGCGAACACCAACACGAATGCAGGGGCGCGCGCCACCCCGTAGGCGAACAACCAGGTTTGTTATGGACACCTTCGTACAGCAACTCATCAACGGCCTGACCATCGGCTCGATCTACGCTCTGATCGCGCTCGGCTACACGATGGTCTACGGCATCCTGCGCCTGATCAACTTCGCCCACGGCGACATCTACATGGTCGGCGCGTTCGCCGGGTACTTCATCGCGCACGGCCTCGGCTTCGCGCTCGAACCGTCGCTCATCGGCTTCGGCATCACGCTGCTCGGCTCGATGCTCGTGGCTGCGCTCATCGGGATGGCGATCGAGCGTTTCGCCTATCGCCCCGTCCGCAAGTACGCGCGCATGACGACGCTCATCACGGCCATCGGCGTCTCGCTCCTGCTGGAAAATCTGGGCGTCGTGCTCTTCGGCGGCGCGCCGCGCTCCTTTCCCCAACTGCTGCAAAACCAGAACTACACGCTCTTCGGCAACGCCGCGATCTCGAAGTCGCAGATTCTCATCTTCTCCGTCTCCATCGCGCTGATGCTGCTCTTGCAGTGGATCATCTACCGGACGAAGGTGGGCACGGCGATGCGCGCCGTCTCCTTCAATCTCAACTCGGCCAAGTTGATGGGCATCAACACCAACTTGATCATCGCCTTCACCTTCGCGCTCGGCTCCGCGCTGGCGGCGGCGGGCGGCGTGCTGACGGCGCAATACAACCCGCAGATTTATCCGCTGATGGGCATCATCACGGGGCTGAAAGCCTTCGTCGCCGCCGTGCTCGGCGGCATCGGCAACATCCCCGGCGCGGTGCTCGGGGGCTTGCTCATCGGCGCGGCCGAGACGTTCGTCGTCGGCTACGGGCAGAGCGTCGGCATCCCTTCGACCTACCGCGACGCCGTCGCCTTCTCGATCCTGATTCTCGTGCTCTTATTCCGTCCGGCGGGCTTGCTCGGCTCGACCGTGCAGGAGAAAGTTTAAGAAAGGATGGAGGCTGCCCGCGCCGAATTCACGACAGAGTTTTTGACGATTTACAAACAAGCGTTCGACCCCGCGCCTTCCGTCGTCTGAATTTATGCCAACCTTCGTCAAGAGGCTCCTCTTCGCGGTGCTCGTCATCGTGGCGCTGTTAGGTCTGAACGCAATGTTGAGCACCGAGGGGCTGTTCGGCTTCGGTCTGGATGATTATTACGGACGCCTGCTGACCTTCATCGGCATCAACGTCATCCTCGCCGTCTCGCTCAACCTGATCAACGGCTTCACGGGGCAGTTCTCCATCGGCCACGCCGGGTTCATGGCGATCGGGGCTTACGCCTCCGCCTACCTGACCGTCTACCACGCGCCCAATTGGGAACCCGCGCTCGCCGGGATGGTGGGCGCGGACGCGGCGCACGTGCTCATCTTCCTGCTGGCGATCTTCGTCGGCGGCCTCGTCACCGCGCTGGCCGGTCTGGTCGTCGGCATCCCCTCTCTGCGCCTGCGCGGCGACTATCTCGCCATCGTCACGCTCGGCTTCGCCGAGATCATCCGCATCGTCATTCTCAACATCGACAAGGTGGGCGGCGCGACCGGCCTGACCGTGCCCGGCTACACCAACTTCGTCTGGGTCGGCATCTTCGCCGTCATCACCATCGTCGTCGTGCATAACATCGTGCGCTCCGACACGGGGCGCGTCCTCGTCTCCATCCGCGAAGACGAACTCGCCGCCGAGGCGATGGGCGTCAACACCACCCGCTACAAGGTGCTCTCGTTCGTCATCAGTTCGGCCTTCGCCGGCATCGCGGGCGTCTTGTTCGCACACTACAACAAATTCCTGAGCACCGCCGATTTCACCTTCCTGCGCTCGTTCGAGATCATCATCATGATCGTGCTCGGCGGGATGGGTTCGATCACGGGGGCTATCCTCGGCGCGGCGGTCATCACCATCCTGCCCGAAGCCTTGCGCCAACTGCCGACCATCGCCCTCTTCGGGCAGGAGTTCAACTTCGCAGACCTGCGCCTTGTCATCTACGCCGCGCTTCTCATCGTGATCATGCTGACGAGGCCGCAGGGCGTGCTCGGCACGAGCGAATTCGGGATGAGCTGGCTGCGCCGCGCGCAAAAACGCCCGGCGGGCGACGAGGCCGTCGGCGCGAGCGCGGGCGTGCCCATCGCCGAACGCGACGAGTCGAATACCGATCCGGATAAAGAGGTGGAGAACAAATGAGCGGCGCGCCGGAACACGACGCTGTGGAAGCGACGAAAGAAGACTCGATCCTGACCGAAGCCGCGCGCACCGCGCGTAGTAGTAGCAGCGGTAGCAGCGGCGCGCGGGCGGAGGGCGGCGCGACCCTGCGCACGGACAAATGCACGATCCGCTTCGGCGGCCTCATCGCCGTCAACGAACTGAACATGGACGTGCGCGAGGGCGAAATCTACGGCCTCATCGGGCCGAACGGCGCGGGCAAGACCACCATCTTCAACCTCCTGACCGGCGTCTATAAACCCACTTCCGGCGAGATTCATTTTCAGCAGAAACGCATCGACGGCCTGCGCCCCTACGAGATCGCCAATCGCGGCGTCTCGCGCACGTTCCAGAACATACGCCTGTTCCCCAGCATGTCCGTGCTCGAAAACGTGATGACCGCCTGCCACATCCACGCCAGGCAGACGCTCTTTGACGCCGTCGTGCGTTCGCCCCGCTTCGCGCGCGACGAGGCGGAGCACCGCGACTATTGTCTGGAACTGCTCGGCATCTTCGATCTCGCGCGCTACAAAGACGAGGGCGGGACGAGTTTGCCCTACGGCAACCAGCGCCGTCTGGAGATCGTGCGCGCGCTCGCCACGCGGCCGAAACTGCTGCTCCTCGACGAACCGGCGGCCGGCATGAACCCCTCGGAGGCGATGGACTTGATGGCGCTCATCCGCAAAATACGCGACCGCTTCGGCCTGACCATCCTGCTCGTCGAACACAACATGAAGGTCGTGATGGGCGTCTGCGAGCGCATCCAGGTGGTGGACTACGGCAAGTCGATCGCGCTCGGCCTGCCCGAACAGATCAAGAACGACCCGAAAGTGATCGAAGCGTACCTCGGCGACTAAAGAATTTTTGCTTCGCGGCTTCGCGCGCTCGCCTACGACGCGAATTTTTCAACATGCTTACTCTCGAAAACATCTCCGTCAACTACGGCGCAATCGAGGCGCTCAACGGCATCACGATGCACGTCGAGCAGGGCGAGGTCGTCACGCTGATCGGCGCGAACGGCGCGGGCAAGACCACGACGCTGCGCACCATCACCGGATTATTGTCGCCGCGCGCCGGGCGCGTGCTCTACGAGAACGAAGAAATCTCCGGTCTGCCCGCGCACAAACTCGTCGCGCGCGGCATCTCCATGTCGCCCGAAGGGCGCGGCGTCTTCGCCAATTTGACGGTGCGCGAAAACTTACAGATGGGCGCGTACCTGAAAAAGAACAAGCGCGAGATCGCCGAAGACATGGAGCGCGCCTACACGATGTTTCCGCGCCTCAAGGAGCGGCAGACGCAAAAGGCGGGCACGCTCTCCGGCGGCGAACAGCAGATGCTGGCGATGGGGCGCGCGCTGATGTCGCGCCCGCGCCTGCTCCTCTTAGACGAACCCTCGCTCGGCCTCGCGCCGCTCGTCGTGCATACGATTTTTCAGGCCATCGAAGACATTCGCAGCCGTGGCACGACCATCCTGCTCGTCGAACAGAACGCCAACGCAGCCCTGCGCCATTCCAACCGCGCTTACGTTCTGGAGACCGGGCAGATCGTCATGGAAGGCGCATCGCAAGACCTCGCCGCCGACCCGCGCATCAAAGAGGCTTACCTCGGCGAGTAAGCCTCCGCCGCGCCCGACATTCTTAGCCCCCGCCGCCGCCGTAAATCCCGCTCCTTTGCCGCGCGGGGCGACCGCGTCTTTAATCCCACGCCCCGTCTAAACTTACTTATCATCCTGCACCCCGAGCGATAAATCTTATGAATCGCAAAACTCCCTTCATGCTGCTCCTGCTCGCCGCCTGCACGCTGGCGGGGCAGGCCGTCTATGCGAGCGAAGCGGTGGGAGGGCAGGCGGGCGGCGCGGGGCATGGCCTGAACCCGCTCGTGCTCGTCGGCGTCGCGCTCATTTTGCTGATCGCGAAACTCGGCGGCGAGGCGTTCGAGCGTTTCGGACAACCGGCCGTGCTCGGCGAGTTGATCGGCGGGATGCTCGTCGGCAACCTTGTCCTCTTCGGCGTGACGGCCGTCGAACCGCTCAAGGCCGACGTAGTTCTGGGCGCGCTCGCGGAGATCGGCGTCATCCTGTTGCTGTTCGAGGTGGGGCTGGAATCGAACCTCGGCGAGATGCTGGAAGTCGGCTGGTCGTCGCTGCTGGTCGCGACGGCGGGCGTCGTCGCGCCGTTCTTCCTCGGCTGGGGCGTGGCGGCATATTTCATTCCGGGCGAAGCGCGTCTCGGCCACATCTTCATCGGCGCGACGCTCTGCGCCACCTCCGTCGGCATCACGGCGCGCGTGTTGAAGGACATGGGCAAACTCAACACGCGCGTCGCGCGCATCGTGCTCGGCGCGGCCGTGATCGACGACGTGCTCGGCCTCATCATCCTCGCCGTCGTGCAAGGCGCAATTCAGGCGACCGCCGAGGGCGCGTCGCTCTCGCTCTTGAGCGTCGGCCTCATCACGCTCAAGGCCGTGGGCTTTCTCGTCGGCGCGCTTGTCGCCGGGCGAGTTCTCGTGCCGCACATCTTTCGCGGGGCGGGCAAACTCGAAGGGCGCGGCGTGTTGCTCGCGCTCGCCGTCTCGATCTGTTTCGTGCTGTCGTGGGCGGCCGCCGGGATCGGGCTGGCGGCCATCGTCGGCGCGTTCGCCGCCGGGCTGCTGCTCGAAGAGGCGCACGTCGAGCGGATGCCCGGCCGCACCAAACACGATCTGCACGAACTGCTCACGCCCCTGACGACCATCTTCGTGCCCATCTTCTTCGTCCTGATGGGACTCAAAGTTGACCTCAGCGCCTTCGGACGCCTCGACATCCTCGGCTTCGCGGCGGTGTTGACGGCGGCGGCGATCATCGGCAAACAGGTCTGCTCGCTGGCGGTCATAGATCGCGGCGTCAACCGTCTCGCCGTCGGCCTCGGCATGATCCCGCGCGGCGAAGTCGGACTCATCTTCGCCGGGATCGGCGCGACGCTCATGCTCCCGAACACGGCGGGCGCGCCGGAACCCGTCATCAACCGTTCGACCTTCGCCGCCGTCGTCATCATGGTCATCGTGACGACGCTCGTCACGCCGCCCCTGCTCAAGTGGTCGCTCGCGCGCGACCCCTCCGCGCCCGACGAACCGCTCCCCGAATTCGAGCGCGAGACGGCCGAAGAGGCCGCCGAACGCACGTCGCGCTAAGCTCGACTTTATCCATTTCTGCTCTTTGAAGAATAAACGAAAGGCAGCGTAAGCTGATTGACCAACTCCGCCAAGAGAGGTCTTTCGATGCTGACACTGCCTTCCGAACTGACGAGCCTGATTGTATCGTTCGCCCC
>DASVVO010000009.1:0-24226 GCA_036386515.1 Pyrinomonadaceae bacterium
GCAAGTGCTGCGCGAAGTGGTGGAGAGCAACGAGGTCAAGACCAGGATGTACAACGACGCGTTCGTGCAGATGGAATACTTCGGCTATCTGCGGCGCGACGCGGAACCGGCGGGCTTTAACGCCTGGCTCGCATATCTGAATGCCCATCCGGGCGACTACCGCACGATGGTGAGAGGCTTCATCAACTCGGTCGAATACCGCAAACGCTTCGGCCAGCCGGGCGCGCCGCAACCCGGACAGTTTTGAAGGCAAGGGGGAAAAGGGTAAGGGGTAAGGGGGAAAGGTAAAACCGGAAGCGGGGCGCAGCCATTCAACGGCCGCGCCCCGCTTTCGTCTTCCCCTTTACCCCTTCCCCTTTACCCTTTACCCCTTACCCCTTTCCCCTTCTTCCTGCCCCCTTACCCTTTCCCCTTCTTCCTGCCCTTCATGCTTCCTTCGCCTCCTCGTGCGAACGCCCGGCCAGCAGCGAGACGGCGTGACCGAGCACGGGGCGAATCACCGCGAAACATTCGCGGACAGCCCGCGGCGCGCCCGGCATATTGATGATCAACGTGCCCGCGCGGATGCCGCACACGCCGCGCGAGATCATCGCCGTCGGCGTCTGCCGCAACGTCTCGGCGCGCATCGCCTCGGCCAGCCCCGGCGCATCGCGTTCGATGACGGCGCGCGTCGCCTCCGGCGTGTTGTCGCGCGGGCTGAAGCCCGTGCCGCCCGTCGTCACGATCAGGTTCACGTCCGCGCGTTCGGCGTAGGCGCGCAGTTTATCCCGCAGCGGTTCGAGGTCGTCCGCCACCACTTCCGCCGCCACCACCTCCGCGCCCAACTCGCCGAGCAACTCCACCAACGCCGCCCCCGACTCATCCACCCGCTCGCCCCGCGCGCACGCGTCGCTCGACGTGATCACAACCGCTCGAATCTGCTCGGCCACAAATTGCCTCCGGCGAGAACGTGTACGGGAAAGCGTCGGTTGTCCGTGGTCAGTTGTCAGTGGTCAGTTGTTCAAGCGCGTCTTTAGCAACTGGTGTGATAACCACGCGCAACTGGCAACTGACCACGGACAACTGACTACGGACAACTGACTACGGACAACTAACCACGGACAAACAACAATCTTTCCCTTCATCGTTTCGCGTCCATCATTCATCATCCGACTCTGCGCTGCGCAGCGCGCGCTGCATGCGGGCGTGCTCTTTGAGGATGCAGCGATCCATGACGACGAGCAGCCCTGCGTCGAGCGCGCGTTTGGCCGCCGCCGGATCGATGACGCCCTCTTGCAGCCAGACGGCCTTCGCGCCCGCGCGGATGGCTTCGTCAACCACCGCGCCCGCCTCTTCCGAACGACGAAACACGTTGACGAGTTCGACCTGCTGGGGCACTTCCGCGAGCGTCGCGTAAGCCTTCTCGTCGAGCACCTGCGTCTCGTTCGGGTTGACCGGGATGATGCGATAACCCTTGCTCTGCATGTATGCCGAGACGCTGTTCGACGCGCGCCAGGTGTTCGAGGACAACCCGACCACGACGATCGTCTTGTACTCATTGAGAATCCGCTTGATGCCCTTCGGGGAATTGATCTCCACTCTGCTCACCTCCGGTTCGCGGTTTCAGGTTTCAAGTTCAAGACAGGAACCCGGAGTTTCAATCCTGACAACCTAAAATTTGAAACTTGAAACTTGAAACTTGAAACTTGAAACCTGAAACTTGAAACTCATTTGGTCGCGGCGGCGGCCGCGTGTATCTCCTGCAAAGAGATCGGCTTGATGGTCGTCCCGTCGCCGCACGCGCTGATGGCTTCGACGAGAGCCTGCGCGCCGGTCATCGTCGTGACGCACGGCACGTTGTGTTGCAGCGCGGCGCGGCGAATGGCCTGCTCGTCGAAGTGGGAAGCGCGCCCCAGGGGCGTATTGATGACGAGGGCGATCTCACCCTGCTTGATGTGATCCACGATGTTCGGCCGCCCCTCGTTGACCTTGAAGACCGCCTCCACTTCCAGGCCCACCTCGCTCAGGCGCGCCGCCGTGCCCACGGTCGCGGTCAGGCGGAAGCCGAGCCGGGCGAGCTTGCGCGCGAGCACTCCGGCCTGCCCCTTATCCGAATCGTTGACGCTGATGAAGGCCGTGCCCTGACAGTTGGGGAGTTGCAGCCCCGCGCCCATCATCGCCTTGCCGTAAGCCTCGCCGAAGGTGTCGCCGATGCCCATCACCTCGCCCGTCGAATGCATTTCGGGGCCGAGGATGGGATCGACGCCCGCGAACTTGACGAACGGGAAGACCGGCGACTTGATGAAGAACCGGCTGACGCTCAAATCCGGCGGCAGTTTGAACGACGCGAGCGGCTGCCCCGCCATCACGAGCGCGGCGACGCGCGCCAGCGGCACGCCCGTCGCCTTCGAGACAAACGGCACGGTGCGCGAGGCGCGCGGGTTCACTTCAAGCACGTATACGCGGTCGTCCTTGATGGCGAACTGGATGTTCAAAAGCCCGCGCACTTTAAGAGCCTCGGCCAGCATCCGCGTGTAGTGGCGCATCGTCTCCACGTGTTCCGGCGCGATGCGGACGGGCGGCAGCACGCACGAAGAGTCGCCCGAATGAATGCCCGCTTCCTCGATGTGCTCCTGGATTCCCGCCACGACGCACGTCTCGGCGTCGGCCAGCGCGTCCACGTCGAACTCGGCCGCGCGTTCGAGAAACTTGTCGATCAGGATCGGCTTCTGCGGCGATGCGTCCACGGCCGTGCGCATGTACTCGTCCAGGCTCCGCTCGTCGTACACGATCGCCATCGCCCGCCCGCCCAGCACGTACGATGGCCGCACGAGCACCGGATAGCCGATGCGCTCCGCCTCTACAATCGCCTCCGCCGGGGAGGTGGCCGTGCCGTTCTCCGGCTGCGGGATGCCGAGTTTGGTCAAGAGTTTGCCGAAGCGTTTGCGGTCTTCGGCGAGGTCGATCGAATCGGGCGACGTGCCGATGATGGGCGCGCCCGCCGCTTCGAGCCGCATGGCGAGGTTCAGGGGCGTCTGCCCGCCGAACTGCACGATGACGCCTTCGGGGCGCTCCACGTCGATGATGTTCATCACGTCCTCGAACGTGAGCGGCTCGAAATAGAGACGGTCGGAAGTGTCGTAATCGGTCGAGACGGTTTCGGGGTTGCAGTTGACCATGATCGTCTCGAAGCCCGCCTCCGAGAGCGCGAAGGCCGCGTGGCAGCAGCAATAGTCGAACTCGATGCCCTGCCCGATGCGGTTGGGGCCGGAGCCGAGGATCATGATCTTGCGCCGATCGGTGGGCGCGGATTCGTCCTCTTCCTCGTAGGTCGAATAGAGATAGGGCGTGAAGGATTCAAACTCCGCGCCGCACGTGTCCACGCGCTTGTAGACGGGCACGATGCCCAAACTCTTGCGACGCGCGCGCACCTCGTCTTCGTTGCGCTTCGTCAGATAAGCGATGCGACGATCCGACAGCCCGACTTCCTTCGCCTCGCGCAATGCTCCCGGCGAAATCTCTTCGAGCGCGCGCCCCTCGATACGTTCCTGAATCAACATCACGTCTTGCAGTTGTTCGAGAAACCACGGGTCGATGCGCGAGAGGCGGTGAACCTCCGCGATCGAAACGCCGTGCTGCAAGGCATAGGTGATGTAGGAGAAGCGTTGCGAGTTGGGGCGCGCGAGTTTGCGCTGCAACACGTCGGCGGGCACGTCCGAGAGGCGCAGCGGCTTCGTCGCTTCGAGCGAGCGCAAGCCCTTGAAGAGAGCTTCCTTGAACGTGCGTCCGATCGCCATCACTTCGCCGACCGATTTCATCTGCGTGCCGAGCACGTCTTCGGCCTCGCGAAACTTCTCGAAGTTCCACTTCGGAATCTTCGCCACCACGTAATCGATCGTCGGCTCGAAGGAGGCGGGCGTCTTCTTCGTGATGTCGTTCGGAATCTCGTCGAGCGTGTAACCGACGGCGAGCTTCGCCGCGATCTTGGCGATGGGAAACCCGGTGGCCTTCGACGCGAGCGCGCTCGAACGAGACACGCGCGGGTTCATCTCGATAATACGCACGTCGCCGTTCTCCGGGCTGACGGCGAACTGGATGTTCGACCCGCCCGTCTCGACGCCGACTTTGCGAATCACCTTGATCGCCATGTCGCGCAGAATTTGGTATTCCACGTCCGTCAGAGTTTGCGCGGGCGCGACCGTGATCGAGTCGCCCGTGTGGACACCCATCGGGTCGAAGTTTTCGATCGAGCAGATGATCACCACGTTGTCGTGCAGATCGCGCATGACTTCGAGTTCATACTCTTTCCAGCCGAGAATTGACTCCTCGATCAGGAGTTCGTGGATCGGCGAAGCGGCCAGCCCGTGCCGGACGATCTCCTCGAACTCTTCCGGGTTGAACGCGATGCCGCCGCCCCACCCGCCGAGCGTAAAACTCGGGCGAATGATCGCAGGATACCCGGTCGTCTCCACGAGTTGTTCGGCCTCGCTCCACGAGCGCGCGAAGCCGCCGCGCGGCATCGGCAAGCCCTCCTCATCCATCGCCTGTTTGAACAGTTGCCGATCCTCGGCGATCTTCACGGCCTCGCGCTTCGCCCCGATCATCTCCACCCCGAACTCGTCCAACACGCCCGCATCGGCGAGCGCGACGGCGAGGTTCAGCGCGGTCTGCCCGCCGACGGTCGGCAGGAGCGCGTCGGGTCGCTCCTTGCGTATGATCTCGGTGACGGAGGCGAGCGTCAGCGGTTCGATGTAGGTGTGGTCGGCCGTGTCGGGGTCGGTCATGATCGTCGCGGGGTTCGAGTTGACGAGCACCACCTCGTAGCCTTCCTGCCTGAGCACACGGCATGCCTGCGTGCCCGAATAGTCGAACTCGGCGGCCTGCCCGATGACGATCGGCCCCGAGCCGATGACGAGAATTTTGCGGATGTCCGTGCGTTTGGGCATTTACGATTTGGTCGCGCGCTAACTTTGAGATTGAATTGTTTCGTTCACCTGTATCGGGTCATTATACATAATGCTCTTTGGAGCACGAACCTCACCCTCGCGGAGCAGCATATCATCTAACGGCAAGACGCCCCGTTGAGGGGCGACGAGCATTCAACGTTGAGAATGCTCGTCGCCCCTCAACGGGGCTTGCTCGTTTATCTTCGCCCTGCTCCCACGCCTCGTGCGTAATGCGCTGGCGTCGCCCTGCGCGAGCCTCGTGTGCTATCGCGCCCCGACCCGCAGCTCGCTAGACCCGTGTAACCGCGCCTCCGCCCTGTTTACCCGCGCCTTCGCCGCGCGAGCAGCAGCACGACGACGATCACCAGGAGAATCCCCAGCCCGCCCGGCCAGAAGAACCATCCGCCGCTGCTCGAATAACCGCCCGCCATGATGCAGGACGACTGTAAAAACGCGATTGTTAAGGCCAAGATGGCAACTCTTTTCATGCTTATTCCCCTTAATTCTTATGACGTGTCGCGGCGCGAACGCTTTCTCTCCCGCCAGCCGCCAAACTTAGCAGAACTATTTTGATTTGGATACGCCCAGCCCGGCCTTCGGCGCATCCACGGCAGGTTCTTTCGGACGAGGCCGCGCCGGAGCGCCGGTTGATTGTGCGAAGTGGAAACTTGTGGAGGGACGAACGGGCTTAAGAGGTTTGCTGCGTGTCGTAGCGACGGCGATAGTCTTCGCCTTCGAGGTGGACGGTCTTGCACATCTCGAAGAGGCGGGAGCGCAAACGGACGCCGACGCGGTCTTCCAATGTTTCGTCGGTGGCGGCGCGGCGCACGTCGAGATAGTTGGTGGTGAAGATGGTGAGTTTTTTGTCGTTGTAGCGCGTGCCGATGATCTGCATCATGGTGTCGCGCACCCAGTCGGTCGGTTTCGACGCGCCGAGTTCGTCCAAGACGAGCACCTCCGCCTGATAGACGGGGGCGAGCAGGCGTAGTTCGGACGTGTGCGAAATCTTGTTGTAGGAGTCTTGAATCTCTTTCAGGAGCGAGCCGAATTCGTAGAAGAGACACGGCACGCCCTTCTCCATCAGGCCGCGAAGTATTGCGACCGAGAGGTGCGTCTTGCCGACGCCGACCGTGCCCATGAACAACAGGCCGCGATCCACGGCCGGGTATTCGCGCACGAGGCGGAAAGCGTAGTTGAAGGCTTTGAGTTGGGTGCCGTTGTTGGGCGCGGGAAAATAGTTGTGGAGCGAGCAGCCGTCGTAGCGGCGCGGGATGCGCGCGCCTTCGAGCATCTTCGTGCGTCCGCCCTGCTCGCGGCAGCGGCAGCGGCGCGCGCCCTTGCCCGCCACCACTTCCATGCCCGCGCCGAAGCAATAGACGCACGTTGCGAGCGATGCTTCCGATTGCGCCGCGTCTTCGTAAGCGGCCGGCGTGCCGTCGAAGGGCAGCGCGGGCGTCCCCGCGTCCTTCTCGGGCACGGCGCGCAGCGGCGGTATCTTTTTGGCGTTGTCGGACGACATCCTGCTCGGCGTTTAAGGCTCGATTGAACTTTGGAACTGAGCCGCGCGGGGTAAGACATCAGTTGTGCGGCTTGATTTTTGAACTCCTCAAAAATGTTCATCACTTGAGGGAACGGGGCGGATTATAGCATCCGAAACTGAGATTGCAAGACGCATTTACCGGCACGGCAAAACACACCCATTTCGCCCTCGCTTGATCATTTAACTTGACTGTTTTTTGCGCCCGCGCGTAACCACGCGGAGCATGGCGGAAGCGCGCGCTTAGAGCAGGCTGAGAACTAATTCGAGGATGATGGCGAGCGAGATGAGCACAAAGACGGAGAGCAGCAAGACGTGCGGCCAGCCGAGCACATAGCGGCGGCAGGCACGGCACTTGAGGCCAAGGCCGGCCAGCGGTCTCTTACAGTAAGGGCACTTCGCCATCGTTTATCAATGCGAGTCCGTTTTTTCGCAGTCGGCGCGGCCGCGAGAAAACGGCGTCAATGAGTTAAAGGTTCGGACGGCTGGGGGAATTTGCTCTGTCGTCGTGGCTTAAGCGTCTATGCTATATTTCCTGCCGTTATACTAATTTCATCATAGAGATAATGCAACACGCGCTCGCGCGGGCGCGGGCAAATCTGCTCCTCGTTATCTATGAGCATCTGGCAGGGCTTACTGGGCAAACTCGGTCTCGACGCCGCTTCGCGGCAACGCGGCGCGATCCGCATCTTCCTCCTCGACGACGACGAATCGCGGCACGATTGGTTCGACGCCCGCTTTAAAGGAGATCATCTCGACATCGCCGTCGAACCGCAGCGCGCCATCGAACTGCTCTCGCAGAATTTCTACGACGCCATCTTCCTCGACCACGACCTGCTGCCGCAACACTACAAGTCTTCCGCCCGCGACGACGAGCGCACCGGCTACGCCGTCGCCGCCTGGCTCGCCGCCAATCCGCGCGTGCAACCGGCCGCCACCATCCTCGTCCACACACGCAACGCCGACGGCGCGATGCGGATGGTCGAAGAGTTGCGGCGCGCCGGGCGACGCGCCGAGTACGTCCCTTTCCAACTGCTCCCGCAGAAGATCAAGCACTACTGGCAGCGTTGACCGTCTCGCCTCGTCTCGACCCGCTTGAAGGAGTGATTTCGATGACCCGCACGTCCCACATCCTGCTCCGGCTCGCCGCGCTGTTGCTGTGCCTCCCCTTCCCGGTCGCGGAGGGCGGAGCGCAGATGACTCTGGAGCAAACCAGGGTCTTGCTCAATCGTCCCGCCGTCCAGGCGGCTTTCGCCTTCGTTGACAGGGATCGCGCGGAGACGCTGCGCGAATGGGTTGCCATCACGGAGATCAACGCGCCGTCGGGCAAGGAGCGGCCGCGCGCCGAGTACATCGAAAAAATACTGCGCGGCTACAAGCTCTCGAACGTCCATTACGACGCGACCGGCAACCTGATCGCCGAGCGCAAGGGCACGGGCGGCGGCCCCCGCATCGTCTTCGACGCGCACCTCGACACGGTCTTTCAGGAAGGCTTGCGGATCAAGGCCACGATCCGCGACGGACGTGTTTACGCGCCCGGCGTCGGCGACGACACGCGCAACATCGAAGCCCTGCTCGCCATGATCCGCGCGCTCGACGCGGCGCGCATCAAGACGCGCGGCGACCTCGTGTTCGTCTTCACGGTCGAAGAGGAGACGGCCTTGCGCGGCGCGGAGGAGTACCTCAGGGAGAACAAGGCGAGGATCGATCACTACATCGCGCTCGACGGCGGCTACGAGGGCTTCACCTACGGCGGCATCGGCATCAACTGGTACAAGCACCACTTCATCGGCCCCGGCGGCCACACGCGCTCGCGCACGCCGCCCTATTCCGCCACGCTGCCCCTCGCCCGCGCCGTCGCGCGCATCTACGAACTCGAAGTGCCGCTCACGCCTTCGTCGAATCTGAACATCGGGATGCTCGGCGGCTCGGAAGTCGTCAACGCGAAGGCGGCTGATGCCTGGTTCACGGTTGACCTGCGCTCGACCGACAACGAAGTGATCGCCGATCTGGAGCGGAAGATCAACGCCATCATTCAAGAGGAAGCGAAGCGCGCGGGCATGACCGTCAAGACCGAGGTGATTTCGACTTCCCCGTCCGCGCAGATTCCCAACCACCGCCAATCGCCGCTCGTGCGCACGGCCGAAGCCGTCCACCTCGCGCTCGGGTTCGAGAATCCGCCCATCACCATGACCGGGTCGAACAATTCGAGCGCAGCCCTGCTCGCGGGCGTCTCCTCCATCTCCACCGGCGCAGGCCCCTGCGCCGACTCGCACGCGCTCACCGAAAACTGCGAGATCGAACCGCTCTACAAAGGCATCAAGAAGATCATGCTGCTCGCGCTCGCGCTGGCGGGCGTGAGCGAATAGCGCGGGCGCCGTCAGGCGACGGACTTCGGTTGCGGGATTTCCAGGTGGTATGCGGGGTCGTTGTTGCCGGGCGTGAGAAACTTGCTGACCGCGCCCTTCGCCTGCGCCGCCCGCGTCGCTTTCTCGAACGTCGCTTTGTTCGAGAGAGACGAGGGCGAGATGTCAACCACGTTCAAGAGCGCCGGGTCGGCGCAGTGGTGGCTCACGTTCGCGGGGCCGAGCGACCTGATCCTGGCCTCCATCGCCGCTTTGATCTGGTCGCTGTTCTTGCCCGCCGCCTTGGCCTTCACGTATTCATCGATCACCGCCTTGCCAGGAGCTTTGTAGAGCGACTTCTGCGCCGCGACGCCCTTGCCGACGATGTTGTTGTACATGATGCGCGCCTGATCCGAAGGCGTGCGGCTGGTGCTCGTGATCAGACACGTATCGAGATTGGCGGCATTGAGTATTTGAGTCAGCACGCCGAGCGTGTGGACGCTGACGACGGCCTGATTCGCTTTGGGGCCGAATTTGATGGCGGGTTGTGGCATAGTGCGCGGATGATATTCATTGCGCGCACTATGTCAAGGAAATTCTGACGGATGGCGACCCGCCACGACGATAACCCGAAGTTCTCGTTAAATAATTCGCCTACTTTTCGCGTTGCTCTCTTTCGCGGCGACGGGCGGCGGCGGCGAGTTCGCCGGGAGTTTTCGCGCCCGCCGGTTGCGGCTTGGCGGCGGTCGCCGGGGAGGCAGGCTTGGCCGCGCTCGGGTCTATTTGTTTCTCGGCCTTCCCGGTGGTCGCCAGTTCGATCTCGGAATTGACCTCGCCGCCGATGAGGATGGCCGCGCCGGTCAGGTAGAACCAGAGCATGAGAATGATGACCGCGCCGAGCGAGCCGTAGGTGGCGTTGTAGGAGTTGAAGTAGCTGAGGTAGGCGCGGAAGCCGAACGAGACGAGCAGCCAGAGCACGACGGCGACGGACGCGCCGGGGCTGACCCAGTGCCAACTGCGTTTCTCCACGTTGGGCGCGAGATAGTAGATGAGACCGAAGGCGGCGAGCACGAAGAGTAGCACCACCGGCCACTGTAAAATCTTCCAGCCCCAGGTGAACACTTGCCCGAAGCTGAAACTCGCGGCGATGTACTCTGCGATATGCCCGCCGAAGAGCATCAGCGTGAGCGCGGAGAGAACCAGCACGGCGAGCGCGACCGTCAGGCCGAGCGAGATGAGCCGCACCTTCCACCAAGGGCGCGTCTCTTCCACCTCGTAGGCGACGTTGAGCGTCTGGCAGATGGCGGTCATGCCGTTTGAAGCCGCCCAGAGCGTGGCGAGAATGCCGAAGGAGATTTTGCCGCCGCCCGAACCTTCCTCAACTTTTTCGATGGTCTCGTGGATGAGGTCGCCCGCTTCCTGCGGGACGACCGAGCCGAGCAGGCTGAGCAGGTTTTCGCGCAGTTCGCTGCCCGCGTCGGCAAACTGGCCGAGCACGGCCGTGATGAACAGCAGGAGCGGAAAGAGCGCGAGCAGAAAGTAGTAAGAGAGTTGGGCGGCGCGTCCGAAAATGTCGTCTTCGCTCACCTCAGCCCAGACGCGCTTCGCCAGTACCTTCCAATTCAACCCCCCGAGTTGCCACAAAGACCCGGCCATAACTGTGTCCCCCTCGCGTCGTGACTGACGCGACCCCTGGTTCGTTCGGTTATTTGATCATCGCGCCGGTACGACTCCAGCGCGTGTTGCGGAAAAAATCGAGCACGTAGGGGAAGCCGCCCGAAGGCGCGCTCTCGTCGTAAGACCAGTAGACGAAGAGGGCGCGGCCGATGATCAGATCGCGCGGCACGAATCCCCAGTAGCGACTATCGAAGCTGTTGTCGCGGTTGTCGCCCATCATAAAATACGAGTCGGGCGGGACGACGATGGTCTTCTGCTCGTTGAAGAGTTTGTAGATGGGGAGGTTTTCATGTTCGTCGTCTTCGCCGAGGCGTGAGGCGGGGCTGTAGGCGACCGTGTAGGCTCCCGTGCCCTGCGGCGGCGGGTCGGCCTCCGTGGTGAGCGGCGCGAGTTCTTCGTTGCCCTCGGTGGCCGGGTCGTTCGGATGGTTGATGGCCGTGATGACGCGCTCGTCGAGCGGTTGGCCGTTGACGATAACGCTTGTGCCGCGCAGTTCGATGCGGTCGCCGGGCAGACCGATGACGCGCTTGACGTAGTTGGTGACGTACTGCTTGTTGCCCGGATCGTTCGGCGTGTCGCGCCACGGCTCGATGGGGTTGCCGGGATATTTGAAGACCACGATGTCGCCGCGCCTGATCTCGCGCTGCGGCAGAAACGGCAGCGACGGCGAGCCGGGCGCGAAGATGAATTTATTGACCAGCAGGTGATCGCCGATGGTGATCGTGTTCTGCATCGACCCCGTGGGAACTTTCACCGCCTGCACGACGAACGTCATGCCGAACAGAGCCATGATCGCCGTCACCACGAGCGACTCGAAATACTCGCGCCACACGCTGCGCGGCGGCCCCGGATGCGCCGGTTTCGTCTCGGCGACGCCGACGCCGCGCGCGGATGCGCCGTCTGCCGGGCGCGCCGCGCTCTTGCGCGCCGCCTTGTCCGCCGAAGTCTCGGCGGGCGGTTCTTCCATGATCGTCGAACGGGAATCGTTGCTCATAAAATTATCGTAGATAAACGTGCGCGGAGCGGTCAAGGCGCACATCCTGCGGGTTTCTTGTTTAAGCCCCGCTTTATTTTTCAATCCGCCGCTTCCGCCGGCCGCGCATCCGCCGGCGGCGCGAGGTTCACCTGTTCCAGCGCGCGGCGCGCGGCGTCCATCTCGGCGGCCTTGATCGTGGAGCCTTGGCCGGGCACGGTGTGGTCTGCGAAGACGACCGCGACGTGGAACATGCGACGGTGCGGCGGCCCTTCCGTGTCCACCACGTTGTAGGTCGGCGTGACGTGGAAGGCCGCCTGCACGCGCTCCTGCAACATCGTTTTGTAATCGTCGGCGGCGGCCTGTTCCGGGTTCGCCTCCGTCAACTCGGAACTGAGCAGCCCGTGGACGAACTCGCTCGCGCTCTTGTAACCGCCGTCGAGATAGACGGCGGCGATGATGGCTTCGACGACATCCGCCAAAAGCGCGCGCTTGCGCCGCCCGCCGGTCTTCTCCTCGCCGCGCCCGATGCGTAAATAGTCGCCGAGGCCGAGGCGGCGCGCCACGCGCGCGAGCATCACGGTGCTCACGAGCCGGTGCTTCATGCGCGAGAGGTCGCCTTCGGTGGCATCGAGGGTGGATTGATAGAGATAGTCGGCGACGGCGAGGCCGAGCACCGAGTCGCCGACGAACTCCAACGCCTCGTTATGCAGGCGTCGCGCCTCGACTTCCTCGCCGGGCGCGACGTGCTCGTGCGCCCACGAGCGATGCGTCAGCGCGCGCTCCAACAGCGTGCGGTCGTTGAAAGTGTAACCGAGCTTCTCTTCCAACGCGCCGAGATCGGGTTCTGCCATTTCGGAATCTTCCACAGTGCGCGCGATTGTAGCAAACGGCACGCGGAAAGCTGAATCGTAAAACGGGAAAGGAATGAAGGGGGAAGGAATAAAAGGGTAAGGGGGAAGGGGGAAAGGGTAAGGGAAAGAAAAGCGGCGCACGATGAGCGCGGCTTCTTCCCTTTACCCCTTTCCCCTTCCCCCTTAACCCATCCTTTTTTCAGGGGAGCGGCTTTGCGGTGACGGCGGAGATGTAGGCTTCGAGTCCGGCGGTGGAATCGTTGTTGCGGAATTTATAGAAGCGCGTGAGTTCCTGCATCCAGCGGGCGCGCGCTTCCCTGTACTGCGCCTCCGTCCCGCTCAGGGCGACGGCGCGTGCGTAGGCATCGGTGATGCGGTCAACCGTGCGGTTGATCTCTTCGAGCGCGGCCAGGCTCTCCGGCGTCGCTTCCTTGCCGCCGAAGCGCGCCTCGAACTCTTTCGACTGCGGCTCGTAGCGGCTGGCGACATAGGCGGCGGCCAGACGCGAGTAGATGACCGGCGTCTGCTTCACCGCGCCCTCCGAGGCGATGGCCTTGAGAAAATAGTTGACCGATTCGTCCGGCGTCTCTTTCAGGATGAGTTCGCCGGTGATGAAATGGAGATACGCGAGCGCATCGGGCTGGCCGGTAAAAGGCTTCCAGTCGGAAGGCTTCGCGCCCTGTTCGAGCAGCGTCGTGGCGCGCCGCGCGAAGGCGAGCGTCTCGGCATTGAACGCAGCGTCGCCCGCGTTCGCGGCGAGATAACCGGCGGAGGCGAGGTTGATGATCGTCCGCAGGTTGTCCGGTTCGTCGGCGAGCGTCTGCTTGCCGACGTTAAAGGCGGCCGCGTATTTCTTCTCCTTGAACAGCAAGGCCTCAAACTGCAATTTGCGCGCGCTGCGCTCGTAAGCATCCACCCACGCGCGCACGCGCGCCCCGTACTCGTCGTTCGGGTATTTCCCGACGTACTCGCGCCCGGCCTCGAACGCCGCCGATTGATTGAGATTGATGTTGGCGCGCCAGCGTTCGTAGAGGTCGGCCTGCGCTTCCGTGACCCGCGCCTGCTGCTGCCTGCGCGCCGCCGCGCTGCGCTGCGCCGACGGCTGCTGCCGCGTTTGTGCCGCCGACGGCATCACGGGGAGGCACAGCAGCAGCAGGGCGAACGCGGCGACGTTAAAAGCGCGTGTGTGAGCGGGCGCGGGCATCGCGCCGTCCGTTGTTTTCTGTTTTGATTTCATACCGCTTGCAGATACCGTTTCGATGAGAGCGGGCGATTCCCGGATAGCTTGCCAAGGGTTTCTCGTCCGCGTCAAGCGTCGAGAAATCGGGCGCGGCGGGGAGCGTTCGGAGCAAGCCCCCGGATGCAAACGCCGGACGCATCGTGAGGTACACGATACGCCCGGCGTCGGCGGTCACTGAACGATTGCGGTCGAGAGCCAGTTACGGTTTTTTGGTCGTCGCCGGTTTGGGCTTGGCCGCCGTTGTGCTCTGCACGGTCGCCGCGGCCGGAGTGGTGGCCGTCGTCGCGCCGTTTCCGTTGCCCGTCGTGGTGTCGCCGCTATCGGAAGCGGTGCCGCCGGTCGAAGGCGCGGGCGCAGCCGCGGGCACGTAGGGCTGCGGCGTGAAAGGCTCGGGCAGCGGCTTCGAGGTCGCGCTTGCGATGAAGGCTTCGAGGCCGGCGGCCGAATCGTTATTGCGGAACTTGTAGAAACCGGTCAGGGCTTCCAACCACACTTTTCTGTCCGCCACCATCTTCGGATTCGTGTCGTTAGCCGACAGATTAACGGCGCGGGCGTAGGCGTCGATGACGCGATCCATGACCTGATTCAAATTGTTCAGAGCGAACTTGCTCTCTTCCGTTTCCGGCTTGCCGCCGTACTTGGCCGTGAACTCCCTCTGCAACGGATCATACTGCCCGAGCTGATAGGCGGCGGCCAAACGGGCGTATGCGGGCGCGGCGGTCTTCACGGGTGATGCGAGCGCGAACGACTTCAGGTAAAACGGAACCGCGCCGGCCGGGTCGCTCTTGAACATGTATTCCCCGACCGCGTAGTTGAGGTAAGCGAGAGCTTCGTCTTTCGTCTTGAACAGCACCCACTCGGTCGGAGTCTTACCGGCTTCGAGCAGTTGGATGGCCTTGCGCGCATAACCGAGCGCGGTCGGGCTGAAGGTGGCGAGGGGCGGATTCAAGCTCTGGGCGTTGTAACCGGCATAGCCGAGTTGGATCAGGAGGCTCAGATTTTCAGGGTCGGCCGAGATCATCTGGTTGCCGAGTTGGAAGGCTTTGGCGTAGTCCTTTTTGACATACAGCGCATCGCCGAGTTCGGCCGCGTTGCCCACCTTGCGCACGGCCTCGCCGTACTGGGTGACGAACTTCTGCACCGCCTTGGAGTAGGTGTCATTGCAACTGGCGTACTTCGTTAAATACTCTTGACCGATCCCATAGGCTTCCTTCTGGGCGGCGGCATCCGGCTGCCCTTTGGCGTCCTTCTTGCCTTTCAACTCGTAATATCTGGTGTACATTTCACCGCGAGCGGCTTCTTCGCAAGGGTTGGCGGCGGCGGCCGGTGCGTCGGGAGCGGCCGGTGCGGCGGGCGTCTGCGCTAACGACGGTAGCGCGAAGAAGGTGGCGAGCGCGGCCAAAGTCAACAGTCTGGTCAGGTTTCTCATGATGTCGCATGTCCTCCAAACAAAAATCGTTTGCGTGATACGGAGTCTTACTAGTTGGGGGCCGCGAACGGCTTCAATCTTCGCGCGTCAATCAGATGCGCTGGCAGGGCGGCTAGTTGCCGTCGCCCGCGCGGGGCGAGTCGGGTGTGCTGACCTTTGGGGAGGGGCGACACCGGGGTACTGTCGAATTGTGGGAGCGGGCGCAAAGCGATCAACGCGGCGCGCCGTGATACTGCAATAACTGACGGAAACGTGTCAAGCGTGATGCGCCACTTCCGCCGCAAAAAAAAGGCCGCGTTTGATGTCCCCAATTAGACACCAAACGCGGCTCATGGTTCCTTCTATTCCGATTACAACTTTATTACGGCGTGTTCGTCAGCACGCGGCGCGGGCGCACGTCCATCTGGGGCGGCGGCGCGTTGCGCGACGGCGTGGCGGCGGGCGCATTCGACGGTCGGACGGCCGGGCGCGTCGTGACATCGGTCGGGCGCGTCTCGACGGGCATCAGCACGCGCCTGAGGCCGTCGGCCGTGCCCGAATTTCCGTTCGCGTCGTTCGACGTTCCGTTCGCGGCGTCGGCCGCGTCCGACTCTTCCTGAGTTTCGGTGTCGGCGAGGGTCGTCGCGTCAACCTTCGGGCGCGGGGCGAGCATTTCGGGCGTGAGCGGGAGCGGCGATTTGCCGTCGCGCTTGGCGAAACGGTAGGCCAGCGCGCGGTAGATTTGACCGGCGACCGACGCGGGGAAACCCCTGCGCGCGTCGGGCCCGCGGCCGATGACGGCGATGGCGAGTTGCGGGTTTTCGACGGGGGCGTAGGAGGTGAAAGAGCCGTCCCAGATGCCGTGCGCGCCGATGCAGGTGCCGGTCTTCCCGGCGATGGTCTGCTGCGAATCGTGAGCCTTGCGACCCGTGCCGTAATTGACCGCGCCGATCATGCCCGGCAGCATCCGGCGCAACGACTCCTGCGGGATGTTGAGTTGGCGACGCACGATCGTCTTAAACCTGACGTTCTCCTGCGGCGTGCGCGGCAGGTGCGGCGTGACGAGCGTGCCGCCGTTGCCGAAGACGGAGGCGAGCGTGGCGAGTTGCAGCGGCGTCACCTCGAAGTCGTCGCCGTGCGAACTCATGCGCAGCATCCCGACATCGTTTTTGAAGAGCGGCACGCGTCCCGCGTACTCGTTGACGTGATTGATGCCGGTGCGCTCGCCGTAGCCGAGTTGACGCGCGTAGCTCGATAGGCGTTCGAAGCCGACGCGACGCCCAACCTGCTGGAAATAGCCGTTGTGCGAATAGGCCAGCGCATCCGTGAGATTCATGCGGTTGCTGTTGTAGGCGGCGTTCTCGATCAAGGGATCGATGACGCCCTCGACCACGCCCGCCAGACCCGAAATGAGTTTGATCGTCGAGCATGGCTTGAAGCCGCGACGCACGCCCCACTCCTGATTGACGATCGTATACACCTGCCCCGTCCGCGGATTCATCACGACCACGGAGGCGGCGTGATAACCGAGCGCCTGCACGGCCACGCGGCGCACTTCCGCGTCTTCGCCCGTCACGTCGTCGCGCAGGATATTGGCCTGCACCTCGTCGCGAATCGCCTTATCGAAGGCGCGCTGGCGGGCGATGGCGGCCTGCCGCGCGATCTCCGCGCGACGGGCGGCCTCGGCGCGACGAGCGGCCTCAGCCCGGCGCGCGGCCTCTTCCCGGCGCGCCTGCGCGAGACGTTCGCGCTTGGAAACTTTTCCGCCCCGGCCGCGTTCCGCGCGTTCCTCGCTTTGCGCGGCGCGTCCGCGCTTGTTCGCGGCGGCGCGCTCGGCGCGCGTCTCCTTCGCGGAAGACTTTTTCGCGCCGGCGCGTTCGCGTCCCGTGTCGGCTTTCGAGTTTTTGGCAGCCTTCGCGGACTTGGCCGATTTGGCCGGCGCGGCGGGCCTGGATTTCTTGGCGGCGGCAAGGCCGGAGGCGGCGAAGCAGAAGGTTAAAAGCAGAGAGACGAGAAAGGGGGACGGGGGATGTGGCATTCGGGTCATCAAAAAATCCTCTCCGGTTAAAGCTATTCGAGAGTACGCGAGGTCTTCCGGGGTGGAAGTCCGCGCGCTTTGTCGGCACATGATTTGGATGAACACGACCGGGCGATTTTATTGGCGCGAGGGTGTGCGCTGTCGCGGCGTGTCCTGTCGGTCTCTGGACGAACGGTTCGGCAAACTGAAAGTACGCTCCTTCGAGCCGTTCCTTCAAACAGTTCCTTCAATTCAAATTTACGATCTTCTTGACTGGCGTGTTGGGGAGACAATCCCCCTAGAGTCTCCGGGGGGTTTGCGTTGGAGACGCCTGCGACTATAACATCACGAATTAGCGCCGGGCAACACCTTTAGTTAATTTTAGTTAGCAGAAGGCTGCTATCGTTCAACTTGAAGGAATGATGTATTAAAACGTCACGTCTCGAATGGGAATTTTCAGACTCTTAAACAGTTTTCGGGTGCGTCTGCTGCTCGTGCTGGCCGGTCTTCTCATCGCCACGCTCGGCGTGCAGTTCTATTTGAATCGTCTTTCGGAGCAACGGGTTGCCCGCACCATCGCCGAGCAGGAGCAAGCGCTCGCCGCCGGCATCTCGCTCGCCTCACAGAGTTTCAACACCACGCAGCGACTCGTCGAACTCGACCGGGAACTCGGTTTTCTCTTGCGCGAGAAACACGCCGGGCGCATCACCAACGTGCTCGTCGTGAAGGACGAGGGGCGCATCCCCAACCGTCTCGACGGCGAAGACATCATAGACGATAGCCTCGACCCGAAGTTCGTCCCCAAGCAGGGCGAAGACGGCGCGGTGGAGTTCTTCAACGTGGACGAGGCGCAACTGCCGCGTCTCGTCTACGCCGATCAGCGGGCGAGCACGCAGCCCGTCGCGGGCGAACCGCGCGCCTTCACCATCTCGGCCGCCACCTCGAAAGGACTCAACTACATCATCGTGGTGCTCGGCTCGGCGCAGATGCACGAGTCGCACTCGCTCTGGCAGGACGCGCGCCCGCTGCTCCCGACACTCGCCGTGCTCCTGATCGCCACGCTCGCGGCCGCGATTCTCGTCTGGCGTTTCACACGCCCGATCCAGGAGTTGTCCGATGCGGCGCGGCGTGTGGCCGTCGGCGATTTCAATTTCCACGTGCCTTCGGCCACGCGGCGCGACGAGATGGGCGCGCTCGCCGCCGTCTTCAACGAGATGATCGCGCGGCTCGGCGGCATGCGCGATCTGGAAACCCGTCTCAATCTCGCCGAACGCTCGGCCGTCGTCGGCCGCCTGGCCTCGGCCATCGCGCACGAGATACGCAATCCGCTCAATTACATCAATCTCACGCTCGACCACCTACGCACCTCGCTCGCGCCGAGCGACCCGCAGAAGCGCGCGACCGTCGAACGCCTCACGACGCAACTCAAAGCGGAAGTGGCGCGCATCAACACGCGCATCTCCGAGTTCCTCAAGTACACGCGTCCGGCGCAACTGGAGATGCGCCCCGTGAACTTGCGCGAGGCGGTCGAAGATGCGTTGCGCATCGTCGAGGCGCAGGCCGCCGAGAGCGACATCGAGACGCGCGTCGAGACCGAGGGCGACATCCCGCCCGTGCGGGGCGACGCCGAATCTTTACGTTCCATCTTCACAAACCTTATTATCAACGCGGTGCATGCAATGGAAGGCGACGGGGCGGGCGGGCGGCTGACGATCACGCTCTCGGCAAACGATCCGCGCGCCGTGCGCGTCTCTATCACGGACACCGGGCGCGGCATCGAAGCCGGGAACATCTCTCAGGTGTTTGAACCCTATTTCTCCACCAAGGAGACCGGCACGGGACTCGGCCTCGCCATCGTCAAGAAAGCCGTCGATGATCACGACGGCGCGATCACCGTCACCAGCAAACACGGCGAGGGCACGACTTTTACAGTTACATTACCAACAGAAAGGAGGGATGAGGGATAAGGGATGAGGGATGAAAGAAAGCATTCAAGAGATTGAGCGCTTTTCTTACTTCATCCCTCATCCCTCATCCCTCATCCCTTAAGTCACTATGGCACGCAAAAGCATACTTGTGGTGGACGACGAGCGGGCGCAGCGGGAGATTCTGGAGATGATCCTGTCGGGCGAAGGCTACGACGTGATGACCGCCTCGTCGGGCGAAGCGACGTTGAAGATCGTCAAGGAGCGGCGGTTCGACCTCGTCCTCACCGATCTCAAGATGACCGGCATGGATGGCATCGAACTGCTCCAACGCCTGCTCGCCTACGATTCATCCATCATCGTCATTTTGCTGACGGCGCACGGCTCGATTGATTCGGCCAAAGACGCGCTCCGGCGCGGCGCGTTCGACTATCTCGAAAAGCCCTACGACCGCGAGACGCTGCTCGATACCATCCGCCGCGCCCTCACCAAGCTCGAATCGCTCGATAGCGAAATCATCTCCGACTCGCCCGAGATGGAATCGGTGAAGAAGATGGTCTTGAAGGTCGCGCGTTCGGCCTCGACGGTGTTGATTCGCGGCGAGTCGGGCACGGGCAAAGAGTTGATCGCGCGCGCGATTCACAATCAGAGCCAGCGCGCCACCGAGATGTTTCAGGCCGTCAACTGCGCCGCCATCAACGAGAACCTGTTGGAGTCGGAACTGTTCGGCCACGAGAAAGGCAGTTTCACGGGCGCGCACGCCGAGAAGAAAGGTCTGTTCGAGGTGGCCGACCGCGGCACGCTGTTTCTCGACGAGATCGGCGAACTCGACATCTCGATGCAGGCCAAACTGCTGCGCGCCTTGCAGGAGCGCGAGATCAGGCGCGTCGGCGGCACGCGCCCGCTCAAAATCGACGTGCGCGTCGTCGCCGCGACCAACCGCGACCTGCTGGCGATGGTCAAGGACGGCCGTTTCCGCGACGACCTCTACTACCGCATCAACGTTCTCTCCATCGACATTCCTCCCTTGCGCGAACGCCGCGAAGACATCCCCGTGCTCATCAACTTCTTCTTGAAGAAGCACACGCGCAACACCTCGCGGCTCATACGGGGCTTGACGCCCGAGGCGCGCATCGTGATGCTCGAATATGCGTGGCCGGGCAACGTCCGCCAACTCGAATCGGCCATCGAGCGCGCCATCCTCCTGGCCGAGGCCGACCTCATCACGGTGGAAGACCTGCCGCTCGAAGTCAGGCAGGAAGTGCGCCCGCAGACCGAAGGCGCGTTCAAGTTGCCGCACGAAGGCATCTCCTTCGAGGACTTCGAGCGCAGCCTGATCATGCAGGCGATGGAGCGCACCGACTACAACATCACCAAGGCGGCGAAACTGCTCGGACTCACCTTCCGCACGCTGCAATATCGCCTCGAAAAGTTTGGCATCAAACGCGCCGACAAGAAGCACGGCGCGGAAGAGGAAGAGGGAGAGGGAGAGGAATGATGAAGCCCGCCCGTGCCAGGATGAAGCGGAAGGTTTGCGCCTCGCTGCTGCTATCGCTCGCCGCGTCGTCGGCCTGTACGTCTCACGCGCCCGCCCCGTCGAATGCGAACGCGCCCGCCCAGTTGAACGCGAACGCGTCCGCCCCGTCGAACGCGAACGCCGCGCCGAAGTCGCCGCTGGCGGGCATCGTGCGCGCGAGCGCGGAGAACGTGGAGTTGCGCGCGGGCGAGACGGCGGAGGCGACCGTGCTTCTCGCCATCACGAGCGGCTATCACGTGAACGCCAACCCGGCGACGGAGCGGTTCCTGATTCCCACGTCGCTTGAGGTGAAGCCGGAGGCGGGCATCACGGCCGAACGGATCGTCTACCCGAAACCGCTCACGAAGCGGTTCGCCTTCGCCGAAGTGCCGCTCGCCGTCTACGAAGGCGACGCGCGCATCACGATGACAATTCGCGCGCCGCGCGACGCTGCGCCCGGAGCGCACGCGCTCGCCGCGCGCCTGCGCGTGCAGCCGTGCGACGACGAGAAGTGCTACCCGCCGGCGACGGTCGAAACCTCTATTCCCGTCACGATCCGCTAAAAGTTTTGCCGAGCAACGAAGACAGAGAGGACGCGCGGGAGACGCGTGCGGGCGCGGGACAGACGACCGCGCCGCCGCGCGCCCCTGAGGCGGACACGACTGCCGACACGCCGGAGGCGCGCCTGCCGCAAGCCGCCGCGCAGCCTGACGGTTTGCGGCCTGACGGTTTTTCGACGCTTGTGTCGGCCGAGCGTTGGAGCATCGCCGCCGGAGCGTGCTTGCTGGTCGCGGCGGCGTGCTTAGTGTTGGGGCGGATGGATGCGGCATTCGTGGCGGGCACGCTCGGCATCGTGGCGTGGTTCTGGAATGAGCGCAACCGCTTGCAGCCGCGCGGCATCGAAGCGGACGAGAGATTCCGCGATGAAGATGAAGAATTTGAAGATCGAGATGAAAAATAAAAGTTTCGCTTTTACCGTCGGGCTGTTGACTGTGATGTTGCTGGCGACGCTGGCCGCGAGTCCGTTCGCTGTGGCGACGACGGCGGGCGCGGCGCGCGTCGCTTCGAGCGAGGCGGAAGCGCGCGGCACGGTCGAGCGCGCCTTTCAACAATTGAAGGGCGGCGATTACAACTCGCTGTACGAAGTGCTGCCCTCGGCCTCGCAGCGACGCGTGACGCGCGCACGCTTCGTCGGCGCGCTCGAACGCACGCGCGATATGTACGAGTTGGAGCGTCTGGAGATCGGGGCGGTGCGCGTCGCGGGCGACCTCGGCATGGCGGATTCGGTGGTCTATGGTCGCGTCCGCGCCCCCTTCGCGGGCGAGGCCAAGATCGTGGCGCGGCAATATCTCGTGCGCGAGGGCGGCCGCTGGCGCGTGACGACCGGCGACGCCGCGACGATCCGGCCGTTGCTCGCCGCCAATCCTGCCTTCGCCAAAAAATATCCGTTCGCGGAGCCGCGCATCTACCTCAAGCGCGACAATCGCTGGGTGGACATCAGCAAGGAACTGAGCGGTCTCCGCCGCCGCGCGACGCGGTAACGCGCAAGCCATATCAGGTCTCACGAAACGACCCGCGCGTTCGAGCGAACGCGCGGGTCGTCGTCATCTCCAACTCGTCATGCTCACATCAAGTCTGCAAAGGAGAGTTGCGGGTCTTCGGTCGAATCGTGCGGGGGCGTGCGGCGGGCACGAGTTTTGGCTTGCGTGCCGTCGAGCGCGCTCATCACGGATGCGAGATGGAAACGCAGGAGGCGCGCGGTGAGACGGATGGAGGGGATGCGACCCTCGCGTGCGAGGCGGCGCACGGTGGATTCGCTCACCTGTAAGAGTTCGGCGAGTTGGCGCGCGGTGAGAAATTCTTCACGCTTGTCCGTATGTGGCGAAGCCTCTTCCATCGCAGCCTGTGGCATCAAGGGTCAGGGTGTGGGTTTGAGTGAAAGCGCGACGCGATAGACGGCCGCGCCGTCCACCTCGACATCCTTCGAGGCCGCCGCCCGGCCGTCCATTTTGGCCGTGACGCGGTAACGCGCCGTCTGCGCCGGGAGACGGAAAGCGAAGTCGCCCGAACGGGTCGTAATGCGCCCGTCGATTTTTTTGGTCATGCCGTCCGGGTTGATGCGCGCCAGTTCTATTTGCGCCCCGCGCAGGCTGAGTCCGTCCTCGTTGAAGACGCTTCCTTTGATGAAGACGAGCGAGCCTTCGTCAACCGGCAGCACGAGGTCGCCGCCGAGCGAGCGCGACTTGCCGGCGACCACCTCGAAGTCTTTGATCTCCGCCACGCTCAAGCCTTGCTTGCGAAACGTGAGACTGTAACGCCCCGGCGCGAGTCCGGCGATCTCGAATTGGCCTTTACGATCCGTCGTAGCGGCGGCCACCTCGCTCTCGCCCTGTCGCGCCGCCACGCGGACGCCCTCGGCCGAGCCGCTTTCGGTTTTCACCTTGCCCTTGATGCCGCCCGTCGTTTTGTTTTTCTGCGCCGCAACGCCGAGGACGAGAAACGACATCAAAAAGAGCGTGCCGATGATTCTGAATGTTGTCATAGCTGTGACGCGAATCCGTGTTGAACTGTTTTGATTCCGGCGCGACCGACCCCGTCTGTGAGACGTTGATTATACATGCGAAAGGCCGCCCTTCGTGATCCGCGCGGTTGCTCCACCAGCGGCCGCGCGTCTCTAGTGGATGCGGCGCAGGCGGCTCTCTGTTGCTTGCGGCGCGGGCGCGGGGGTGACACCGGCGCGAGTGTGTCCGTATAATGTGCCCCACACTCTCCCGCGCGGTTGCCGAAACGACCCGCGCCTGACCGACGTTGAAGTTGTCCGATAAGTTGGCTTTCGAGTTTTATGCCGTGCCCCCGCAAAATTTCGCCGCCCGCAAGCGTTCGCCCCGCCCGGCGACGCGCCGCCGATGCCCTGCTGCTCGCCGTCGTTCTCGCTCTCGCCGCATTCTCCGATTCCCTGCCCATCGCGCACAGCCGGCAGCAACAGCAGCAGACGCAGGCCGAAACTCAGATGCCGCGAGAACGCCCGCGTCGCGTCGCGCCGCCCGTGGCGCAGCAGGACGACGATGAAATTCTGCGCGTCGATACAGACCTCGTGCTCGTTGACGTGACGGTGACGGACGCCGCGGGGCGACCCGTACGTAATTTGTCGGAGGAAGATTTCAAAATCTACGACGAGGGCGTCGAGCGTCCCATCGCCTTTTTCAACGTCGAACGGCGACGCGGCGAGCCGCGCCCGGTGGCCGTGGTGTTCGCCGTGGATGTATCGGGCAGCATGTCGCCGCCGGAGATGGAGCGTTTGGGAGTGGCGATGCAACAGTTTTCGCGTCGCCTGTCGGATCGCTCGTCGCTCTTTGCCGTGATGAGTTTCGGGATGAGCGCGCGCGTGCTGCAACCCTTGACGAACGACGAGCAGAAACTCGAACGCGCCTTCACGCGCCTCTCCCGCGAAGCCAACGGACTCTCGACGCACACTTACGACGCCGTGGACGACGCCATCCGCCTGCTCGCGCGCCACGCGCCGCGCACGCGGGATAAACGCCTGATGAAGCGCGCGGTGGTGGTCGTGACGGACGGCTTCCCCGTGGGCGACACGGTCGCGCCGAAGACCGTCATCGAGCGCGCCAACGCGGCGGAGGTGAGCGTCTACACGGTGACGCTGCCCTCCTTCTCGCGCCTCTTCGTGTCGCGCGGAGTCACGGCCAAGGGGGCCAACGCCCACGCGCCGCTGCCGACCCCGCTCGACGTGAGCGAGCTGGCCGAAAAGACCGGCGGCTCAAACGTCTACGCGACGGAGAAAGATTTCGGCT
>DASVVO010000010.1:0-98335 GCA_036386515.1 Pyrinomonadaceae bacterium
GACAGGACGTGAGGCGCGCGCGCGTCGCCGCAACCGCGTCCCACCCCGCACGGGTGTTGCAGGTCGGTGCCTAACAGCACCAGACCATCTGCATATGCGCTGCTCGCGCCCACGCTCAGAGATACAATCATCATTGCTGCGCTTGTCAGTAATATTCTGCGAATCATCTGCTTATCCTCCCAAACAGTCACTTGAATCTATTTACCTCAAAAACCATCGCAAACCTGAAAAGAAAAGACTTTCAGGGCATAGTGAAAACTCGTGCTCTCACTAAATTTCGAGGTTGTGTTGGCTTCTCTCTGTAAAGGAAACCCACAATGCTACCTGATTTCCGAAAAATATAATGAAATCTTAATAATCTAATCGCCAAGGCCGGGGACGCCGCCAAAAAAAAATGCGTCCCGACCCGGCAGGAAAAGTTTTCCGGTGGATTTTCTCACCAAAGAGAATTTGCTTACCTGCGGCCGAAGGGCAGGAACCGCGTGAAGCGGCCGACAACAGTACGCGCTTCGGGCAATTTGAAGAGAGTCGTGATGGCGAAGTAGAGAAGCCCGTAAGGGACGAGAATGAGGGCGGCGAGAATGAGCGGGTGGCGTCGGCCGATAAGGAGCTTGATGCCCCAGGCGACAACCGCGCTCAGGAGGGCGGCGAGCCAGAGCTTGGAGATATAGGCGAAGGAGAGTCCCGTTTGGCCTATGCGCCGGTTCAGCGTGCGGCGCAGGAGAAAGAACTCGACCCACCCGGCCAGGCCGGAGGCGACGGTCAAACCGGCGACGCCCCAACGCGCGTCGATTCCCAGCGCGGGCGGGAGATAGAGCGCGAACAGGATGCCGAGGCCGATAGAGACAAGGATGCGCAGCACGGCGAAGCGCAGGGGCGTGCGCGTGTCGTGCAGCGCGTAGTAAGTAGATGAGTAGAGGCGTCCGAGCGTGGAGGCCAGGAGGCCGGTGGCGGAGCCTGCGATGATGCCCCAGACGTAGAGGACATCGCTGTCGGTGAACCGGCCGGTGCGATAGAGCACGCCGACGATGATGTCGCCGAGCGCGATGAAGGCCATCGCCGAGGGAACGATGTAGAAGGCGATTTGTCGCAGGCCACCCGCGAGCCGCCCGCGCAACAGTTCGGCCACCTCTTCGACGCTCCCCGTCGCGCTCGACATCGCCGGCAGTTCGGCCGCCGAGACCGACATGCCGAAGAGACTGACGGGCAGCGTGTAGATGCTCTGCGCGAAGGTGAGCGCGGAGACCGCGCCGATGGGCAGGTAACTGGCGAGCAGTTGATCCACGAATGCGCTGATCTGAATGACGCCGCGGCTGACGAAGACGGGAAGAAAGTTGCGCACGACGGTGCGCAGGTGCGTCGAGGCGAAGTCGAGGGTCAGGCGCAGACGCTTGATGAGACTGAAGACGGTCGGGAGTTGGACGGCGAACTGCAACGCGCTCCCGATGACCGAACCCCAGGCGGCCATCAACGCCAAACGCGCCCCGAACTCTTCGCTCAACATCTGCCCGCCCGATTGCCACCCGCCGAAACCGACGAGCGCGGCGATGATGGCGAAGTTCCAGATGATCGGAGCGGTGTAGGAGAGGAAAAAGCGGCGGTGGCTGTTGAGCACGCCGAGACACCACGCGGAGAGGACGAGCAGACCCGCGCCCGGAAAAAATATCCTGACGAGTCTGAGCGTCAACTCCTGCCGCGCGCCTTCAAAACCGGGCGCGATGATGTTGATGAGGTAGGGCGTGGCGAGCACGCCGCCGAGCACGAGCACGGAGGTGACGAGCGCGAGCAGGGTGAAGACCGCACCGGCGACGTGGTCAGCTTCCTCGTCGTCGCCGCGCGCGAGCAGGTTCGCGTAGACGGGGATGAACGAGGCGGAGAGCGCGCCCTCGCCGAAGGCGTTTTGCAGAAAGTTGGGGATGCGGAAGGCGGCGTCGAAGGCGTCTTTGGCGAATGAGTTGCCGAAGTAGTAGGCGAAGACGCGCTGGCGGACGAGTCCGACGATGCGGCTGAGCAGAATCCCCGCGCCGACGAGGAAGGCATATTTGCCCGAACCGGCTTCGCGCTCGCGTTTGGCGAGGACGCGCTCGGCGGGGAACTGACCCGTCGCCGCCCCGACCGGGCTTTCCGTCTCGCCCGCGACGGTGCTCGCCTCTTCAAAACGCATCTCCACGCCGGGGTCTGCGCCTCGGTTGCCCTCCGGAGCTTCACGTTGTTTATCGTCGGGCGAAGATGCGGACGGCTCGGTGCGGCGTCCGGTCGGCGCGTCGCCCGCGTGCGGATTGTCCTCTGGCTCTTGGGTCATGCGGATGTTTAGAGGTCGTAGTCTTTGATCTTGGTCAGAAGAGTTTTGTAACTGACGCCGAGGGTTTCGGCGGCGCGCGTTTTGTTGCCGTCGTGCGCGCGGAGCGTTTCCGCGATCTTGCGGCGTTCGACGAAACTGACGGCGCGCTCGGCCGCTTCCGCCAGCCCGCCGGACAAATCGAGGTCGGCGAAGGTCGCGGGCGATTGCGTCGCGCTTTCGTGCGCGCGCGCGATTGGCAGATTGAAGTCGCGCGCGTCGAGCGCGGAAGTGTCGGCGAGGATGCAGGCGCGTTCGATGGCGTTCTCCAACTCGCGCACGTTGCCCGGCCAGGCGTGCGCGCCGAGCAGCGCGAGCGCGGCGTCCGTGAGCGTGGCCTCGCGCCCGCGCAACTCTTTGCCGAACTGCGCGGCGAAGTGGCGCGCGAGCAGCAGGACATCCTCGTCGCGCGCGCGCAGAGGGGGAATCTCGACGGGGAAGACCGCGAGGCGGAAATAGAGATCGCGGCGAAACTCGCCCGCCTCGGCGGCCTGTTGGAGTTCGCGGTTGGTGGCGGCGACGATCCGCACGTCCACTGGGACGGGCATCCGCCCGCCGATGCGATCCACGGTCTTCTCTTCGATGGCGCGCAGGAGTTTGCCCTGCACGGCGAGCGGCAGTTCGCCGATCTCGTCGAGAAAGACCGTGCCGCCCGTGGCGAGTTCAAACTTGCCGGGGCGGCGTTCGGTCGCGCCGGTGAACGCGCCGCGCTCGTGGCCGAAGAGTTCGGATTCGATCAGGGTTTCGGGAATGGCGGCGCAGTTGATGGCGACGAAGGGTTGATCGCGGCGATGGCTCAAGTGATGCACGGCGCGCGCGAAGAGTTCTTTGCCCGTGCCGGATTCGCCGAGCAGGAGGACGGTCGCCTCGGTCGTGGCGACGCGTTGAGTTTCGGCCACGGCGCGCTTGATCGCGTCCGACTCGCCGATGATGCGCGGGAAGCCGTAGCGGCGCGACCACTCTTCGCGCAGCAGAATGTTTTCGGTGCGCAGGCGCGCCTGTTCGAGCGCGCGCCCGATGAGCAGCAGCAGGTGATTGGAATCGACGGGCTTCTGGAGAAAGTCGTGCGCGCCGTCTTTCATGGCCTGCACGGCCTCGTCGATCGAGCCGTAGGCGGTCATCACGATGACGGGCACGTCCGGGTCGGCGGCGCGGGCGGCGCGCAGCACGTCGAGGCCGGAACCGTGCGGCATGCGCAGGTCGGTGAGCACGAGACGGTAGGGCGCGCGCGCGATTTCGGCGGCGGCCACGCGCGCGTCGGCACACTCGGCGACGCTGTAGCCCGCGTGCTCCAACGTCAGGCGCAGCACGCGGCGCAAACTGTCTTTGTCTTCGACGAGCAGGATGTCAGCCATACAAGCAGAGGTCAGAGGTTAGAGGTCAGAGGTCAGAGAAAGACAGTCTCGACTGACCTCTAACCTCTGACCTCTAACCTCTGACGTGTGCATCGTTCATCATTCGGCGCGCGCGTGTCAAGACGGACGATCCGGCGGGGCGACAAAAAACGGGCGACGCTTCATACCGGAAGCGTCGCCCGCGAGTTTGAGAGGCGTGTGTGTTTTAGAGTTCGGCGACACCGGCGACGCGCGGCCCGCCGAGCAAGTTCAGGGCGCGCGTGACGGCGGTCGAACTGTATTGCAGGGTGGAGTTGCCGCCGCCGTTCGTGTTGAAGAAGGGCGCGAGGAACGGGTGCTCGATGTTGTTTTCGGAGGCCGGCCACGTGCGCGCGAATTTCGCGATCACCATCGAACCGTTGATCGAGCCGCTGCCGCCGCCGTTGCGGTTCACGGAGCCTTCGCCGAGCACGAGGATGATGCCGTCGAACGAGGGGTTGCCGCTCATGTTCAGGTTGCCGGTGACGACGAGCATCCCCGCGCCGCCCTCCAGGTCGCAGTTGCCGTCCACGAAGGTCAGCATGGGGTTGCTCGCCGTGCCGAAGTTGGCAGTCATGGTAGAACCTGTGGCGGGGCTGAAGTAGCGGCCTTGCGAGCGCGCCACGGCTTCCAACTCATTCAAGTACTGGCGGGCTTTATTCGCGTCCTCCAGAAAGCCCGGCGTGTCCACTCCCTGGGTTGACATGGCGCCGGTGGCCGTCCCGTTGTCGAGAATGCCGATCTGGGGCGGGCCGCTGACCGTGCCGGGTTTCTTCGTCCCGGCGACCGCGTCGTCGTAGTCGCAGGCCGTGACGGCGATGGCCGGGCGCGGCGGGTCGTTGCCGTTCACGTCCGCGCCTTTGTAGTCTTTCGCGCCGCTGCTGCCGGTGTCGAAAGTGGGCGCGCTGCAATCGCTCGCGCCGCGCATCGTGAGCGTGGCGGGCGATTCGAAGTCGAGGTTGGAGCGCGTGAGGATCATCTCCAGAATCTTCTGCGCGCCCTTCGGCCCGAGGCCGGTTGACGTGATACGCACGCGCTTGGGTTCGGGCGCGGTGACGCTGACCTGGAGGGGAGCGGTAGTCGCTCCGCCGGCGGGCGGGACGAGCACATCCAACAGCCTGCCGACGAGATTCGTGAGGCGGAGCGCCGTGCCGTCCAAGCGGAGCGAGTCTTTCTGAAAACCCACGCGCGCAATATTTACTCCCGCGACACTGAGAAAACTAATGTTGGCGTTGAGCGTCGTGCTCGCCTGCCACGGGGCGGTCTGATTGACGGTCAGCTTGAAGGGCACGCCCGGAAAGATGACCGCGCCCAGTCCCGTCGAGGTGACGCGAAAACTGCCGAGGTCGGTCGCCACCGCAGGATTGGTGTTGAAGGATGCGGCGGTGGTGCGGGGCAGGTAGGTAACCGTGCTCGTGCCGACGAGCGGCCCCAGTATATTGTTGACGGTGACGGAAAGACCGTCGCCGCTGACGGCGGCTCCGGGGACAGCCTTGAAGAGGCCGGTCGTCGTCATGCTGACGAACGTGCTGTTGTCGGGATCGCTGAGGGCGACGCGGAAGGCCGTGCCCGTGAGCGGGGTGTAGTTGTTAACGAGCGCGACGCGATCCGGGTAGCTGCCGCTGGGCGGCGTGTAGTTGTAGTTCAGCCAGCGCGAGAGCCGGAGTTGAGGCGCGTTGTTGGGGTCATCCGAACTGTCGGCCGTCTGATGATCGAGGGCACGACGAAGGTTGATCTTTTGCGAGTCGGGAATCGTCGTCGTGCCGTCCGCCGGGGCAGCGGCCGCCGCGAAGGCAGAGAAGGCCGAAGGGGCGGCCGCGCCCCCGCCCGCGTCGAGCGGGGCGACGTTGCCGCGCAAGACCGTCAACACGTTTTCGAGTCCGGCTTCGGCGGCATAGTAAGCCTGCATCTCAGGCGTGGCTTCGTAGACGGTGGTGGTGGACAAGGCTGTGGACATAATCAACGCGCCGCCCGCCGCCAACAGCAACATCGCGATCAGCATCATCATGATCAGAGCCGCGCCGCGTTCGCTGTGGCGGCCGCATGTCTCGTTCGCACTTCGCTTCATCTGTTTCTTCATCCTGTTCACCCTCGCTCTTTTGGCGTCAACACGTTTCGCTAAAACTCCCGCCGGTTAAAACGTCCCCAGCGTCGCATTCCGCAGATTGACATCGGACGAGAGACGCACCTGCGAAGCGGGCTGATAACTCGCCGAGCCGACTTGCCCGACCGGATTGAGCGACACCCAGAGATTGATGCGGACGCTCGTCGCGTTCGCGACGTTGGTTGTGACATCGTTGCCGTCCGCATCTAAATAGACTAACTGCAACCCGTCGATGCGGTTGGCGAGCACCAACGTATCGTTCGGCGGGTTCAGATCGTTGCGCACCAGAAAACTACTGCCGCCGGTCTGGAGAAATTGATATTTGGTCGCCTCGTCTGCATCATTCACCTGCCCGTTTCCGTTGAGATTGGTGACGAAGGAGATCGAGGTCGCGTCGCAATCGCCGGGGATGAGGCCGTTGAGCGGAACCGCGCCGGAGCCGGCGCTGGAGTTGTAGGTGAGTCCGGGCGGCAAGAGATAGCCGCTATTGCTCAGTTCGCGCGTCATGATGTTGAGCGCGCGGCGCGCGTCGGCGATGGCTTCGGTGCGCTGGTCTTCGCGGGAGCGCACGTTGAACGCGCCGACGAGGAGCGACGTGGCCGCGCCCGTGATGACCATCATCACGCACATCGCCACCAGCAACTCCATGATCGAAAAACCCGCTTCCCCGTTCTTGGTTTGTGTCGTCTGTCGCATGAGTAATCGTCTCCCCGGATCGCCCGGTCTGTTCGTCGTCGCGAGTTACAGCCTGTAGGGGCCGGTCGTGGCGCTGCTGCGGAGCAGGACGATGACCACCGGATTCTGATTGATCCAGGAAGTCTGCCCGTGTCCGTTTTCGGGGGTCACGGTAATCGTGATCCGTTTCTGTGTCGGAGCGGTAGAACCGGCGGGCAATCCCTGAATGTCGAGCACGACTTTATACGTGTCGCCGCCGCCGCCCGCGCCGCCGCCCGTGCCCCCGCCGGGCGTCGGAGTAGTGCCGGGAGTCGGCGTCGGCGTCGCCCCCCCGCCCCCGCCCCCGCCCTTGCCTGATTTGGACGAGGCTGTTAAGGGGTTGCCGCTCGCGGTTGCGCCGTATGCCTGCAAGCCCGCGCTGGCCGGAGCGCTGCTGCTGCTGCCGGTCGGCGTGACGTTCTGGAGGACGACGGTGGAAGTGGTTTGACCGACCGCGAGTTCGGGGTCGTTGTAGGGCAACTCGCGCAGCAGTTCGATCCGTTGTTGGGCGATCGCCAATGCCTGCGAACGATTTGCGCCGCCGGAGTTGTTGCGGATCGAGTACAGGAACAGTGAAGTAGCGCCGAGTCCAACCACCATCATGACGACCATCGCGATGGTCGTTTCGATCAGCGTGAAGCCGCCGGCGTTTGTTGCATGACCTTTCATCTTGCTCATCTCCTGAGTTAGTTCGTGACCGTGACCGACACGGAAGCGGTGCCGCAGGTGGTTGAAATGAACTTCACTTGATAGACGAATCCGGCATTGTTTCTCAGCGACTTGATTGAGAAGACGGCGGAGCCGTTTTGCGGCACAGACCCGCTGGCGGGCGTAACCGCGACGTTGGTCGAACTGGAAGATTGCGTCGTGATCGATGTGGCCGACGAAGCGCCGGGGGCTTTAACCGTCACCGTCCCCGTGGTGATCCCGTTTTTCCTGATAGTCACCGCGCCCGGCGTAGCCTGGAGCGAACATGCCGCGGGCGCGGGCGTCGGCACGACGGACGGCGACGGCGTGGGCACGACGGACGGCGTGGGCACGACGGACGGCGTGGGCGATGCCGAGGCTGTGGGCGATACGGAGGGCGTGGGCGATGCCGATGGCGACGGACTCGAAGAGGGCGAGGCCGAACCGGAAGGCGTTGCGCCGGGCGTGGCCGGAGGGGTGGCCGTGGGCGAGGCAAAGCTTGAGATGTTGGCGTTGATGATCGGCGTGTAAACGTCATCATTCAGGGTCACGTCGCCGAAGCCGGAGATTGCCACTCGCGTCAGGTATGTCGGATCGTTCGGATGGTCGCCATTAATGATTCGCAGCAGACGATCGCCGTCGGTGCGCCCGCGCCAATCGAACCGGATGACCTGCCCGATTTCGTCAGCCTCGAAAACGACGCCAATGTCGAGTGAGAAGGTGCGCGAGACGGGGACGCCGGTGCCGTCGAAATCGAGGAGCACCTGGTAGGTCGTGGCGTCAAGGATGGTGACGGAGGCGAGGGGGTTCGCGGTGCTGCCGTCGGCGCGGCGGCGCACCGAATCAACGCGCGCCTTCTCCAGATAACCGCTCAACAGCCGCGCCGAGGCGATGCGCCGCTGCCCGGCGCGCGCCGAGGAGACGCCCATCAGCGCGAACGTCGTAATGACGGCGATGACGGCCAGCACGATCACCATCTGGATGAGCGTGAAGCCGCGCTCGCCGCGCCTGCGCGCCGTCTCCCGCCCCTGTTCCTTCGTCAACTCGTTCATCATCGCCTCCACAAGAAAGCCGTCTCTCACATAAGTCATCCGCGAACTGCGACGGACACCCGTCTCACGCTTTATGGCAAAGGCGATGCCACGCCCGCAGGGGCGGCTTTTCCCGCCTTTTGCCGCGCTTGCCGCCCGCCGCCGCGCCGCGCCGCGTCACCATAAGTGACAGAACCGGAAGCGGCCTACACAACTCTCCAGCCCCTCGCGCGCCGCGCGTAGAAAGACGAACCTTCGTTACATAGTTTGTCACCAACGGAAACACGAGGGCGTCCGGCGGAGGCGCGACGCGCCCGTCGGCCGTGGGGCGCGCCCGGCCGCAAACGGCTATTTACTCAGTGGTTGAGGTGAGCGGCGGCGCGGGGCGGGCGGGGCGGCCTGGCAATTGCTGTAGTGGTCGCGTGTCGCTCGAAGCGGCCGCCGCCGTCGCGCTGCTTTACCCACACGGGGTAAGACGACGTTTCGGTGGGCGCGCCGGCGGGCGAACGATCAAGGGGGATAACCAACCTGACTGCCGCGGAGGAGCAAGTGCGGCGTGCGTGCGACTCCGAATTTCGCGGCGTTCAATCAAGCGGGAGAAACACAAGGATCGTCCGCCCGCGCGCGGTGCCGCACGCCGCGCGCGGGCTGGACGAAAAAGCGCCCCGGCGACTCTCAGGCCGCCGGGGCGCGTATTTTTTGAGACGATGAAAGCGAAACGCGCGACGATGAAGTAAAGACAAAAGCTTTTACTTCATCGCGGCGCGTTCCGCTTTCATCGTTTATTTCAACGGCAATTCAAACTCCGACGCCTCGGCTTGTTCGACTTCGGTGTCGGAGAGCCGCATGGCGAGCGTGTGGGGCGAGTAGGCGAAGGGCGCGGGGCCGCCGCGCGCGAATTGCAGTTCGGAGACGAGACGGTCTTGCGCTTCGCGGAAACGCGAGACGTTGCCGCGCTGGTTGAAGATGACGAACAGCAGCGTCTCGCCCGACTGCGTTCGCATCTGACCGGCCAGCGCGCTCGCGCCGCCGTCGGTGCGGCCGAGCGTGCCGGTCTTGCCGATCACGCTACCGCGCGCGTAGCCGAACGTGTATCGCTTCTGCAAGGTGCCGGGGTCGATCCCGGCGACCGGCATGATGTCCGAGGGCGACAAATTGTGCTTCGCCAGTTCTTTCAGGAGCGCGCGATAAATCTTCATCATCGAACGCGGCGAGAGGCGGTTGATGCCGAGGCCGCTCGTCGAAGAGAGGCGCACCTCCGAGGGCGCGAGTCCCACTTTGCTGATGAGAAAATGCTGCACGCCCGCCGCCCCGCCGAGATTGTCGCCGAGGCGTTCGGCCATGAAGTTGTTCGAGTAGCAGAGCAGCACTTTGAGCACGTCAACCAACTTGCTCGAACGGTGCGTGAGCAGCACGCGCGCCTTCGCCGGAACCGACGCGACGTAGACCGCGCCCATCACGGCGACGCTCGGAATCGCCTGCGTGGTGGCGTCGCCGAGCGCGACCCGCTCGTCGAGCCAGGCGCGCGTGGCGGCGGCCGGGCGGCGCGTGGCGTCGAGCGTGTCGTAGAAAATTTCGCCCGAACGCATCGCCGACCACCCGAAGTTCATCGTGAACTTCGGCGGCACGATGAGGTCGCCCGTCACGGTGCGGATGCCGAGACGGTTCAGTTCGCGCGCGACGGCGACAGCGTGTTCGTAGTGGAATGAAGGGTCGCGCCCGGAGATGATGAGGTCGCCCGTGAGCGTGCCCGTCGTTTGATCAAAAGTCCCGTTCGTCCAGACGACGGTGGAGAAGCGGTAGTTAGGCCCGAAGGTTTGCAGGGCGTGGAAGGCCGTGGCGAGTTTGACGACCGAAGCCGGATTGTATTGTTGATTTGCCGCCTGCTCCCGCACGACTTTCCCGTCGAGCGTTTCGACGAGCACGCCCTGCGTGTAGAAAGCGGGCGTCGGCTGCGGCAGCGCGACGAGATCGCTGGGGATGTCGGGCACTGCGCCGGCGGGCGGCGTGCCCGGCCAGGTAGAGACGACGTATGGCGTCGCCGACGGCAGCGGCGCGGGCGTGTAGTCCTCTTGCGCCGTCGCGCCCATGGACAACGAAAGCAACAACCCCGACGCCAAAAACAATTGTCTGACTTTTGATCTCAACATTCTTGTCCTCTGCTAATTGTTTGGGGGCAATTGCATCATAGCACGGGGAGAGCCGCCTATCGGATGCGCGCCGCTGATTCGGAGGGGAGCCGCGGCGGGGCGCGCGCGAAATCTAAGATGTCTTAAGCCACGCGGGGGATGTATGTGCGCTACTTACGGATAAAAGTCGAAGCCCGCGCATATTCCAGAGGCAAAGCCGTTGACAAGGCCGCGAACGCGCTCCTAAAATTCCGTTTGTCCGTGCGCGCCCACGCAATCGACAATCCGGCAATCATCACCAGAGCCACAGTGCGTCAGCCATAGTGCATCAGTCTTAGTGCATCAACCACAGTTCGGCAGCCATCGTGCATCAGCCAAAGTGCGTCGAGACCAACAGCCCGTCACCATCGAACGGATACGCGAGACGCACGCGGCGCGCGCCGAGGACATTCGCCGCCGCCTCTCGGAGTTTCAAGACGTGCGACGGCAAGCCTCGGATGAACGTTTGTGGGAAGAGTTGGTCTTCTGCATCTTCACGGCGGGCGCGTCGGCGCGCATGGGCTTGCGTTCCGTCGAGGCGGTGCGCGGGCTGCTCGCCGAAGGCGCGCACGAAGAGTTGGCGCGCGCGCTCGGCGGCGTGCATCGTTACCCGAACTCGCGCTCCGGCTACATCGTCGTCACGCGCGACTATTTGCGCGCGGAGTGCGGGATGCGCCTGCGGGAGCGTTTGGAGAGTTTCGCCGACCCGCTGGCGCGCCGCGATTGGCTCGCACGCGAGCGACGCATCAAAGGTCTCGGATATAAAGAGGCGAGCCACTACCTGCGCAACGTCGGTTTTCGCGGCTACGCCATTCTCGACAAGCATATCCTGCGCAGCCTCGCCGAACTCGGCGTGCTCGAATCTCCGACGCCGCCGACAACCCGCGCGCGCTACCTCGTCATCGAAGAGTCATTACGCAGTTTTGCCGCGCGCCTCGCCATAGATTTCGACGAACTCGACCTGATACTGTGGTCTCTGAAGACCGGGGAAATACTCAAATGAAGGATGAGGCAATGAAGGACGAGGGATGAATGAGAAAACCTTTCAGCCGCCCAAACCGGCTCTAGTGTTTATTCATCCCTCATCCCTCATCTCTCATCCCTTTCTCGAAGGGGGTGGCCGACAGATGGAAAAACTGAGCCGTGTGTTGTGGGGCAGTTTGGCTGCCTTAATCGTGTGTGTGGCGTTGGGCGGCGGAAACGCGCGGGCGGCCGCGCTGTTCGGGAAGGGCGATAAGGATCGGGAGAAGGCGACGCGCGCCCTGCGACAGGGCGAGTTTGAAGTCGCCGAAAAGATTTATCGCACGCTCGTCGAGCGCAACCCGAAGGACGTGGCGTCGCGTCTGGGTTTGAGTTTCGCCCTGTTGAAGCAACGCCGCCTGCGCGACGCCTACGATCACGCGGCGCGGGTGCTCGCCCTCGACCCCACCTCGGCGCGCGCCCACGCGCTCTTAGGCTCGACTCTCCTGGCCTCCGGCGATTTCCGTCTCTCCATCGAAGAGTTTCGCACCGCGCTCACCTTCAAAGAGGATGAGGCGTTGGCGATTGCGGGGCTTTCGATGATCAACTACTACGAGAACCGCGCCTCCGTCGCCCTGGCGGGTTTGCGCCGCGCCGTCTATCTCGACCCCAACGAACCCGATTACGTCTTCTTCTTCGCGCAGGCCGCCGCGCGCTCCGAACGCTACCGCGAGGCGGCCGACGCCTACGAGGAGTTTCTGCGTATCGCTCCGCTGACCGACGCGGATCGCCGCGCGCGCATCCGCGGCCTGATCAGCTTCCTCCGCTACCTCGGCGCGCAACGCCAACTCTACGTGACCGGCGGCTCCGCGCGCGCGACCATCCCGTTTGAACTCGTCAACAGCCGCCCGATCATCAACGTGCGCCTCAACGGCTCGAAGACGCCGCTGCGCTTCGTCGTGGACACGGGATCGGGCATGTGCGTGATCTCGATGCGGACGGCGGAGTCGTTGAACATCAAGCCCATCGCGCAGGGCGGCATGGCGCGCGCCGTCGGCGGCGGCGGCCGCTTCGACATCGTCTACGGCTTCCTCACGTCGCTGCAAATGGACGAGGTGCGTATCGAGAACGTGCCGGTTTATATCCGCCACTTCCACCACCAGCAGGAACCCGTGGACGGCTACATCGGCCTCTCGGTGCTCGCCAAATATCTCGCTTCGGTTGACTACAGCACGCAGCAGATGACGCTCGTGCGCCAGTCGGAGCGACCCGTGCAAGCGCGCGCGTTCGCCGACACGGCCGTCCCGCTCAGTTCGAATCACGTTGCGTCGGCCGCGGACGCGCCGCCCTCTGTGGCGACGCTCATCGCCCCGCCCTCCGCCGCCGCCGCACCGCCCCCGACGGCGCACAGCCAGGCGGTCGGCGCGGTCGGCGCGAGCCGCAGTTATGAGATTCCGATTCGTTCCACTTCGAGCGGGTTCTGGAGCAGTTCGGTCGTGCTAGAGGGCATCGAGAAGCCGCTCAACTTTATCGTCGATACCGGCGCGAGCATCTCCGTCGTGTCGCAGGAACTCGCTCAGACCGCGGACATGGCGCGCTTCGAGCAGAAGGCGCGGCTCAAAGTTTACGGCGCGGCGGGCGTCTCGGAAGACGTGCGGACGCTGCTCTTGCCGCGCGTCTCGTTCGGCGATTACACGCACGCGAATCTCTCCGCGGCCGTGCTCGACATGTCGGCCATCAACGAGACCTCCGGCTTCGAGCAGACCGGCATCATCGGCGGCAACGTCCTGCGACGCTTCCGCGTCACGTTCGATTTCCAGCGCGGCGTCGTCCGGCTCGACCCGCCGGCCGCCGCCGTGCCGCCCGCCGCCGCGCCCGCCACGCGCGACGCCAACATCACACCGGCTTCGGGGGCAACCCCGTGAAGCAGAGCCTCTATCTGGAGACCTCGGTCGTCGGCGCGTATCTCGACAACGGCGAGCCGTTCCGGCGCGACCTGACGATCCGCTGGTGGGAGCACGAGATGTCCGAGTACCGCGCCACCATCTCGCCGCTCGTCACGCGCGAACTCGAACGCCTGCCCGAACCGCACCGCACGGGCTACCTGAAACTCGTCGCGCCGCTCGAACAGCTTGAGATGACGGACGAGGCCACCATCCTCGCCGAAGGTTACATCTCGCGCGGCATCTTTCATCGCAAGTACATCGCCGACGCCCTGCACGTCGCGGTTGCCTCCATGCATAAAATAGATTATCTAGTTACATGGAACTTCGGACATCTGGCGAACGTGCGGAGACAGGCGCGCATCCGTCTCTTCAACACGGCCGCCGGGTTCTTCGTCCCGATGATCGTGACGCCGGAGTTTCTGGTTTCGGAGTTGACCGAAAAGGGCGACAAGTGACGGGTGACAGGTGACAAGATGAAAATTTTTCTTTAACTTGTTAGCGGTCGCCCGTCACCCGTCGTTGTTATTCTTATGTATCGCAAGCCGAGATTCCTGGAAGAACTGCACGCCATCCGCGAGGAGATGTCGCGCGAGGCGGATTACGACGTGGAACTGTTCGCCGAGATGACGCGCACGGGCGCGCAGCCCGAGCACGGCCCCGAGCGCAACATTCGCGGCTTCAAAAGTCGCGCGCCGCGCGCGGACGACCCGAAAGTGAAACCCCTTCAGCAGCGAAAGCGGATTGCCGGAGGTTAGAGGCCGGAGGTCGGAGATCAGTTAAAACAAAAACTGTCTTCACCAACCTCTCAACCTCTCACCCCTGACCTCTGTACTAATCATGGAAGAGACGTTTGAAGCTATCGGGCTGGATGTGCCGAGCGAGCGGGATTTCAATCATCTCGCCGAGCGCGCGGGCGATCAGGGCGAGCCGTCGCAGTTGCTCCGGCGCGGCGCGGTCTTGCACGGCCGCTGCTGGAAACTGGGCGAGGGCCTGGAAGTGTGGACGGTGCTCTACGAATCGGGCACGGGCGACATTTTCTACGCCGATTGTCGCCCCGGTTTTCGCGCCCGCTACACGCAGCGCATCAGCCCCTGGGCTTTGACCGAGTACGACGAAGAGGGCGAGGCCATCGTCCACGGCTACTGCGACGGGACGGAGACGGAAGTTCTCTTCGAGTTGCAGAACTTGACGGAGGTCGGCTTCGAGGGTTTCAACGGGCAGGAGTTGCACGTCGGGCTGTGCGGGCTGGCTTACCGGGCGCGCGTCTGTGCGCGCGAGGAGCCGCCGCGCTGGCAAGCGCTGGAAGAATTTGCGCCCGCGCGCGCCGCGCACGAAAACGATTGGAGCCTGTGCGGGCGCGTGCTCTCCTTCAAGCCGCTGCGCAACCCGCTCTCCGGCGGCGAACTCTACTGGGCTTATCTCGACCTCGGCCACTTCAAACTCGAAGTGCTCATCAACCAACGCTCCCTGCGCGGCGGCGCGCTCTGTGTCGGCGCGACGCTCGCCGCCGATGTCTGGCTGCAAGGCCACGTGCTCGACCGCCGCGCCCTGCAATCACGCTACGAAGGTCTCGACCGCTCCATCACTCAAGCCCAACTCTGGACACGGCTCAGGCGTCGCAACTAGCAGCGGATGCGCGCGATAGTTTAAGGGAAGTTCAGTTGAATGCCAGTCCTCAAGCGTCTCGTCGTCGTCGCCGTCATCTTCTCGCTCCTCGCCGCCGTCGGCCTCTATTTTTTTAATCAATATTGGATTCATCGCTTCGACGCGCTCATCGCGCGGCAGGCGAGCGTCTATCGTCTCGACCCCGACCTCGTGTGGAGCATCATCTACGAGGAGACCTATTTCCGCCCGTGGAAGATCGGCGAGGACGCCGAGATCGGGTTGATGCAGGTGACGCCGACGGTGGGGCGCGAGTGGGCGGCGGAGACGGGCATGCGCGAGTTTGCGCAGCAGATGTCGCGCGACCCCAGGAGCCTGCTCGCCGAACCGGAACGCAACATCCAGGTCGGCTGCTGGTACCTGGAAAAAATCTCGAAAACCTACCGCGACTTGCCCGATGCGGAGGCGCGCATGGTGGCCGCCTACAACGCCGGGCCGAGCCGCGCCGCCGAGTGGAACCGCGTCGCGCCCAATGCGACGCCGCTCACCTCGGCGCAGTTCGTCGAGCGCATCGACATCGCTTCGACGCGCGCCTACGTCTCCTCGATCCTCGCGCGCTACCGCGAACTGAAAGAGGCCGGGGGCGGCGGGCGGCCGCAGCAGCAGAAGTGACCTACCGGCAACTGCTCGGCGGTAACGCCAACTTTCGACACCTGTGGTCGGGGCAGGTCGTCTCGGAGATCGGCGATTGGTTGAACAACATCGCCGTGCTCGCGCTCGTGCTCGAACTCGCGGGCACGGCGCACGAGGGACGCGCCATCGCCGTCTATGCCATCGCGCGCCACCTGCCGCTGTTTCTCTTCGGCCCCATCGCCGGAGTCGTCGTGGATCGCACGGATCGCCGTCGCGTCATGATCGCGGCTGACGTGGCGCGCGCCGTGCTCGCCGCCGGGTTCCTCTTGGCGCAACAGTTTTCGTCGCTCCCGGCGATCTATACGGTCGGCGCGTCGCTGTTCGCCGTCTCGGCTTTTTTCAACGCGGCCAAGCGCGCCACGATCCCCGTCATCGTCACCGGGGCGGAGGAACTGCTCGGCGCGAACTCGCTTTCAGCTTCGACCACCGCCGCCACCATCGCCGTCGGCTCCGCGCTCGGCGGCCTCGTCGCCACCTTCATCAGCCGCGACCTCGTCTTCGTCCTCAACGCTTTTACCTTCCTCGTCTCCGCCCTGTTGATCAGCCGCATCCGCCTGCCCGCCCGCGCGCGCCGCGAGCAACAGCAGCCTGACCCTCAACCCGTCGCCGCTCAAACGTCCGACCTCGCCGCCGCTATTCAAACGTCTAACCTGGCTGCCGCTCAAGCATCCGACTTCGCTGCCGCTCAAACGTCTGACTCCGCGACCACTCAAGCGTCCGACTCCGCGACCGCTCAAGCGACTGACTCCGCGACCGCTCAAGCGTCTGTTGTTGCGATCGCGCCGACCGCCGCACATGTCGCCGACGCGACCGCACGCGCCGCGATGCACAAACGCCTCGCCGCCGGTTTACGACGCGCCTTCTACGAGTTTCGGGAGGGCTTGCGCTACGTGAGGCGCGACGGCGTGCTCTCAGCCGTCTTTCTCGTCGCCGCCGGTTGGGGCTTGGGCAACGGCGTGGCGCGCGCGCTCTACAGCGTCTTCGGCGCGCGGCTTGGCGAGTTGACGGCGTCCGCCTGGGCGGCGCGCCCGCGCGACTTCGGCATCTCCGTGTTGTTCGTGGCGATGGGAGCGGGCGGCGTGCTCGGCGCGCCCGTCGCGCGTCGCTTCAACAACGCGGCGGGCGATAGCCTGGGCGCGCGCATGGGACGCTCGCTCGTGCTTGACGGCTGCGGCCTCGCGCTCTTTACCGTGATGCCGAACCTCTGGACGGCGAGCCTCGTGCTCATCGCGCGCGAGATGAACTTCGCCATCTGGTGGACGGCGCAGCAGACGCTCGTGATGCGCCGCACCGACAACGCCTATGCCGGCCGCGTCTTCGCTTCCTATGAAACTCTGACGACGCTGATGATGGTCTCCTCGATGTACGCGGCGGGCGCGAGCGCGGACGCCTTCGGCCTGCGCCCGGTCGCGGCGGCGGGCGGCTTTGTGATTGCCTTTTCCGGCCTCCTGTGGTTTCTACTCAGACGAAGACGAAGGAGGCGCGCCCTCCCGGTTGCACCCGACGCCGCGACGGACGCGCAGCGTCTTTCGACATGAACTCACCCGACTCGATGCCGCATCACTCTCAGCCCGTGAAACTCTACTGCGCCCGCTGGGTCGTCCCCGTCGCCGCGCCCTTCATCGAAGACGGCGCGGTCGCCGTCGAAGGTTCGCGCCTCGTCGCCGTCGGCACGCGCGCGGAACTTGCGGCGCGTTACCCCGAAGCCGCGTGCGAAGACTTCGGCGCGGCCGCGATCATTCCGGGTCTGGTCAACTGTCACACGCATCTGGAACTCACCGCCATGCGCGGTTACCTGGAAGATGTGGAGGGCGACTTTTTCGCGTGGCTGCGCAAACTGACCGTCGCGCGCACGACGCGCATGACGGCCGACGACCTGCGCGTGTCGGCGACGTGGGGCGCGGTCGAGGCGGCGCGCGCGGGCGTGACGTGCGTTGGCGATGCGTCGAGCTACGGCGATGCGAGCGTAGCCGCGCTCCGCGAGGTGGGCTTGCGCGGCATCGTCTATCAGGAAGTGATCAGCCCCGACGCGCGCGTGGCCGATGAACTGTTGTCGAAGTTGCGCGACGACGTGGCGCGCCTGCGCGAATCGGAAAACGGCGCGGTGCGCGTCGGCGTCTCGCCGCACACGGCGTTCACCGTGAGCGAGAAACTGCTGGCGGGCGTGACGGATTACGTCCTCGCCGAACAATTACCGCTGATGATCCACGCGGCGGAGTCGGCGGACGAAGACGAACTGTTGAAGCGCGGGCGGGGCACGTTCGCCGAGAACTACGCCGCGCGCGGCATCGAATGGCGTTCGCCGCGTTTGTCTCCGGTTCAATACCTCTCGGCGCGCGGCGTGCTCGCGGCGCGCCCGCTGCTCGCGCATTGCGTGCGGGTTGACGCGGCCGACATCGAAACGATCAAAGAGGCGCGCGCCTCCGTTGCGCATTGCCCCAAGTCGAATCTCAAACTCGGCCACGGCCACGCGCCGTTTGCGCTGATGTCGGAACTCAAACGCGGCTTCGGCAGCGACTCGGTCGCCAGCAACAACACCTGCGACCTGCTCGAAGAGGCGCGCCTCGCCACGCTGCTCGCGCGCCTGCCTCCCGCGCCTGCGAACGCCGAACTCTACACCGCGCACGACGCCCTGACCGACGCCACCCACGGCGGCGCGCTCGCCCTCGGTTATGAAGAACAGATTGGCACGCTCAAGGCGGGCGGCGAGGCCGACCTCGCCGTCGTCAAACTCGACGGCGCGCACCACATCCCCGTCTACGACCCCGCGCGCGCTCTCATCTTCTCCTCCTCCGCGCGCGACGTGACGCTCACGATGGTCGCGGGCAGGGAAGTCTACCGCGACGGCCGCGTCGCCACCGTTGACGAAGAACGCCTGCGCGCGCGCATGGCGGAGATAGGAAGGAAAGTGACGGGTGACGGGTGACAGGTGACAGGTTAAAGCATCGTGGTTTTTAACCTGTCACCTGTCACCCGTCGCCTGTCACGCAAAAATATGAATGTACTCGTGCTCAACTGCGGCAGTTCGTCCGTGAAGTTTCAACTGATCGCGACCGACATGGAGCGCATCGCGGCGAATACGGACAAGCGTCTGGCGCGCGGCGTGGTGGAGCGCATCGGGGGCGAGGCGATCATCACTCTGCACGCGGAGGGCGGCGCGCCGCAGCGTTCGACCGCGCCGCTCAGGGACACGCGCGCGGCCGTGGAGTTGATCATCCGTTGGGTCACGTCGGTCGGGTCGGGCATCGCGGAGGTGCAAAGCGTGGCCGACATTCACGCCGTCGGCCACCGGGTCGTCCACGGCGGCGAGCGATTCACCCATTCCGTGTTGATTACGGACGAGGTGCTCGGCGGCATCGAGGATTGCATCGACCTCGCGCCGCTGCACAATCCCGCGAACCTCAAAGGCATCGCGGCGGCGCGCGAGGTGTTCGGCGCGGGGTTGCCGCAGGCCGCCGTCTTCGACACGGCTTTCCACCAGACCATCCCCGATCACGCTTACCTCTACGCTCTGCCCTATCAACTCTACCGGCGTTATCGCGTGCGCCGCTACGGTTTCCACGGCACGTCGCACCGCTACGTCGCCTATCGCTACCGGCAACTGCTGGGGCTGGAACGCGGCCGGACGAACATCATCACGCTGCACCTCGGCAACGGGTGCTCGGTGGCCGCCATCCGCGCGGGCAATTCGGTTGACACTTCGATGGGCATGACGCCGCTCGAAGGTCTCGTGATGGGCACGCGCTCGGGCGACATCGACCCGGCGATCATCGATTACATGGCGGCCAAAGAGGGTTTGTCGGCGCAGGAGGTGGAGACGCTCCTGAACAAACAGTCGGGGCTGCTCGGCATCTCCGGGCTGACGAACGACATGCGCGAACTGTTGGCCGAGGAGCGCGAGTCGGGCGACCGGCGCGCGCGCCTCGCCATCGAAATCTTCTGCTACCGCGCGCGGAAATACATCGGCGCGTATCTCGCCGCGTTGAACGGCGCGGACGCCGTCGTCTTCACCGGCGGCATCGGCGAAAACTCGGCCGAGATTCGCACGCGCATCTGCGACGGCCTCCAATGGCTCGGCCTCGAACTCGACGCGGAACGCAACGCCGCGCCCCCAGCCGACTTGCACGGACTCATCAGCGCGGACTCTTCGCGCCTCGCCGCCTACGTCATCCCGACGGACGAGGAATTGCTCATCGCGCGCGACACCGTGCGCTGCGTCCACGGCGCGCCGCAAAGGTATTGAACGAAAAAAGCGTCAGTGGTCAGTAGTCCGTTGTCCGTTGCTTGTGGTTGCCACACAAGTTGTTAAAGACGAACTTGAACAACTGACCACTGACGACTGACAACGGACTACTGACCACTGACAACTGACGACTTTTAAGTTTCGCGTTGCTGGTCGCGGATGCGGAGACGTTTCATCTCTTTGATTTGTTCGTCGAGCGACATCAGGTGGAGGTGGAGAAAGATTTTGCCTTCCTTGTTGACCTTCGTGCTTTCGGCGAAATCTTTGCGGGCTTCGGCCTCGTTGCCTTGCAGGAGGTAGGCGTAGCCGCGCGAGGCGTAGGCGAGAGAGGCGAGACTGGTTCCGGGTTTGAGGGCGAGGCCGTCGGTGAGATCGGCGATCGCGCCCGCGAGATCGGCGTTGATGAGGCGGGCGCGGGCGCGTTTGAAATAGAGGTCGGGGTTGCCCTGATAGCATTCGAGGGCTTTGTTGAAATCGTAGATCGCGCCGGGCATGTCGAGCTTGTTGGTGCGGATGAAGCCGCGATTGGAATAGGCTTCGGCGACGCCGCGGTCGTTGCGCACGGAGAGCGGGTCGATGTCGTAAGCCTGATTGAAATCGTCAATCGCGCCGTTGAGGTCGCCCTTCGCGCGTCGCGCCCCGCCGCGCTTGACGTACACTTCGGCCACGCGCGGTTCGGAATCGAGAGCCTTGTTGTAGTCTGCAATCGCGCCGTCGAGGTCGCCTTTGAGGTAGCGCGCGGCGGCGCGTTTGACGTAATCCCTGGCCGTGCGCGGCGGCGTCTGCGCCGGAGTCGAAGCGGCCACCACGAGCAGCAACAGGAGCGACACTGTGAAGACTTTCATAACTCACCGAACTCCTCACGAAAACCCTAGACCTGTCTGCGGGGAGACCGCGATCAGCCGTTAATTAACGGGGCGCGTCTGGGCAGAACCTTAAGTGAGACGCCTTGCCGTTGTCAACGAAATGCGCCGCACGCGCCGCCGGCGGGAAAAGTTTGCGCGGCGTGAAAAAAGAGGCGTCCGCAACCGTCGTGTCAAACGGTTACGGACGCCTCTCGCCATCTCCGGCGCACCGGGCTAGCGGATCGAAGCCGCGATCGCCTCGTCGAAAATCTCCAACGCGACATCCACGTTTTCATGCGTGAGCGTGAGCGGCGGCGACCAGCGGATCGTGTTCGTGCCCGCGCCGAGGATGATCAGGCCGCGCTCGAAGCAGGCCACCTCGACGCGGTCGCGCAACTCAGGCGCGGCCGTCATCGAAGCGCGGTCTGAAACGAACTCGACGCCGATCATCAACCCCAATCCGCGCACGTCGCCGATGCAGTCGTGCTTCTGTTTCAAACGTTCCAGCCCCGCATGCAGATACGCGCCGACCTCCGCGCTGTTCGAGACGAGTCCGCCTTCGAGGAGTTCGATGGTCTTCAAAGCGGCGGCGAGCGCGACGGGGTTGCCGCCGAACGTCGAGGCGTGCGCGCCGGGCTTCCAGTCCATCAAATCGGCGCGCGCCACGCACGCGCCCATCGGCAGCCCCGACGCGATGCCCTTGGCGAGACACATGATGTCGGGACGCAGGTCGTGATGATCGCTCGCAAACATTTTGCCCGTGCGACCCATGCCGGACTGCACCTCGTCAACGATGAGCATGATGCCGTGCGCGTCGCAGATGCGGCGCAAGCCCTGCAAAAACTCGCGCGGCGCGGGCACGTAGCCGCCCTCGCCCTGCACCACTTCGACGATGATGGCCGCCACTTCTTCGGGCGGCGTCGTCGTTTTGAACAGGCGTTCCTCGATCCATTCGAGACAGACGCGGCTCACGGTCGCCTCGTCCGTCTGCTCGCCGGTGAAGGGGTGGCGGAAGGCGTTCGGGTAGGGCACGTGCGTCACGTCGAGGACGCTGCGTTTGAAGCCGATGCGCTGCGCGATGCGCGATGAGGTGAGAGACAGCGAGCCGAGCGTGCGCCCGTGGAAGCTGTTGAAGAAGGCGATGAACTTCTGCCGCCCGGTGGCGTGCATGGCGAGTTTGAGCGCGGTTTCGACCGCCTCGGTGCCGCTGTTGGCGAAGTGCGTGCGCGTCGGCGAGGGTACGGGCACGATCTCGTCGAGCTTGCGCGCGAGTTCGGGCATGTGGCGGTAATAATAATCCGTGCCGCACATGTGGATGAGCCGCGCGGCTTGATCCTGAATCGTCTTGACGATCTCCGGGTGACAGTGGCCGGTCGAACAGACGGCGACTCCGGCGTTACAGTCGAGAAAGACGTTGCCGTCAACGTCCGTGACCCAGACGCCGGAGGCGTGTTCGGCGACGAGTTTGAAAGACGGGCGCGGGTATGACGGCGTCACGTACTGCGCGTCGGCATCGATAATTTCCTGACCCTTCGGGCCGGGCAGAGCGGTTTTGATCTCCGGGCGTTGCGGCGGGGCGATGGTTGACATGGAATTTCTCCTTACAATTAAGAGGCAAGAACGAAAGCGGATTTCAAATCTCAAATTTCAGATGTGAAATGAGATTCAAGCAGTGCGAGGGCGCGTTGAAGGAAGAAGAAGCGCGGCTACCCGGCGAAGATGTTCGCGCGGAGGTCTTGCGGGCGGAGATGTGAAAGGTGCGATTCGTGCATGGGAAAAACGGTTTTTGTCAGTTGTCCGTGGTCAGTTGTTTAAGACTCCGTTTGAAGTCGGATGATTGTTTAGCACAAACAACTGACAACTGACTACTGACGACGGACAAATAACGGACAACTAATAACTGACGACGGACGAGTTTTCAACGCCGCTTCCAACGGACGCCGTCGCGCGTGTCTTCGAGGATGATGCCGCGCGCGGCGAGTTCGTCGCGGATTTCGTCGCCGCGCGCGAAGTCGCGGCGGTGGCGCGCATCCTGGCGTTCGTCGATGAGAGCTTGAATTTCGGCGTCGAGCATCTCGCGGTGCGTTTGGCCGAAGATGTTGAGCACGGAATCGAAGCGGGCGATGAGCGCGAGGAGGTCGCGGCGGTCGTCGGCGCGCAGGGCGTGGTGGTCGAGCGCGGTGTTCACCTCGCGCGAAAGATTGTGGACGGCGGCGAGCGCGACCGAGGTGTTGAGATCGTCGTCGAGTCCGCCGGTGAACTCTTCGAGGGCGCGGGCGGCGGCCGCACGCATATCGGGATTGCTGCCGGGTTCGGTGCGCGCTTCTTCGAGGCGGGCGCGAAAGTCCTGCAGGCTGCCGACGGTCTTCTCGTGGCCGCGCAGGCCGTCGAGCGTGAAGTTGATCTGCTTGCGGTAGGGCACGCTGAAGAGGGCGTAGCGAATGGCCGACGGGCTGAAGCCCTGCCGCGCGAGATCGCGGTAGGTGTAATAGTTGCCCTTCGATTTCGACATCGACTCGCCGTTGATCTTCAAGTGTTCGCCGTGCAGCCAGTAGTTGACGAAGGGCTGGCCGGTCGCGCCCTCGCTCTGTGCGATCTCGTTTTCGTGATGGGGGAAAATGAGATCGACGCCGCCGCAGTGGATGTCGAACGTGTGGCCGAGATACTTCATGGACATCGCCGAGCACTCGATGTGCCAGCCGGGACGACCGCGACCGAGCGCGGTGTCCCACGCGGGTTCGTCCGCGGACTTCTGCGCCTTCCAGAGAACGAAATCGCGCGCGTCCTCTTTCTCGTACTTGTCCGTGTCCACGCGCTCGCTCGCGCCCGCGATGTTGCCCGCGAAGTTGATCTTCGAGAGCTTGCCGTAATCGGGAAAAGAGGTGATGCGGAAGTAGTAAGAGTCTTCGGACTCGTAGGCGCAGCCGCGTTCCATGAGGCTTTGGACGATCTGCTCCATCTCGGCGATGTGCTGCGTGGCGCGCGGGGCGATTTCGGGTCGCTGGCAACCGAGCGCGTCGAAGTCCTGCCAGTAGGCTTCCAGATAGGGCGCGGTGTATTCGTCGAGCGAGACGCCTTTCTGCCCGGCCATCTGGATGATGCGGTCGTCCACGTCCGTGATGTTCGTGACGTGCGTGACGCGGTAGCCTTTGAAGATCAGGTAGCGGCGCAGGATGTCCACGAAGATCGACGTGCGGAAGTTGCCGATGTGGGCGAAGTCCCAGACCGTCGGGCCGCAGTTGTACATCCCGACCTCGCCCTCCCGGTGCGGGCGGAATTCTTCGAGTTGGCCTGTCAGCGTGTTGTGAAACTTCAGCATCTTCGATTGATGGAGCGCGAACGCCCGGCGATGATCGCCGCTGCCCGGCGTCGCCGCGACGCGCGCCGCCTGAAACCCGAACGCGCGTTTACGGAAGCACGAAGTTGTAGGTGACGACGCCGGAGACTTTCAACGTCCGGCCGTCGAGCCGCGCGGGCGTGAACCGCGCTTCGTAAGCCGCGTCAACCGCCGCTTCCTGCAACAAGGGATGACCGGAGAGGGCGCGCGCCGAAACGACCCTGCCATTTTCGTTGACCGCCACCCACACCTCCACCGCGCCGGACGCCTGAGCGGCGACAGCCACCGTCGGGTAGGTGGGCGCGGGTTTGCTGAGCGTCAGCTTCTCGATGTCGAGACCGCCGAGAAAGTGGCCGCCCATGAGCTGCGACGGCGGCGCGGGCGGCGGGGGCGGCGGGGGCAGCGCATCGGCCTCCATCGCGGCGGGCATCTTAATGATCCGCGCCGCCGGTGCAATTTTCAGCGTGGCGACCGCGGGCGTGCGGAAGGCGATCCAGAACGTGGTCGCGCTGACGCCGAGGCCGAAGGCAAGAAGCGCAACCGCAAGACGGAGCAGGGTGCTTGGCATAACTTCACTTCCTTTGCTGAACGATGGCCGGACGGACGACCGTGCCCGTGGCCGCAAATTGTCGTCCCTGCGTCGAGAGTCTAGGGAAGGAAAGGCGGCTAGTCAAATTTTGCTTCCTCAGGGCGGTTGCATGTGGTGCAAAGGCAAGCCATCCGGCAACACATCAACGCGTCGGTTTGAAATGGTCGAAGCCCGAAGGGCGTAGCGCGTCGGCGCGCGCGCCGTGCGTGATCCTGATTCCTTCGCGCGCCTCTCTCACTTCGCCGATGCGCGTGAGGCGCACGCCGCCGAGACTACTGGGAAGTCGCGCCGCGACGCGCGGACGCACGGTAAACAACAACTCGAAATCTTCGCCGCCGTGCAAGGCGAGGTCGAGCGCGTCGTCTGCCAGCGCGCTCACGAGTTGGTGTGAGTTGATGGCCTGCGCCCGCTTGAGCAGCGGGGCGACGGGGATGCGCGCCGCTTCGACGAGCGCGCCGACGCCGCTGCTTTCGCACAGGTGCGCGAGGTCTGAGGAGAGGCCGTCGCTCAAGTCGATCATCGCCGAGGCCAGCCGCCGCTCGCCGAGCAGCGCGCCGCATTCGACGCGCGGGAGGGGGCGCGCCTGCCGCCGCGCGAGTTCCGCGAAGCCGGAGAGAGCGCGCGTCCGCGCGGCGCGCGTGCGCAGGCCGTGGGCGTGCTCCAGTAACTTCAAACCCGCCGCCGCGCCGCCGAGCGTGCCGGTGACGTAGATGTGATCGCCCGCGCGCGCGCCGGAACGCAGCACCGCGCCGCCGCGCCGCACTTCGCCGAGGACGATCGAATCGATCACGATGCGTTCGGGCGTGCGCGACACGTCGCCGCCGATGAGCGTCACGCCGAACCTGCGTGCGGCCGAGAGGAAACCCTCGGAGATGCCCGCGGCGAACGGCGAATCGTAAACGGCTTGCGGTAGCCCGAGCGAGAGGAGCGTCCAGCGCGGGCGCGCGCCCATCGCGGCGATGTCGGAGAGCGAGACGGCGAGGGCTTTGTAGCCGATGTCGTGCGGGAGCGAGGTGCGGCGAAAGTCTATGTCTTCGACGAGCAGGTCGGCCGTGATGACGGAATCGCGCCGCCCGCGCCCGTTGAAGACGGCGGCGTCGTCGCCGATGCCGAGGACGAGTCCGTCGGCCTGCGCCCCGCGCGCCCCGGCCGCGCGTCGCTTGATGCGCGAGATGAAATCGAACTCGGAGTGGTTAAGAGACTTGACTGAGGAAGGCGGCACGCCGGACAGGCGAGTTTTCGACTTTCCTACGTCCTTCATCCACGCATCCCTTCAGAGATTCCGGCGCATCGAGTCGAGTCCGGCGCGGATATTTTCGAGCGAGATGGAGAAGGAGAAGCGTAGATGGCCTTCGCCGTGTTCGCCGAAGACGACGCCCGGAACGGTGGCGACCTGCGCGCGGTCGAGCAGGATTTCGGCCGCCGCGCGGCTGTCGGCGTGAACGCGCGTCACGTCGGGGAAGGCATAGAACGCCCCGGCGGGCGGCGCGCAAGTGAGTCCGATGTCGTTCAAGCCGCCGATCATCAGATCGCGCCGCTCGCGGTATTCGGCGCGCGTCGCGTTGAAGAAATCGGGCGGGGAGTTGACGGCGGCGAGAGCCGCCCACTGGGTTGGCGTGGAGACGCCGTTCGTCGAGTAGAGCGTGGTCTTGCGTAAGCCCGTCATCCACGGTTCGGCGGCCGCCACGTAGCCGATGCGCCAGCCCGTCATCGAGTAAGATTTCGAGAGCGTGAAACAGGTGAGGGTGCGTTCCCACATCCCTTCGAGCGAGGCGATGGAGACGTGTTCGCCTTCGTAAACCAAATCTTCATAAGCCTCGTCGGCGATGACGATGAGGCCGCGTTCGCGCGCGAAGGCGGCGACGGCCTCGGCCTCGGCGCGCGTGAAGACGACGCCCGTCGGGTTTTGCGGCGTGTTGAAATAGATGGCGCGCGTCTTTTGCGTCGTGTGGCGCGCAAGGGTCGAGGCGAAACCGTCGCGGCGCGCTTCGTCGGTCGAAACCATCACGGGCGTCGCCTCGCAGCCCGCGATCAAGTCTTTGATGGGCGTCCAGTAGGGGGCGAACAACAGCACCTCTTCGCCCGGATTGACGACCGACTGGAACGCGCCGAAGAGACCCTGCATGCCGCCGTTTTGGACGATCACGTCGTCCGCCTCGGCGGGGATGCGGTTGCGCGTCCGAAGTTTCTCGGCGACGGCCGCGCGCAGTTCCTGAATACCGGATGAGGGCGCGTAGCGCGTGCGATTTTCGGCGAGGGCGCGCGTCATCGCCTCTTTGACGTGCGCGGGGGTGTCGAGAAAAGGCTCGCCGCCTTCGAATTGATAGACGGTCGCGCCCGCCGCGCGCAGTTCCATGATGCGGTTGCGAATCTTGACGATATCGGAAAACCCGACCGCCTCCAGGCGCGCGGCGAGACGATAGACGGACGGAGCGGTGGACACGATGGCGTCGAACCTCCAACAATTTTAGACGTGGAAGAGAAGCCGAATTATAGCTTGCGCCCGCGCCGCGCGTCCAACCGGCCGCACGTCCGGCGTCGCAAAGCGTTGATCATATCGTGTCGCCTTTAATCCATATCGTGCATGAAGGCTGCGGCCGCACGCGTTCCACCCGGCCTCAATATTGTATTTTCGTTGCGACGATGAAAAGCCCTCCCGGAAGTCCCCCAAAAAGGGCGCGGCTGGTTTAAACTGTCTCAACTCTCTCCGACTGACGATTTGCGGAACGCGACTTGCTCAAATAGCGGAGCAGGTTACCCTGAACCAACCGGCGAACTTGAAGGAGAAGCTGAATCAATGAACTTACAAAATAAGATTTTACCCGTCGCATTAGTCGCCGCGCTCCTGGGCGGCACGGTCGGCGCGCTCGTGATGCGCCCGAAGACGAACGAACTCAACACGGCGGCCACCTCGAACTTGCTGCCCACCTCGACCGACGCGAATTCGCGGGCGGCGACGCTGCGTTATAACGAGACGCTGCCGGCGAACAATAACGAAACGCCGGCGACGCTCAACGTCGCCGACACGAACAGCGACGAAGAGTGCTATCGCGCGGGCTTCACGGAAGGCTTCGCGGCCGCGCGCGAGAATGAGAACAAGAACATTCGCGCCAACCGCCTTTCCAACGCGGCGACCACGACCGACCGCGTCGTCTATCGCGACGCCCCGGTGCGGCGCACCCGCGTTGCGCGCAACACGCGTGCTTCGCGTCAGGCTTACTACGACTACGAACCGCGCAAGCGTTCGTTCTGGTCGAAGCACCGCGATAAACTGACGGTGGCGATGGGTGCGGGCGGCGGCGCGCTCGTCGGCGGCCTCATCGGCGGCAAAAAGGGCGCGGCCATTGGCGCACTCGGCGGCGGCGCAGGCTCGGCTCTGTACACGTACAAAATCCGCAACCGCAACAATCGTCGTCGCTAGTCTCGACTCCGGATGATGTGAGATGGACTGTGGCTCGAAGCAGATGGCGCGACGCGCAACTTCAGCTTTCCTGATCGCTCTGGTAGTAACGTTATGGGCAGTTCCTGTCACAGGGGCTGCCCATTCGTTCGTCGCGCGCGACCGTCGCGCTGCGGAAAAAAACGCCCCGCATCACTCAACTTCCAGTTCCGTCGGCCAAAGAACGCGCGCCGCGTCCGTGCCGTCGTTGCCCGCCCCGGCGCGTTTCCGCGAAGTCGAAGGACGCGGGTTGTTGGTCAGAGTATGGGTCAACCGCTCCGGCCCTTACAATTTCGCCATCGATACGGGAGCGGGCGCGACGATCATCTCGCGGAGCGTGGCCGCCGAAGCGAGAGTGGCACTCGTGGGCGCGCGCTCCGTGACCCTCAGCGGGTTGAGCGGCGTGGGCGGCGCGCAGGGCAGGGAAGCCGCCCCCGGCAGCCTCGCCATCGGGACGCCTGAAAATTTGCTGCCCGGCAAAGGTCTCGCCATCGTGACCGACGCCCTGCCCTCCGACCTCGACGGCGTCCTCGACCCGACCGAATCTTACTGGCCGCTCGGCTACACGATTAATCTGCCCGCCGACACCATCAGCGCATTCGACCCGCGCGCGACGCCCCTGCGCGGACTCGCCCCGCCGCCCGGCGGCGCGCTCGTCCAATGGCTCCTCGACGGCAGCAGCCGACGCCCCTTCGTCTCGCTCGACACCGGACGCCGCGCCCTGCTCGACACCGGCTCCGGCTTCGGACTCGCCATCAGCGACGCGGCCGCGCGCTCCTTCGGCATCGCCTCAACCCGCGGACGCGAGCGCGCGGGCGTCGTGCGCGACCTCGGACGCGGAAACATCAGCGCACGCCGCATCGAGCCGATCACGATTCAGATCGGCACTCTCGTGCTGCGTCGCGTCCCGACGGATTTACTCTCGGGCGCGGCGAGCGGCGCGCCCGTGCTCCTGGGGCGCGATGCCCTGCGTCCTTTCGAGATCAGTTTCGACCCCGTCAACCGTCTCATTCGTTTGCGACCGGCCGACGCCTCAACCGCTCGTTAAGGTGAAGTCTTAACCCACGTCGCGCCGCCCTATTCAGAAAAACCTTGAAGCCGCCGCCCGCAAGCCGCACACAGGGTTCGTGTTAAATTCCCTGAAAATTTATTGACACGCCCCCGCCGCGTGAGTAACATGGCGGCAGCTTCGTGTCGCTCGCATCCGGCGATGCGCCACCACGCGTTCAACTTAGAGTTACCGGCCGGCGACTAACAGTAACGCCCGGCGAAATGGCTTCTCCGTAAAATCATGAACCGCGCCGCCGTCTATATTCCCGAAAAGCTGTTCTTCAAGATCGGCGAAGTGTGTGACATCACCGGCGTGCAGGCGCACGTTTTGCGCTACTGGGAATCGGAATTTCCGATGCTCGCGCCGCAGAAGAATCGCGCCGGGCAGCGCACCTACCGCAAGCGCGACGTGGAGATGGCCTTGCGTATCAAGGAACTGCTCTACGAAGACCAGTACACGATTGCCGGGGCGAAGAAGAAGTTGGTCAGCGAAATTCGCGGGGCGAGTAAACTCAAAGTCGTCACGCCGGAGATGAGCGGTGCGAGCGTCGCGGCCGAAGAGATGCCGCCGGAGACGTTCGTCCACGCCGCATCCCAACCGCCGCCGCCGCCGTCCGCGTCTCCCGTGCTCGCCGCGCCTTCATACGCGAGCGATGATGAAGTCGCCCCCGCCGAGCCGAACGTGCCGCTCACGGACGAACGCCGCGCCGCCCTGCGCCGCCTGCGCGAACACATGCGCGAACTCATCTCTCTGCTCGACGCTTCCGAGACCAAAAGCGACCCGCGCCGCAAATAGTTTCCCCCGCTTTCGACGCAACTAAGCCCCGCGCGATTTGACAAAAATAGTTTTCCAGAGATACTTAAACAACACGACGGGATGTGGCGCAGCCTGGTAGCGCGCACCCTTGGGGTGGGTGAGGCCCCGAGTTCGAATCTCGGCATCCCGATCAGGAAAAGGCTCTCGACTCTGATTAGAGTCGAGAGCCTTTTCGCTTGCGCCGCGGAAAGCGCCGCTTGACGCGTGCGCTCGCGCGCTCAGTCGCGCGTGTGCGAATCGTCGCTCCACCATTTGCCGTCCCACCAGACGAGCGCGGCTCCGAGTGTGAACAGCAGGGCGGTGAAGAAGACGTAGAGCGAACTGCCCGCGCCTCCCGGCCGGGCGTGGATGCTGAGAGACTGGAAAATCCGCACCAATCCCATCACGATCAAAAACAATCCGAACAGCTTCCGTGCGTTCATCTGTGATCTCCTCAATCCGGCGAACTTGTCAGGCTCCTCACGTTAGACGCCGCACACGTTTAAATGTTCCCGGTTCCGCGCCGCGAACACGCCGCGCGCGGGCAACGTCTATCAACGGCGCGGCGGCCTCGACGGCGACGCCTTCGCCGTCACCCTTCCTGCAAGTCTGCGATGACGATCTCCGAGGTCAGTGTTTTATGGAGGGGGCACTTGTGCGCGATGTCCTGCAAGCGCGCGTGCTGTTCTTCGCTGAGGAGCGCGCCTTCGATGCGGACAAGGCGTTCGATGCGATGGACGAAGCCGCCGGGTTCGGTTTCACACTCGGCGCAGTCCGCGGCGTGGATGCGCCGCTGGCTGAGGCTGACGACGACGCGTTCGAGCGGCCAATTCTTGCGCCGCGCGTAGAGCGTGAGCGTCATGGAGATGCAACTGCCGAGCGCGGCGAGCAGCAGCGTGTAAGGGTCTGCGCCCGCGCCGTCGCCGCCGATACTCACGGGTTCGTCCGTGATGAAACTCCGCGCGCCGTCGCCGTCGCCGTAGCGCACTTCGTTTTGCAGGTTCGCGCGAGATGTGACGGTCACGTCTGCCATAGTTTTATCTCCTGCGGAGTTCGGGAAAGCCGCGAATGAAAGTCCGTCTTCGATCCTGTTCCGGCGGTCGGTTCGACATCATATCAAATGTGCGGAAAAGGCGGACGCGCGAAGCGGTGGCTTGCAGTGGCGCGCGGCGTGCGGCTACACTCCACAGCGTTCCACTACACAGAAAATTGCGGCGACTAAAGCGTCGCCACCTGAGCGAGAGGATCGAGGATGAAGATTCACGAGTATCAAGGCAAAGAGTTGTTGCGGAAGTTCGGCGTGCCCGTCCCGCGCGGCATCGTGGCGCACACGCCCGAAGAGGCTTTCAACGCGGCCACGGAATTAGGGACGGACGTGGTGGTCGTCAAAGCGCAGATTCACGCGGGCGGGCGCGGCAAGGGCGGCGGCGTCAAACTCGCCAGGTCGCCGGAAGAGGCGCGCGAGGTGGCGAGCCAAATTCTCGGCATGAACCTCGTCACGCACCAGACGGGGCCGGAGGGGCGCGAGGTGCGCGTGGTGCTCATCGAAGAGGGCTTGCCGATTGATAAGGAATTTTATCTCGGCATCGTGCTGGATCGCGCCACGGGGCGTCCGGTTTTCATGGCCTCTTCGGCGGGCGGCATGGACATCGAAGAGGTGGCCGCGCACACGCCCGAAAAGATTCTCAAAGAGACGATCGACCCGGCCATCGGCTTCCGCCCCTATCAGGCGCGCAAGCTGGCCTTCGGTCTCGGCCTGCCCGCCGACCTCGTCAATCAGGCCGCGAACTTCATGCAGACGCTCTACACGGCCTACGAGCAGATGGACGCGTCGCTCCTGGAGATCAACCCGTTCCTGCTGACGAAAGACAAACGCCTCATCGCGCTCGACGCCAAAGTCACCTTCGACGACAACGCCATGTTTCGTCATAAGGACTTCGCCTCCCTGCGCGACCTCAACGAGGAGGAGCCGTTGGAGATCGAAGCCTCGAAGTTCGACCTCAACTACATCAAGCTCGACGGCAACATCGCCTGCATGGTCAACGGCGCGGGACTCGCCATGGCGACGATGGACATCATCAAACTGGCGGGCGGCGAACCGGCCAACTTCCTCGATGTGGGCGGCGGCGCATCGCAGGAGCGTGTGGAAGCAGCGTTCAAAATTCTGCTCGCCGACGAGAACGTCGAGGCCGTGCTCATCAACATCTTCGGCGGCATCGTGCGCTGCGACATGGTGGCGCGCGGCGTGGTGGGCGCGGCGAAGAATCTGGGCTTGAGTCTGCCCGTCGTCGTCCGGCTCGAAGGCACCAACGTCGAGGAAGGTCAGCGCGTCATACGCGAATCCGGCCTCAACTTCACCGTCGCCAAAGGCATGCAGGACGCCGCCGAAAAGGTCGTCGGGCTGGCGAAACAACAGGCAGCGTGAGGAAGTAAAGGGGAAAGGGAAAAGGGTAAGGGGTAAAGGCGAAAAGAACGACGCGCTGCCCCGGCTTTTGATTTCCCCTTTGCCCATTACCCCTTACCCTTTCCCCGGTCTTTATGAATCGTTGGCTCAACATCCTCGTCCTCATCAGTCGCTTTGGGTTGGCGGCGATGTGGTTGTTCGCGGCGGGGGCGAAGCTCTACACGTTGGAGGAGTTCACTTTTAACCTGACGAACCTCGTGCGGGAGAGTCTGGCGTCGCCCCTGGCGATTTCGGTCATCGCGGCCGAACTGCTCGCCGCCGTCCTGCTCTGCATCCCGCGCACGGCGCGACTCGGCGCGGCGTTGACGGCGGCGATGCTCATCGGCTTCGCGCTCTACGGTCTCTACTACGTTTACGTGGCGCAGGGCGAACCGCTCGAATGCGGCTGCTTCGGCGGCATCATCGGCAGCCAACTCGGAGTCAAGACCGCGCTCCGAAATCTGTTGTTGCTCGTGCCCGCCGCGCTCGTCTTATTCGGCACGCCGCGCGTGCGGCGATTCAAGTGAGAGAGTGTCGGGCGAGGGGCGCGAAGGTTCGTGCGTTGAGATAGGTGCGGATGATGAAAGTGAGACTCGGAAATTTAATCCTGTGCCTCGTTGCCTTGATGCTCGCGGGGGCGCAGCCTGCCGCCGGAGGCGGGGCGGGGGATGGGCGCGCCGGGGGGCGGACGGTGGAGGTGCGCGCCGGGCGGGAGGTGACAATCGGCGCGGGCGGATTGAAGCTCAGGTTTGTCGCCGTGCGCGAGGATTCGCGCTGCCCGGAAGGGGTGCAATGCGTCTGGGCGGGCAACGCGCGCGTGGCCGTGAGGCTGAGTCGCGCAAGGGGCAAAGTTGCCACCGTCGAACTCAACACGATGACCGAACCGCGCGAGGTCACCTACGCGAATTACGTCGTCAAGTTGGAGACGCTCGCCCCGCGCCCCGTGGCGGACGGGCAGCCGAAGCCGCGCGATTACGTGGCGACGTTCGTCGTCTCAAAAAAACAATGACCGCGCGCCGGGGTCTGTAGCGACTACCCGGCGCACCGATAGTTCGACCACGCTCGACCCGATTCCCACTTAACAGTACGGAGCACAAATGGCGACACTTTCTTTCTGGGGCGGCGTCGGCACGGTAACCGGCTCGAAGTATTTGATCGAAGGCGCAAAGGGGCGCGTGCTGATCGACTGCGGGTTGTTTCAGGGCTACAAAGAACTGCGCGAGCGCAACTGGCAAGACCCGCCCTTCGACCCCGCGCAACTCGACGCCGTGCTCATCACCCACGCCCACATAGACCACACCGGCTACCTGCCGCGTCTCATCGCGCTCGGCTTCAAAGGAGCGGTCTACTGTTCGCGCGGCACGGCGGAACTGCTCAAGATCATGCTCCCCGATTCCGCGCGCATACAGGAAGAGGACGCTTCCTATCGCAATCGTCACAAACTCACGCGCCACGCGCCCGCCCTCCCGCTCTACACCGAAGAGGACGCGCGCGCGACGCTCGAACTCATGAAACCCCTGCCGAACACGGGCGAGTCGGCGGAGGTCGCGCCGGGCATCCGCGCGGGCTTCCGGATCGCCGGTCACATCCTCGGCGCGAGTCTCGTGCTCGTGGAAATCGAAGGCGCGGGCGCGGACGGCAAAGGCCGCAGCGTCCTCTTCTCAGGCGACCTCGGCCATTACGATCAGGTCATCATACGCGACCCCGATAAGCCTCCCGCGTGCGACTACATGCTCGTCGAATCAACTTACGGTGACCGCCTGCACGACCCCGAAGACCCGAAGGTCGCGCTCGCGCGCATCATCAACGAGACGCACGCGCGCGGCGGCGTCGTGCTCATCCCGGCCTTCGCCATCGGGCGCACGCAGGAGTTGATCTATCTCATCCGCGAACTCGAAGACGAGAAGCGCATTCCGGTGCTGCCCGTCCGCGTCGATTCGCCGATGGCCGCCGCCGCGACGCAGGTCTACAGCCGCCGCACGGAGGAGCAGGACGAAGAATACGCGAGCGTGCTGGCGCGCCCGCAACACCCTTTGCGCACGCACTCGATGGTGACGGCTTCTTCGCGCGACGAGTCGAAGCGTCTGAACGAGGAACGCGGCACGCGCATCATCATTTCGGCTTCGGGCATGATGACGGCCGGGCGCGTCCTCCATCACGCGCAGCGTATCCTGCCCGACGAAAAATCGACGCTCGTCTTCGTCGGCTATCAGGCGGCGGGCACGACCGGCCGGAAGATTCAGGACGGCGCACGCGAAGTCCGCATCTTCAAAAACACGATCCCCGTGCGCTGCCACTTGGAACGCATCGGCGGCTTCTCCGCCCACGCCGACTACGCGGAGGTCTTGCGCTGGCTCGAAGGGATGCCCTCAGCCCCGCGCCGTTCCTTCACCACGCACGGCGAACCGGAGGCCGCCGCCGCGATGGCCGGGCACATCAGGGAGCGATTCGGCTGGCGCGTGGACGCGCCGGAATACGGCGACGTGGTAGAGCTTGAGTGATCGAGTTAAGACTGGAAAATCGCCCCGGTGTTTGCGGTGAGAATGGGCTTTGGGAATTTAACGCGAGATCGTCTTTTCCAGCTCGTCCACGCGTTTGCCGAGAATGACGTGGTCGTAACGAATCTCGTAGAGTTCGCGGATGACGATGTCGAACTTCGTGTCGAGTTTCCTGATCTGCTCCTGCACGCCCTCCCAGAGAGGACGCGTCTCTTGCAGCCGCCGGTCAACCTTCTCTTCGAGAACTGTGAGGCGATCACCGAGCGCGGCGACATCGTTGCGGATAGTTGACATCTCCGCGCGCATGGCAGACTGCTCCGCTTGAATCGCCGACAGCCCCGTGAGGACGCGTTCTTCAAAAGAGGCTTGGGGTAGATTTTGTGTGAGGTCTTCGCTCATCGCTTTATTCCTTTGGCCGAAAGCATACAGCGTCGCCGGGGCGTTTTCAATAAGGTTTCAGCTAACAAGGACGCTTGATAGCAACTTTCTTGATAAAAACATTGCAAGAGCGATAATTCCGAAACGCGCGGAGGCCGTGTTATACTGCGCGGTCATTCCGAGTTAACTAAATAACACCTTTGAGGAGCAGACATCTTTGAGCGTTCTGGTTGATAAAAACACGCGCCTCGTCGTGCAAGGCATCACGGGCAAAGAGGGCAGTTTCCACACGAAGCAGATGGTGGAATACGGCACACAGGTCGTCGGCGGCGTGACGCCCGGCAAGGGCGGAACGACGCACGAGGGCATCCCCGTCTTCAACACCGTCGCGGAGGCCGTCGCGGAGGCGGGCGCGAACGTCTCGATCATCTACGTGCCGCCGCCCTTCGCGGCCGACGCCATCCTCGAAGCCGCCGACGCCGGAATGCCGCTCGTCGTCTGCATCACCGAGGGCATCCCCGCCATCGACATGGTACGGGTGAAGCGTTTTCTGGAAGGCAAGGGCACGCGCCTCATCGGGCCGAACTGCCCCGGCATCATCTCGCCGGGCAAATGCAAGATCGGCATCATGCCCGGCCACATTCACAAGGAAGGACATATCGGCGTCGTCTCGCGTTCGGGGACGCTGACGTATGAGGCCGTTGGGCAGTTGACCGCGCTCGGCCTCGGCCAATCGACCGCCATCGGCATCGGCGGCGACCCCGTCGTCGGCACCACGCATACGGACGCGCTCGCGCTCTTTCAAGCCGACCCCGACACGCAAGGCATCGTGATGATCGGCGAGATCGGCGGCACGGCCGAAGAGGAAGCCGCCGCCTACGCCAAAGCGCACGTGACGAAGCCCATCGTCGCCTTCATCGCCGGGCAGACCGCCCCGCCGGGACGCCGCATGGGACACGCCGGCGCGATCATCGCGGGCGGCAAGGGCACCGCCGCCGAGAAGATGAGCGCGCTCGAAGCCGCCGGCATCCGCGTCGTCCACTCGCCCGCCGACATCGGCACGGCCATGCGCGACGCGCTCGGCGCGGGCGCGACGGCTTAATATAGAGAAGTGATATGATCGCTGATGAAGACAGGCTCACGCGGATGGAGGAAAGCATCAACGGCCAACTTGTCAGAGAAAATGGCCGAGTTAGCATCGCAGCAAGCACACACGGATAAGCGTCTCGATGCGTTGATTGACATCGTGCGCGAGTCGCGCGGGGGCAAGCCGCCGCAAGCGAGTTGATGGAAAACTGAGAAAGGTATCTTTTAGAGAACATGTCGGAACAAATCGGAAATCTCACTTTCGGAATCATCAAGCCCGATGCGGTGCGCAACGGGCGTGCGGGCAGCATCATCCAGCGGATCACGGATAGCGGTTTCAAACTGCGCGGCATGAAGTTGATCCACATGACGCTCAAAGAGGCCGAAGGGTTTTACGCCGTCCATTCGGAGCGGCCGTTCTTCGGCGAGTTGACGGAGTTCATGTCGAGCGCGCCGTGCATCGTGCTGGCGTTGGAGAAGGCGGGCGCGGTCAAAGCCTGGCGCGACCTGATGGGCGCAACCGACCCGGCGAAGGCGGACGAGGGCACGCTCCGCAAAGATTTCGCCACCTCCATCGGCGAAAACGCCGTCCACGGCTCCGACTCCGAAGAGAACGCCCGCATCGAGATCGGCTACTTCTTCAGTCAACTGGAATTGATCTAAGGCAGAAAACAGAAAACAGAAGACAGGAGTCAGGAGTCAGAATGTAAATCATTCTCGCGCCGAAGGAATTTGATTCTGACTCCTGTTTTCTGACTCCTGTCTTCTGATTCCCGTTTTCTCCGAGAGGCTTTTATGTCCATCATCAGCGATGTCATCGAAAATACGAAGGCGATCATCAAGGGGATGAGCGTGACGTTCTCTTACATCCCGAAAGAGAAGTGGACGGTGCAATACCCGGACGAGCCGGTGACGATGCAGCCGCGCTATCGCGGCCAACACCTGCTGCACGTGGACGAACTCGGGCGCGAGAAATGCGTGGCCTGTTTCCTGTGCGCGGCGGCGTGCCCGTCCGATTGCATCTACATCATCGCGGCCGACGACCCGCGCGCGCCCGAGGAACGCACCGGCGTGGACGAACGTTTCGCCGAGGTCTACAACATCGATTACGGCCGCTGCATCTTCTGCGGCTACTGCGTCGAGGCGTGCCCGAAGGACGCCATCACGCACGGCTACAACTTCGAACTCTCCGTCTACAACCGCGCCGACCTGTTGAAGACCAAAGACGATCTGCTGATCACGAAGCAGAAACAGTCGCCCAACTACCGCGTCGCCTTCGCCGACGAAGACGTGGACTCCGAATATAAAGAGGTCTGACTGAGAATTTCCGATCATAGACTTGAACTTGAAAGCCGTCGCGTGTTATTTGCACGCGACGGTTTTCGATTGGGGAGTTGTCAGTTGTCAGTTGTCAGTTGCATGTGGCGACCCTACGAGTGGCTAAAGATGATCTTGAACAACTGCCCACGGACAACTGCCCACGGACAACTGACAACTGACCACGGACAATTAATCGACACATGAGCCGGTTTCTGATCGAGACACGTGAAGTTTCAAGGCATTACCAGATGGGCGCGACGAGGGTCGTGGCGTTGGATCGCGTGTCGGTCACGGTGGGGGAAGGCGAGTTTGTGGCGTTGCTCGGCACGTCGGGTTCAGGCAAGTCAACGCTGCTGAATTTGATCGGTGGGCTAGACCAGCCGAGCGAGGGCGAGGTGGTCTTTGACGGTCGCTCGCTCGCGCCGTTCACGAAGCGCGAGATGGCGCGTTACCGGCGGCACTCGGTCGGGATGATCTTTCAGAATTTCAACCTCATCACGACGATGACCGCCGCCGAAAACGTGGAACTCGCGCTCGCCTTCGGCGGCCTCGCCGGGCGGGAAAGAGTGGCGCGCGCACGCGAATTGTTGGAGCGCGTCGGACTCGGCGAGCGCGCCGCGCATCGTCCTTCCGAATTATCGGGCGGCGAACAGCAGCGCGTCGCCATCGCCCGCGCGCTCGCCAACCGCCCGCGCGTGCTCCTCGCCGACGAGCCGACCGGCAACCTCGATTCGACCCGCGCCCGCGAACTCCTCTCGCTCCTCAAAGAGATGGTCGCCGCCGATCAGCTGACCGTCCTCATGGTCACCCACGACCGCGACCTCGCCGCGCAATTCGCCGGCCGCACCATTCAGATGAAAGACGGAAGAGTAGAAGGGATGAGGGATGAGGGATGAGGGATGAATCAGGAAACCGCTCAACGTGAGCGAGTGCTTTCTTCATTCATCCCTCATCCCTCCGCCCTCATCCCTTTCAAACCGGAGGTTTGAATCATGGCCGATGCTTCTCAGGTGATGACGATCGAGTCTCTGCGCTCGGTGCCGCTGTTCGCGTCGCTGGACGACCGGGCGGCGCAGACGTTGCGCGAACTGATGTCGGTGCGCGATGTGCCGGCCGGGACGCTGCTGTTCAAACTGGGCGACCCCGGCGACGCCATGTACTTGATCGAAGGCGGGCAGGTGCGCATCTACCTCCACGACGGCGAAGGCGAAAATCTGACGCTCGCCGAACTCGGCGCGGGCGATTTCTTCGGCGAGATGGCGATCATCGACGGCAAGCCGCGTTCGGCCAACGCCGCCGTCGTCGAGCGCGCCTGCCTCGCCGTCCTGGCGCGCGAGGACTTCCTGCGGTTCGTGCGCGACAACCCGGACGTAGCGTTGGAGATGGTCAGCGCGATCTCCGAACGCCTGCGGCGCACCGACGAACTGTTGAGCCAGCGCGTCTCGCGCAACGTCAACGAGGAAGACGCGGCGCGCCTGACGTGGGCTGATCACGTGGCCGACTCGCTCGCCGCGTTCGGCGGCAGTTGGAGGTTCATCACCTACTCGTCAATCTTTCTGATCGGCTGGATTCTGCTGAACACGTGGATCAATTCGGGATTCGATCCCTTCCCCTACGAGTTGCTCGGCCTCCTGCTCGGCATCGTCGCGGGCGTGCAGGCTCCGATCATAATGATGTCGCAGAAGCGTCAGGCCGAAAAGGAACGCCTGCGCGCCGACCTCGATTTTCAGATCAACCTGAAGAACGAACTCGCCATCTCGGAGGTCTTGCGCCGCCTCGACGTGCTCGAAACCGAACGCCTGCCGCACCTCTTCGCCGAGCAACAAACGGTGATGTTGAACCTGACGCGGCGCGCGCCCGCGAACGACGACGGGCAGCTTCCGGCGGCGTGAACGGCGGCCTTTGCGGGCGACGCGAAAGCGGCGGGGCGGATTTTGGAGTTTGACGCGAAGCGTCGTATCTTGGTCGGGCAATAGTCGTCTCTCAAATTTCAGTCGGCGAATTTTAAGTTTCCGGGGCGGGCGCGCAAGTTCCATCCCGCGTCTGAATTTATACACGCATGATCAAAGCCATTCTGTTCGACTTCAACGGCATCGTGATCGACGACGAGCCGCTGCAACTCAAGGCCGCGCAGGCCGCGCTCGCAGCCGAGGGCATCACGCTCACCGAGCAGGATTATTACGATTCGCTCGGCATGGACGACGTGACGTTTTTCCGCGCCGCCATCGCCCGCGCCGGGCGCGAGTTGACTGACGAAGACTTCAACCGCCTGCTCGCGGAATGGATGAAGCTGCACCGGGAGTTGATCGCGGACGAGTTGCCGCTCTTTCCCGGCGTCGTGACGTTCATCAAATCGCTCGCGCGTCGTTATCCGCTCGCCGTCGTCAGCATGGCGCGGCGCGCGAGCATCGAGTACGTGCTCGAACGCGCGGGGCTGGCACAGACTTTCGCCGTGGTGGTGAGCGCGGAGGACGTGAGCGCGTGCAAGCCCGACCCGGCCTGCGTCAATCGCGCGCTCGAAAAGTTGAACGAGGCGCAAAGGAACGCGGGGCAGCCCGCGCTCGCGCCCGCCGAATGTCTCGTCATCGAAGACGCGCCGCCGGGCATCGTGGCCGCCCGCGCCGCCGGGATGCGTACCCTTGGCGTCACAAACACCGTCGGCGAGGCCGCCCTGCGCGCCGCCGGGGCGGATGTCGTCACCCACAGCCTCGCCGACTGGACGGACGACGCCGTGCGACACGTCTTTAACTAGGGATGAGGGATGATAACTAGGGATGAGGGCGGAGGGATGAGGGATGAATAAGAAAATACCTCAATCTCTTGAATGCTTTCATTCATCCCTCATCCCTCCGCCCTCATCCCTTAGATTATGACTCCTCAGAGTAAATTGTTGATGTTGGAGGCGCGGCGGCGTTTCGCGCGGCTGGTGGCGCAGCCGGAGGCGTCGGTCGAGTTGGGGCATGCGGCTTTGCTGGTGGCGGCGGAGGAGCGGCCGGGGCTGGATGTGGAGCATTATCGTGCGCGGCTCTACGAGCTGGGGGTGGAGGCGCGCGCCGCGATAGCGCGGGCGGGGGATGTGAACCCGGTCGGCGCGCTCAATAAATTTCTCTTTGAAGAGTTGGGCTTCGCGGGCAATCAGAGCGACTACTACGACCCGCGCAACAGCCTGCTGTCCGACGTGCTCGACCGGCGGACGGGGATTCCCATCACGCTCTCGCTGGTTTACATGGAAGTGGGGCGGCGCGCCGGTCTGCGCGTCGAGGGCATCGGGCTGCCCGGCCACTTCATCGTGCGCGCGGCGGGCGCGGACGGCGAGGCGGTTCTGGTCGATCCGTTCAACGCCAAGATGATCGACGCGGACGACTGCCAGGAGCGGCTCGACACGATCTACGGCGGCCAGGCTCCGCTCACCGACGCGCACCTACAGCCCGTCGGGACGCGCGAAATTCTCGCGCGCCTCTTGCGCAACCTGAAAGGCATTTACGCGCAGGCCGGACTCTACCGCCGCGCCCTCTCCGTCATCGAGCGCATCCTGCTCGTCGCGCCCGGCGCGCTGGAGGAACGGCGCGACCGCGGCGCGCTGCTCGCGCAACTCGGCCGCTACTCCGAAGCCGTCGTTGACGTGCAAGCCTATCTCAAAGGCGCGCCCGACCCGCCCGACGCCGAACGCGTCGCCGAGCAGTTGAAGCAGATACAATTACAACTGGCGAGGCTCAATTAGGTTTCAGGTTTCGAGTTTCAGGTTTCAAGTTGAAGACCGGACAACTTCAGTCTTGAAACTTGAAACCTGAAACTCGAAACCTGAAACTATTCCCTTATGAAGTTTTTCGATATTCTCCGGCTCGCGTTGCGCAATCTGCGCGAGGCGCGCCTGCGCGCGGGATTGACGACGCTCGGCGTCACGGTCGGTGTCTCGATGGTCGTGACGATGATGTCGTTCGGGTTGGGTTTGCAGCGCAACGCCGTGCAGCGTTTCCGCGACCTCGATCTGTTCAACGAGATCACGGTGAGCGGGCGCAGCCTCGTCGGCCTCGTCTCCTCGGCGATGGGCGACCCCGGCGGCGGGCGCGAAGGGCGCGGGCGACGGGAGCGGGCGGACACGCACGACCCGGCGCGCCAGAGGCCGGAACGCAGGCTGACCGAGGACGCGCTGGCCGAGATCGCCGGGGTGCCGGGCGTCGCGTCCGTCGAGCCGCACATAGACCTGACGACCTACGTGCGCGCCAACCAACGCGCCCTGCTCAGGCAGGTCGGCGGCGCGCTCGTGCCCAACGGGGCGACGCGCTTCAAGACCTATCTCGCGGGGCGCATGATCAGTTCGCCGGAAGCGGATGAGGCGGTGGTGGACGAGTCGTTTTTGCGTAGCTTCGGTTTCGAGCAGGCCGGGGATGCCGTGGGACAAACGGTGGAACTGCTCGCGCCGGGCGGCGCGGGCGCGGAGAGGCCGGGCGACGGGGCAGCGGCGGGCGGGAAAAAGGGCGCGACGGGCGCGACGGAAGAAGCGGGCGCGAAGCCTGGAGGGGAACGCGAGGAGGACGATGCGGGCTTGAGTTTCTTCGGGTTGCCGCTGGAAGAAGCGTCGCCGGAGGATAACCCGGAGGGCGCGATCGCGGCGCGGACGTTTCGCATCGTCGGGGTGTTGAAGACGGAGGTGGAGGGCGGCGCGCAGGGCAGCCGACAGTTTCGCGGCATGATGCCGGTGTCGAGCATCTACATCCCGCTGCCCGCCGCGCGCGCGTGGTCTGACAGGTATCGCAACTCGATCAGCGAGGTGGCCTTGAGTTTGGCGCGCGCGAGCGGCGTGCTCAAAGACGGCGAGGCGGAAGGTTACGCGTTGGCCGTCGTGCGCGTCACAGACCCGGACGTGTTGCCGGGCGTGCAGAAGCGTCTGACCGAACTCGGCTTCGACAGTTTCTCCATCGTGGATCAGTTGAAAGAGTTGCGCACGCTCTTTCTCATCCTCAACTCCGCGCTCGGTCTGCTCGGCGGCATCTCCCTGCTCGTCGCCTCGTTCGGCATCGCCAACACGATGATCATGTCCATCCTCGAACGCACGCGCGAGATCGGCATCATGAAGGCCATCGGCGCGGAGGACAGGGAGATCAAACTGATCTTCTTCGTCGAGGCGGGCTTGATCGGCCTGATGGGCGGGGTGGCGGGCGCGCTCGCCGCGTGGGCGATCGACGCCGTGGCGAACCGCCTCGCCTACCGATTCATCCTCCAACCGCGCGGCGTCTCCTACGTGGACTTCTTCGCGCTGCCGCCTTACCTCTGGCTCGGCGCGATCCTCTTTGCCGTCGCCGTCGCCATCCTCGCCGCCCTCTACCCCGCCGCCCGCGCCGCGCGGATCGATCCGGTCAAAGCTCTCCGGCACGACTGAGGAAGGGATGAGGGCGGAGGGATGAGGGCGGAGGGATGAGGGATGAATTAAGAAAGCACTCGCTCACGTTGAGTGGTTTCCTGATTCATCCCTCATCCCTCATCCCTCATCCCTCCGCCCTCATCCCTTCTGCTTCACCCTTCCGCTTCGCGCTGGATGGCGGCGTCGCCGCCGACGCGGGCGGCGCGGGAGAGGAGAATGAGCACGACGATGGCGATGATGGTGGCGAGAATGGCGTAGGTGTAGAGGGCGGCGAGGCTTTCGCCCGTGCCGAGCAGTTGCTTGATGGTCTCTTTGATGGCCTCGTTCCAGGCGAGGGCGGCGACGAGGCCGAGCGAGGCCGAGGCGAGCGTGATCATGGTCTGGAAGAACATGCGAGCGTTGTTCATGGAGTCCTCCGTCGTGACAGGTATGATGCGTGGTCGAACGCCTCAGTTCTTATGACAGCGGATGTTTGCCCGTCAACGTTTTTTATCGCACGCTCAGGTGATCGCGCCGCGACACCAACTGCACATGCGGTATTCCTCTTTGATGAAGAGGCCGATGAAGCAGAACGGTAAGCAGACGATGAGGAGCGTGAAGAAGACGATCCACCCGGCCGTGCCGATGCGTTTGGCGACGACGGGCAGCGCGGTTGACTGGCAATGAGGGCAGCGGAAATGGAGGGGGGCGTGCGGTTGCGGCTGCGCGAGCGGCTGGATGGGCGCGGGCGGCGGCGCGTCGCTCGCCCAGAGGGGCATCCCGTTGAAGTCGGTTTGCGGAGCGGGCGGCGCGTAGTCAACCGGGCGCGACCCGGTTTGAACGTGGGTAGACAGGCCGGCTCCGCAGTAGCGGCAGATGCGCGCGATGTCGGCGTTGGGTTGGCCGCAGTTGTGGCAGAAGATGGTGGACATAGAATTGCGAGGCGACGGTTTAAAGTGGCGACGAATGTTTCCGTCGCCGCGCTCAGGAGCAGAACGCCGGATTCGGCAGCGAGAACGATTGGAAGATGCGCTCGGCCAACTCGATGCCCGCTTCGACGAGCGCGAAATCGACGTTGTATAAACCTTGCGGGTAGCAGCGCGGCAGGCTGCGGCCGATGCCGATGCCGCCGATGCGCGACGAACTCGTCGGGCGCAAATAGACGCTGCCCTGAGCCTTCACCTTCGCCGTCCCCGGTTCGAGCACGATGAATTGAATGGAGATATTCTCCGTCTCGTCGCGCCTCTGGTTGCCCGGATTGTAAACTCTGGAGTTGTCGTGCAATTCAAACCAGACGACGTGCGTTTTCGTCTCGGCGTTCTTCGCGCGCTTGATGGCTTCGCCGCGCGTCATGTCCTCGTTCGAGCCGACCTGCAAAGCCTTGCTGTCGCGCAGGCGTTGCACGACCGCGCCCTGCAATAAATCCCCCGCGTTCATCGAAATCCGCGACATGATCGGCGTCCCGTTGCTGCCGACGAGGACGGGAATCTTCTCCCGTTCGGGCGTCGGTTCCGGGGTGAGCGAGGCCGTCGAGACGGCCTGCGGCACGGGCGGGTCGTTCTTCGGCTTCGCCACCCGCCGCGCCTGCGCATAACCCAGACTCACCGCCGCCAGCGTCAGCAACAACGCGCAGCAGCAGCAGAAGACCGCGACGCCGCCACCACGGCGCGCCTTCGCGCTCCGACGGCCAGATGAAAATGTTGATTTCCGCATAACTATCTCACCGCCTCCGCACGCACTTTAACCTGTCAGGAATCGGCCTCTCGCAACTCACGCTTTCGCGCCGAGCGGTTTGCCGCAGCGATTGCAAAACCTGGCGGCCGGGTCGCGTTGCGCCGCGCCGCAGTTTTCGCAGGCGTGCGCGCGTCTGAGGTCTGCGCCGCAGGTGGCGCAGAAGGCCGCGCCGCTCGTGTTGGTCGCGCCGCACGTGCCGCAACTGCCGGGCACCGGCGGCACATAGCCGCCCGCCTTGCGCGCGATGTGCGCCTCGATGATCTTCCAGGAGTCTTCGGTGAGGCGGTGCTGCCAGTAGGCTCCGAGCGCGGGGAGCGCGAGCAGCAGCCCCGCCGAGAGGATGACGGCGACGGCCGCCACCGCCGCCTTGTCGAGCCACTTCTGCATCCCGATCTCGACGCGCGTGCCGCCGTGCTCCGGCGTGATCTTGATCGTCAGCGCGGCGGAGAGTCCGGTCAGGTCGCGCAGCGTGCCCGCCTTGCGCACTTGCAGCACGGCCGTCTGCGCCACTTGCATGGATTGCATCTCGTAGTCGCCCTCGTCGAACAGCCGCCGCAACTCCGCGACCAAACCCTGCACGTCAACCTCGACGCCCGGATAATACCTGTTGTCCATAAGTCTCCTGAATAAGAAGGGGGAAGGGGTAAAGGGTAAGGGGGAAAGGTCAAAACAACAATTCGTGCCGGAAGTTCGCCGCGCTTTTTTCTTTACCTTTACCCTTTCCCCTTTACCCCTTCCCCTAATGTCTTTTCCTTTGCCGCGCCTTTTCGCGTAAACTCATTCTACGCTCAAACGCGCCTGACAGTTCAACGTAGACGCATAATCTTCCCGAAGGAGACACGACTACATGAAAGCACCCGTGCGCGCCGCTCTCGCGCTGTTTCTCGCCGCCAACTTCATCGCCCACGCGTTCAGCCCCCGCGCCCGCGCCCAAACGAGCGTGGCCGCGACGGTCGCGCTCGACGGCTTCAACGCCGCCGAGTCGAACGTCGAACGCCAACTCGAAGAGCGTTTCCGCGCCGTGCCGCTGCCCGCCGCCGCGCGCGAACACCTGCGCACGCTCACGCGCGAGCCGCACGTCGCGGGCACGCCGGAAGACTATCGCACGGCCGTCTACGTCCGCGACCAACTGCGCAAGTTCGGCATCAGCGCGGAACTCAAGGAGTATCAAGTGCTGCTCCCGTATCCGAAACGTCCGACGGTGCTCGAACTCATCGCGCCGCGCCGCGTGCGTCTGAATTTGCAGGAGGCCGTCATCCAGCAAGACCCTTCCTCCGCGCACCCGCGCATCATCCCGCTCTTTAACGGCTACTCCGCTTCGGGCGACGTGACCGCGCCGCTCGTCTACGTCAACTACGGTTTGCCGGACGACTACGAGGCTCTGAAAAAGCTCAAGGTTGACGTGCGCGGCCGTGTCGTCATCGCGCGCTACGGCCGTTCGTTTCGCGGCGTGAAGGCGAAGGTGGCGGAAGAGAACGGCGCGGTCGGTCTCATCATCTACTCCGACCCGGCCGACGACGGCTACACGCAGGGCGACGTTTACCCGAACGGCCCCTGGCGGCCTGAAACTTCCGCGCAGCGCGGCTCCGTGCTCTACCTCTTCCAGTATCCCGGCGACCCGCTCACGCCCGGCCAGCCCGCCATCGCCGGAACCGTGCGACTCAAGCAGGACGACCCGACGCTCAACATCCCGCGCATCCCCGTCCAGCCGATCTCCTACGGCGACGCGCGCCGCCTGCTCGAACCGTTGCGCGGCGCGGTGCGTCCCGCCGGATTTCAGGGCGGCCTGCCCTTCGCCTATCACGTCGGCGGCACGGAGGACGTGCGCGTCCGCTTGAAGACCGACATGGATTTTCAAGTCCGCACGATCTGGAACGTCATCGGCCGCATTGAGGGCGCGGAAGAACCGGATCGCTGGGTGGTGCTCGGCAATCACCGCGACGCCTGGACGTTCGGCGCGGTTGACCCGAACAGCGGCACGACCGCCATGCTCGAACTCGCGCGCGGCTTCGGCGAACTGCTGAAAACGAACTGGCGGCCGCGCCGCACGATCATCTTCGGCAGTTGGGACGGCGAAGAACACGGCCTCATCGGCTCGACCGAGTGGGTGGAGGAGAACGCCGCCGAGTTGCGTGCGAAGGCCGTGGCCTATCTCAACATGGACTCGGCCGTCTCCGGCGCGAACTTCGGCGCGTCGAGCGTGCCGACGCTCTGGAAACTCATTCGCGGCGCGGCGCGCGACGTGCGCGATCCCAAAACCGGAAAGTCGGTCTATCAGGCGTGGCAGGAGCGTGTGCGCGACGCGCGCCCCGAAGCCGAGTTGACCGACGCGGGCGCGGGCACGGATGCGCGGATCGCCGAAGCCCGCATCAACGCGCTCGGTTCGGGTTCGGACTACACGCCCTTCCTCCAACACCTCGGCATCCCCTCGCTCGACATGGGCTTCGGCGGCGACTACGGCGTCTATCATTCGACCTATGATTCGTTCAACTGGATGGAGAAATTCGGCGACCCCGGTTTCGTCTATCACGTCGCCGCCGCGCAAATCTGGGGCACGATGGCGTTGCGCCTCGCCAACGCCCGCGCGCTCCCCTTCGACTATGCGGACTACGCCGCCGAACTCCGCGACTTTATCAACGAGACGCAGAAGACCGCCGCGCGTCGCAAACTCGCCGACGACTTCGACGCCAAAGCTTTGCTCGATGCCGTCAAGGATTTAAGCGACGAAGCGGCGCGCGTCCAGTCTCGCCGGAATCAACTGCTCGAAGAGACCGAATCACGCCCGCGTCCCAATGATTCGCAGCCGCGCGCGCCCACGCCGCTCAAGCGCATCAACGACAGCCTCATCGCCGCCGAACGCGCGCTGACGGACGAACGCGGCCTGCGCAATCGCGCCTGGTACAAGCATCAAATCTACGCGCCCGGTCTGTACACGGGCTACGCCGCCCAACCGCTGCCCGATCTGCGCCAGGCGATAGACGACCGCAACACCACGAACACGCGCGAGGCCGCCGTGCGTATCACGGAAGCCATCCGCCGCGCCGTCGGGGTGTTGCGCGACGGAAGAGAGAAGTAAACGGGCGAAACTATCGAAGCCAAAGCAGAAGGCCGCCGGATACTTTCTCTCTCCGGCGGCCTTCTGCTTTGCGGCGGCGACAAGGGCGCGCGTCGGCGCGGGGCGCGCTTCAGTTTTTCTTCTTCTCGCCCTTCTTTTCCGGCGTCGCTTCGGGCAGTTTCTTCGCGGCTTCGAGAATTTGCTGCAAGTTGTCGATGGCTTGTTCGAGGGCTTCGCGTTCGCCTTCGCCGGAGGCGGTTTCGCGCAGCGGCGTGAGCCGTGTGAGGAAGCGCGCGGAGGCTTCGGCGAGATGCCTGACGGCCTTCGGGATGAGCGCGCTCGCCGGCGTACGCACTGCCACGTCGTCGATGTTGTTGATGGTTTCGTCGAGGATGCGCGCGAGGTCGTTGAAACGTTGCGCGGGCGTGCCCTTCGGGAGTTCGCCCCACTCCTCCAACTCTTTTAACTCTTTGGCGGTCGGAGCCGGAGCGGGCGTGGGCGTGGTGGTCAGGGCGGCGATGCGCCGCTCGGCGATCTTGACGAAGAGTGCGATGCGGCGGTCGAGTTCCTGCGTGTTGCGCACCATCTCCGCTTCCTCCTCCGTCAGGTATTCGCGCCTCTGTGCGGTCGCGGCGTGCGGGCGCGCCGAGGATGTGATGATGGGCGGCAGCGAGACGACGGCCAGCGCGAGCAGCAGACACGCGTGGCGGCGCGTGAGACGAGAGGCGAATTTGTTCATCGTGTGTTTCACTTTATTTGTTGACGGAATTCGATGACTGAAAATGTAGCTTCGACGCGCTTCGCGCCGACGGCGACGACGAAAAGTTGATGGTCGCCGGAGCAGCGTCGCGCCTCGTTCAAATTGGAAAGAGCGATGGGGCGTCGCCGCCCGCGCGTCAACGCACAATCGTATCGCTGTAGAAGGCTTCGAGGGCTTCGGTGCGCAGGTCGCGGACGAGTGCGCCGAGCGCAACCAGGTTGCCCGCGAACTCGCCGGGCGTCGCGCGGCGCATCGTCTCGACGCGCACGGCATGTTTACGCAAAGACTGTTCGATGCGTTTGAAGAGATCGCGCGAACGACTCGCGCCGTCGTCCGTGCGGTATAAATATTGGAGGGCGTCTTCCAGCAACGCTTGATAGATGCCGAGGTCGGCGGCGGCGGCATTGAACTGTTTGAGTTCCGTCTGTTGTTCGGCGCGCGCGAGCCGCGCCTCCGCCAGTTCGAGACTCAGACGCGTGCGCGCCTTCTCGTCGTCCGCCGCCGACAACTGCGTGCGCGCCTCCTGCGGGAGATAGACCATCGGCGGCGGCGCGGCCTGCAACGGCACGATCAAATCCTGCGCCCGCGCGCCCGACGAGAGGGAAGCGGCGCACAGCAACGCCGACAACAGCGCGAGACGCTTTCGATAACAGGTTGGACGATTCATGTGTGCGTGCGCGACAAACTCTCTCCCGATTGATTGACGCTTCCTAATTCTTCTTCCGCTTCACGCCCTGCCCGAGTTTGATCTGCTTGCGCAGGTTCGGCAGGCGCAGGTTGACCTTCTCCATCTCCAGGCCGTTCTGCGCGGCGTCGGCCTTCGCCAGAAACGCTTCATAGGCCGCGAGCGCGAGTTCGTATTCGCCCGTCAGGTCATAGGCGCGCGCGAGCAGAAAATAGGTGACGGGCAGATCGGGGCGCGCGCGGTTGAGCCATTGATATTCGACGAGCGCGTCCGGGTATTGTTTCAACTCGTCGAGCGCGGTGGCGAGATTGGCGTGCGCCGCGTAGTGATCGGGCGCGCTCGCCAGGATGCGACGCAGGAGCGCGGCCGCCTCGGCGAAGCGACGCGCCTGCACGAGAGCGGACGCATAGCCGGTCGCGTAGTTGACGCTGGCGGGCGCGAGTTCGGCGGCGCGGCGGTAATGCGTGAGCGATTTGTCGGGATCGGTGGTGCGATATTTTTCGCCCGCGAGCGCGTGGTAATTGGCGAGGCGCGCGCGCAACTGCGCCGAATCGGGCGCGGCGCGCAAGGCCGCCTCCACGTCGGCGATGGCGCGCTCGTAGTCATCAGTCGCGGCGGCGAGTTCCGTCCGCTCTTCGAGGGCGGCGACGTTGTGCGGATCGAGTTGGAGCGCGCGTGCGACGCTCGCGGCGGCGGCCGCGCCGTCTCCGGCGAGGCGTTCGATGTGGGCGCGCGTCGCCCACATGGCGGCGGTGGCATTCGCGTCGGCGGTGGCGCGCCGGATCAGTCTCACGGCCTCATCCTTCGCGCCCGCGCGCAGGCGCAGTGAGGCGAGAGCGGCGAGGGCGTTGGCGTCTTTCGCGTCGAGTTCGACGGCGCGACTGAGGAACGGCTCGGCTTTGGCGTCGTCGCCCGCGCGCGCCAAAAGGAGTCCGAGCGCGGCTTGCGGAAGCGACCAGTCGCGGCGCAGTTCGACGGCGCGGCGCAGGGATTTTTCCGCCTCCGGCAGCTGTTTGAGCGCGACGAGCGCGACGCCCCGCTGAAATTCCGCTTCGGGAAATTCGGGGCGCACCTTGATCGCTTCCGCGTAGAGTTCGACGGCGCGCGCGAGATCGCCTTGCGCGTGCGCGTCCTGCGCGCGGTTGAAAATTCTCACCGGGTCGGCTTCGCCGCCGTCGTCGTCGTCATCCGTCGTCTGCGCGTGCAGCGCGGCGGCGCAGGCGACGACGAGCAGCGACCAGACGAGGCCACGCGCCATCAGGCGAATAAGAAAAGGACGTGAAGGTCTCAACTGCGACTGCTTTCGTTCTGATGTGAAATTTGTTTGCCGAAACGGGAACCGAAAGAGGTGCCGGCGAAGCCGAAAGGCTGTTCTGCCGCGCGAGCATAGCACGCGCTCCGCAGAGGCGTCCACGACCCTTCTCGACGCACCCGTCGCGCTTTATATGGATGATGGGTTGCGTCCTTCAAGATGCCTGCGATAACATGCCCGCTATCCTGATTTTCAAACTGAAACTTCGAGTTAGGCCGCTGGTGGCGGCGGCGACGATGCGGCGGGTAAGTCGGCTGGCCTTACTGAGAACGGACACAGGTCTTGGAGCGAAGCTACGATGGCTGTGAGCGGTTCGGTAGTTGAAGAGATTTTGCGCGGCGACGACGACGACGCCCGGCCGGAGACGGTTTCAACCGAAGCGGCCGAAAAGGAACTCGCCCTGCGCGCCCTCCTCCGCGAGATGACCTCCGTGCTCGTGGCGTTCTCCGGCGGCGTCGATAGTTCTTACCTGGCCTACGTCGCGGCGCGCGAACTCGGCGAGCGCGCTCTCTGCGTGACGGGCGAATCCGCGAGTCTGGCCGCGCATCAACGCTCGCAGGCCGCCGAAATCGCCGCGCGTTTCAACTTCAAGCACGAGACGCTCGACACCGAAGAGATGTCCGACCCGCGCTACACGGCCAACGCGGGCGACCGCTGCTACTTCTGCAAGACCGAACTCTACTCGAAACTCGCACCCCTCGCCGCCGCGCGCGGATTTAGCTGCGTCGCCGATGGTTCGACCACGGACGACCTCGGCGATTATCGCCCCGGTCGCGCCGCGGCCGGAGAACACGGCGTGCGCAGCCCGCTCGTCGAAGTCGGCATGACGAAACAGGAGGTGCGCGAACTCAGTCGCCGCGCCGGACTCCCGACGTGGGACGCGCCCGCCAGTCCCTGCCTGTCTTCGCGCATCGCCTACGGCACGAGCGTCACGATCAAACGCCTGCGCGAGGTGGAGACGGGCGAAGAGATCATGCGCGCTCTCGGATTTCGCGAGTTTCGCGTCAGGCATCACGACGAACTCGTGCGCCTCGAAATTTCCCCGGCGGAACTGGAAAACGCGCTCCGGCGCGAAGTCACGGACGAACTCGCGCGCCGCTTTCGCGCTCTCGGCTTTCGCTACGTGACGCTCGACCTGCACGGCTATCGCACGGGCGCGATGAACGAAATCTTAGATCAGTGACGGGTGACAGGTGACAGGTGACGGGATAAAACCTGTCACCATCCTGTCACCCGTCACCTGATGGGAGATGAACATGGCTACTACGATGGTTGAAGATGCGGTGCCGGAAGCGAAAAAAGAGTCGAACCCGTTCGAGTCTATGATGTCGCGTTTCGACCGCGCGGCGAAGTTGCTCGATCTCAACCCCGATCTCTACGCCGTGATGCGCGTGCCGAACCGGGAGTTGAAGGTTTACATCCCGGTGCGCATGGACTCCGGGCGCATCCAGGTTTTTGAAGGTTTCCGCGTGCAGCACAATTTCGCGCGCGGCCCCGCGAAGGGCGGCATCCGTTACGCGCCCGACGTGACGATCGAAGAGGTGCGCGCCCTCGCCGCCTGGATGACCTGGAAGTGCGCGGTCGTCAACGTCCCGTTCGGCGGCGCGAAGGGCGGCGTCATCTGCGACCCGTGGCAAATGTCGCAGGGCGAGTTGGAGCGCATGACCCGCCGCTACGCCTCCGAGTTGATCGACATCATCGGGCCGGAAAAGGACGTGCCCGCGCCCGACATGAACACCAACGAGCAGACGATGGCGTGGATCATGGACACCTATTCCATGCACGCGCGCCACACCGTGACGGCGGTCGTGACGGGCAAGCCGATCGACCTCGGCGGCTCGCGCGGGCGGCGCGAGGCGACGGGACGCGGCGTCCTCTTCGTCGTCAACGAGGCGATGAAGAAGTTCAAGATGACGCCGCCCTCGACGCGCGTGGTCGTTCAGGGGTCGGGCAACGTCGGCGGCATCGGCGCGCAGTTGATGCACGAGGCCGGTTATAAAGTGATCGCCATCTCCGACATGCACGGCGGCATCTACAACCCCGACGGCATCGACATCCCCGCCGCGCTGGAGCATTTGCGTGCGACGCGCTCGTTTGAGGAATACCCGAACGCCGAGCGCGTGTCGAACGCGGAATTGCTGGAAATCGAGTGCGACGTGCTCGTCCCGGCCGCGACGGAGAACCAGATCACGTCGAAAAACGCCGAGCGCATCAACTGCAAAGTGCTGGCCGAGGGCGCGAACGGCCCGACGACGGCCGGCGCCGACGCCATCCTCCAGCGCAAAGGCATCTTCGTGATTCCAGATATTTTAGCCAACGCGGGCGGCGTCACCGTGTCCTACTTCGAGTGGGTGCAGGATCGCATGGGCTACTTCTGGAAGGAAGACGTGGTCAACGAGCGTCTCCAAGACGTGATGGTCGCCAGTTTCAACGAACTCGTGAAGTTCGCCGAGAAGCACAACGTGGACACGCGCACGGCGGCCTACATGCTCGCCATTGACCGCGTGGCCTACGATACACGCATGCGCGGCATCTACGCGTGACAAAAACGTGTAGGGATTTTTCATGCTAAGTGGTGAAAAAGTCTTGATTTCCGCGCCAATGTAGAGTATGGTCTGCCGGAAATCGTTATGTAGGAGCAGAGTCGGAAAGTGTAACTTGACGATAAAGCTCAAACATTTCGAGTTCGCGGCGTTGACATGGGCGTCACTGTTTTGTATAAGCAGTAACGTCTTACAGTTAATCAGGCTAAAGTAAGAATACAGTTGAGAGGCGCAAAGAGGCAGGTTTTAAGCGCCCGCGAACACAGAATACGTGTTCGGCTCCTCTCGCTGCTCCGCTCCAGCTACAAGGCGTTTCGTTCGAGGGCGGTAGCAGTTTTACATTGACTCTGTTGTGTACGCTTGTAGTTGGAGCGTCTGCATCCCACCAAAAGTACAAGGGAATGTTCGTGTTATCACGATGAAAATCGTCGGACAACAAATTCACACGGGCAAACGCGCGCACCTTTGGGACTGGGATAGGCAGTCGCCCCTTCCCGCAAAATTACATTACTCATTTCGCAGGAGGAATGCGATGAGACTCGCGAGAAGAGCGTCCGTTATGGCGCTCACCCTGTTGGTGCTGTGTGCCGCAGTATCAGCTCAAACACTTCGGCCGGCGGATGATCCGAGAAACACCGCTCCGACCGTAGGCACAGGCGGCCCCGTTGGCGGCCCCACCGGACTCTTCACCATCTACGACGGCCAGACGCTGCGTAAGGGTGAATTCACCTTCAGCATGGCTTACAGCAACTTTGACCGCGATCCGGGTAACGTGGACATCACGGAAACCCCGCTCAGTTTCCAGGTCGGTCTCTCCGATCACCTGGAACTGTTCTTCAACACGGACGGCTATCGCGGCGTCAAAGTCAATACCCCGCAGAACCTATCGAGCTTCTATCTGCCGAACACTGCGATCAACACGCAGCGGTTGCAGCCGAATGGAACGTTCGCTCCTAACACGTTGCAGAGCGGCGGAGCCATCGTGCTCGCGCCGATCAACATCATCAACGGCACTACCGGACAGATTCAGGGCACCCTGTTCCGCCCGGTGGGCAACCAGCCCTTCGTGCAGTTCCCGTTTGTCGGCGGTTCGGCCGGCAACTTCCAGAACGGCATCCCCGGCAATAACACGAGGTTCACGTTCACCTTGGCCGGCCCGACCGGCCCGAACGCAGGCGGCAGCCACTACGGCGCGGCGGCCAACTTCCCCGGCATCGGCTCGATCTTCGGCAGCATCCTGCCGGGCGTCGTGCTGACGCAGAGGGTGGTTCCCGCGACCGGCACGACCCTCGCGCAAGTGGTACCCGTGACGTTCACGACCCGCCCGACCTACTTGCCGGATGCGCCTTTCATCAGCCGTCTCTACGGCGAATCGGCCTTCGGTACGTACACCATCGGCGCGAAGTGGCGTTTCACCGGGCCGGAAAATCCGTTCGGCATCGGTTTGATTCCGTTCTATCGCTTCTACGGCGACAACGCCGACGACGCCAGCGGCTTCAACCAGTTGCAGCGCGGCGCCAGCCCCGGCGGCAACCTCGGCGACTTCGGCCTGATCATGTTCGCCGATGGCCGTCTGAGCCGCAGCGTCAACCTCTCGGCTAACCTCGGCTACATCCTCAACAGCAATCCGCGCAGCGAGTTGCTGGGCGATGCGGCTCTGCTCGACCGTCCTGATGAACTCATCGGCGGCGTCGGCGTTGACTTTCCGGTCAACCGGTTCTTCCAGCCGATCATCGAGGTCAAGTCGGTGCATTACGTGGGCGGCAGAACGCCGAACGCGTTCCAGAACAACCCGATTGATTTTCTGGCCGGTGTTCGCATCTTCCCGCGCCGCTGGATGGGATTCAGCGCGGCTTACCGCGCGCACATGAATCAACAGGGCGGCCGTATCTTCAACGACCGCGGGCCGGAAGACTTCCCGGCGGGCTTCGTGCCTTCACAAGACCCGCACGGCTACATCTTCCAGTTCTGGGCTGGTCGGCGCAACGAACGCGCTCCCACCGTTGTCCCGAACAACCCGCCGACGACGGCCGTTTCGGCCAGTCCGTCGAGAGTCGTTCTGGCAGCTGAATGCGCGTCGGGCGAGCGTCCCGTCGAGGGCTGCACGTCTACCGGCAGCACGGTTCAACTCGCGGCTAACGCGACTGACCCTGACGGCGACACGCTGCTCTACACCTGGTCAACCACCGGTGGCCGCATCACGGGCGACGGCGCGAACGTGTCGTGGGATTTGTCGGGCGTTCAGCCCGGCACCTACACCGCCTCCGTTGAAGTTGATGACGGTTGCGGCTGTATCGCGTTCTCTTCGACCACGGTGACGGTCGAGCGTTGCACTTGCGAAATCATCCCGATTCCGCCGACGCCGGAACCGACTATCGCGCCGACGCCGGAAGCGACGCCGACGCCTATCGGGCCGACCCAGTTCGACACCTACGGCCGTATCGCGCGTAACGACGAGAAGGCTCGTCTCGACAACTTCGCGATCCAGTTGCAGAACGATCCGGGCGCGCAGGGCTACATCATCGCCTACGGCGGACGCCGTGGCGCGGCCGGTGAAGCTCAGACCCGTGCCGATTTCGCCAAGAACTACCTGGTGAACTCGCGCGGCATCGACCCGACCCGTCTCCAGACAGTTGACGGCGGATTCAGAGAAGAGGCCACCACCGAACTCTGGCTCGTGCCGAGCGGGGCGACACCGCCCACCGCATCGCCGAACGTTGACGCGAGCGAGGTACAAACTACCCGCCCGCCGAGACGCGCGCCGCGCCGCCGCGGCCGTCGAGACGACGACGAGTAACCGGACAAGATAACGCTCGCGCCGCGGCTGCAAGATATGCCGCACGCGACCTTAACCGAAGCGCGGGCGATGTTTCTCCACAAGGAAGCATCGCCCGCTTCGCTTTTGCGCGCAGGCGATCGGGCGAGATGTCGTACAACTGCCCCGATTGCATCGCGCATCTTAGAGAGGGCTGAATTTTCCCCCAATTCACGATGATTGCGGCGAACGCTGATAAGTCGCCGATGCGTTGCTGGTAGAAGTATCCCCCCTTGAGTCTTAAACGCCAGATGCCACAGAGGAAACCGATGACCCGGCCTATGAAAAAATTATTCCTGTATGTCGTTCTCTTAACTTTAATCGTCTCGCAGGCATTGCCGCCGCAAGCCGCCCTCGCCGCCGAACACTTCATCGACACCACGCAGGATGCCGCCGACCGCACTCTGAGTTGGTCGATCGCAGGCCCGATGGGCGGCGACGTGCGCGAACTCGTCGTCAACCCCGCCGACCCGCAGCACCTTATTCTCGGAACGATTGACGGGCAGATTTACCAATCGAAGGACGGCGCGCGCACTTGGGCGCGGCTCGCGAATTTCAACCGCCCGAGCATCTATATCGACCACATCATCATCGACCCGCGCGATGCCAAGACGATGTATGTGGCCGCGCACAAGCACAAAGAGCCGGGCGGATTCTTCAAGACCGTTGACGGCGGCGAAACCTGGCGTGAGGCGACGGAACTGAAGACCGAAGCCCTGCACTCGCTCGCACAGTCGTCCGCCGACCCGAACATTTTGATCGTCGGGTCAAACCGCGGCGTCTATCGTTCGACCGACTCCGGCGAGACGTGGACGCAACTGCCGACTTCCGCCTACCCGGACATTCGCAACGTCGAGTCCATCGCCATCGACCCGCGCGACCCGCGCGCCATCTACGTTGGCACGTGGCACTTGCCTTGGAAGACCGAAGACGGCGGGCAGAGTTGGAAGTCGATCAAGACCGGCATGATCGACGATTCGGATGTCTTCGCCATCGAGATCGACGAGACCCGACCCGACCACGTGATCGCCTCCGCGTGCAGCGGCATTTACGAATCGCAGAACGCGGGCGCGAATTGGCGGAAGGTGCAGGGCATCCCGTCGCAATCGCGCCGCACGCGCGACATCATGCAGCATCCGGCCGTTCCTTCGACCATCTTCGCCGGAACGACCGAGGGCTTCTGGCGTTCCACCAACGGCGGCAACTCGTGGATGCTCACCACCTCGCGCACGCTCGAAATCAACGCCATCGCCGTGCATCGTAAAGACCCGCAGACGGTCTACCTCGGCACGAACAACTACGGCGTGATGGTCTCGCGCGACGGGGGTAAAAATTTCGTGCCGAGCAACGAGGGCTACAGCGGCCGACGCGCTTATGCCATCGCGCCCGACCGCGAGCGCGTGGGGCGCATCTATGCCTCGACGATCAACACGGCGACGGGCGGCGGCTTCTTCTTCGTCAGCAACGACAGCGGCGCGACGTGGCAGCCTTCCATGCGCAACCTGCCGAGCCGCCTGATCGCTTACTCGATCCTGCAAGACCGCAACGACGGCAACATCATTTATCTCGGAACCAATCTCGGCGTCTATCGCTCCGCCGATCGCGGCTTGTCCTGGTCGCCCATCGGCGCGCCGAACGTGAAATCGCCCACCGCCAAACCGGCGAAGAAGCGCGCCACGACGGCGGCCGCGCGCCGCCGTGCGGCAACGGCGGCGCAAGAACCGCGCCCCGCGCCGCCCGTCCCCGCGAAACGGGCCGACGACATGGTGGCGCGCGCGCAGGCGGCTTTAAACGCGGCGGGTTACAACGTCGGCACGCCCGACGGGCAGGCGGGCACACGCACCGTCGCCGCGATCAGGCAGTTTCAGGCGGCGAAGGAACTGCCGCAGACGGGCAAGTTCGACGACGCGACATTGACCGCGCTCGGACTCGGCGGTGGCAAACAGTCGTTCGGCGTCGAGCAGGGAATTCAGAGCGCGCCCGTCGCGCTCACCGAAACCATCAACGCGCTCGCTTATCTGCCGGAAGCCGATGGTAGTTTGAAGATTCTCGCCGCAACCAACAACGGACTCTACCGCAGCGTCGATCCGGCGAAGGGCTGGGAGAAGATGCCCTTCGGCGCGGGACTCGACGCGCGCACCCTCTCGGTTTCCACGAGCGCGCAAAATCCGCAGACCATCTACGTCGGCACATCAACTTCGGGCGTGCTCGTCTCGCGCGACAGCGGGCAGACGTGGCGCGAGGTCGAGGGCATCCCGAAGGGCGTGCCCGTCAACATCATCGAACAAGACCCGCAGCGTTCCGCTTACGTTTACGTCGGCACGTCGCACACGTTGTTCGTCTCGCACGACGGCGGCGAGAAGTGGACGCGGCGCGGCGGCAATCTGCCCTACGGCAGTTTCACGAGCATCCTCATCAACCCGAAAAACACCGATGAGATTTTCGTCGGCAGCGCATACGAACGCGCCGAGGGCAACGGCGTCTTTCATTCGATGGACGCGGGACAAACCTGGAAACGAGTTGACCCCGAACTGCCGAGCCGCCGCGTGTGGGCGCTCGCCTTCGACACGCGCGAGTCAGGCAAATTGCTCATCGGTTCACACTCGGCGGGCGTCTACGTCGCCGACCGCGACCTGACCGCGACGACGGCAATCGCCCCGGCGCAACCGTAACGAGCGACGGCCGATCGGCCGACGCGGCCGGCATGAAGTAAGAAAATGGTCAACGGGCGAGCGTTAAGTTCCATTGACCATTTTCCTTTAAACTTTAAAGATTCCGGCGCGCCGCCCGTCGCGCGCCGCGCGTCGCTGCCCATCTTGCCTTGACATGCTTGCGCGTAGGCGTGTACATTTTCGGCCTACCCGGTCAAGCGACTGGTGATTACCGGATCACGCGGGTGATCCACGGGCACGACAGAAACCGAAACCTTTTTTTTAAATTTTTTCAACTTCTAGACGGCTCGCAATCCCCGCCTCATCCCTTCTGGATCATCCGGCAATCACCCCCACATCGCCAGTAGAGCAGGCCGCGCGCCATGAATCACGGACGCGGTTGAACCGCGAGCGCGCGAGTCGTGAGTTGTCTGATTGGGAGGCGCGAAAGTTCTTCAACGCGCCGCGAATTCGAGTAGGAGTCCAAGAGTCCGCATGTCCACTGAAGATAACAAGCTGAGCGCGAGCGAAGCGACCAACGAAAACTCACAAACCGCCACCGGCGATATCGCCGCTACGTCCGATACCGCGGGCGAGCAGCCACCAACGCAGTCGCGCGTCTCCTCATCAACGGCCACTGCCGCCGCGACCGCTTCGTCCGCCCCTGCGGCCAGAGCGTCGGACGACGATGATGACGACGACGACGATCAACAGTCGGGCGGCGATTTCGATTTCGGCGCGATGCTGGATCAATACGAGCAGGAGCAGGCGGCCTTTCAGGAAGGCTCGGTCGTGCGCGGCACCGTGGTCGGCATCAACGACCGCGGCGTGCTGATCGACTTCGGCTTCAAGTCCGAAGGTCTCGTCGATCAGCAGGAGTTCACCGAGAACGGCGAGTTGACCGTCAAGCGCGGCGACGAGGTGGAAGTGCTCATCAAGAGCATGGAGTCGCAGGAAGGGCAGCCGATCCTATCGCGCGCCGACGCCGTGCGGATGCGCGCGTGGGACGAACTGGAGAAAGCTCACCGCGACGGCACGCCCATCAAAGGCCGCATCATCGAGCGCGTCAAGGGCGGTTTGCGCGTGGACGTTGACGGCGTGGATGCGTTCCTGCCCGGCTCGCAGGTTGACTCGCGCCCCGTCCGCAATCTCGAAAGTTTCCGCGGCCAGGAGATCGAGGCCAAGGTCATCAAGCTCAACCGCAAGCGTTCCAACGTCGTCTTGTCGCGCAAGGCCATCCTCGACGAGCAGAACGAAGGCCGCAAAGGCGAGACGCTCGACAATCTCGAAGAGAGCATCATCGTGGACGGCCAGATCAAGAATTTGACCGACTACGGCGCATTCGTCGATCTCGGCGGCATCGACGGCCTGCTCCACGTCACGGACATGTCTTGGGGACGCCTCCAGAACCCGGCGGAACTCTTCAAGGTCGGCGAGACGGTGCAGGTCAAGGTCTTGAAATTCGACCGCGAGCGCGAGCGCGTTAGTCTCGGCTACAAACAGCTTCAGCCAGACCCCTGGGAATCGGTCGAGGAACGTTTCATCATCGGCAGCAAGGTGCGCGGCAGCGTGGCGAGCGTGACGGACTACGGCGCGTTCATCGAACTCGAACCCGGCGTCGAGGGTCTCGTCCACGTCTCAGAGATGAGCTGGTCGAAGCGCATGAAGCATCCGTCGAAACTCGTCAACGTCGGCGATGCGGTTGAGGCCGAAGTGTTGGGAGTCGATCCGAAAGCGCGCCGCATCAGTCTCGGCATGAAGCAGATGCAGGCCAACCCGTGGCAAACTCTGCGCGAGCGTTACCAGATCGGCGCGCGCGTCTCCGGCCGTGTTCGTAATCTGACCGACTTCGGCGCGTTCATCGAGGTCGAAGACGGCGTTGACGGACTCGTCCACGTCTCCGACATTTCGTGGAACAAGCGCATCAAGCATCCCGGCGAGGTGTTGAAGAAGGGGCAGGAGATCGAAGCCGTCATCACCAACATCGACACGGAGAATCGTCGGCTCTCGCTCTCGATCAAAGACACAGAGCCGAGTTCGTGGGATCGCTTCGTCAACGAACACAAGCCGGGCGACATCGTCCGCGGGCGCATCACGCGCTTTGCGAACTTCGGCGCGTTCGTGGAGTTGGACGAAGGTCTCGAAGGTTTGTGTCACATCTCCGAACTTTCGGAGGAGCGCGTTGACAAGCCGGAGGACGTGGCGCAGGTCGGGCAGGAGATGGAATTCCGCGTGCTGCGTATCGAGAACGACAACAAAAAGATCGGCCTCTCGGCGCGCGCCGCTTCGAGCGACGAACCCATCGTGGACACCAAGAGCTATTCGACGGAAGCGAAGGGCGGCATGGCCTCCCTCGCGGAACTCGGAAACTTCTTCGCCGCGTCGCCCACCGGCGGCTCGACTTCCGGCCGCGAGGGCGGCGGTTCCACGACCGCAAACGACGAAAGCGGCGAAACGGCGACCGCCTCCGACTCAGACGCGTCCGGCGGCGAATCGAACGCCGCTCCGGCTGCCGCGCCATCCGACGCTTCCGCCGCCGGTAGCGAAGGCGAGACCGGCGCAGCCGCCTCCGCCGCCACAGGCGAGGCCGCACCGGCAACCGGCGGCGACGCCGATGCGTCAACCGGCGACGGCAGCGACGCCTCCGGGACGAACGACGAAAACCGCAGCTAAACAAACGGCAAGCCGATTTAGCCACAAGCCCCGCGCTTCCGCTCATCCGTGAAGGTGAGCCGGAAGCGTGGGGCTTGAGCTTTTGCGCGTCAAACCTAAAGCGTGAATTCTGAGGTTGAGAGCCGCACGCGGAAACTAACGACCCCCTCGCGTGCGCCGTTCCGCGTTCATCACAGGCGACGTTTCCGCTGCCCCTCACGGCCTGCGCCCTTTTGCCGGGTCGCTCCTGTAAGCTATTACCTGAGAGTTATTTCCGTCTTGCGGGGAACTAATAACTTCTGCTACTGTACAGTGCAGTTTTGAGATTCCGGCCGTGTCGCGGAGTGCGCGGAAGATGCCCCGGCGACAGCCCCTGTGAGTGTGAATCGTGAAAGGTAAATGTATGACGAAAGCGGAACTGGTCGAGGATGTCGCGCGCGCGGCCGAATTGACCAAGAAGGATGCGGAGCGGCTGGTCGAAATCGTCTTCGAGAGCATCATTGAGACGCTCAATCAAGGCGAGAAGATCGAGTTACGCGGCTTCGGCAGTTTCCGCGTGCGCGAGCGCGGCGCGCGGCGTGGCCGGAATCCGAAGACCGGCGACCCCGTGGACATCCCCGCCAAGCGCGTCCCTTATTTTAAACCCGGCAAAGAGATGAAAGAGTTGATCAACGAAGAGTCCGCCGGGGGCGGTTCAACTGCCGGCACGGCTGCGGAGACCGCGGGAACGGGCGGCGCGGCGACCATCACCGCCAACGCGCCCGGACAAGACGAAGGCAACGGCGGCAATAGCGCGGGCGGCGGCGACAACGGCGGGATGCCTCCCGTCCATTAAACGAACGGCGGCGCTCAAGGGGAACTGCGAACGTGGACAGGTTGTGGACGCCCTGGCGCTATCAATACATCACGAATGAAAGCGGCGAGAAAAGCGGCGACGACCACCCCGCAGCCTCCTGCATCTTCTGCACGCTCCCCCGGCAAGACCCCGCACACGACGAACGCAACTACATTCTCCATCGCGCCCGGCACAATTTCATCGTCCTCAACCTCTACCCCTACACCTCCGGCCACCTCTTAATCATCCCCTACGAGCACACGTCCGAACTCGCCTCGGTGGCTAAAGACGCGACCGACGAGTTGATGGATTTGGCGAAGCGGGCGCAGACCGTCATCGGCGAAGCCTACCGCCCCGACGGGTTCAATCTCGGTATGAACCTCGGGCGCGCGGCCGGTGCGGGCGTCGCCGCGCACCTCCACCTACACCTCCTGCCGCGCTGGACGGGCGACGCGAATTTCATGTCCACCGTGGGCGAAACGCGCGTCCTCCCCGAAGACCTCCCGGCGACCTATCAGAAACTTCGCGGAAAGTTTTGAATCGGTGACGGGTGATAAGTGACGGGTGACAAGTTAAAACAAAGAACTTGTCTTCAACTTGTCACCCGTCACCTGTCACCTGTCACTTGTCACCCGCCACTCATCACTTCCTCGTGATCGCTTCGTCTTCGACCTCGCCGCCCTTGCTGATGGGAACTTCGGAAGTCTTGTAGCCGATGCCTCGTTCCTCGGTGTCGAGGTCGGCCGCGGGAAGCTGCGGGAGCGCGCCGGTAACGTTGGGCGGGTTGAAGCCGGGATAGTCGATGCGCGCGTGATAGATGGCGACGAGCGAGGCGATCATTGATTCCTTGATCGCCGTCAGTTCGCGTAAGGAGAGATCGCATTCGTCGAGCTGGCCGTCGCTGACGATGGCGTCGAAGATTTTGCTGACGATGCTGCGGATGTTTTCCGGGTCGGGGCGCGCGAGCGAACGCGCCGCCGCCTCGCACGAGTCCGCGAGCATCATGATCGCCGACTCTTTGAACTGCGGCCGGGGGCCGGGGTAGCGAAACTCCGCCTCGTTCACCTGATCGCCGTGGATGGCCTGCGCCTGCGCTTTGCGGAGAAAGTAGTGGAGCGTGCGCGTGCCGTGGTGCTGCGGGATGAAGGCGGCGATCTTGGCGGGCAGCCCGATCTCTTTGGCGAGTTTCAACCCGTAGGTGACGTGGCTCGTGATGATCTTCGCGCTGCTCGAAGGGCGCAGGCGGTCGTGTGGGTTCGTGCCGGTCTGGTTCTCGACGAACATGTCGGGCGCGGCGAGTTTACCAATGTCGTGGTAGAGCGCGCCGATGCGCGCGAGCAAAGCGTTTGCGCCGATGGAGCGGCAGGCTTCTTCCGTCAGTTGCCCGACGGCGTGTGAGTGCTGGTTTGTGCCCGGCGCGCGCAGGGCGAGTTGGCCGAGCACGGGGAGGTCTGCGTTCGACAGTTCGAGCAATTTCACGTCCGTCAGGATGCCGAAGGCGGATTCGCCGACGGGGAGCGCGCCCGAGGTGAAGATCGTCGTGAACAGGCCGCCGAGCAGGCCGCAGCCGACGGCCATGAGGATCGTGCCGAGCGTCAGCGGCTCCTGCGCCGCGAGGATGACGGCGAGCGCGGCGGCGGAGTTGACGGCGGCAACGAACAGACCGGCGAGCGTGACCGACTGGCGTTCGCTGTAACGGCCGATACCGTAGACCGCCGCCGACGAAGAGACCATCGCGTAGCAGGCTATCAACATGCCGTTCGGCGAAACGAGTCCGGCGAAAAGCGCGGTGATGATTCCGGCGGTGAGCGCGAGTTGCACGTCCATCAGGAGCGCGACGAGGAGCGTGGCGACGGCGAAGGGAATCGCGAGACTCCACAGGGAGGCGTCGTTCCACGGGGCGACGACGGATTGCGCCGCGATAGTCTCGGCCAGAATTACGCCCACCCGCAGCAAAATCGTTTGAATCAAAATGGCCGAGGAGATGAGCGTGAACGCGCGCCCCTTCGAGAGCGTGAGCGTCGCGGTGAGGCTGCGGTGTTCGATGAATTTCCACGCGCCGAAATAGAGCGCGGCGACGAGCAGCAGGATGCCGATGAAGTGCTGCGGACGCCGCCCGGAGTCGCCGTATTTGCTGATGGCGTCGAATTGCGCGAGCATTTTCGGCGTCACCGTATCGCCTGAACGGGCGACGACCTGGTTGCGCTTGAGCGAGACGAGCGCGGGCGGCGCGTTCGGCAGGACGGCGCGCGCGGCCTGCGTCGCGCGTTCGTCAACGGCGGTAATATCGGCCGGGGAGACGACGCTGGCGCGCACCACGTCGCCCTCGCTGTAAACCTGCGCGCGCAACTGCGTGTGGATTTGCGCGAGCAGCAGCGCGGTGACGAGCGAGAGAATGGTGAAGCAGATGACGAACAGGGTCGTCGGGCGAAACCAGTCGCGCAGGCGCACGAGCCGGTGCAGGGCGGCGCGGCGTGCTTCCGTGAAGCGGTTGGTGAACTTGGGGCGGCGGCGACTACTCATCTTCTTACAACTTTATTTTGAATGATTCGCGGCGCGTTGTGCCGCGCGCGGCGTGCGCTGCTTGCGCGCGGGCGAGCCGGAGGCGTGATCCTCGCTCGTGAGATCGCGCGCGAGGATCGCACCGGCCAGTTCGAGCATCGGGCGCACGGAGGAGGCATCGGTAGCCGAGACGGCGATGCACTGGCGCGCGCCCGCGCCGCACGCCTGTCGCAGGATCGAGTCGAGCGTTTCGGCGTCAACGAGGTCGGCCTTGTTGAAGACGACGAGACGCGGGATGTCGCCGAAGTCGAGACCGGCCAGAATTTTGTCCACCGATTCGACGTGCTGTTCCCAACGCGGATTCGAGGCGTCGATGAGATGAATGAGCAGATCGCTGTCCGCGATCTCTTCGAGCGTGGCGCGGAAGGCGGCGATCAGATCGGGCGGCAGGTCGCGGATGAAACCGACCGTGTCGTTGAGGATCACCTCCTGCTCGTAGGGCAGGCGGAGACGGCGCGAGGTCGGGTCGAGCGTGGCGAACATGCGCTGCTCGGCGTGGACGCTTGAGGCCGTGAGCGTGTTGAGCAGGGTGGATTTCCCGGCGTTGGTGTAGCCGACGATCGAGATGATCGGCAGTTCGCGGCGCGTGCGCTCCTTGCGCCGTTCCTGCCGACGCCCGCGCAAAGTGTCGATCTCCTTGTCGAGACGGTTGATGCGGTCGCGCACGCGGCGGCGGTCGGTTTCCAGTTTCGTCTCGCCGGGGCCGCGCCCGCCGATGCCGCCCGCGAGCCGCGAGAAGGCCGAGTCTTGCCCGGTGATGAGACGCGGCAAGAGGTATTTCAACTGCGCGAGTTCCACCTGAATCTTGCCTTCGCGCGATTCGGCGCGTTGGGCGAAGATGTCGAGGATGAGTTGGGCGCGGTCGATGACTTTGAGGTCGGTGGCTTCGGAGAGCGAACGAACCTGCGCGGGCGAGAGTTCGCGGTCGAAGATGATCAAGTCCGCGCCGAGGCGCAGGGCGCGCACGAGCAGTTCGTCGATTTTACCGCGACCGAGCACGGTGCGCGGGTCGATGCTCGCGCGCCGCTGGATGATGTGGTCGAGCACCATCAGATTGGCGGAGGCGGCGAGTTCGCGCAGTTCGGCCATGGACTCGTCGGCATCGGAACTCGAACCCGTGGCGACGCCGACGAGGATGGCGCGGTCGCGGCCTTCGGCGCGGCGCGTGGTGCGTCGGTTGCGCGCCATCTCGTCTTCGAGCGAGTTGATGAGAGCGAGAAAGTCCACGTCGAGTTGGGAGGGAATCTGCGGTTCGAGCAAGACGTAGGGGTCTGCGTCGTCGCCGTCTTCCAGATGCTCGGCCGTGGTGGGCAAGAGGTGCGCCGCGCGCACGAGGCCGGGCAGCCCCGTGCGCTCCTCGACGTTGACGACGGCCATCAGGTCGAGCCGGAGCAAGGCGAGGTCGGTCAGGTCGTCCTGGGTCAATTCTTCGCCGCGCAGGTGCGTGTGGACGCAGCGCAGGCCGCGAAAGCGGTCGGCGGCGACGCGCGTACGGCGCAGGTCGGGCAGTTCGATGCGCTTGGCGTCGCCGACGATAACCGACTCGATGTAGCCCTTGCGATCAATGAGCGCGCCGATCTGTCGCCCCGTCTCGTGCGAGAGTTCGGAGAGTTGGCGGGCGAATTCCGGCGTCACGATCTGCTGCGGCGAGATGCGCCGCGAATAGAGCTTTTCGATGCGACGGAGTTGATTGGGCTTCAGCCCTTGCGTGTTGCCGTGTACGTTGCTGATGTGGTCTACCCTCCTTGCCCGGGCATCCGCGCACGCGCAGGTTCCCCCGTGCGACAAGCGGCGGCGCGCACGCGCGTGGTGCGCGGCGTGTGTGGCTTGAAGTTACAGTGAGAGGGATGCGAGCGGTATGAGTCGGACGCCGTGAGAAGCCTGGTGATGTTGACTTGCGAAAACACTTCGCTGGTCATTTTAAGTCGCGCGCGCTCTAGCCTTCGCTCGTGCGAACCTGAACCACGCGCGCTCTTTCGGTGACTCGCTAAATCAAAAAGTCGTCAGGCGCGAATTATAACATAGCCGTCGCGCTTGCAAGCAGCGGCACGAACGCGAGCGCGAACGCACGCCGCGCGGAAATTATGCTGCGTGGACACAATTCGTGCGCGGGGCGTATGATTCATTGAAATCAGCACTCAGCGATCAGCCGTCAGCCGTCAGCCGTCAGCGCGATGGTCTTTGTCTGAAAGCCGATTGCCGACGACTGACGGCGGTAGATGGAGAAACAAGATGGGCGAGCGAAGTGTGATTAAGCGGATTGACCCGGCGGCGGCGATTCCGGGCGGCGAGGTCGTGATCGAGTGTGAGGATTACGATACGAGCAACCTGAGGGCGTGTCGTGCGTTGTTCGACGGCGAGCGCAGTTGGCTGGTCGGCGCGACGCCGCGCCGCGTGCTGGCGATTGCGCCGGAGTCGAGTTGGGGCGGCGAGGTCGAGGTGAGATTGCAGGGCGGCGACGACGAGGGGCAGAGCGCGCCCGCGCGCCTCAGCGTGGGGAGAAAACTCGCGGACGATCTGCACCTGGTCGCCAGTCCCGCCTTCGATCCCGACGACGGCTCGCTCTACGTCACGCGTTCCGGCGCGCGCGGGCAGAAAGAGCCGGTGTCGCTTTTCCGCATCGACGTGAACGGCGTCATTCACGATGTGACGGGCGACATCACGAACCCGACCGGCCTCGCCTTCGACCCGTCCGGGCAGTTGTTCGTCTCCAGCCGCCACGACGAGATCGTCTATCGCCTCACGCAGTTCAACGAGGCCGTGCCCTTCGCGCGCAACCTCGGCGTTGCCACCGGCCTCGCCTTCGACCGCGCGGGACGCCTCTACGTCGGCGACCGCACCGGCACGATCTATCGCGTCAATCCCATCGGCGAGGTGCAGCCGTGGGCGCAACTCGAACCTTCCGTGGCGGCCTATCATCTCGCCTTCGGGGCGGACGATGCGCTCTACGTGACGGGGCCGACCGTGTCGAGCTACGACGCCGTGATGCGCGTTGACCAGAACGGCAAGCCCGAAGTCTTCTTCCGCGGTTTGGGGCGACCCGGCGGAATGGCCTTCGATTCGGAGGGCTTCCTCTACGTAGCCGCCTCGTATCGCGCGCGGCGCGGCATCATCCGCATCTCGCCCGACGCGATGGATGCGCGCCTCGTCGTCGCCGGGATGAACGTCATCGGCCTGGCTTTCAGCGCGCAGGGCGACCTGATCGTCGCCACCAACGAAGCGGTCTACAGCCTCCCCCTCGGCGTTCAGGGGACGCTGCTGAAATAAGCGACGGGGCGGCGGACGAAGGGTGATTGACCGGGTAAAAGGAATGTTTTTGGCAACCTTCATCCCTCATCTCTCATCCCTCATCCCTGCTTTTTGACACCCCTGCGAGCGCATGTTAGTGTGGCGGTTCGTGGCCTGATAGGACGTTAAATGCGGGTGAGTTGAGTTATGGACAACGCTGTCATCGGACAATTTATTCTCTACATGGTGGCACTCATCTTTTCGCTGTCCGTCCACGAGGCGATGCACGCCTGGATGTCGAACCGCTTCGGCGACGACCTGGCCTATCAACAGGGACGCGTCTCACTCAGTCCCGTCACGCACGTTGACCCCGTCGGCACGTTGCTGTTTCCGGCCATCGCGTTTTTCACGGGCGCGCCGTTGCTCGGATGGGCGCGCCCGACTCCCGTCAATCCTTTGCGCTGGCGCGAAAAGCGCAAGGCGAACTTTTGGGTGTCGCTGGCGGGGATTCTGGGCAACCTCGCCATCGCCGTCGTCGTCGGCTTCATCATCCGCGGCCTGTATCATGCGGGACAGATCATGCCGCATCCTTTCGCCTACTCGATCATCCCGGTCGATTCCAACTCTTCGGCCATGGAAGCCGTGACCGCGCTCCTGAGAATCTTCTTCATGACCAACGTGGGGCTGGCCGTCTTCAACCTGTTCCCGATTCCTCCGCTCGACGGAAGCAAAGTGCTCGCCAGTATCCTGCCCGAAAGTTTCGGTTCGGCCATCGAATCCATCGAACAGTACGGCTTCATTCTCCTGATCGTCGCGCTCATCACGGGCGTGTTCGGCGCGGTGTTCAGCATCGTGATGCCGCTGGCGTGGAACATCCTGTTCATCGGAGTTGCCTGAGGAAGATATGAAACGAATCTTCAGCGGCGCACAGCCGACCGGCAACGTCCACCTCGGCAACTACCTCGGCGCGCTGCGCAACTGGGTCGAACTCCAGCACGAGTACGAAAGTCTCTTCTGCATCGTCAACCTCCACGCCATCACGCTGCCGCAAGACCCGTCGCTGCTCGCGCAGAAAACGCGCAACCTCGCGCGCATCTATCTCGCCGCGGGCGTCGATCCGAAAGTCTCTCTCATCTTCATCCAGTCGGACGTGCCCGCGCACGCGGAATTGGCGTGGATGCTCAACTGTGTCACGCGCATCAGCGAACTCGAACGCATGACGCAGTTCAAAGACAAGGCGAGCAAGCAGCGCGAATCGGTCGGCGCGGGACTCTTGAATTACCCGGTGCTGATGGCCGCCGACATCCTGCTCTACCAGGCAGACCTCGTGCCCGTCGGCCACGACCAGAAGCAGCACCTCGAACTCACGCGCGACCTCGCCATCCGTTTCAACCGCGACTACGGCGAGACCTTTCGTGTGCCCGCTCCCTTCATCCCGAAGGTCGGCGCGAAGATCATGTCTCTGAGCGACGCGACGAAGAAGATGTCGAAGTCGGACGCGAACGAAGCCGGCAGCATCACGCTGCTCGACGATGCCGACACCGTGCGCCGCAAGTTCAAACGCGCCGTCACCGATTCGGGCACGGAGATCGGCTTCGACGAATCGCGTCCCGCGATCACGAACCTCTTGACGATCTATCAAATTCTGACCGGCAAACAGCCCGCCGAGGTCGAAGCGAATTTCGCGGGCAAGGGCTACGCGGCCTTGAAAGCGGAACTGGCCGACGTGACGATCGAATTCTTGCGCCCGCTGCAAGAGCGCATTCACGGCTACGACGACGCGCAGCTCGACCGGCTGCTCGAAGCAGGCCGCGAGCGGGCGCAGGAGATGGCTCGCGCCACGCTGGACAACGTGAAGGCGCGGCTCGGACTCGTCGGCGCGCGGGCGCGAGGTATGTGAGATGGCAGAGAATGAGTTGAAAGATCAAACCGCCGCAACCGCCGCAACCGCCGACGCAGAGGCGACGGAGATTGCCGCCGCCACCACGGCGGGTGATGCACGGGCGGCCGACCCGTCCGAGAGTGCGCCGTCGTTGAACGTGGCGGGTGCGCGGCCGGAGATCGTGTCGGAGGGTGGCGAGGGCGGCGAGGAGTTGAAGTTGTACCTCGGCGAGTTTGCCGGGCCGCTCGACCTATTGCTCTACCTGATCCGGCAGGAGCAGGTGGACATCTACGACATCCCCATCGCGCGCATCACGGACGAGTATTTGCGCTACCTGCGGCTGATGCAGGACATGGACATCGCCGTCGCGAGCGAGTTTCTGATGATGGCGGCGCAACTCATCGAGATCAAGTCGAAGATGCTCTTGCCGGCCGACCCGGTGGCCGATGCGGCGCAGGCGGAGAGCGATGACCCGCGCAATGAACTCATCAAGCAACTGCTCGAACATCAAAAGTTCAAGGCCGCCGCGCAGATGCTCTGGTCGCGTTCGACGGTCGAGCAGGCGGTTTACGTCCGCGCGCCGATCGAGACCGACAAGGCGAACCCGGAAGTGTCGGCGGGCGTCTTCGATCTGCTCAAAGTGTTTCAGGAAATCCTCGCGCGCAAGAAGCAGGAAGTCCTGATGGAGATCGAGCGCGACGAGATCACTATGACCGAGATGCTCGAACGCCTCCGCAACATGATCCTCTCGGCGGGCGAACTCAACCTGCGCCACTTCTTCGAGCGCGCCGGGACGCGCCGCGAACTCGTTCTCGCCTTTCTCTCGGTGCTGGAAATTGTCCGCGCCTCCGAGATCGTGCTCGTGCAGGAGAAAACTTTCGGCGACATCGTCGCACGCGTCAACAGCTAATAAAGATGGTATGCAATGAGTAGAGAAGAAGAAGACATCAAACAGGAATCCGACGCCGGTGCGCCGGGCGTCGCCGAAGCCGACACGGCCGTCTCCGACAATGAAGACGCCGACGACGATGAGCAGGGTCTTGAATCGCCCGACGAGGCGGAAGAGGCTGACGACGACGCCGAGACAGACGACGACGATGAAGATGACGAGGTAGTCATCTACGACGCCGACGCCGAAGACGCGGCGGAAAAGCTGGCCGTGATGCGCCGCGAGATGGCGGAGAAGAACGACGGCGACGGAGGCGCGGCGGCGGCGGCCGAAGGCGCGGACGACATCGCCCCCGGCGGCTCGCGCAGCATGGCGGAATTGATCTCGATCATCGAATCGCTGATCTTCGTTTCGGAAGACCCGCTGCCGTCGAAGACGCTCGCCGAAGTGCTCAGGGAAGATCGCGGCTGGGTGCAGGTGGCGGTCGAAGATTTGGCGAAGGAGTTCAACGAGCGCAACGGCGGCTTGATGCTGCGCGAGGTGGCGGGCGGCTGGCAGTTTGCCACGCGCCCCGAAAATCACGAGCACGTCCGCGCCTTCCTCAAGTCGCGCCCGTCGGCGAAACTCTCGCTCGCCGCGCTGGAGACGCTCGCCGTCATCGCCTACAAGCAGCCGATCACCGTCCCGGAAATTCTGGAGATACGCGGCGTGCAATCCTCTTCGGCCATCAAGACGCTGCTCGACAAACGCCTCATCATCTCCAAAGGCCGCAAGGAGACGGTCGGCCGCCCGATGATGTACGGCACGTCTAAAGAATTCCTGCTCCAATTCGGACTCCGCGACCTGTCGGAACTCCCGAACGTCGAAGACTTCGAAGATTTGGCAACCGGCGGCGCGTAATGCACGATGCCTGAGAAGGGTTATCGCCTTGCCCTGAGATTTTAGCTGTATGGTTAAGATGGAAGGAATTTTGGAAGTAAGTGAGAGCATCGCGCGCGAGTTCAGGCCGGTGTGCATTATCTTATTCGGTTCATATGCCTATGGCACGCCCACTAACGATTCCGACGTAGACCTTCTGGTAGTCATGCCGTTCAAGGGCAAGTCGTTTCACAAGGCTCTGGAAATAATCAATCGGATTAATCCCAGGATTCCAGTTGATCTGTTAGTTCGCACGCCCGAGCAAGTTGAAGAGCGAGTGAATAATCACGATTGGTTTATGTGCGAGGTGGTAGAGCGAGGACGCAGGCTGTATGAAGTCAATCACACATGAATGGGTGCTGAAAGCCGAGGGAGATTTTGGCACCGCCACGCGTGAACTAAGCGTTACTATAAATCCCACTTACGACGCGGTATGTTTCCACGCTCAACAATGTGCGGAAAAATATTTAAAGGCGCGGTTGCAAGAAGCGGATATTTTCTTTGGCAAGACACACGATCTAACTACTTTGCTCGATCTGCTTCTGCCGGTTGCACCTACCTGGGATGCCTTGCGCACAGACCTCCAAGCCTTGACTGTGTTCGCCGTCGCCTACCGTTATCCCGGTGATTCCGCCGATAAAAATGATGCGGAGGAGGCTTTAAACAAATGCCGCAATTTTCGTGAGATCGCCCGGCGTGCGTTAGAGTTGTGAAAGATTACTGGCTGAAAGAACGTTGAGGATTTCACGATGGAAGAACGTCTGCAAAAATTGATCGCGGCGGCGGGACTGGCTTCGCGGCGGCACGCAGAGGAGATGATCGCGGCGGGCGAGGTGACGGTCAACGGCAAACTCGTGACCGAGGCGGGCACGAAGGCCGACCCGGCGCGCGACCACATCAAGGTGCGCGGTAAGTTGATCAATCCGCTGCTCGAAACGCGCGAGAAGGTTTACGTGCTGCTCAACAAGCCGCGCGGTTATCTGGCGAGTTTGTCCGACCCTGAAGAACGCCCGCTCGTGAGCGAACTCGTGCCCGCCTCGCTCGGGCGGCTCCACCCGGTCGGCCGTCTCGATTTCAACACCGAAGGGCTGTTGATCCTGACGAACGACGGCGACCTGACCAACTACGTGACGGCGGCGCGCAACGGTGTGGCGAAGGTTTACGAGGTGAAGGTGAAGGGCGTGCCGCCCGAAGAGGCCATCGAACGGCTCAGGCGCGGCATCCGCCTCGACGACGGCGTCCATACCGCGCCCGCGGAGATCACGCACGCGGGCGAGACGGGCACGAATGCCTGGTTTCAAGTGATCTTGCACGAGGGGCGCAACCAGCAGATCAGGCGCATGTTCGATGCCATCGGCCATTCGGTCTTGAAACTGCGGCGCACGCGCATCGGCGATTTGCAGGATGAACGCCTGCCGGTCGGCGCATATCGTCTGCTCAGCCCGGAGGAGGTGGCGCGTCTGAAACCGCGTGCGGAGAAGAAAAGCGCCGCGCCGGCCAAGACCAAAACATCGGTCAGAGGCGCGGCCAGGTCGGCCTCGAAAACGGGCGCGAAAGGGGCTGCTAAAAGTCGCGGCACGGGTACGGGTCGGCGGCGAAGTTAAGGTACAATGTTCGGTCAGACGAACGGCGCGCGAGACGGATAGTTGCTGGTAGGGTCTGTCACCGTCCGTCTTTTTTTGCGCGTACTCACCGGGGGCTTTTTAGACGAGCATGGATTTTGAACTAAACGACGAACAGAGACAGGTGAAGATGAGCGTGCGCGAATTCGCCGAGGGCGAGATCGCGCCGCACGTCAGGGAATGGGACGAAGCGCAGCACTTTCCGGTCGAGTTGATGCCGAAACTGGCCGAACTCGGCTTGATGGGCGTCATCTTTCCCGAAAAGTACGGCGGCGCGGGGATGGGCTACGTCGAGTATGCCACGATCATCGAGGAGCTTTCGCGCGTTGACGGCTCGGTGGGCATCTCGGTCGCCGCGCACAATTCGCTCTGCTCGAACCACATCTACATGTTCGGCACGGAGGAACAAAAACAGAAGTACCTCGTGCCGCTCGCGCGAGGGGAGCAGCTCGGCGCGTGGGGACTGACGGAAGCGGGCGCGGGTTCCGACGCTTCGGGCACGCGCACGACGGCCGTTAAGAAGAACGGCGGCTGGCTCGTCAACGGCTCGAAGAACTTCATCACGCACGCCGTCCACGGCGACGTGTGCGTGGCCGTCGCCTCGACCGACCGCGCGATGCGCTCGAAGGGCATCACCGCCTTCATCTTCGAGAAGGGCACGAAAGGCTTCATGCCCGGCAAGAAGGAAGACAAGCTCGGCTTGCGCGCGTCGGAGACGGCGAGCGTTATTTTTGAAGACTGTTTCATCCCCGACGACAACCGCCTCGGCCCCGAAGGTCTGGGCTTCATTCAGGCGATGCAAATTCTCGACGGCGGGCGCATCTCCATCGCCGCGCTCGCGGTCGGCATCGCACAGGGCGCGTACGAGTCGGCGTTGAAGTATTCGAAAGAACGCCAGCAGTTCGGCAAGCCGATCTCGGAGTTTCAGGCCATTCAGTTCAAATTGTCCGACATGGCGACGCAGATCGACGCCGCGCGCCTCCTGATGTATCGCGCCTGCTATTTGAAGGACAACGGCAGAAAGGTGACGAAAGAGTCGGCGATGGCGAAGCTCTACGCCTCCGAGATCAGCGTCAAGGTTTGCGAAGAGGCCATTCAGATTCACGGCGGCTACGGCTACACGAAAGACTATCCGCCCGAAAAATACTGGCGCGACTCGAAACTCTGCACCATCGGCGAAGGCACGTCGGAAATTCAACGCATGGTCATCGCGCGGCAACTATTGTCCTATAATTAAATTGCCTATTGGTTGTCCTAATATGTTATGGGAAGTAAAGAACCCATCATCATTACTCTGCCCAACCGTCTAAGTTTCACTTATAACGGGGTGTATGACTTTGACAGATGTTTGTGCTTGTTCGATTGGTCATTGAAAGATACTCCGGTAGAGATTGATTTTCGTCAATGTAAAAATGGTAATTATCAAGCTCTCTCTCTCTTCGTGCTTTATATCTGGCATTTAAGAAAGAATGGATGCCATGTTGAGTTTATCTACGGGAAGAGAGGATTAAGAAGTGTTACTACCATGTGGTACAACATGGGAGCGCGAGGGATTTTCCATGTATTGAATGATGAAGAAGAGAATTTTAATGGAAAGCCTCACAAACCGCTCTTAGCTATCAGAGGTAGTGATGATTTTAGAACTGCCTTGGAGAAAGCTGAAAATTATACTCGAACTCTTGACATTGAATATGAAAAGACACTCAGATACGTTCTCTCCGAGTTGCTCTATAACACATTAGAACATGGAAAAAACTGGCAACACATTCCCTCACTGTTGCAATTTGCTTGGTATAGCGAAAAACATGAATTGTCCTTTGTTATTGCAGACTTAGGTGTCGGCATTAAGAAGCATTTAAGTCAATCATACGCTGGTTTGGAGGATGATGTAGAAGCAATTTTACTTGCGCTAAAACCACAGGTTTCCGGGACATTCAACGATAGTGGGCAGATGTATGCGGCCAAAAATAATGCTGGAGTGGGCTTGTACTTTTCAAGCAGCATCGTAAGGAGATTGCATGCAAATATGTACATAGTCTCAGGCAATGGCTTGGTTCATGTTTCCCCAACTGAAGTCACGCGCAAACAATTAAAATCATCTTGGCCTGGCACATTTGTTTATGTAACGCTCAAACTCGGAACTGTATCTGATCTTAACTTGCAGAAAATGATGGCGGGATTCAGAGAGGCCGCAGCAAAAGAGTTAGCGCGGGCAAACTCTAATGAGCAAAAGAAGATTTTTTATTTCAATGTGAGAAATTATTTTGGACGCTATGCTGAAGATAAACAGTTAGCTATTAAAGTTAGAGATGAAAAAATACTACCCGCAATTGAGGATGGGAAGTCCGTCACGGTTGATTTTGAAGAAGTGATTTCTGCCCCCCACAGTTTATTGAACGCATTATTGGCAACACCGATCCAAAGATTTGGTTTAGCAGCTTATAAAAAAATCAAAGTAATTAACGCCGCACCAGAAATACGTGAAACGGTTGATTTCATCATGGATGAAAACACGTCTTTGGCTTAATAGTTTAGTTTATGAATGCGGCAACGCCCACCACCGAACTTGAGCGCATCCTCGCGGGCGACACGAGGGCGGTGGCGCGCGCCATCTCGAAGGTGGAAGACAACGTGGGCAACGCCGCCGCGTTGATGAAAGCGGTCTTCCCGCACACGGGGCGCGGCCTCATCGTCGGGGTGACGGGCGCGCCAGGCGCGGGAAAGTCGTCGCTGGTTGACCGCCTGGCGGGTTTGTATCGAGAGCGGGGCGAGCGCGTCGGCATCGTGTGTATCGACCCTTCCAGCCCGTTTTCGGGCGGCGCGATTCTCGGCGACCGGATCAGGATGCAGACGCTCGGACTCGACCCCAACGTCTTCATCCGCTCGATGGCGACGCGCGGCAACCTCGGCGGACTCTCCCGCGCGACGATTGATGCCGTGGCGATACTCGATGCGGCGGGCTTCCAGAAGATCATCGTGGAGACGGTCGGCGTCGGCCAGGACGAAGTCGAGATCGTGAAGACGGCCGATGTGTCGGTCGTCGTGCTCGTGCCCGGCATGGGCGACGACGTGCAGGCTCTCAAGGCGGGCATCATGGAGATCAGCGACGTGTTCGTCATCAACAAGGCCGACCGCGAAGGCGTCCACCGCACGGAGAAGGAACTCGAAGCGATGCTCTCGCTCACGATGCGCCCAGACCTCTGGCAGCCGCCCATCGTCAAGACCGTGGCGATTGAGAATAAGGGCATCGACGAACTGGCCGACGCCATCGCTCGTTATCGTGAATACCAGCAACAGGCCGAAGCGAGCCACACGCGCCGCGCCTCGATCGCGCGCTGGCGCATCCTCGAACTGCTCCGCGAGGAACTCGTGACGCGAGCCATGAGCCGCGACGGCGCGGGACAGCACCTCGACGCCCTCGCCGCCGAAGTGGCCGACAAGCGGCGCGATCCGTATTCGGCCGTGGAAGAGATTTTGAAGGCGGTCAGTGGTCAGTAGTTAGTGGTCAGTAGTCAGTGGTCAGTTGTTTGTGTTGCGCGAGCGGGCGTTCGAGGCTGAGAGACCGGCAGGCTGGGAAAAGAACGACGGACAACTGACTAGGGACAACGGACAAAACCCATGAAGATCGAGCACATCGGCATCGCCACTTATAAGATCGACGACGCGCTGAAGTTTTGGCGCGATGCGCTCGGACTCGCTGTGGCGGAGACGGAAGAGGTGGCGGAGCAGGGCGTGCGGGTGGCGATGTTGCCGCTGGGCGAGCCGCGCATCGAGTTGTTGGAGCCGACGAGCGAGTCGTCGCCGGTCGCCAAATTTTTGGAGAAGCGCGGGGCGGGGATTCACCACATCGCCGTGCGCGTAGACGATATTCGCGCCGCGCTCGCGCGTTTGAAGGAACAGGGCGCGCGCTTGATTGACGAGTCGCCGCGCGTGGGCGCGGGCGGCTGCCTCGTGGCCTTCGTGCATCCGGCGACGGCGGGCGGCGTCCTGCTCGAACTCGTCGAACACACGACGGGCGGACATGATTCTGAAAAAAGGGAAGTATAGGATTTTGAAGTTCACAACCAGAGCCATCCTCGCGCTCACACTCCTCTCGATAGTTCCGGCGAGCCTCTTCGCGCAACAAACACAACCCGGTCGCCGTGGTAATACCCCCGCGCGACCACAGAGCAGCGCACCGTCGCCGACGATGACGACGACGCCGGCCACGGCAACTCAACCGGGCGTCACCCTGTCCGCTCTCGACATGTCTCTGCTCATCGACGAACTCAGCGTGCCGCCGCAGGCGCGGGCGCAGTGGGCGGCGGATGCTGTCTCGCGCAAGGAGTTCGTGCGCGAGTTGCGCGAGATGTTCGCCGTCGCGGAAGAGGCGAAGGCCGCGGGGCTGGCCGACCGCCCCGAAACGAAAATCCAGATGGGACTCTCGCGTTCCTTCGTCGTCGCGCGCAGGTATTCGAAGCTGCGACAGGCGGCGGGCGCGGCCTCGCCCGAACAGGTCGTCCCGAAAGAAGAGGTCGCGGCCTTCGTCAAAGAGCCGGGGCAGGAGCAGAACTTTCAGGAGTTCCTGCAAGACTATCTGAAGTCTCGCCCGCAGTCTGAGCAGGGTAACGCCCTGACGGACGAAGGGCGCGAGAATCTGCGTCAGCAGTGGGGAAACATCATGTTGAGCGCGCGCAAAGGCATCGCCGCCGGGGTGGATAAGGAACGCGCGACCCAGGTGATGTTGAAATACCAGCACGCGCGGCTGTTGGCCGGGGAGTATTTCAAACAGGTGTTGAGCGCGCGCACGAAGGCCACCGAGGCGGAGATCGACGCCTACCTCGCCGCGCACCCCGAACTCGATACGAAGCAGACGAAAGCGAAGGCCGAAGAGGTGCTGGCGAAACTGCGCGCGGGCGGCGACTTCGCCGCGCTCGCCAAAGAAAACTCCGCCGACCCGAGCAACAAGGACAACGGCGGCGACCTCGGCTGGTTCGGGCGCGGGATGATGGTCAAGCCCTTTGAAGACGCGGCCTTCGCGCTCAAGCCGGGTGAATTGAGCGGCGTCGTCGAGACGCAGTTCGGCTATCACATCATCAAACTAGAAGAGCGGCGCATGCAGGACAGTCCCGGCGGTCAACCCGTGGAACAGGTTCACGCGCGCCACATCCTGATCGCGACGGGCACGCCGGGCGCGCGCCCGCAGTCGCCGCGCGAGCAGGCGAGCAGCGCGGTCGAAGAGGAGAAGCGCGGCAAAGTGCTCGCCGATATCGCGAGCCGGCATCGCGGCATCGTCATGGCCGAAGATTTCGACGCCAACCCCTCGCCCGCGACGTTGAAGGCGGCGAACGCGCAAGGCACGAGCGACAAGCCCGCCGCAGCAACCAATGCCACGCCGCCGCCCCCCCCGGCGGCTTCCACGGAAGTTAAAAGAACCGGCAGCCGCACGCGGGCGGGCAGTTCGAGACGCAAGCGGCCGTAGTTGCTGCGGCCGCGAACGCCTGCACACGCGAGGCGGCACGCGCGGACGGATGAAACACCATCACACGAAAGACAGTCGAATTGGCTATTAGAAGAGGATAAGTTATGACCACTTGTGAGAAATGCGGAACGCAAACGTCGGAAGATCAGCGCGCCTGCCCCGGCTGCGGCGCGGAGTTGAATATTAATACTACGAACGAAACATCGTCCGGCGCGCAATGGCCTGGCGAGGAATCTTCACACGCCGACGCGAGCGCGACGACGACGGCGGGCGAATCGAACGCCGCTGTCGCCTCGACGGCGCACACGACGCCTACGGCCGCTGCGTCTCCTAAAGGTAAAGCCGCCGCTCCCGCGCGGCGTGGGTTGAGTTCGCTCGCGAAGGCTCTGATCGTGGCGGGCATCGCCATCGTGGCAGCGGGCGGGCTGCTGTTTTGGCAGGTCAAGGCGCGCAAGGATCGCACGGTCAGCCTCTCGGCGGACGACATGACGCAGATCGTCAAGACGATGATGCCGCCGCAACAACTCGCCGTGCTCGCCAACAACGAGGAGGAGCGCAAAGACATCGCCAAGCAGTTTCGGCAGTTGCTTGCCATCGCGGAGGACGCGCGCGCGGCGGGCATCGCCGACACGCCGGACATGAAGCGTCAGCTCGAACTCGTGCGCACCTTCGTCCTCGCGCAACTCTATGCGAAGAAGCAACAGGAGGGCGGCGCAACCTCGCAGGAGCAGATCGCCCCGAAAGCGGAGATTGAAAGTTTCCTGAAAGAGCCGGGGCAGGACGTGAAATTCGGCGAGTTCGTCAAAGATGTGCAGGACTTGGGGCTGCTGCCCGCGGCGCAAGGCTTGACCGACGAGCAGAAGGAGCGCGTCAAGAACGAACTCTGGGCGCCCACGCAGGTGCTCTCGCGCAAGGCGATTGCCGCCGGGACGGACAAAGACCGCGGCACGCAGTTGTTGATTCAATTCCAGCAGGCACAGGTGCTCGCGCAGAAGCACGCGCCGAAGATCATGGAGCGCACGAAGGCCACCGATCAGGAGATCGACGCCTACATCGCGCAGCACCCCGAACTGGATTCCAAACAGACGCGCGCCAAAGCCGAAGACGTGCTCAAACGCGCCCGCGCCGGTGAAGACTTCGCCACGCTCGCCAAAGAGTTTTCCACCGACCCGAGCAACAAGGACAAGGGCGGCGACCTCGGCTGGTTCAAACGCGGCGCGATGGTGAAGCCCTTCGAGGAAGCGGCCTTCGCCCTGCAAGCCGGACAGATCAGCGATGTCGTGGAGACGCCCTTCGGCTTCCACATCATCCAGACCCAGGAACGCCGCACCGCAAAGGGCGAAGACGGGCAGGACGCCGAAGAGATACACGCGCGCCACATCCTGATCAGCGCGGAAGGCGAGGGCGGGGGGCAGGCCAATCCCTTCGCGCCGCCGCAGTCGCCGCGCGAAAAGGCGCGCGCCGCCGTGGAAAAAGAGAAGCGCGAAAAACTTCTCAACGAGATCGCGCAGCGCACCGGCGTCACCGTGCCCGACGACTTCAAAGTGGAAGTGCCGCCCATGCCGCCGCAGCAGCAGATGGGACAGCCGCCCACCGGCGCGCCGGAAGGAATGGAGCAAGGCATGCCCGCCGAGGAGCCGCCGCCCGCTCCCGCCGGGGGCGGCGCGAAGAAGCCCGCGTCGAACCAGAAGAAGTGAAAACTTGTCGGTAGTCCGTGGTCGGTTGTCCGTTGTATGTGGTCGTCACACGAGTCGCTAAAGATAGTCTTGAACAACTGACCACGGACTACTAACAACTGACCACGGACTACTGACTCTCCCTTTATGCTTTTCGGCGACTATCGCGTGGAGATCGTGCCGGACGCGGAGTTTCGGCTGGACGGCGGGGCGATGTTCGGGGTCGTGCCGCGCATCTTGTGGTCGCAGAACTGCCCGCCCGACGAGCACAACCGCATTCGCATGAACATGAATTGCCTGTTCGTGGAGGCGGGGCGCGAGCGGATCATCGTCGAAACCGGCATCGGCGATAAATGGTCTCCCAGGCACGAAGCGATGTACGGCATCACGCGCCAAAGGTCGCTGGCGGATTCGGTCAAGGCCGCCACCGGTTACGGCGCGGAAGAGATCACCATCGTCGTCAACACGCACCTGCACTTCGACCACGCGGGCGGCAACACGACGCGGGATGCAGCGGGCAAGACCATTCCCGCCTTCCCGAACGCGCGTTATTTCGTCTCGCGGGCTGAACACGAACACGCCGAGTCACCGCACGAGCGCGACCGCGCCAGTTATCTGCCGGAGAATTGGCGTCCACTTGAAGAGAGCGGGCAGTTGGAATTGAAAGAGGCGGATTACGAGGTTGTGCCCGGCCTGCGGATGGAGACCGTGGCGGGGCACTCGCGCACGATGCAATGCGTGCGGCTGGAACGGGGCGGGCGGACGCTTTTCGGTTTCGCCGATCTCGTCCCGATGCGCGCGCACGTCGCGCTCGCCTGGATCATGGGCTACGATCTCTATCCCGTGGAGACGCTCGAAGCCAAGCGGCGTCTGTTGCCGCAAGCCGCGCGCGAAAATTGGCTCTGCCTCTTTTACCACGAGCCGGACGAGCCGCTGTGCCGCGTGATTGAAGCGGACGGCAAATTGAAAACTATTCCTGACGAGCAGAGACGAGAAGAAGCATGACCACAGCAAAGATCGGCATCATCGGCGGCAGCGGCCTCTACCAGATGCCGGAATTGAAAGAGATCGAGGAAGTGCGGGTTGACACGCCGTTCGGCAGCCCGTCGGACGCCTTCATCGTCGGCACGCTGGAAGGCGTGCGCGTCGCCTTCCTGCCCCGCCACGGGCGCGGGCATCGCTACACGCCGACCGAATTGCCTTTCCGCGCCAACATCTACGCCATGAAGTTGCTCGGCGTCGAGCGCATCCTGTCGGCCTCGGCCGTCGGCTCTTTGCAGGAGCAGTACGCGCCGCTCGACATGGTGATCCCGGCGCAGTTCTTCGACCGCACCCGCGCGCGCGCGCACGAATCGACCTTCTTCGGCGAAGGCATCGTCGCGCACGTCACGTTCGCGCACCCGGTCTGCGACGAACTCGGCGACGTGCTGGAAGCCTCCTGCGGCGCGGCCGACGTGCGGGCGCATCGCGGCGGCACTTACCTGTGCATGGAAGGCCCCGCGTTTTCGACGAAGGCCGAATCGAACGTCTACCGCTCGTGGGGCATGGACGTGATCGGCATGACGAACTTGCAGGAGGCCAAGCTCGCGCGCGAGGCCGAAATCTGCTACGCCACGCTCGCGCTCGTCACCGATTACGACTGCTGGCACGAGGAGCACGATGCCGTCTCGGTCGAAACGGTCGTCGAGTATCTGAACAAGAACGTGCGCAACGCGCAGGTGATCATGCGCGAGGCGGTCAAGCGACTGGGCGCGGGCGAGCGCGGCTGCGCCTGCGGTTCCGCGCTGAAGAACGCCATCTTCACCGCGCCGGATTTGTGGCCGGAGGCGACAACGAAGAAGCTCGAAGCGATCATCAAAAAGTACGGTGACAAGTGACGGGTGACAGGTGACAAGTTGAAAACGTCTCCTCTGCCTTGTCCGGTCACCCGTCACTTGTCACTCGTCACTAATAAAGAGGTGTTTATGAAAAAACTTTTACTCGTGGGCTGCCTGATCATTTTCGCGTCGGGCGTCGGGGCGGACGCGGCGCGCGCGCAGGACACGTCGAAGCCCGGCGGTCAGGGCATCGAGGCGAACGCTCTGCCCGATGAAATGCTGGTCGCGGACGCGAAGAAGAATCTCAAGGCGGCGCAGTTGTACTACACGCGCAAAGCCTACGTCGGCGCGCTGCAACGCTGCGAAGAGACGATGGCCGTCTTTCAACGCTTCAACAAGTTCGACGAGGTGCTCTACATCGCGGGCATGTCGAGCGCGCGTTTGGCGCGCAAGGAGGGCAAGCAGCCTCCGCCGGCCGCGATGACCCCCGAAAAATATCTCATCCTCGCGCGCCAGTACCTGACCCAACTCGTCAACGAGCATCCGAAGAGTTCGTTCCGCAAACGCGCCGAAGAGGAGCTTCGCAGCATCGGCGCGCCCGCGCCGCAGGCTAGCGAGAAATAAAAGTCGTCCGTGGTCAGTCGTCCGCTGTTCAATCCGCATCTACAGCAGCTTGCGGGATTGCCACAGGCAACGGACTACTGACTACTGACCACGGACAAGCGCAGTCTTTCCATTTCACACACAGGAGAAAACAAAAGGTGTCATTGCTGGTTGTTGGTTCGGTAGCGTTCGATGCGGTGGAGACGCCGTTCGGGAAGCGGGAAAAGATGCTCGGCGGTTCGGCCACGCATTTTTCGCTCTCCGCCAGTTTCTTTACGGACGTGCGGGTGGTCGGCGTCGTCGGCGCGGATTTCGGCGCGGCCGAGTTGGACGTGTTCGCGCGCCACGAGGTGGACACGAGCGACCTCGAACGGGTGTCGCACGGCGACACCTTCTTCTGGCGCGGCCGCTACGATTACGACTTGAACACGGCGCACACGCTCGACACGCAACTCAACGTCTTCGCCGACTTCAAGCCGAAACTCTCCGACGCGTCGCGGCAATCGCGCTTCGTCTTCCTCGGAAACATCCAGCCCGACCTGCAAGGCGAGGTGCGCGAGCAGGTGTCGAACGCGGAACTCGTCGCGCTCGACACGATGAACTACTGGATCGACACCGTGCCCGACGCCGTGATGCAGGCCATCGGGGGCGTCCATATAGTGATCATCAACGACGCAGAGGCGCGCCAACTCTCCGGCGAGCCGAACCTCATTCGCGCGGCGCGCAAAATTCTCGACGCGGGGCCGCACGCGCTCGTCATCAAGCGCGGCGAATACGGCGCGGCGTTGTTCACGCGCGACTCCTACTTCGCCATCCCCGCCTACCCGCTCGAATCGGTCTTCGACCCGACGGGCGCGGGCGACACCTTCGCCGGGGGCTTCATGGGCTACCTGGCGAGCCACGAGACGATTGACGAGGCGACCATGCGCCGCGCCATGATCTACGGCTCGGTGATGGCTTCGTTCAACGTCGAAGAGTTTGGGACGGAGCGCGTTGACCGCCTCACGCACGAAGAGATCAACGAACGTTTCCGCACGTTCAAACGCATGACCCATTTCGAGGAAATTCCGTTTGAACGCGCCGAGCGCGCGGCGAAATAGAGGCGGAGGGTAAAGGGGAAGGGGTGAAGGGGAAAGGCGGAGAATGTGTTTCTCTTAACCTTTCCCCTTTACCCCTTTCCCTTTACCCCTTAAACTAAGCGCGTTAATAACAATCACTAAAATTCAGTTGAGGAAAATTTATGTTCTGTCCCGTGTGTGAAGCGGAATATGAGAAGGGCATCGAACGTTGCCCGGATCATGACGTGGAGTTGGTCGAAGAGTTGTCGCCGGAAACTTCGCGCGACCGGAGCGAGGCGCGCTTTGTGCCTCTGCACAATATCGGCTCGCCCGCCGAGGCCGAGATGGTGCATGACATTCTGACGCAGAACGGCGTCCGCTCGGCCGTCCAGTCGGGCGGCTCCGATGCTTTCTCGCCGCTCCTGTCCACCACCTCGCCCGGCGCGCTCGTGCTCGTTGACGAGCGCGATTTCGACCGCGCGCAGGAACTCTACAACTCTTTCTTCGGCAACGACACGACGCCGCTCACGGGCACCACGTTTGAAGAAGACGGCGAGATCGCGTCCGACGACGATACGGACGATACGGACGACGACACGGACGACGGCACGTCGGCGACTCGCTAAACTCTCAGGCTTAGAGGGCGGCGGATGGAGAGTCCTCGCCCGCCCGTTCGTGCAGGCAACGACCGCGGAGCGCGATCATGCAAGAAGCAAACGAGGTCGCGATCATGGTGATGATGACGGCGGGCAGCCGCGAAGAGGCGGCGCGGCTCGCGGAGATGCTCGTCGGCGCGCGCCTCGCCGCGTGCGTGCAGATATTGCCTGAAATCGAGTCCGTGTATCACTGGCAGGGCGAGGTGCGGCGCGACCCGGAAGTGCTGCTCCTGGCGAAGACGACGCAGGCGCGCTTTCCCTTGTTGGAACGCGAAGTGCGCGCGCTGCACAGCTACGACACGCCCGAGATCATCGCGCTTCCCATCACCGACGCCTCCGCCCCCTACCTCGAATGGCTCACCGCGACGGTTAAGGGCGACGAATAATAAGTGCGCTCTCAAAGCGGGAGGTCGCGCCGGTTCAGCGTCCCCTGATGGTATTGTGGTCTTGCATGATTAACCAACGGCCGCGCTGTTTGACCACAACGAAAGTCCTAATCTGCCGTTCGTTCTCATGCTTCACCCCGTCGGGCGTGACGTAAGTACTGAGCCTGCTGGGGACAGTCACGATAGCTACGTCGCGCGTGGCGAAGCGAATTGACATCTCTTCAACGGTGTCGGACACGCCTTTCAAAAAGGTGGAGTGAACTTCCTTCAACTCCTCAAGCACCGCCTCCCGCCCGCGCGTCCACCCGCCCAGTGGATTGATGTGATTCCAGTCTTTCGTCGTGTATTGCGCCGCGCCTCCGAAATCATGCGACTTAAAGGCGTCGTAGAATGATCGCACCGTCCGGCGCACTTGTTTCTCTTCATTCACCGTTTGGGTGAGCGCGCTGCCGAAGATAAACAAACTCATCACAGCCGACAGGATAAGTTTTAAGATAGCGTCTCCTCCTCTTCGCGCCTTTTAACCTTCACGCGATGTCGCTCGAAACGGTCTTGTCCATGTTGCGCAGCGCGTCTTGACTACGCACGACGATCTCGACGGCTTCGGCGGGCGAGTCCGTGAGGTACAGGAGGACGAGGTCGTCCTCCGAGATGTTCTTTTCCGCCAGCACCGCGCTCCGCAGCCAGTCCAGCATCCCGCTCCAAAATTGTTTGCCGACGAGCACGACCGGGAAGTTACGCACTTTACGCGTCTGGATGAGCGTGAGGGCTTCAAAGAGTTCGTCGAGCGTGCCGAAGCCGCCGGGGAAGATGATGAAGGCGGTGCTGTATTTGACGAACATCGTCTTGCGCACGAAGAAATATTTGAAGGTGAGCGAACGCGTCTGGTAGGGGTTGGGTTTTTGCTCGAAGGGCAGTTCGATGTTGCAGCCGATGGAGACGCCCTTCGCCTCCGATGCGCCGCGGTTCGCGGCCTCCATGATGCCGGGGCCGCCGCCCGTGATGACGGCGAAGCCCGCGCCGACGAGCAGGGCGGCCGTCTCCTCGGCCGCCGCGTAGTGCGGGCTATCGGGCGGCGTGCGCGCCGAGCCGAAGATGGAGACGCCGCGCGTGACGCTTGCGAGTTCGTCGAAGCCTTCGACAAATTCGCCCATGATGCGAAACACGCGCCACGTGTCGGTGTGCTTGAATTCGTCGAGTTTCGGAGTCTCAAGCAACTGCTCGTCCTGCGTGACGTGCGTGCTCTTACGAGGTCGATTGTTGGTCTTTGCCATTGGGTGTGTAGAGGTCAGAGGCTAGAGGCTAGAGGTTAGTAGAAATCAGTTTGTGTCTTTCACTGACCTCTGACCTCTGACCTCTAGCCTCTGCTTTCAGAATGCCATGATGCTGTAGCCGCAATCCACATGGATAACTTCGCCGGTGATGCCGGAAGAGAGGGGGCTACAGAGAAAAAGGGCGGTGTTGCCGACTTCGCCGGCCTCGACGTTGCGCCGGAGCGGCGCGCGCTCCGCGTGGTGCTTCAACATCGCGCTCAGATTGCCGACGCCGCGCGCGGCGAGCGTGTTGATCGGCCCCGCGCTGATGGCGTTGACGCGGATGTTGTCCTTGCCGAGGTCGCTCGCCAGATAGCGCGTGCTGGCTTCGAGCGCGGCCTTGGCGACGCCCATCACGTTGTAATTCGGCACCACCTTCTCCGCGCCGTAATAGCTCATCGAGACTATGCTGCCGCCCTCCGTCATCAAAGGCCGGGCGGCGCGCGCCAGTGCGGCGAGCGAGTACGCGCTGATTTGGAGCGCGGTCTGAAACGCTTCCGGCGAGGTGTTGACGTACTCGCCTTCCAGTGCCTCGCGCGGCGCGTAGGCGAGACTGTGGACGAGAAAGTCGAGGCGGCCGAACTCCGCTTTAACGCGCGCGAACGTCTGCTCCACCTCTTCCGGCCGCACCACGTCGCACTGCGACAACAGCGCGCCCGGCAGGTCTTTCGTCAAGCCCTCCACGTTCTCGCGCAGCCGCTCGCTCTGGTACGTGAACGCCAGTCGCGCGCCCGCGCCCGAGAGCGATTGAGCTGAAGCCCACGCAATCGAACGCTTGTTTGCCACGCCGAACACGATGCCGAATTTATTCTCTAACATAGATTCAGAAGCTCAAGTTTCGGGTTTCAAGTCTCAGGTTTCAAGTTTGAAGGTTCGAAGTTCTAAAACTTGAAACCTGAAACTTGAAACCTGAAACTTAATAGTTAAGCCGCCGCGATCTCGGGCGCGCCGTTCATCAAGCGACCGTACTGATCGGTCTCGACCCATTTCAAAATCTCGGAGGTGCGCCAGACGGGGAACGGGTGCGAGAGTCCGCTCGTGATGATGTCAGCCCAGAAACGGTCGAGCGCGCGCTCGTCGTAATTCTTCTGGAAGTCGCGCGCCTGCACGAGGAATTGTTCGTAGTCAACTTTCGAGGCGAAGGTGCCGCCGCAGAGTTTCATCATCGTGCGCCCGATCACGTCGGCATCCTGCGTCACGAGGAGGGCGGCGCGGTCGCACGACAACTCGGCGCGGCGCGACCACGCGAGCAAAGCCGAGCGCATCGTGGTGGACAAAATCTGCGCCACGAGACTCGCCACCGGCGCGGCCGCAATCGCAACGTTCGCCAGAGCTTCGAGCAGGTGCGCGACCGTTAAATACAGCACGTGCTCCGCGTGGATGTGGCCGACCTCGTGCGCGACGACGGCGAGCACTTCTTCATCCGTCAAGCGTTCGAGCAGGCCGGAATAGAGCACGATGACCGGACGCTCCACGCCGCCCGTGAAGGCGTTGACCATCGGCGACTGCTGCACGAACAGTTCCGGCATATCGACGCCGAGCGTCGTGCAGGCGACCTGCAACTTGGCGTAGAGGTCTGGGCATTGTTTGGGCGTCACGCGCACCGCGCTCGCCGTGAAGATCACGCGGATGGCCGATTCGCCCGTCACCGACAACAGCTTTTTGACGGCCGTGTCGATGCCGGGAATCGCGCGCAGCGTGGCGAGCGCGCGGCTGTCAGCCGGGTGGATGTAAGAGTCTTTGTCGAGTTCGGCGAATTTTTTGTGCGGTTGGCCTGCGAGCGGCAGGCGGCAGCGGCCGCACTTCGCGCTCCCCACCACGTCGGCGCGCGTCTGATTCAACTGCCCGCAAAAACGGCAACGCACCGGCGTCCCGCTCTGTTCCCCGCCGGAGACGGATTCAATGTCAGCCATGAGTTCAACCCTTCGTTACCACAAATAAATTTTAGGGGAGATTGCAACGCCCAAGTATCAACGATTGCGCGGCGCGACTGCAAGCGCGTACAACGGGCGCGGTGCGGCCGCTCAACGAATCGCCACCTTGAGCGTGTAAGTCGCGTTGCCGCGCGTGCCGCCGACCTCAATCACGTAGTCGCCGCTCTCGGGCAATTTGCCGCTCCAACTCTTCACTTCCTGACTCTCGCTCGTGCCTTCCAGCGTGTCGTTCGAGGGCGCATAGATGGTGAAGGCCGCGTTTCGCTCGACCGAGTTGATGCTCACGGTCAGCTTCTGCCCGGCGCGCGCGCCGATCAGGTAACGATCCCGCGTGCCGCGCACGACCGAGTTCTTCAACGTGGTCGTCGTGCGCCCGCGCGCAAAACGCACGCGCCTGGTGACGCCTTCCTGCACGGCGAACGCGCCGGTTGCCAGCAACAGCAGCCCGAAAAACGTCGCCGCCAGTTTTACTTTGAATGATTGCGCTTTGAATGATTGCACTTTGAATAATTGCTTAGACATCGTCGTCCAGATTTCTCCCCCAGGTTCAGTGTTTGAAATGCCGGATGCTCGTGAAGACCATCGCGAGATCGTGTTCGTCGGCGGCGGCGATCGTCTCGTCGTCGCGCACGGAGCCGCCGGGTTGAATCAAAGCCGTGATGCCGTGCCTGGCGGCCTCGTCGATGCCGTCGCGGAAGGGGAAGAAGGCATCGGAGGCGAGCGCCGAACCGGCGAGCGGCAATTGTGCGCGCGACGCGCCGAGGCGAACCGAGTCAACACGCGACATCTGCCCCGCGCCGACGCCGATCGTTTGCCCCGCGCGCGCGTAGACGATGGCGTTCGACTTCGTGTGCTTGCAGACCGTCCACGCGAAGAGGAGCGCGTCGATCTCTTCCGGGGTCGGCGCGCGGCGCGAGACAAATTTGAGATCGTCGCGCGTCAGGCGGTGCAGGTCGCGCGTCTGGATGAGCATGCCGCCGCTGATCTTTTTGTAGTCGTAATTGAGAATCGCGGCGGCCTCGTCAGCCACGCGCGGCGCGGCGACGCGCAGCACGCGCAGGTTCTTCCTGGCGCGCAGGGTCGTTAAAGCCGCTCCGTCGTAGTCGGGAGCGACGACGACTTCGGTGAAAATTTCAGTGAGGGCGCGCGCCGCTTCTTCGTCAACTTTGCGATTGAAGGCGACGATGCCGCCGAAGGCGGAGACCGGGTCGGTGGCGAGCGCGCGGCGATAAGCCTCCGCGGGCGACGCGCCCAAGGCCGCGCCCGCCGGGTTCGTGTGCTTGATGATGGCGCAGGCGGGTTCGGTGAAATCGCAGACGAGTTGCCACGCGGCGTCGGCATCCACGTAGTTGTTGAAAGACATCTCTTTGCCGGAGAGCAATTCGGCGTGCGCCACGCCGCCCGCTTCTTCCTCTTCGATTTCGTAGAGCGCGGCCGTCTGGTGTGGGTTCTCGCCGTAGCGCAGATCGGAAAGTTTGTTCAGAGACAGTTCGGCATAAGCGTCGAAGCCGGAATCGTCGTCGTCGTCGTCAGCATCTTCCGCATCGCCGCCCGCGGCCTCGAACGCGCCCGCGAGAACGTCGGCGTAGGTCTCCACGGTGTCAACGATCGATTCGACGGGCGGATAGATCGCCCAATCTTCCGACTCGCCCGTCTCCGCGAGCGAGCCGAGGTAGGCGAAGACTTTGGAGTCGTAAAAGGCCGTCCGCATGAAGGCGAGGCGGGCGAGTTGGCCGCGCGTCGAGAGCGAGAGCGCGCCGCCGTGCTCCTGCATCTCGCGCAACACTCGTTCGTAGAGTTCGGGCGCGGTGACGACGGCGACGGCCGCGTAATTCTTCGCCGCCGAACGCACCATCGCGGGGCCGCCGATGTCTATCTGCTCGACGGCCTCGGCCAGCGTCACGCCCGCGCGCGCGATGGTCTGCTCGAACGGGTAGAGGTTGATGACGACCATATCAATCGGCTCGATGTCGTGTTCGGCGAGGGCGCGCATGTGCGCTGCGTCGTCGCGCACGGCCAGCAGGCCGCCGTGGATGCGCGGGTGGAGCGTCTTAACACGCCCGTCGAGCATTTCGGGAAAGCCTGTGACCTCGGACACGTCGCGCACCTCGATGCCCGCCTCGCGCAGGGCTTTCGCCGTGCCGCCCGTGCTCAGCAGTTCGACCCCGAAGCGGCCGAGCGCGCGCGCAAACTCAACGAGACCTGTTTTGTCCGACACGCTCAAGAGCGCGCGCCTGACGCTTCGCAATCCTTCTTGATTCTGTTCGCTCATATTATTTTGTGACAAGTGACAGGTGACAGGTGACAAGATAAAACAGTGAATCGTGAATCGGAAATCGTGGATGGAGAAAACCTGTCTTTTCCATTCGCGGTTGACGATTTACGCCTCGCGGCTTTTTCTGACCCGTCACCTGTCACCTGTCACCTGTCACTATTTGAGGTTGTAGTTTTCGCGGAGCATTTGGACGCGGAGGCGTTTGTGCGTCGGTGCCAGGGTGACTTGAAGGCGATGGTCGTTGCGGGCGCGCGCGGCGGCGTCGAGGTAGTAGCCGAGGACGTACTGGCTCTGCAAATCTTCGGTGATGGCGCGGAAGATTGGCGCAAGGTCGTAGGCGGCGCGCGGGTTGAGCGCGGCGCGGGCGTCGCCGAGTTGGAAATAGTGGCCACCGGTGTGTTCGGCCAGTTCGCGAAAACCTTTGGCCGTGCGGCGCGGAACGAGTCGTCCGTCGCGGGGCGTGTAGAGAGGAAAGTGGATGACGTAGATGGAGACGCCGCGCAGGCGCGCTTCATTGACGACGGAGGCCGGGGGCGTGCGGCTGGAGGTGTCCAGACCGTCGCTGAAAAGCAGGATGATGCGGCGTTCGCGCGGGTCAGCCCCGGCGACGTTGAAGGCGCGGGCGGCGACGGAGGCGGCGTCGAAGATGGCCGTGTGTCGGCCGCGCCGCGCGGAGAGTTGGAGCAACGCGTCGCGCGCGCGGTTGATGTCGGCGGTGAAGGGGAACGCGAAGTCGGCCTGTTCGGAAAATCGGAGCACGGCGATGCGGGAGTTGCCGCCGAAGCGCGTGAACATGGAGAGGGCGGCCTCGGTCTGCCGTGAGATGTGTTCGCGCGCGCTGCCGGAAGTGTCGAGCGCGAACAGCACGGCGACGCGCTCCGCGCCGCCGGAGAAATAGTCGAGCTTGACGAGACGCCCGCCGTCGCGCACCTCGAAATCCTGAAGCGTCAGGTTGGCGGAGCGTTTCCCGCGCGCATCGGTGACGACGACGGGGACGGTAATGAGATCGGTATTGACGCGCAGCACTTCGTCGTCGGCGGGCGCGTCCGTGGGTTGAGGCGTTTGCGCGGGGATTGTGGAGCCGAGAAAGAGAAGCAGAGCCGTGGCGAGGAGAGAGAAGAGAAACCTGGGACGGGCGGCGCGTGGGAAGACGTGTCGCCGGGAATGAACTTGACGAGGAAGGGTCATGCCGCCGTCAGGCTAAAACAGAAATCGCCCGAAGAACAGGATCGTCAGGATGACCGCGATAGTAATGATGATGATCTTTACGAGACTCACGATTTGAACCTCAAAATTCGTCGGAGGCCAGAGCTACACGGTAGCGAGGGCTGTATTTTATCGGTGCCTTGCGAGAAGTGTCAACGCCGCGGGTGGAAATGGCCTGCCGCGCGCCTGATTTTGCCTGAACAGCAAAACTTTAGACGTGGGGCAGGCCGTTAAAGTTTCAGGTTTTGCCGTGCGGCGAGTTGCCGAATGCTTAAATCAGCAACCGGAGACGACCCGCCGCCCCGCTAATCTCATTTGAAGCGCACGGACAGACGCCCGCTGAAGAGACGCGGAAAGCCGATGTGCGTGCCGCTGAAGACCGATTCAAAATTGTAGAGAAAAAGCGTATTGGTCAAATTCTGCACGTCGAACTGCACGTTGAGCGAAGCGCGGCGTTCGCGCAGCAAGTCCGCGCCGACGGAGAAATTGAGAATGGTGCGCGGGCGCGTGCGGCCTCGCTCGAAGTCGATTTCGTTGTAGAGGCGCGGGTCGAAGCCTGCGGCGGCGAAATCGGCGCGCGTCGTGCCGGGTTCGACATCGGTCGGGTAGCCGGAATCGTAGCGGCCGCCGAAGTTGGCATAGAGGCCGGAGCGCGCGTGGTTGTAGCTGAGTTGAAACTGAGCCGAGTTGCGCTGGTCGTGGTCGTTGGCAAACTTGAGACCGGGCGTGTCGAGGCTCTCGACCGCTTCGCCGAGAAAGAGGCCGCCGTTAATCGGCGTGACGCCGTAAGCGCGCGCGTTGGCGTAGGAAGCGAAGGCGCGAAAGCCGCGCAAGTCTGAAGTCTCAAGGCGCAGTTCCTCGCCCGTGACGCGGCCGGAGGAGATGGTGATCGGGAAGATGACGCCCGTGTCGAAGAACTGATCTTTGTCGCCGAAGTTGGTGATGCGTTTTTGATAGACGGTCAGGTTCACGCGCAGGAAGCGCGAGAGAGCCTGTTGCGCGCCGACCTCGTAGACGTGTTGCCTGTCCGGCAGGATCGGGCGCACGCCCGCCTGACCCTGCACGACGGCGAGCGGCGACAGCGCGGCGGCTTCGGCCGAACTGGCGAGCAGCAAATTCTCCGCCGGGGGCGTTTGGAAGAGGCGATTGTAGGAGGCGCGCAGCGTCGTCTGCGTGCGCGGGATGAAATAGGCCACGCCGATGCGCGGGCTGAAGGCGTCGTCGCGGATGATCAGCTTGTAGTTGTCGTAGCGCAGCCCGGCGTCGATCGTGAAATTGCGAAACGGCGAGAAGCGATCCTGGACGTACGCGCTGAACATGCGGCCGGTGCGGCGGCCGTCGAAGCGAAAAGGGTTGGCGGCGTTGAACGAGTTGATCGGGTTCGGCACGATTTCGCCGTTCTCGTCCGTGAAATCGTCGAAGGGCGCGGTCGGGTAGAAACTGAACTCCTCGCTGACGGGTGTGACGGTGAACTGGCCGCCGAACTTGAGGTTGTGACTCCCGCGCGTGAGCGAGACGGCGGCGATGCCGCCCGTGTTTTGCAGCACGCGATCCTGAAAGGCGACGACGGGCGTGGAGAGCGGGTTGCCCGTCAGACGCGCCGTGCCGTAGCGATTGAAGAACGAAAATTGCCCGAAGGTGGTCGGCGAGAAGATGCGCTCGTAGGTGATGAACTCGGAATGGTCGCGGAGCCGCTGGCGTTGATCCTGCCCGGCGAGTTCCTGTTCGAAACGGTTCGGGATGCGGAAATTCGTGCCGCCCGCGAGGAACGTGCCGCGCAGCGTATCGTTCGGCGTGAGTTGATAATCGAGGCGGAGAAAGCCTTTGCCGGTGCGCCCGAAGTTGTGAAAGTTTTCGATGGTCGGCGGGTCGAGGAAACGCTGCGAGGTGGTGGCCGACAGGTTCGTGAGCAGGCCGAGCTTGTTGGTGCGCGTGGAGAAGTTGACGCTGACTTCGCCGGTCGAGAAACTGCCGCCGGAGAACGTGACGCTGCCCTGCGTCGGCATCTCGCGCCCGGAGCGCGTGTTGACGTTGACGACGCCGCCGAGTTTGTCGCCGAATTCCGCGGAGATGCCGCCCGTCAACACTTCGACCGTGCGCAGTGTGCGCGCGTCGAGGCTGGTGGCGAAGATGGCCGAAAGATTGTCCGTGATGGGCACGCCGTCAATAACGTATTGCACCTGCGACTCGGAGCCGCGCGGGTGGAGGCGGCCGTTGTCGTCGGGCGCGAAGCCGGGCGCGCTCGCGACGATGGCTTCGATGCCGCGCGAGGGCGTTGCGCCGAGCGGGCGTTCGAGCAACGTCTGTGAGATGTTCGTGTCCGAAGAAGTTTTGTCGGCTTCGATGAGCGAAGCGTTCTCCGTTACGGTGACGGTTTCGTTGGCGGCGGCGACCGCGAGCGCGAAATCGACGTTGGTCGGAATCGCCGTCTCCACGTCGAAGGATTTTTCGGTGGTCTGGAAGCCTGTGGCCTCGACGCGCACGGTGTAGATGTGGAAGGGAACGTTTAAGAATCTGTATTCGCCCTGTGCATCGGTTTGCGTCGTTTGCTGATAGCCGCTCGTCGGGTCGGCGATACGCACGGACGCGTTCGGCACGAGCGCGCCGCCGGGGTCGCGCACCGTGCCCTGCACCGTGCCGATGTGCGTCTGTGCCACGGCCGCCGCGCAGAAGGCCAAAATCAACGCCGCGTTCGCGGTGAGTTTATAAATGCTGGTTCGAATCATGTGTCACCTCGCTTCAATGCTGAACGGCGGGTGCCGCCGGACGCGCCGCCTAAAACGCGTCCGCCCCGGTTTGTGCAACCGGCGCGCGGGCGAATCGGGCGTGAGCGTCCTTAGAGTCTGTAAATGCTTCGAGGGCTTCGTCCGTGTGAGACGAAGCGGTCGAACAGAAATGCACTTAGAGAAGCGAAGCGAAAGGTGGAGCGCGCCCGCGCGATGACTCGTGCGGGACGGAGTGGTCTTCGACGTGTGCGGCGAGCCGGGAGGCGACGCTCGCGGGCGGTTGCAGCGTGAAGGGCGTCGCGTGAAAAAGACCGTGTGAGAGTTGTTGGTGAAACTGGCAGAGCAGGCAGTTTTTACCCGAAGGTAAAAGCCTCGCCGTCGAATCAGCTTCACGGGCGTTGTTGAGAACTGCTGTTCCGAGCGTTGCGGCGGACGGGAGAGAAACGGCGTGGCTATGAACCAGCCCACACGTCGCCCCGTAAAAAAGCAGGAAGAGAAGTAGGCTGTTCGTCGCACGCGCAAAATACCTGCGGCGGCGGCGAGTCCCATTTTTAAAGCTGCTGGGCACTACTTCGAGCATTATGTTACAGTCGGAACTAATAGGGAGCGTTGAGGCCAACTATAGACGCTCGCACGCACCAGTGTCAAAGAGACCGCTTCCACATCATGCGAACCGATTGCCGCGCGCCCATCCCAGTCAAAGCATGCACCGCGACGACGTGACCGATGGACATAACCTCGTGCCGCTTCCGCGCGCCCGCTTCCGGCCGAACCGCGCCGTGCAACCGTTGCGCCTGTGGTTTATCGGCGCGCTCCTCCTCTTGCTGTCAAGCGCAAATCTCGCCGCGCAGGTTCAGCCCTTGAACGCGCGCATCAGCGTCGTTTCACTAACGCCTCCGCGCATCAGGGTGGAGGCCGAGCGCGCACAGGCGGCGAAAACCTGGTCGTTTCGCAGCTCGTATGCCGGGATCGTCGGCCTCGGCGAGCGCATCGAAAATTTAACGCTCGCCGACGCGCGCGGCGTCGAGATAGCCGCACGCAAACTCGCCCCCGGTGAATACGTCGGAGAACGCGAGGCGACGAAAATCGTTTACGAACTCAAACTCGACCCGCCGCGCGGCACGAACGACACCGCGCACGTTTCCTGGCTGACGGCCACGCGCGGCGTGTTGATGCCCGGCGACCTCTTGCCGCTCCCTGCGGCGCGCACCAGGTTGAGCCTGACGCTTCCGGGACAGTGGAAAGTCGCCACGGTCGAAACACGCAACGGCGACGGGCAATACGAAATTGAAGACGCGGAGTCGTCCATCTTTTTCGTCGGGGCTGATCTGCGTACGACCGAGAAGAGCGTGAACGGGATGCAGGTCATGTTCGCCACAGCGGGCGAATGGGCTTTCACCGACGAAGACGTGGCCGGGATTGTCCGCGACATCATCGAAAAGCACGCGCGAATCACCGGCCGCATCCCGCGTAAAAATGCGTTGATTGCGCTCGCTCCATTTCCTCAAACGACGGACGCCTCGCGCTGGAGCGCGGAGACGCGCGGCGGAACGGTCTTCTTTCTCTCAGGAACTTCGACCTCTAAAGCCGCCGCACTCGCGCGCCTCAGCGTCCCGCTCGCGCATGAGATTTTGCACCTCTGGATTCCGAACGCGCTGGCCTTGAGCGGCGATTACGCCTGGTTCTACGAAGGCTTCACCGTCTATCAATCGACGCGTGTGAGCGTGGAACTCGGATACCTGAGTTTTCAGGATTACCTCGATTCGTTGGCGCGCGCCTACGATCTTTACCTCGCGCAACGCGAGCAAGATAAGCTCTCTCTGATTGAAGCCTCCGCCCGTCGTTGGGGCGGGAGCGGCAGCCTGATTTATCACAAGGGAATGCTCGTGGCCGCGCTCTATGATTTGACCGTGAGGCGCAACAGTCGCGGGAAACGCAGCCTCGATGATGTCTACCGCGCGCTGTTTCGCCCGCGTCAAACCGGCCTCGAAAGAGGCGAGGGAAACGCCGCCGCGCTCGCCACGCTCAATAACGTCGCGGGCGGCGCCGACTTCACGAAACGCTATATTGAAAGCGCAAGCCCGCTTGATTTAACCGCCGCTCTCGACGCGTTCGGCTTGCAGGCGCAGCGGCGCGGGGCTGGAACGCAGTTCAGCGTCTCCGGTTCAATAAGCCGCGCCCAACGCGATTTATTACGTCAGATGGGCTACAATTAGAAAGACTTTGGAATTGTCGAAGTCCATATGTTTGACTCCAACTTCAAACTTGTCCCGGTGCGATTGCTAATTTCGGAATGTCCCCGTACATAGCGCAGACTTCATATCTATCATCCGCCGCATGAAAATTTTTGGCATCAACGAACATCTCAACGACCACTCTCGCCGGGTTTCTCCATACCTTCTCCTTTTACTGGCAGCCCTGGTGTTCGTCTCCGCCGGTTGCACGACTCTGGCGAGTAAAACCGATACGGGGGTCGTGATCGCACGGCGCGCGCAGGTGCGGAGTTCAATCGCCGTCGTGGCGGCGGACTTGTCGGAGGTCGTGCGCGGCGATGTGGTGGATATTTTGGATTCGACGACGGCTGAAAACGGCGAGCGTTGGTTGCGCGTGCGCGCGCACGATGCGGAAAACACGGAGGGCTGGATCGAATCTCGCAACGTCATGCCGCAGGACTTGCTCGACCGCTCCCTCCAGGTTGCCGCGGATGACAAAGATATTCCCGCACAGGCCACCGGACAACTCAGAGCGAGCACGAACCTACGCTCATCGGCGGATCGAAGCGGCACAGATAATATCTTGCTGAAATTAGAAAGCGGCGCGCATTTCGAGATCGTCGGGTGGAAGCGTGTGCCGAAACCTAAAGCGTCCGAAACGACGGAGAGCGACGACGCGCCGAAGGCGGGCGCGGCGACAGAAGGAGGGAGTAAGCAGAAGGATAGCGGCGCGGAAAAGGAAGCGGAGGAGTTAAACGAACTCTGGTACAAAGTCCGCCTGCCGCGCGCTATTTCGCCCGCGCCCGCCGGTTGGGTTTATGCCAAACAAGTTGAGTTGACCGTCCCGAGCGATATTATTTTTTATCGCACCGGACGCGAGTTCGTGGCCTGGCAAAGGCTCGACGACGCGGGCGACGCCAATCAATCTGCGCCGAAAGATAAGGACGCGGCGAAAGAAGCGCAGGCGGGCAGTTGGGTCATCCTGGAAAAAAGCAGTACCGATAAACCGAGCACCCTGGAAGACCCGGATTTCGACCGCATTTTCGTCTTGGGGTATGACAAGAGCCGGCAGGAACACTACACGGCTTATCGTAGTCCGGATTTGCATGGTCGCTTGCCGCTACGTGTCGAAAACAGCAACGGGGAGAAGTTTTTTACCGTCAAGGCTGACGACAACGGACAGTTGGTTGACGTGCGTTATAAAGTTTACCGCGACGACAGAGGTAACCTGCGGGTCGATGCCCAGGGCACGCTGCCCAAAAGCCAGAAAACGAAGTAGTCATACCTCTCAGGCTGCGCTTCTGCCGCCGCGAATCGTTGACGAATTTGGGCGGCTCAAAATTTTTTACGTTGGGGTGTTGACAAATAAAAGATTCTGTCTATAATGCCCATTCGCCTGAAACACGGCAATTGACATTCCAAGCGACAACACGATGCGTTGGTCACAGCCGCTTCTCTTCCTTGAGATGTTTGGGAAGAAGGGCGGTTATTTCGTCGGCGCAAAAAGGTCGTCTGGTAAGGCAACTCGAAAAGAGTTGAAGCCGTCTAAGGCTGACCCGCTTGACAAGTTGAACGCAATCCCTTAAGGTTGCGGTTTGCTTGAGACGAAAATTTTTCGTCTGTGGGGCAACGAGAGAGAGTTCATACGCAACTAAGTATGGATTCGGAAAATGAAGAACCGATCTTTGAAAACTAGATAGAGCGTGTCCATGTTAATAACCTTTGAGAGTTGGAGCGCGCGAGCTTAGGCTCGGCGCAGATAAAACTCGAGAAGAGTCATTATCGGATACTTTTAACCAGTATAAGATAATGTTCCAGAGATACAAATTCTTAACGAGAGTTTGATCCTGGCTCAGAATCAACGCTGGCGGCGTGCCTCAGACATGC
>DASVVO010000011.1:0-35053 GCA_036386515.1 Pyrinomonadaceae bacterium
TGCGGGTTCCGGTAGAAAGCCGTATCGGTGATCATCAACGCGTCGTAACCTTCGTTCCAGTAGTTCAGATGGTCGGAGAAGTCTACGCCGGGAATAGACCGCGGCGCGTTGATCGAATAGACCGGCAGCGGCGACGCTTCCCGCAACGCTTTCTTCACGCGCCGCACCACCCGCCCCTGATCTATCTTCCCCACGATGGCGATAAAATTCCCTTGCGACGGGTAAAGGGCTTTAAGGAGGGAGACGGGGTACTGCTGGCTGTCGGGTTGATCGCTGAAGTAACCGATCATCTCCAGCGAGAGCATCGCGCGCACGGCGAAGCCCTGCGCTCTGAGTGAAGCGGCGTGGACGGCGCTGCCCATCGACGGGGAACGGAAGTAAGGCGGCTCCTCCAGCGCGAAGGCGACCAACTCGACCCGCGTCGCGGGCGGCGACTTGCCGAGCAGGTAGGCCAACTCGATCAGCCCCGCGACGCCGCTCGCGTTATCGTCGGCACCGGGGAGGGCACCGGCCGTGTCATAGTGCGCCCCGACCACGATCAGCTCATTTGTCCGCGCTCCGAACGAGGCGATCACATTGCGGTAAGTGTGCCCCCGCGACTCGAAGGTTTGCTCCGACACCGCCACGGCATTCGCACGTTCAAACTCCTTCCGCAGATAAGCGGCGACGCGATCAAGATTTTCGGGATGCCCCGCGTCGCGCGGGGAGAAAGTCTCGGACAGCATCCGCACGTGCGCTTCGAGCCGCGCGGCATCTACCGGCGGCCTGTCATCGCTCGTCGAGCCGCGAAACATGACCGGCTGGGTCACTGCAAACCAAGCGGTTGCCAGCAGCACACCCGCGAAACCTAACATGACTAACAGCAACAGCACGGCGGGGCGTCTACGCCTTTCAGGATTATTTCGCGCGGTTGAAATCGGGCTTCCGGTCATAGGTCTGGAAAACGGTTTGACGACCGCGTAGCTCTCTGCCCGCTATGACGGCGGCGCGATGTGTACACGCGGGTCGCTACAGATCGGCGGTCTGCCGGAACCGTTTGGCGTCCCTTTCGATGAGGGTTTCGCTCGGATCGTCCGGTTGCTGTTTGACGTACCTGCGCTCACTTGAGCGGTTCGACGGCGGTCGTCACATCGAGATGGATGACGGCGTCGAATTGTTTCGCCAGGCGCGCCTCGAAGTAGTGGCTTTGCCGCTCCGTGCCGGACAGATAAACGACCCCGATAGCCCGCTCAAGGTGCGGCGCGGCGAGCGCGTCGGCCACTGCGCCGCCCCCTCGAAGTATCAACAGGAAGTTGGGCACGCCAGCCTGATGAAACAGACCGGAATAACTTTCGGCGAGCGCGGGTCGCACCTTCATCTTCCGTGCCCGTGCGCCCCACCCGGAGGCTGCCCGCACCTCGCCCGTGTAGGTCGTAAACCCGACCAGGACGGACGCACCGTCGTGAAACTTACGCATGAGGTGCCCGACGTTCAACTCTCCTCTCTCGCCCATTTCCGTCATCCGCGCGTCGCCCTGATGGGTGTTGTGCGCCCAGACGACCAGCTTCGCTTTCACTCCGCGAACGGCTTCCTCGTAGCGGCTGATCTCTTGCAGCGTCTCCGCCATGTGGCTGTCGCGCAAATTCCAGGTGTTGAAGCCGCCCTCATAACTCAGACGATAATACGCCTCCGCGTTCTTCACCACGCGCGCATTTTGGTAGGCGGAGAAGAGTTCGTCGTCGCGCTCGCGCGGCGAGCGGGCGCGCCAGGCCGACATGCGCTGTTCCATCTCCTGAAACAGAGTCAAGGCGTCTTTCTCACACGACCTTCTCACCCCGCTCGCCACCTCGGAGCCGTACTGTTCAGGCGCGTCGCCGTAGCGGCGGAAACACTCCGTGCGTTGCCGCGCCCGCGCGCCGGCCGCCGGGTCAACGCGTGTCAGGTATTCGACCAGAGCCTTGGCCGAGTCTGAGAGGCTATACAAGTCCATGCCGTAAACGCCGACGCGCGGGGCGTCGGCCGGGCGGGAGTCGTTAAGAGAGCGGAGTTGCGTGACCAGGTCGTGGAAGTCCCGGTTGCGCCACATCCACTGCGGAAAGCGCGTGAAGTTGGAGAGCGACTGCTCCGCGCTCGCGTCTTTGCCGCGTCCGCGCACGTACTCGCCCACGCGGTAGGCGTCCGGCCAGTCGGCCTCCAGCACAACGGCGTCAAAGCCTTTTTCCTCGACGAGGCGGCGCGTGATGCGCGCCCGCTCGCGGTAGAACTCGTGGGTGCCGTGGGTGGCTTCTCCGAGCAGGACGAAACGCGCGTCTCCGACTAAATTCATCAACGCATCGTAGTCGCCCTGACGGCCGGTCAGCGGGATCGCCGCTTTACTCACCAGCGCGGAGACCGCCGCCAGGCTCGCCCTAGGCGCGTGTGCTTCCTGCGCTTGGCCGCGCCCGTGTTGTTCTTTAATCACCGACATGCAGCCGTGCGCCATCAAGCAGATACATAGCATTGGCCGCAGCAGCCCCGAAAGAATGCACTGACCCATGAAACCTCCGTCCGTCTCCGACATCGAGAGCCGATTCGCAGGCGACAGCGGCGCGCTTCGACGGGGAGCGCGCCGCTGCCGCCTGCGGTTCTGCGACGATGAAATTGTTAGGGGAGGTTAAATATATTGCACCGGGGGAAACTGATCTGTACTAAGTCGTACCATCGGGAGACGCGGCTTAACCGTCTGCTCCCGGAAGTCTGTTCATCGGAATGAGCAGCCGGGGGCGACCCATGAGGCGCACGCCTTACTCTTCCGATCGGTATAATTGAGTTATGATAATTTGCTCGCGAACAGTTGCCGTTAGGTAAGGTTAAATCAGCCTCATGCGCGCTACCCGTCGTCGTCAACGCACTCCCGACCCGCTGGCTTCACCGGATGCCGTCCGCTCTATTTGCGAGCAACTGCGCGCGCGCCTTTCCGAACCCATTCCCGCTTCCGAAAAGCAACTGGCGCGCTTTCTCTTTGCGATCCGGCACATCGAGCGGCGACCTGCGACCGATACCAAAAGAGGCCGGCCTTCAAGCTGGCCGCGCGCCCGGCTCGTCGAGGCGGCCGGGCAGTTGCGGGCTATTCTTGAGCGCGAAACCGGGGGCAGAATCTCCCTCAACAGCTTCATCGGGCAGTATCTTCCCATCCTCGAATTTCCGGCCGACGTGGTCGCAGCCCTCTCGGCGGGACAGATTAATCTCCAGGAAGCGGCGCAACTGGCTCGTCTCACCCCGCAACGCCTGCAATGCTCGCCCGCCTCGGCGCGGACGCAGCGGCGGGAGATATTACGGTCGCACGTGGCCGTGCAAGGCTCGCAGAACCGTCTGCACGCCAGGGTCAAGGAAATCCTCGGCGAGAATGAGCACCAGGCGATTACAGCGGGACAGATGACTTCGGTGGTCGCGCACGTTGACGAGTTGCTGGAGATCGACCCGCACGACACACGCCATCTTTTCTGGGAAGAGATGAAGAGACTGTTCTATGCGATGCGCGATGTGGAGCAGGAAGACCTGGATGAGGAAATTATGGGACAGTTTCTCGCGGCGATGGACGGCGTCTCGAATGTTTTATACCGGATCGAGAAGCGGCGGAGAGAACGACGCAGGCAGGCGACAAACGGCGCGCGGGAGATTCGTTAGCCGCTTGAGCCGTCGCTGGCGGCGGCTCAGGCGGCTAACGACCGTGTTTGACATGAGCGGAGCGGGTCGGGTATAAGGGTCGCTCTACCGATGAAGTTAAAAGATCAAGAGCAATATTTCAGCGCTGCCCATCATACCGGCGGAGCCTTGCACCATGGCACACATCATTGCCATGCGGGCGGCGCGCCGGTTTTTGTGGTCTTCCACAAAGTGAAGTGTGAGTAGCTAACAAACTTACATTTCGGTTTTGAGAAACCCGCTGCCAGCCCGTCGAAAGACACTTTGGCAGCGGGTTTCTCTTTTTGTTTTGCAACGTAGGGCGAACGACACGGGCGACGATATGTTTGAACCACTCTCACACATCCCGGACGGCATGCGTTATTACTCCGGTTCGGAGGCGCGGCTGCGGCGCGGCTGCGAGGATGCCGTGATGGCCGTGTTCGACGGCTGGTCGTATGAAGAGATCGAGACGCCGTGCGTTGACTATCTCGCGCTGTTCGAGCGCGGGATGGGATACGCACAGGCGCACCGGGCATTTCGTTTCACGGACACGGACGGGCGCATGCTCGCGCTCCGGCCGGATGTCACGTCCTCGGTGGCGCGCGCCGCCGCCACCCTCTTTGCCGACCGGGCGCGCCCCCTGCGCTTTTGTTATGCGTCGCAGGTGTTTCGCCAGCAGCAGCTATCGCACGCCCTCTGGCGGCGCGAGAGCAGACAACTCGGCTGCGAACTGTTCGGCGTCGCGGGCGTCAACGCGGAGATCGAAATGCTCTGCATCGCCACCGAAATTCTCAACGGCCTGAACCTCGGCCAGGACTTCCGGCTCACGATCAACAGCGTCGAAATATTCAACGGCATCTGCGCGCATCTCGCGCTCGACGAGCCGCGGCGCGAACGCATGCGGCAGTTGTTGGATAAGCGCGACGCCGCCGAGTTGCAAAAATTTCTCGCCGGTTACGCCACCACCGAAACCGAGCGCGCCTCGTTCGCGCGGCTGACGCAACTGTCCGGGAAGGGAGAGATTCTGGAAGCGGCGCGGCGCATCATCACCAACCCGCGTTCGGTCGCCGCGCTCGACCATCTCGGAGTTCTCTGGCGCATCATTGAAACGCTCGACCTGGCCGACTGTTGCGACATAGACCTCGGCGACGTTTCGGGTCTCGACTATTACACGGGGCTGACCTGCAAAATTTACGTGCGCGGCGCGGGCGCGCAGGTCGGGAGCGGCGGCCGCTACGATCATCTGACGGCCAATTTCGGAAGCCCCGAACCGGCCGTCGGTTTCGTCCTCGACCTCGACTCGTTGACCGATGCCCTCATGCGCCGGGAGACGGCGGCGACGAGGCCGCGTGCCGCGCGCGGCGAGGCGACTCCTTTGCCACGACCGGACACCGACCCGGCCGCGCTTTTCACCGATGCGCGCAGGCGACGCGCGCGGGGCGAGCGCGCGTCGATTGACGGAGCGAGGTGAGCGACGGATGACGGAATTAACCATCGCGTTGGCGAAAGGAAGAATGCTGGACGAGGCGTTGAGCAGGCTGGCGCGCGCCGGTGTTCGTGTGAGCCATTCCGCGCTCGGGTCGAGGCGGCTGGCGATTGAAGATGAGAGCGGCGCGCATCGCCTGATCTTCGTCAAGCCGTCCGATGTGCCCGTGTACGTGGAGCACGGCATCGCCGATTGCGGCGTGGTCGGGCGCGACGTGTTGCTCGAATCCGACGCAGACCTCTTGCAGCCGCTCGACCTGCGGATGGGGCATTGCCGCATCGCCGTGGCGGCGTGCGCGGACGAGTACCCGGCGGCGGCGACGGGCGCGTTGCGCGTCGCCACCAAGTATCCGCGAATCGCCGCGGCGCACTTCGGGGCGCGCGGCGTGCCGGTCGAGATCATACGGCTCTCGGGGTCGGTCGAACTCGCGCCCGTGCTCGGTCTCGCGGACTGCATCGTCGATCTGGTGGAGACGGGGCGGACGCTCGTCGAGAACGGTCTCGAAGTGGTGGAAGTGATCACGGAATCGACGGCACGCCTGGTGGTCAACCGCGCGAGTTATCAACTGAAAGCGGCGGCGGTATCGCGCCTGATCGGGTCGCTGAGAGACGAGGCGGAAAGGGAAGGGGCGGCATGATCGAAGTGATCCGCGGGGAAGAACGGGAGCGACGCGCGGCCAAACTGGCGCGCGTGGCCGGGCGGAGCGTTGCGCTCGACGGGGAACTGATGCGCGCCGTCGCCGCCGTGATCGAAGATGTCAGAACGCGCGGAGACGAGGCGGTCATCGAGTACACGGAACGTTTCGACGGGGTCAGGCTGGAGCGCGGCGAGTTGCGTATCGGAGAGCGGCAATTGCGCGCGTCGGCGGCGCGGGCGGACGGGAGCGTGCGCGAGGCTTTGCGCGAAGCGATCAAGCGGGTGCGCGCTTTTCACGAACGCGAGCGCGTCGAATCCTGGGAGTTGGAGGCGGGCGCGGGCGTTCGTCTCGGGCAGCGCATCACGCCCATCGAGCGCGCGGGGTTGTACGTTCCGGGCGGCACGGCGAGCTACCCTTCGTCGGTCGTGATGAACGTCGTGCCCGCGCAGGTGGCCGGAGTCGAGCGCATCATCGTCGCGACGCCGCCGCGCACGCTCGCGGAGAATCCGGCCGTGGCGGCGGCTCTGGTCGAATTGAACGTGACGGAGGTTTACGCCGTCGGCGGCGCGCAGGCCGTCGCCGCGCTCGCCTACGGGACGGAGACCATACCGCGCGTGGACAAGATCACGGGGCCGGGAAACCGCTACGTGGCGGCGGCCAAGAAACTCGTCTTCGGGGTCGTCGGCATCGATTCGATTGCCGGGCCGAGCGAGGTGGTCATCGTCGCCGACGAAACGGCGCGCGCGGCCTTTGTCGCCGCCGACCTGCTCGCGCAAGCCGAACACGGCGAGGACGCCTCGGCCATTCTCATCACGACGGATGAACGGCTCGCCCTCGCCGTCGCCGCCGAAGTCGAGAGACAGGCGCGGAAGTTGAGCCGGCTTTCCCCGATAGAAAAATCGCTGGCCGACTACGGCGCGATCATCGTGCTGAACGATTTAGACGAGGCGTGTGAACTGGTGAACACACTCGCGCCCGAACACCTGGAGATCATGACGCGCGACGCGGAGGACTTTGCCGCGCGGGTGCGCCACGCGGGCGCGATCTTTTTGGGCGAGCACACGCCCGAAGCGGTGGGCGATTATTTCGCGGGGCCGAACCACGTGTTGCCGACGGGCGGCGCGGCGCGCTTCTCGTCCGCCTTGGGCGTCTATGATTTCGTCAAGCGCACGAGCCTGCTGCGTTATTCGTCCGCCGAACTCGGCAGCACGGCGCACCTGATCGCCGCGCTGGCTCGCGCCGAAGGGCTGGATGCCCACGCGCGCTCCGCGCTCATTCGTCTGGAAGACGGCCGCGGATAGTTGTGGCTTAACGCGGCGGACGTTGGTGTTGAGAAACCGGGGGAGTAGCAAATGCCCGACATGTTGGAGAAGATCAAACCGCGCGTGCGGGAATTGCGCGCATACGCGCTCGCACCCGAACGCGCCGCCGTGAAGCTCAACCAGAACGAGAACCCCTGGGATGCGCCGGAGCGGATCAAGCGGGAGAGCCTGGGGCGTCTGGAGGGGCGTTCGTGGTCGCGTTATCCAGACTTCACGCCCGCGAGCTTGCACGCACGGCTCGCGGATTTCGCCGGTTGGCACGCGGACGGCATCGTCGCGGGCAACGGCTCGAACGAGTTGATCCAGGCTCTCCTGATGGTGACGATCGGCGAAGGCAAGCGCGTGCTCATCTGCGAGCCGACGTTCGCGCTCTACCGGCAGATCGCAACCGTGCTCGGCGGCGAGGTGGCGAGCGTGCCGCTCGATGCCGAATTGAAATACGACATCGCGGCCATCAGGGCGAAGATGCAAACAATCGAACCCGACCTGACGATCCTCTGTGCGCCGAACAACCCGACCGGCTGCGGCATCGCCGCGCCCGACCTCGTCTCGCTGCTGGAAGCCACCCCCGGCCTCGTCGCCGTTGACGAAGCCTACTTCGAGTTTGCCGCGCGCACGGTTGCGCCCCTGTTGCAGCGTCACCGCAACCTCGTCGTCTTTCGCACGTTCTCGAAAGCGATGGGGCTGGCGGCCTTGCGCGTCGGCTATCTACTGGCCGCGCCCGAGATCGCGCGCGAGACGGCCAAAGCCGTGCTGCCCTATAACCTCAACCTCGTTTCGCAAATTATCGCGGAGGTCGCCGTCGAACTCTACGAATCCGAGTTGCGGCCGCACGTGGCGCGCATCGTCGCCGAACGCGAAAGGCTCTATAGGGGGCTGCAAGCCATCGAGGGGCTGGAGGCCGTCCCGTCGGAGGCCAACTTCATGGTCGTCCGTTCACGCATCCGGCCTAGCCGCGTTTGTGCCGGGTTGCTGCGGCGCGACATCCTGATCCGCGACGTGAGCGGCTACCCTTTGCTGCGAGACTATTTCCGCGTCAGCGTCGGCACGCCGCGCGAGAACGATCTGCTCCTGTCGGCCTTACAGGAGATTTTCGCCTGAGGGGCGCACACGTCATGCGGCGACCACGGCAAAAGTAGCCACCCGGAGTTTTTTTATCAAGAGAGAAAATTATGAGCACACAACTGCAAACGCGCGCGGCTGAAGTTCGACGGCAGACGAAAGAGACGGAGGTGCGGGTCTGGTTGAATCTCGACGGGAGCGGAGAAGGGCGCATCTCGACGGGCGTGCCGTTTCTGAATCACATGCTCGAACTGTTTGCGCGGCACGGCCTCTTTGATCTGGAAGTGGAATGTCGCGGCGACCTGGAGATCGACGATCACCATTCGGTGGAAGACGTTGCCATCACGCTCGGCGAGGCGTTCGCGCGCGCGCTCGGCGACAAGCGCGGCATCGCGCGTTACGGCTCGGCTCTCGTGCCGATGGACGAAGCGTTGTGCCGCGCCGTGGTCGATCTGTCAGGACGTTTCTATCTCGTCTATGAAGTTGAAACCGGGCGGCAGATGATCGGTAATTTCTCCGTCGAGTTGGCCGAGCACTTCTGGCGTTCCTTTGCCGAAGCCGCGCGCTGCAATTTGCACCTCGACCTGCTGCGCGGCCGCAACACGCATCACATTCTCGAAGGAACCTTTAAGGCGACGGCGCGCGCGCTCCGGCAGGCGGTGGAACTCGACCCGCGCGTCGTCGGAGTTCCGAGCACGAAGGGGGTGTTGTGAGCGAGCGCGCGGAAGTGGCGATCATCGACTATGGCGTCGGCAATTTGCGCTCGGTCGCAAAGGCTTTCGAGGCCGTGGGGTGCGAGGCCGTAGTGAGCGCGGACGCGCGGGTGCTGCGCGCGGCGAAGCGTTTGGTGCTGCCGGGCGTCGGCGCGTTCGGCGCGTGCATGAAGGCTCTCGGCGAGCGCGGTTTCGACGAGGTGGTGCGCGAACGCGCGAGGGAAGGGACGCCGCTGCTCGGCGTGTGCGTCGGGATGCAAATGCTGTTTGAAGAATCGGAGGAGTTCGGGCCGACGCGCGGGTTGGGGCTGCTCGGCGGGCGCGTGCGCCGCTTTTCGCGTGAGTTGCTGGTGCCGCAGACGGGTTGGAATCAGGTGGCGCGGAGCAGCGGCGCGCACCCTTTGCTGGAGGGGATCGAGGAGGGAGCGTTTTTCTATTTCGTCCACTCGTTTTACTGCGAACCGGAGGAGCGCGAAGTAGTGCGCGCGGAGACGGAATACGGCGCGCGTTATGCTTCGGTCGTGGCGCGGGAAGCGGTCTGCGGCGTCCAGTTTCATCCGGAGAAAAGTCAGGCGGCGGGGCTGCGCCTGTTGCGAAACTTCGCCGCGCTCGCCGCCGGGTAAAATATCTATGCTGGCAAAACGGATCATTCCCTGTCTCGACGTTGATCGCGGGCGCGTGGTCAAAGGGATTCGCTTTACGTCGCTGGTTGACGCGGGCGATCCCGTAGAACAGGCGCGCCGCTACGACGCCGCCGGGGCGGACGAGTTGGCGTTTCTGGACATCACGGCCTCCTCGGACAGGCGCGCCATCGTCTCCGACCTCGTGCGCCGCGTGGCCGACGAGGTCTTCATCCCGTTCACCGTCGGCGGCGGCCTCGCCAGTCTCGAAGACATTCGCGCGGTGCTGCGCGCCGGGGCAGACAAGGTGACGCTGAACACGGCGGCCTTTGAACGTCCCGAAGTGATCAGCGAAGGGGCGGAGACTTTCGGCAGCCAGTGCATGGTCGTCGCCATTGACGCGCGGCGCAGGGACGAGTGCAAGGGCGCGGGCGGTTGGGAAGTGTTCACGCACGGCGGGCGAAGCAGTACGGGGCAGGACGCCGTCGAGTGGGCGGCGCGCGCCGAAAGGCTCGGGGCGGGGGAGATACTCCTGACGAGCATGGACGCCGACGGGACGCGCGACGGCTTCGATATCGAACTGACGCGCGCCGTGGCCGACGCGGTGAGGATTCCCGTCATCGCCTCGGGCGGCGCAGGACGGCTCGAACATTTTTACGACGCTTTGACCGGGGGGCGCGCCAGCGCCGTGCTCGCCGCCTCGCTCTTTCATTTCGGCGAGTGCGAGATTTCCGCGGTCAAGGATTACCTGCGCGGGAGGGGAGTGGTGGTGCGATGACGAAGTTTGCGGTGGATGAATTGAGATACGACGAGCGCGGCCTCGTGCCCGTCGTCGTGCAGGACGCCGCGACGCGCGAAGTGCTGACCGTGGCCTACATGAACGCCGAGAGCCTGCGGCGCACGCTCGCCGAAGGGGAGACGTGGTTCTGGTCGCGTTCGCGCGCGCAGCTTTGGCACAAGGGCGAGACTTCCGGCCACACGCAGCGCGTCGTCAGCGTCGCGGTTGATTGCGACCGCGACGCCCTGGTCGCTCTCGTCGCGCCGCGCGGCGCGGCCTGCCACACGGGCGCGCGTTCCTGTTTCCAACACGAGATCGAAACGGCGCGGCCGCCCGTCGAGGCGGAGGAGCGCGCGCGAACGCGCGAGCCGCGCGCGCTCGGCGAGACGCTCGCCGAACTCTACGCCCTGATCGAAAACCGGCGGCGGGAGCGACCCGCAGGCTCATACACGACCTATCTCTTCGAGCAGGGATTGGATAAGATTCTGAAAAAAGTCGGCGAGGAGGCGGCCGAGACGATCATCGCGGCGAAGAACGACGACCCCCGCGCCCTCGTCGGCGAAGTCTCAGACCTCCTCTATCACCTGCTCGTGCTGCTGGCCGAACGCGGCGTGCAACCACGCGAGGTCGAGGCCGAACTCGCGCGGCGCGAAGGAAGGGAGGCGGCGCGATGAATCGCGGCACACAGGAGCTTGAAGAGTTGCTGGAGTTCGCCGTCGGCCTCGCGCGCGGCGCGGGCGAGATCACGCTGCGCCACTTCCGCCAAACTTTCACCCCCGACCGCAAGGCGGATGGCTCGTTCGTGACGGCGGCCGACCGCGAAGCCGAACGTTTCATACGCGCCCGCCTCGAAGAGAGATTCCCGCACGACTCGACGCTCGGCGAAGAAGAAGGAGCGCGAGCGGGCACGTCCGGCCGGCGTTGGATCATCGACCCGATTGACGGCACCTACTCGTTCGTTCACGGCGTGCCGCTCTACGGCGTCCTCGTCGCGTTGGAGACGGAGGGAGAGGTCGTCCTGGGCGTCGTCAATCTGCCCGCGCTCGGCGACCTCGTCTACGCGGCGCGGGGGCTGGGCTGCTACTGGAACGACGCGCGGGCGCGCGTCTCAAAGGTCGCTTCGTTGGGAGACGCCCTGCTGCTCTCGACCGACTTCGGGACGTGCGAGCGATACGGCTTCGGCGCACCGGCGCGCCGGTTGGAGCAGGCGGCGGGAGCGCGCCGCACCTGGGGCGATTGCTACGGCCACGTCCTCGTCGCCACCGGCCGCGCCGAAGTGATGCTCGACCCGGTGATGAACGTCTGGGACTGTGCGCCGTTGCTACCGATCCTCGAAGAGGCCGGGGGCACTTTCACGGATTGGAGCGGCCGCCGGACGATTCACGCGGGCAACGCGATCTCAACCAACGGCCTGCTCCTCGATCCGGTGCTCGAAATAGTCGGCCGGGAAGAATAGCTCCGCGTGACATTCGCGCACGCGCGCGCCGGACGCGCGGAGATTGGCTCAGTCAGCAGAGAAGGGTGAAAGGTTTCCGATGCAGATTATTCCCGCCATTGATTTGAGAAACGGCCAATGCGTGCGGCTCGTGCAGGGACAGCGGGCGGAGGCCAAAGTTTACGACGGCGACCCGGTCGAGATCGCGCAGGCGTTCGCCGCCGGGGGTGCGCCGATGCTGCACGTGGTTGATCTCGACGGAGCTTTTGCCGAAATTAAATCGCCGAATCGCGAGGTGGCGCGGCGCATCATCGAAGCCGTCAAGATACCCGTGCAGTTCGGCGGCGGGCTGCGCGACATCGCGGACGCGCGGGAGATCATCGAGAGCGGCGCGGCGCGCATCGTCGTCGGCACGTTGGTCTTGGAGTCGGCGGAAAGGCTGGCGCGGCTCGTCGAGTTGTTCGGCGCGCGCGTCGCCGTCGGCATCGACGCGCGCGCGGGGCGTGTCGTCACGCATGGCTGGGAACAACAGGAGGACGTGACGGCGGTCGAGTTGGCCGCACGCGTGGCCGCGCTCGGCGTCTCGCGGATCATTTATACGGACGTGGCGCGCGACGGAACTTTGGAGGGCGTGAACGTCGAGCAGACGTGCGCCGTCGCGCGCGCGTCGGGTGTGCCGGTCACGGCTTCCGGCGGCGTGGCTTCGCTCGCCGACATAGAGCGTTTGAAGACCGCCGCCGGCGACGCCCGCGTCGATAGCGTCATCATCGGAAAAGCCCTCTATGAAAAACGTTTCACTTTAGCGGAAGCGTTGCGCGCCGGGGCATAATTCGGAGTTGCGCAGATTGATCGAGCCGCTGAAGTTTGCGGCAGACTCTACGCCGGGCGGTTGATGCTTCATTCAATTTTAGCTATGAACGACACGGATTTATTAAATGCCGTCTGGAGCGAAGACTCCGTCGCGCTGCGAGCCGTGCTGCGCTCGGCAACCGGGAAAAGTCTCGGCGGCGAGAGCGGGAAAACGGCTGTCATGTCCGCGTTGATGTCGGGCAATAGCGATCTCGTGGGGGTTCTGTTGGAGTTTGGCGTCGATGCCAATCTCAGGTTCGACGACGGCAGCACTCCGTTGATCCACGCATCTTTCGGGGGACACGCGGCGATCGTGCGGATGCTTCTCGCGGCCGGAGCCGGGGTTGACGAACGCGACGCGGAAGGCGATACCGCCCTGATGAGCGCGGCTAAAGAAGGCCATGCGGACATCGTCAAACTGCTGCTGGCCGAAGGCGCGGACATCCATCGCCGGGACGATAAAGAGCGCACCGCTCTCTGGTGGGCGGCGAGCAAAGGCGACTTCGCGGAGGTGGCCGCAAGTTTGATCGAAGCGGGCGCGGACATCGATACCAGGACGCGCTCCGGCATGACTCCTTTGATGGCCGCGGCCTCGATGGGGCATCTTCGTGTGTTGAATATCCTGTTGGCCGCGAACGCCGAAGTCAATGCCCCGGACAATGAAGGCTGGACTGCGTTGATGCACTCGGTTCGCGGCGGGCGGGCGGATATTGTGCGGGCGTTATTGTCGGCAGGCGCGGATCGAACCATCAAGGCGGCCGACGACGCCACCACCGCTCAAGACATCGCGAAGGGCGCAGGCGACCCCAGCCTTCTGCGCTTGCTTCGGGAAGACTTGCCCTCATAAGGTTTCGTGCGCGCGGCCAATCGCTCAATCAGCTTGCTCACCGCTGCGACCGATGGCGGGCGTCAGTGTGGTTTTAAGTTATGATATGAAAGCCCTGATTAAAGCGTCGAAGATTGCGAGCTTCCGAGGTGAACATGTATCTAAAAAACCTTATCGCGATTGCCTGTTGTTACGTCGCCTGCGCTCTGACCGCTTTCCCGCAAGAAAACAGGCCGCCCGTCAATCGTGATCCGGATCAGGTCAAATTCGTGACCTCCGACATAGATAATTTCTGGCGGGCGTTCGATCTGGCGCGGGGAGAGACTGACAGGGAGAAGCGAATCGCTATCTTCCAGACGGAATATCTCGATCAGGGCAGCGCGGGCTTGAAGGACTTCGTGCGGTTAAGAATAAAAAACGCGAAAGCCCTGGTTGAAACCATCGACAAGCTGCCGAAATTCTACGCTTCGGTTCGACCCGGCACGCTGCGCGTGGCGCAGATGGAAAAGAAGATGCGCCGGAGTTTCCATAACTTCAAGCGCATTTATCCTGACGCCGCCTTCCCCGACGTTTATTTCGTGATCGGCGTAGCCAATACGGGCGGCACGGCTTCGGGAAGCGGCTTGCTCATCGGCGCGGAACTCTACGGCTTAACGCCGCGCACTCCGCGAGACGAGTTCCCGGCGTTGTTTAAGACGTTTTTCCCGGAGGCCACGGATGAAAAGGAATTGCTGCGACTGGTTACGAAGGCTCTCGACACGGCTTTGAAGCCGGTCGAAAAATTACCTTTCATCGTCGCGCACGAGTCGTGTCATTTCAACCAGAACTATCCGAAGCAGACGACCGTCCTCGAAAAATCAATTCAAGAAGGCTCCTGCGACCTGATCGCCGAGTTGACCGCCGGAGCGGTTATCAACCCGTCGCTCAAGGTCTACGGCGACCGTCGCGAAGCCGACTTGTGGCGCGACTTCCAGGCCGAGATGAACGGGACGGATTTGAGCAAGTGGATGTACAACAGTTTCACGATACAGGATCGGCCGGGCGACCTGGGCTATTACGTGGGCTACAAAATCTCGCGGGCGTATTACCTGAACGCGAAAGACAAACGACAGGCCATCGGCGACGTTTTGAACATCAGAGACTTTCGCGATTTTCTCCGGCGAAGCCGTTACGGTGAAAAGTTTGCCGGGCACGGCGCGAAGACGCGTCCTTGAAAAAATCGAAGCCTCATCAAGACATGCGCCTCACTCACGACAGCAGCGCGGCTTCCGGCCTCAGCTCGCGTGAACACGAGGTCGCATTGCTGCCGGGCGTGACGCGGCTTCCGACGAATCAAGACGTGTCGTTTAGCTCTTAACAGTCCGGCCGGGGAAATGTTATGAGGGAAGTTCGAGGGTCGGATGGAGGCGCGAGAGACGATGAGTAGATTCAGCCTCATTTACAACTTCCGTGTGCGGCTGCTGTTGGTGCTGGCGGGGCTTCTGCTCGCCACGCTGGGCGTGCAGTACCTGATCGAGCGGCGCGCGCAAGGCCGCACCGCGCACCTCATCGCGGAGCAGGAACAGGCGCTCGCGCGCAGCACTTCGCTCGCGCTCGAAAGCATCGACTCCACGAAATATCTTGCCGAGATCGACGCCGAGAGGCGAACGCCCCTGCTGGAACGGTTCGCGGGACGGGTGATCAACGTCCTCCTGGTCAACGAAGACGGGCGCGTCGCCGACAGTCTCGACCCCAAATACCGGCCGTCGGTTCTCGCGGGCGAGACCCCTCGCTACTTCCACATCACGGAAGTCGGCCTGCCGAAGCTCGCCGGGTCGGGGCCGGGAATGACGCGGCTCAGGCAACTGCTCCCGGCGCAGGAATCGGAGCCGGTGGCCGGGGAGCCGCGCTCCGTCCCGATCGTCCTGCGCACGGCGCGCGGCATGACCTACATCATCATCGTGCTCGGTTCGGCGAACATGCTGGGCGAGCATTCCCGCTGGCCGGAGACCGAGCCGCTGCTGACCACGCTCGCCGTCTCGCTCGTGGCGACGCTCGCCACTTTCCTGCTCGTCTGGCGATTCATGCGGCCGATCTCCGAACTGACGGCGGCCGCGCAGATGGTGGCCGCCGGAAATTTCAACTTCCGCGTCACGGCGGCGGCGCGGCGCGACGAGATCGGCGCGCTCGCCTCGACCTTCAACGAGATGCTCGCCGGGTTGCAGCACACGCGCGAGCTTGAAACGCAGTTGCACCAGGCGGAACGCTCGGCCGTCGTCGGCCGACTCGCTTCGGCCATCGCGCATGAAATCAAAAACCCGCTGAACTACATCAACCTCACGCTCGACCACCTGCGGACGGGCTTCGCCCCCGAGACCGAACCTAAACGCGCGGTCTTCGAGCGGTTGACCATGCAAGTCAAGACGGAAGTGGCGCGCGTCAATACGCGCATCAAGGAATTTCTCAACTACACGCGACCGACCACGCTTGAGTTGCGTCCGCTCGATCTGGCGAAAGAGGTGAGAGACGCTCTCAACTTGATCGAGGTGCAGGCCGAAGACTGTGGTGTGGAAACGCTCGTCGAGCAGGAGGGGGAAATCCCGGCGGTGGCGGGCGATCCGGTGGCGTTGCGCTCTCTCTTTACCAATCTCATGCTCAACGCGCTCCACTCGATGGAAGGCCGGGGGGCGGGGCGGCTGACGGTCTCCCTCTCGCAGGAGGGCGGCTTCGCGCGCGTCCGTATCTCCGATACGGGCAGCGGCATCGCGGCGGAAAATCTCGGACAGATTTTTGAACCGTACTTCTCGACCAAGGAGACGGGGACGGGTCTCGGTCTCGCCATCGCCAAAAAGGCCGCGGAAGATCATGGCGGGAGCATCGCCGTCGAGAGCAGTCAGGACGCGGGCACGACTTTTACCGTGCTGCTACCCATCGCGGCCGCGAACCACGAATAACCAACCGTGATGCTCAACGGCAGCGCGGACGCGACATCCACGCCGCCGCCACCGCACATCGCTGTTGACTCGAAGGCCGCCTTACACTCATCCACAGACTCATCCGACTTTATCGCCCCTGCCATATAACCCCAAGCAGGCGACCCGATTCATCCGCTCGATCACGTCAGCAATCGCGCGTCCGATAAGCACAGAACCTGATTAAATCCGACCTCACCCCTTCCGGTATTGATAGACCTTGTAGCTGATGAAGCTGATGAGGGCAAGTGGTAGCCCGACGAAGACAAACGCGAAGAAAGCCCAGGCGAAGAGGATCGCTGGCAACTCCCAAAGAGTAAGGTCGCCGGGGTGCAAGTAAGCCAACAGCATATACAGGCTTTGCCCGAAAAGTACCTCTAAGGGATGACTTTCTGTACAAGTGCGATTTTTGTACGAAAAGTCTTCACGCATCGCCGTCGTCATAAATCGCCGCCACTGGACACACATCCATCCCGATTCTGCAACGCGATTCCTCTTCCGGGGTACTCGGTTGTTTAATGACGTAAACGCCATAATCTTCGTCCATCTTGTAGAACTCAGGCACCGCATCAACGCAGGCTGCGCTAAAAGTACAGCAGTCTTGATCAACGTAATACTTACCCGGCGCGTTTAGCGGGTGCTTCTTTATTTCTTTGCCCATGTTAATACCCCTCCAACTAGCAAGCGACTACTTGAGCCTTTTCACTGAAAGACGGATCAACGCCGCATATACACATTCAAAATTATCGGACGCTGTGCGTGCTCGTGTGTTGCGGGCGAGAATCTTACTCCGCGGATTTGCTCTCTTTCTTGGTTCTTTGACGAGGCTCGCGGCTAGACATCAGTGCGAACGCCCCGGCGCGCTTTTTGGGTACGAGATTGCGCTCAACGAACGGCCTGTGCCAGCGTGCGTCTTCCGATGAAGACTCTGACGTTTCTGACGTTGGGAAACTGCCGCGCCGTCTCTTCGATTTGCGCCTCGATGCGCGGCGCGTCGCACACCCCGGCCACGAACAACTCTCCCGCGATCCTGATCGTGGCGACCCCCGCACGCAGCGACACCGTCGTCAGCCTCAGATTCCGCCCCCGCCAGAAATTGCTCAAGCCCCCTTCATACTCGCGCGGGAGAGAGAGCAGTTCCACCAGCGCGGCTTTCAGCGGCGCGCCGGTGGCTTTGATCGTGCGCGTCACGGGCACGAGACTGTCGTCGCATCCGATCTTCCGTCCTGCCCTTCCCTGATCATTGACGGCGACCAGGTAAACCTTGACCGCGCGGCTCGCCGTAGTCGTGCCGCCGCTGACGCTACTACTACTACTGCGCCCGTCCATCTCCCAGCGGGTGAGCGAATATCCACGACGCGGATGCCGGTAAACTTCCGCCCGCGCGTCCAGAATTTCGCCCCGCCGCCTGACGCTCAGGCGCAGCCTGTAATTGCTCCCCGCCGCCACCGCTTGCGTCTCCGCCCGTTCAAGCGAAACGAACGTCACGGGAACGCGTTCCCGGCGATTCGCCGCCCTCACGGCGAACCTCGCCGCCGAGACGACACCGGGATCGTTTACGTCGCTCTCTTGATAACCATCGTCTTGTGCCGCCGCGACGGCCTCGATGCACGTTAAGACGATCAGCGTCGTCAGCATGGCGCGGACATATCTCATACTTTAACTTCCTCCGTTTGAATGTTCGTGGCTTTGTGCGCTAACGGTGAATCGCCTTAGAAGCCGTACGACAAGACGCCTTTGAAGGTCTTTTTGAGCGACCCTTTTTTTACCGTGACCAGAACATGATATGCGCCGCTTTCCAAGTTGTCTTCAACTGTTTTCTTGATCAGGCGAGGATGGCTGATTTCAACCCTCACTCCCCGACCGGCAAAAGAGCCGATGAAATCGTGCGGCCTCCCCGGCTTTTGAGAGATTCTCTTGAGACGGACTTCCTCCCCGTCGAGGCCGATGAAATAGTTGTCCTCGCTGCACCTGTCAGTGAAGTAAATAAAATCGCCCTGTAATTTAGAATTTTCGACGCACTTCTTTTCCTTAGCCGTATCAGGTTTATTTCGGGCGCAATATATTTTAGCCAATTCATCTACGAAGGCGGTGCGTTTGGCTTCTATGCGGGCGGCGACACAATCGCCCGCGTTGACCGGCGACAAACGTATCTGCCCTACCGCGAAGGCGGCTTGAATAAGCAGTAAAAGTACCCCACCGCAAGCGGTGGGGCTTTCGAGTGATTTAGTCGAACAGGTCTATTTGCGTATCTTCGGTTTCTTTGTGACGTTGGATGTATTTACGAATCACTTCCGCCGTTACTTTGTCGCCCACGGTTCTGGCGAAGTAGCCGTCTTCCCAGAACTCACCGCCCCACAGTTGCCGCTTGACCTGTGGGAACTCGCGGAACACGGCTCGCGCACTGAGACTTTTGAACATGCCGACCACCTGCGCGATTGAGTAGCGTGGTGGAAACGAGCAGAAGATGTGTACGTGGTCGGGGCTGACTTCCATCTCGTCGATCGTGATGTCGTAGGAGTCAGCTATCTCCTTGAACATCTGCTCGACTCGTGTGGCAAGCGCACCTTCGAGTATGCGCTTGCGGTATTTGGGCGACCATACTAAGTGGTATGCCGTGTCGTACGAGGCGTGCGCGGCTCTCCTAAAGACCATGCGCGCATTCTATCAACATCAGCTATCTTGTGCGCGGGCATCGAACCCGCACCCAAGATGGTTCATCCATCCCCACCGCAAGCGGTGGGGCATTAAGAACCTTTTTCGTAAAAGCACGACGAAAATTATTTTAGACATCCCGGCTTTCCTCTCCGTCAGCCGTCGGCGACCGATCGACGGCATCACTTCCGGCCACATGTTTGTGTGACATCGCTTGCGGCGTGGCGACGACGACCCGCAACCTCTTCTCGACGAATCGATCATCCTGCCCGTTCACATTTTAATTTGCCGGATGCCGCCGGCGTTAATGGTTTAATGCGCCAGGTCGGGCGCAAATTCCGCGTCTAAGGTTCTCGATATTTTGTCGATATTCAGGCTGCGCGCCGAAGCATTGAATATCTCACGATAGGTTCCGTCGCCGTCATAGAGTTCTTCATGCGTGCCTTGCTCGACGACGCGCCCGTCTTTCAGCACGAAAATAATGTCCGCATCGATTATTTGAGAGATGCTGTGCGAAATAATGACCGTCGTGCGATCTTGTTTGATGGCGTCGAGGCTGTTTTTGATCTGCTCGGTGGCGATGGCGTCGAGGCTCGCGGTCGGTTCATCCAAAAAGATGATGGGCGGGTCTTTGAGAAAAAGCCTGGCGATGGCGATGCGCTGCTGTTGCCCGCCTGAGAGCAACTGCGCGTCCGACTCGTATTTATGCGGCAGCCCCTCGATCTGTTCGTGCAGGTAGGCTTGACGCGCGGCCGCTTCGATTTCCCGGAAGGAGGCGTTGATGTTGCCGTAACGAATGTTCTCCTCGATCGTGCCTTTGAAGATGTGATTCTTTTGGAGCACCAGTCCGATCTTGCGGCGCAGCGGATCGGTTTCATATTCGGACAGCGGCGCGCCGTCGAGCAGAATCCGGCCGCTCGTGGGCGTATAAAATCTCGTCAGGAGATTGAGCAAGGTGGATTTTCCCGCCCCTGACAGACCGACGAACGCGACGGTCTTGCCGTGCGGGATTTTCATGTTGACGTGATGGAGAGCCTGCGTGCCGTTCGGGTAGGTGAAACTTACGTCGATCAATTCAAACGCGCCTTGCGGTTGCGCCAGGCCGAGTCGGCCGCTCGGCTCGATTTGATCGTCCGCATCCAGAATTTGAAAATAGCCCTCGGCATACGTCAGGGCGTCGTTCATCTCGTCGTAGATGCGGTGCAACTGCCGGATGGGCGCGGAGACATTATTGAACAACATGAGATGAAACATGATCGCGCCGATCGACATTTGCCGGTTGAGCACCAGGTAGGCCGTCAGAATGATAATCAGCACGACGCCGATCTGCTCGACGAAGGTTTTCAAGCCGTCGAAGAGGAAATTAGTCTGGCGTTGTTTCAATTGCGCCGTGACCAGATTTTGCTGCAAGCGAACCTGTTTCTCTTTTTCATACTCCTCGCGCACGAACGACTTGATGACGACGATGGCCTCGATGATGTTATGAAGCCCGTTGTTCTTCTCTTCGCGCAGGGCGCGCAAGCCCCGCCGCGCGCCCTTGAGCATCGCCGCCTGCCTGTGACTCAACAAAAAATAGACGGGCAATATCGCGGCGGCCACCAAACCGACATACACGTTGGCGAGGAACATGATGACGAGCGCCAAAATCGCGTTGGCGAATAACGGCAGGATGTCGATAAACGCGCTCTGCACGAGTTTCGTCAAACTCTCCGCGCCGCGGTCGATGCGCGTTTGCAGGATTCCGGTCTGGTTGTCCGAGGCGCTGAAAAACGCCAGCCGGTAGGTGAGGATTTTTTCGACCGCGAAACGCGAAAGTCGGCTCGACACGTTGACCCGGATTTTCTCGCCAAACAGATTTTGCCCGTACCTCAACCCCATGTTGAGGATTTCTTTGCCGAGCATGACGGCGCTGATCAGCAAGAGTAGCGAAGTTCCCTGTGAGGCCGTCCGGCCTTCTCTTAAAAGCCGCTCGATAGTGTCCACCGTGTAACGCAACACGATCGGATTAACCTGCGCGGCAAAGGCTCCGAGCAGCGTCAGGAGCAGCGAGAAGACGACCCAGCGGTTGTAAGGCTTTACGAAGGGCGTTAAACGGCGGATGATTTGCCAGATGCTCATGCTTAACAATAAGACAGTTTCATAACGATGTCGCGCGCGGACGGCGGCGACCATCCCGAATCCGTTTCAATGATGAATCCTCTCCAGCCGATTTACCTCTTCGCCGATAGCCGGCTCTTGTTCCAACGGCATCAAGGAGTTCTCTTCCTCGATTCGCTCCGCCGGCTCGTCGCGCACGATGCTCCCAGAGCCGCGTACGTCGGCGCATCCAACGGCGACGCTCCCGCATACTATCTTATCTTCAAGGCAGCCATGGAAGGCATCGGGATTCATCATTGCAGAATGATCCACTCTTCCTTCCCGGCGGAAGATCAAGCATACCTGAACGAAGCCGATATTATTCTATTGGCCGGAGGCGATGTCGCGGCGGGGTGGAAAGTATTCAAAGAGACGGGCATCGGCGAGTTGATCGTCAAAAGATACTATGAGGGAACACTCCTCATCGGGATTTCCGCAGGGGCTGTCCAGCTTGGTCTGTGCGGCGTGAGAGACACGGGGGAGGGGTTTGAGGAATTGTTCGAGACGTTCAAGCTGCTGCCCATAGTCATAGATGTCCACGACGAGAAGCGGCAATGGGGCGGACTTAAAAGAGCGATCAGTCTCGCGGGCGGAGTTGCCAAAGGCATCGGCATCCCGACCGGCGGCGGGTTGATTTATTATCCGGATCAAAGCCTCGCGGCTATCGGGCACGCCGTGTTTGAATGCTCGATTCAGGACGGCGAGATAAGGGACGCTTTATTGCCGCCCGCAACCGAAGGTGCGGCCTAAACGATTTCACAAGCGGCGGGAGCCGGTTGTCTGTCTGCCTGTTTTTCGCTTCCAGTAAATCAAGACAAGCTGCGCCCAATATCAGGAGCGGAACGGTCAGGCCGCATAAAATCATACTCACGGCGTGCAGGTACGAATTGACCGCGACGGAGTTGATGAACCGCGCTACGACATCAAGCATCACCCCCAGGAAGGGAGCGACGAGGCTGCCCCCCAGGCACGCCACGGCGCACACGGTTTGCCACCTCCGGGGGTTTTTCCTGATGAGCGATCCTATTTCCCGATAGAGGTCGCTTTCGGCGGGTTCCTTCCATACTTCGAGAGTGGCGTTCATTTTCACCTCATCATGCCCGCGTGCCCGGCGACGTGCGCCGCGAAGCGTCCCGCAGTTTGCGCGCCCCGGATCGTGACGCGCCCCGCGTTGCCCGTCTCGTAGTATTGCAGGCGCGGCGGTCGATTGCGGCGCAAAGGGTTATCAAGGTGTGAAGCTTAAGGCGCGGCGCATAAGGATGGCGTAAAGGATTTATAAAAAGTTTGTAAAGACGGAAGCGGGCGGGCGGGGGAAAGGGTCGTCTTTACGAGTCGGGGTTGAAGCGGTAGCCGACCCACGGCTCGGTGAGAATGTAGCGGGGGGCTGATGGGTTCGGCTCGATTTTTTTCCGCAGTTGGCCGACAAAGACTCTCAGGTACTCGCCCTGTTCCGTGTAGTTGCCGCCCCACACCGCGCCGAGCAGCGTGCGATGCGTGAGGACTTTGCCCGCGTGCCGCACGAAGTGAACCAGCAGATCATATTCCTTGGGCGTCAGGTGAACTTCCGTCTCGCGCACGTAGACGCTGCGGGCGTCGAGGTCGACCCGGAAATCGCCGACTTCCAACACCGCCGAAGCTGCTTCGCCCGCGGGCGCGGCGGGCGCGCGTCGCAGTTGGGCGCGCACGCGCGCCAGCAGTTCGTCCATCCCGAAAGGCTTGGTCACGTAATCGTCCGCGCCCGCGTCCAACGCCTCGACTTTGGTTTTCTCTTCGCCGCGCACCGAGAGCACGATGATCGGGAGTGCGGAGATCGCGCGCAGGCGGCGGCACAGTTCCAACCCGTCGAGATTCGGCATCGCAAGGTCGGTCACGACGAGGTCGGGACGCCAGTCGTTAAACGTCTCCAGCGCGGAGACGCCGTCGGCGGCCACGCGCACGTCGTACCCGTGAGACTTCAGACCCGTGCGCAGGACGCGCGCGATCTGCGGCTCGTCGTCAACCACGAGGATGCGCGGTGGCGGCTGGCTCGTCACGATCTAGTTCATCTCCCCCGGAGACGCCGTGCCGGAGGCCGCCTCCGCCCACGGTTCGGGCATCTCCGCCGCGTCGCCGACGGGGAGGGCGAACACGACGCGAGTCCCGGCTCCTTCCCGCCCCGCTTCGATCCAGATGCGACCGCCGTGCGCCTCGACGATCCCTTTGGCGACCGCCAACCCCATCCCCGTCCCCTTGGGTAAGCGGCCGCCGCCCGCGTCGCCGTCGCGCGTCGCGCGGAAGAACTTATCGAAGACGCGCTCGCGCAAAGCGGGGGCGATGCCCTGCCCTTCGTCCTCGACGGCGATCCGGATCGCCGCGTCGTCCGCGCGCTCCGCCGTCACGAGAATGCCCGTCCCTTCCGGCGAATACTTCGCCGCGTTATCCACGAGCGTAAACAGCACCTCGGCCACGGCGCGCGGATCGACCTGCACGAGCGGTATGTCGTCTTCCAACTCGACCCGGACGTGATGACCACGCGTGAGCGACCCGGCGCGCGCGAGCGCGGCCGCGACGATCTCATCGACGGCTCCCCACCTGCGCCGCAGGTGCAATTCTCCCGCCTCGATGCGAGCCAGTTCGACCAGCCCTTCGACGAAGCGGTTGAGCCGGTCGCACTCCTCGTCGATCACTTCCAACATGTCCCGCTTCGTCTCCACATCCAGCGTCAGCGGCCGCCCGTCGAACGGCTTCGCGCGCAACTCTTCCAGCAGGGTGCTGACCGAAGCCTTGATGGAGGTGAGCGGCGTGCGGATGTCGTGCGTGACGGCGTCGAGCAGCGCGGACTTCAATTTCTCGCTGCGCTTGAGAGCCTCCGCGTGACTGGCGCGCTCGAAGGCATCGCGCAACTCTTCATACAGCCGCTCGATCTCGCGCCGCCCGGCGTCGGCCTCTTCCGTGCGCCGCCTGGCGTGCGCCGAAAGCTGCCCGACCGTGACGGCGGTGATGAGAAAGGCAAGCAGGGCGATCCAGTTATCCCAGGCGTCAACCGTGAGCGTGCCGAACGGCGGCAGGAAGAAGAAGTTGAAGCACAGCAGGCCGAGCACGGAGGCCGCGACCGCCGGGCGCGCGCCCCACCACGTGGCGACAAAGAGCACGACGAGCAGCAGGGCGAGCGCGACGGTGGCGACGTTGATGTGCCCGCTCAGGAGATGTAAGGCAGCCGTCACGACGGCCACGCCCGCGACCGCGAACAAATATCCCGTCCCGCGCTTCTCGAACGCTACTGGCCTCATACGTTCTATTGTATGCCAAGAGTGTGGGTTGTGCCGGGCGCGCGGCCGTCGCGGGCTAAATCTCAACCTGCGCCCCGAGTTCGACGACCCGGTCGGGCGGGAGGCCGAAGTAGGCGGTGGCGGACGATGCGTTGCGCGACATGAGGGCGAACAATTTTTCGCGCCACAGCATCATGCCCGGGTGTTTGCTCGCGATCACCGTCTCACGACCGAGAAAATAGGTCGTACTCAACGGATCGAAGAGCGGCGCGGGCGGCTCCAGGCTCTCCAACGCCGACGGGATGTCCGGGTCTTCCATAAACCCGTAATTGAAAATCATCCGGTAAAACTCGTGGCCGAGCGCATCGACCTGCACGCGGTCTTCCGGCTCGACGTAGGGCATCTGTTTCGTCTTCACGGTCAGCAGCACGACGCGTTCGTGCAGAACTTTGTTGTGGACGAGGTTGTGCATCAGCGCGGGCGGCGTTCCCTTCGCCGTGCCGTTCATAAAGACGGCGGTGCCGGGCACGCGCACCGGCGGATGCTCGGCGATGTCGCGCAGGAAGTCTCCGATCGGGTGGGCGCGAGACAACAACCGCGCGGCGAGGATGCGGCGGCCTTTCTTCCACGTCGTCATCAGCAGGAAGATGCCCGCCCCGACGACCAGCGGGAACCAACCTCCGGCGGGAATCTTGATGACGTTCGCGCCGAAGAAGGCGAGGTCGATGACGATGAAGAACCCTGAGAGTCCGAACGCCAGGGGCAGACTCCAGCCCCACTTTTCGCGCTCGACGACGCAGAGCAGGATCGTCGTAATCACCATCGTCGAAGTGACGGCGACGCCATAGGCCGCGGCCAAATTGCTCGACGAGCCGAAGCCGACGACGATGGCGATGCACCCGAGCATCAACGCCCAGTTGAGCGCGGGAATATAAATCTGTCCGCTCTCGGTCGAAGAAGTATGTTCGATCTTGAGGCGCGGCATGAAGCCGAGTTGGATGGCCTGCATCGTGAGCGAGAACGCGCCGGAGATCAGAGCCTGCGAGGCGATGATCGCGGCCGCGCTCGCCAGCACGATCATCGGGTACAAAGCCCATTCGGGGGCGAGCCGGTAGAAAGGGTTCACCGCCGCCGCCGGGTCTTCGAGGAGCAGCGCGCCCTGCCCGAGATAGTTGAGCAAGAGGGCGGGCAGCACGAGCGTGAACCACGCGATGCGAATCGGCCGCTTGCCGAAATGTCCCATGTCCGCATAGAGAGCTTCGCCGCCCGTGACGACGAGAAAGACCGTGCCGAGCACGATGAAACTATGCCAGCCCTCGCGCAGAAAGAAGTTGACGGCGTGCAGCGGATTCAGCGCGCCGACGACCGACGGGTGCCGTGCAATCTGCGAGACGCCGAGCGACGCGATGACGACGAACCACACGAGCATGACGGGGCCGAACAACTGTCCGACTTTCGCCGTGCCCCGGCTTTGAATCAGGAACAGGCCGATGAGGATCACGATCGTGATGGGAACGACGTAGGGCGCGAAGAGTGGAGTCGCCACATTCAAGCCCTCGATTGCGCCGAGAACGGAGATGGCGGGCGTGATGATCCCGTCGCCGTATAAGAGGGCTGCGCCGAAGATGCCGAGCGCGATCAGCACCCACCGCTCGGTTTTGCTCACGATCTTGATCGGGGTCGCCAGCGCGGTCAGAGCCAGTATGCCGCCCTCGCCTCGATTGTCGGCACGCAGGACGAAGATGCAGTATTTAATCGAGATGATGATGACGAGCGCCCAAAAGATGAGCGACAGCACGCCGAAGATGTTACCCGGCGTGACGGCGATGGCGTGCGGCCCGTGAAAGCACTCGCGCATCGCGTAGAGCGGACTCGTGCCGATATCGCCGTAGACGATGCCGAGCGCGGTGAGCGAAAGGATCGCCAGATAGCGTCCGCTCGGCGTGGTCGTATGTGGATGTCCCTGCTCGTCGGTAATCGTGCTGTGAATGTCCGTCGAAACTATTCCTGCCATAGATGTCCTATCCGAAAGAATAAAGCCGGGCGGCGAAACGTCGGCGGCAGCAGCGTCCGGCCTCTGTAAAAAAGGTCGGAAGGTTCTACGTCGCCCGCTCCTCGCGCCGCGGCGTCAGGGAGCGGGCGGACGAAGTATCGCTCCGGGAAAAGCCTAACGGGTATAGGATGGCATAAAAGTTATAAGGATTTTGTAAAGATGCCGCCCATGTTCAGACGGTTAATTCAAGGCTGACGTGGTTTGCGGAGCAGAGGGTGATGAGGGTCGAAACCGGGTGGGGTTGTAAAAATCGGCGGTGTGGTGTTGCAGCCATTTTACGACTGCCCCAAAATCGTGAGGCGGCAAGCTGAGGTTAAATGCCGCTTAGGGCTGAGAAAATACTCGCTTTAACTATCCTACCCTTTGAAAAACATTAACCCTGAATCTTCAGCCGTGCAGTGATCCGTTGGCTGTGCTTATCAGTCTTGACCGCAATCCGCTTGATATAGACGCGCGTCGTCGCGAGGTTCTTGTGCCCCAACGCATCCTGCGTCTCGACCATGCTGCCCGTCTCTTCCGAAACTATCCGCGCGAACGTGTGTCGCGTCTGGTGTATGTGAATCTTCTCGATGCCGGCGGCGCGCGCATAGCCCTTCAAGTTCTTTGAGAAGGAGTGCGACGAGAGCGGCGCGCCCGCGCGTCCCGCCCTATCGTGCCGTGTCCAGAGCGGGCGGTCGCTCCCCAGCGCATTCATTCGATCACATGCTTGGAGATAGTCGAGCAGACCCTCTCGCACCAACACCTCATTAACCGCCCGGCCAACATAGTCTCCGCCCTTTACCCGGCACCGCACCACAAGATCATCTTTCCTCAATTCGATGTCAGCCCCGCGCAGGCCGACCACTTCCTGACGCCGCATGCCGGTCGTGATGAAGAACAACAGCAACGCATAGTCGCGCTTCCCCACCACATCCCCGCTCGCGGCCTTTTCCCAAACGACGCGCATGAGCGCGCTGATCTGTTCGTCGTCGAGCGCTTTCGAGCTTTCCGTCTGATACGGCTTCGGGCATCTGGGTCGGGCGAAGTCAACGGGATTGATTTTGATGAATGTCCCGAGAGCAGGCTCGCGCATCACCCAGGTATAAAAAGATGACAGGCGCGAGATGCGGGCGTAGACGGTCGCCGGCTTGAACCCCTTCTCTTCCAGTGCCTCTCGCCAACTTTGAACATCGAGCGCAGTGACCTCGCCGGGATGTTTCCCCACGTGGGCGAAGAATGACGAAACAGCGTGTCGCTTACTTCGGAGAAGATCGTTACAGCATCCGCTCTCAGCGTCCGTCGTGGCCGCCGCCCAGAGATGGATGGCATTGAGCAGCGCCAGGTCAACGCCCTGTGCCGCCTGAATTAAGGCTCGCCGCGCCTGCCCTGTCCCTTCGGTGCTCATACGGACGCATCATATCATTAAAAACTAAGGTTACAATTCTCTTAAAGTCTTGTAACCAAGCAACAGCGAAAATATAATTATTACCCTTTTGATTGGCATAATTGATATAAGATAGCCCGTTCGTGAAACGTCAACCGTCCCGGAGGTCTGAAACCTACTGATGAGCGCCACCCGTCGCCGCAGTCGCACCTCCGACCCGCTCGCCTCGCCTCAGGCCGTGCGCTCCGTCTGCCAACGACTCCGAGAGCGTATGTCGGACGTTATCCCTTCATCCGAGAAGAGGTTAATACGCTTCCTCTATGCGGTCAGGCATGTCGAACGCCGACCGATGACGGACACTCAGCGCGGCAGGCCGCCGCAATGGCCGCGCGAAAAGCTGGTTGAAGCCGCCAGTCACCTCCGCGGCTTGCTCGAGCGTGAAACACAGGGTCGTGTCTCCGTGAACAGTTTCATCGGCCAGTATCTCCCGCTACTTTTATTCCCTACTGATGTCACGGACGCCCTCGTGTCCGGCCGGATCAATCTCCAGGAAGCCGCCCAACTCGCCCGGCTCACCCCGGAACGTCTCAACTGCTCCGCGCGGGCCGCCCGCGAACGGCGCGCCGAACTGCTTCTCTCGCACCTCGCCGTCCAAGGTTCCCAAACGCGCCTGCGCGCCCGTGTCAGAGAGATGCTCGGCGAATCGATTGAGCCTGACATTTCCGGCGGGCTGGCGTCCGTCGTATCGGTGGTCGATGAATTACTGGACGTCGACCCGTCGGACGCGCGACACATGTTCTGGGAAGAGATGAAACGTCTGTTTTTCGCCATGCGAGAGATCGAGCCCGAAGATCTGGACGACGAGACGATGGAGGACTTCCTCAAGGCGGTGGATCAGATTTCAAACGTCCTCCAGCGAATTGAGAAGAAAAGGCGAGCGAGGAGTGGAAAAGTTAAAGAGAGCGGTGACAACCTCTGAACCCTGTAAATAAAGGCTTTTTCAGCAAAGCTTTATACTACTTTAGTAAAGTAGTATAGTGTTAAAACGCTCTTGTGCTATCTTCCTACTTTAGTATAATCGCCCGATGAGAAAGATCACGATCTGCAACGGCAAAGGCGGTTCCGGTAAAACGACCGCCACGATTCTTCTGGGTCTCGCCCTGGTCGAGGCCGGGCATAAAACCAAAGTTTTAGACATTGATCCGCAAAATACCGCCTCGCGCTGGATTACCGACGGGGCGTTGCCGCTCGACAGCGAAGATTCTTCTGCCACTGTGTTGATCGATACGCCCCCGAGGCTGGACAATCCCGATCTCAAAAAGTCTATTCGAGACAGCGACATCATCATCGTCGTCTCATCCCCCTCCCCGGCGGATTTGTTTACTTCTCAGGACACGGCCCAACTGATCGGCGAACTCAAGGCCGCCGGTAAAACACGGCTCCTGTTTAATCAGGTGCAGGAGGGGACGATTCTTTCGCGCGGGCTGGAGGAGACGGCGAAGCGCATCGGAATCCGGCCTCTCAACAGCGTGCTCACCCGCCGCCAGTGTTACCAGCACGCCGTCCTCCTCGGTTGGAATGCGCTCCCGCCCAAAGCTAAAGAGGAAGTTTTTAAGATCGCGCTTGAAGTTGCTTCTTTATGATTGTACTACTTTGGTAAAGTAGGAATGTATTAACATTCCAGAGTAACGATTGAGGAAAGCAGGTATCAGGATGAGTAAAGTTGACGAGATCAAAAGCCAGCTCGCCCAGCGGCTGGAGAAGCAGTCCGCGCGAACTTCCACCGCAGCCTCGGAAACAGCCAGTCAATCTCAACCGGCGACACGTACGGTTGAGCGAGTCGCGCCTCAATCGGCTCCAGCAAGAAGCACCAGAAAGAAGGCGGAAACACAGCAGCCGGATGTGAGGGAGGGTGTCATCAAGCTGTCCGCGAGTCTCTATAACTATGACATTGAATGTTTGGACCGGATCAGGGAGTTCATGCGGGGGAAGGGAATTAGAAACATCACTGATTCTGAAGCCCTGCGGCTGGCCTGTCGCGCCGTCAAGATCGATGACGGTTTTATGGACATCTATGAAGAGATGACGAAGGAAGATCGGCGGCGGCGAAAGTAGCGCCGAGAACAGAGACTGTACACCCATCATCCGGCAAGAACTTAATTGACACTTTAGGATTTCAGTAAAGTAGGAAAATACTACAAACCTGTTTTCGGGCAACTTTCCTGATTTTTCTAATAGATCGTCCATTTCGGAATCTCAAAGCGGTCTGAAACAGCGATTTCCACCTACCTTGAGAATGCCTGATAGCTATATCTTGTTTGAGGCGCAAAATTGACCACAAAGTGCTGTATATTGAGGCTCAACCGAGGGGTTAAACGCAGGTCGGGCACTAAACCAATTAGTACGATTAGGAAAGCAGTCGAATCTCCCGGCAAATAGCCTTATTAGGAAAGGCTAATAGCCTTATTAGGAAAGGCTATTAGCAGTAGTAGGAAATCATAGTTTGAGGTGTAGATGATGGTAAGTACCCTTTTCCGTCGCCTCGGACGGCAACTAAACCTCGCCTTTTGAGGCGTTTACAGCTATCGACGGGAAACTGCTTGCCTGATAGTGCTATTAGCAGTATTGGGAAAGCTAATAGTATGAACAGGAAAGCAATTAGCTATACCGGGAAAGGCTAATAGCATTATCAGGAAGGGCAAATAGCCTTATTAGGAAAGCCTAATAGTATTAGCAGGAAAGGCTATTAGCGTGATCGGGAAAGCCTAATAGTGGTATCAGGAAAGGCTATTAGCAGGATCAGGAAAGTCACAACAAAGATCAATTCTTGGTTATAGTCTATTTAGCCGGGGTCCGAAAATTCGATGATGCTCTTTAATGGCACTGCTATATGTATAGTAAGTTTATAAGTAAATCTATATATAGACGATGAGCAAAAGCAGGCAAAACGGAGCGTAATGATTCATGCCCACAAGCACCAAAGGCAAGAAGTCAAAAAAGACGGCGCCACCTTCTAAAAGTACCAAAGCAGTCGCTGCCGAGGATCATCAGAAAGAAGGTGCCGCTGCCGCATTGATCGCTCGCACCCATCGCGCTTTCGGACTGTTCCCGAGCGCTCTGCTCCTGCTCGGGTATGGTGAGACCGAGATCATCAAGAACCGCTCGTTCACGACTACTTTCACCGACCCCAATAACACCGCAGTTGAACGTAAATTGGAGATGGTCACGGACAGTGAGTTGGGCTTGCCGCGGGGAACTGACCCTCTCGTGCTCGGCGGGTTGCTGACGCTTCTGTTTGAAAGAGGCGAGCAGACCAACAATCTCGTCTTCAGAAAATCGGAACTCTTAAACATCCTCGGTTGGGACAACACCACGGCGGCGCGCCAGGACATCGAAGGCGCGCTCAAACGCTACTACGCGACGAGCTACCGGGGCGTCAACGTGTGGAGCAATCCGACCCAGGCCGGCCGGATCGAAGAAGAGCGACGCCTCATCGTCGGTTACAAGTTCGTCGACGAACGAAAGACGAGATATCTGGCCGATAAGTTACGGACAGATAAAGAGAGCGTGACCGGCGGCCAGCGCCAGTTCACGCAAATCTCATTTAACCCGGAGTTCCTCAATGACGTGCGCAGGTCAGGGGTTGCCATCGATTTTAAACTCCTGCGGTCGCTGCGCTCACCCCTGACGCGCCGGCTCTTTGAGTTGGTCAATCTACTCGCCGATGAAGGCAAGCGTGATTTCGATTTCAATTTAAACGAACTCGCGCACGAACATCTCGGACTCTCGCAAAAGATCACGGCTCCGTCGCAGGTATGGGGGAAGATCGAACCCTCCTTTTCCACATTGTCAGAGCGAGGGATATTGGACTCCTACGAACTGAATAAGCCCGCGCTGCGCGTCACGGGGCGCATCGGCTCCAAATACGTTCCGCAACGCCTGCTGCCCTTGCCGCCTCTGCCTTCGGAGGCGGGCATCCGCGAGGCGTTAAAGAATCGCCTGCTGGCCCTCGGCACGTACAAGAATCAGGTCAACCCGCTGGTCGAAGAATGTCCGAATGAGCTTCTCGACAAAGCCGCATATATCCTCGGTTACGTTGAACAGGACAAGTTGGAAAATGCCGGCCGTCCTAAACCGAAAGCGGCGACTTACAGTTGGGGAGGCTGGGCAGCGAAGGAACTCCGGTATCTGGTCGAGCACGGAGAGATCAATCCGCGTATCGCCTCAATCATCATCAACACCAGAGAAGAGAACCCACAGCAAGCACTACCTTTGGACGTCGACGCATCAAAGTGTCCTGACTGTCATGGAACCGGCTACTGGTATCCGAGTGGTCAAAACAAAGGGGTCACAAAGTGCAAACACTTAAAACTATCCGGCACTGAGACGGCTCACAAATGAAAATCACTGTCGAGGAACTCGAACGCCTGATGACTTCGCCTTCGGAGGACGAGCATCTCGAGTTCAAAGAGGCGAAGAATCAATTCGACACGACCAGGCTGTTCCGCTACTGCGTCGCCCTCGCCAACGAAGGCGGCGGCAAACTCATTCTGGGCGTCACCGATCAACGACCGCGCCGGGTCGTCGGCACTCAGGCCTTTCTCAACACCGAGGAGATTAAAGCCAAGCTCGTCGAGCTGTTCAATCTACGCATCGAGTTGGAAACCATCAGGCATCCTGACGGTCGGGTGCTAATCTTCCACGTCCCCTCCCGCCCGACGGCAGTCGCATTGAACTATGAAGGCGCCTACTGGATGCGGGCCGGCGAGTCTTTAGTGCCGATGACTTACGACCAGTTGAGACGCATCGCTGAAGAGGGCAGTCCCGATCTTCTCGACCGCGTCGCCTTGGGCGGTCTGTCCGCCGACAAGGTGGTTAGTCTCCTCGACACGCAAAGTTACTTCGACCTGATCCGGCAACCCTACCCGACCCGCCGCGAGAGCGTGCTCGAGCGGTTCGCTGACGAGAAGTTGATTAAAGAACGCGGCGGGCAATATGAGGTGATGAACCTCGGCGCGCTCCTCTTCGCCAAGAACCTGCGCGACTTTGACCTGCTGGCGCGCAAGGCACCCCGCGTCATCGTCTTCGAGGGCAAAGGTAAGTTCGTAATCCGCTCGGATCACACGCCGACGAAAGGTTACGCGACCGGGTTCGAGAGTTTAATCGACTATGTCAACGGTCACCTTCCTTCCAACGAAGTTATCGGTACGGCGCTGCGTCAGACGACCCGGATGTTCCCCGAGATCGCTGTCCGCGAACTAGTCGCCAACGCACTCATCCACCAGGATTTCAACCAGACCGGGATTTCGGTAACAATCGAGATTTACTCAGACCGCATGGAGGTCACGAGCCCAGGCCAGCCGCACCTCTCCACCGAGCGTTTCATCGATGGGTATCAATCCAGAAACGAGCGGTTGGCAGGCCTGATGAGGCGACTGCGGGTGTGTGAGGAGCAGGGGAGCGGCGTCGATAAAGTGATTGACAGCGTCGAGCGTTTCCAGTTGCCTGCGCCGGATTTTAGAGTTACCGAGACACACACGGCGGCGGTCTTATTCGGCCACAAGAATTTCGAAGAGATGGGTAAGGATGACCGGGTGCGCGCCTGTTACCAGCACTGCTGCCTGAAATGGGTAATGAATGAAAGGATGACGAACCAGTCGCTCCGGGAACGATTCAAACTCGGGGAAGAGAGGGTGGATCAGGTGTCGAAGATCATTCGTGACACGGTCGATGCCGGTAAGATTAAGACCGAGGATGCAAACCCTTCTAAGCGCTACGCGAAGTACGTCCCTTTTTGGGTGTAATCAGACATAATCTTAACTCGACTTTATCCATTTCTGCTCTTTGAAGAATAAACGAAAGGCAGCGTAAGCTGATTGACCAACTCCGCCAAGAGAGGTCTTTCGATGCTGACACTGCCTTCCGAACTGACGAGCCTGATTGTATCGTTCGCCCCTTTGTTTTCCAAGCCTGTCTGGCAACACGCGCAGGTGCTGCTGGTCGGCGCCATTCTGGCTCCCGGCAAGCGCACGGTCACGTCTGCGTTGCGCGTGATGGGCTTGAGCCACGAACGACACTTTCAGACTTATCATCGCGTCTTGAACCGCGCCAGATGGTCTTCGCTTCGGGCGAGTCGCATCCTGCTGTCATTGCTCATCAAGCAGTTCGTGCCTGGGGGCGCGCTCGTCTTTGCCATCGATGACACTATCGAGCGGCGGCGCGGAGACCGCATCGTAGCGAAAGGCATCTACCGCGACCCGGTGCGCTCTTCGCACTCGCACTTCGTCAAGGCGAGCGGTTTGCGGTGGCTGTCCTTGATGTTGACGGTGCGCATCCCGTGGGCTGAGAGAGTGTGGGCGTTGCCGGTGCTGACTGCCTTGTGCCCGTCCGAACGCTACTACGGAGGGCGCGCTCGCTCGCCTAAGAAGCTGACCACTTGGGCGCGGCAGATGCTCCTGCAAGTTAAGCGATGGTTGCCGGAGCGCGAGATGGTCGTGGTCGCCGACAGCAGTTTCGCCGCACTTGAACTGCTGGGGGCGGTGCGCCAGAGCGTGACCGTGATTACGCGCCTGCGTCTGGATGCCGCGCTCTATGAGCCCGCACCACCGCGCCAGCCGCGACAGAACGGGCGGCCTCGCTTGAAGGGGGCTCGTCTGCCAACACTATCCGCCGTGCTCAAAGATGCGGCGACGGTGTGGAGGAGGCAACTGGTGGCCGGATGGTATGGCGGCACAGAGCGGGTGGTCGAAGTCACGTCGGCGACAGGGGTGTGGTATCACACGGGGCTCTCACCAGTTCCCGTCAGATGGGTGATAGTGCGCGACCCGGCGGGCGGGTTCAAGCCGCAAGCGTTGCTTTCAACCAACCTTGAGAGCGACCCCGTCGAGATGCTTGAGTGGTTCGTCAGACGCTGGCAAGTTGAAGTGACGTTCGAGGAAGCGCGTGCGCACCTGGGACTGGAGACACAAAGGCAGTGGTCTGAGAAAGCTATCGCGCGTACCACCCCGACGGTGCTGGCGCTCTTCTCGATAGTCACGTTGCTGGGGCATCATCATTATGGTGAAAAGCAACAACTGTTCGTGCGGCAAGCCGCATGGTACGTCAAGCGGCTTCCAACCTTTTCCGATGCATTGGCGAGTGTTCGACAGCAGTTATGGCGCGAAGTGGGTTTTCACACATCACGTTCCGAAGCCGACAGGGTAAAAGTAGACCGTGCATTGTTAGAACGCCTGACGGACGCACTTTGCTACGCTGCTTGAATGGATAAAGTCGAG
>DASVVO010000012.1:0-2355 GCA_036386515.1 Pyrinomonadaceae bacterium
AGCGTGCGCGCGCTCATCTCCTGCGCGCCGCGCACCGCGCCGTAGGTGACGGCCCCGGCCCGCAACTGCTCGACGTGCCGCATCAGCGCGTCGCGCATCTCGGCGGCCGAGCGGAAGCGGCGCTCGGCGTCGTGCTCGACGGCCTTCATCAGAATCCACTCCATCTCGTTCGAGACGGCGGGGTTGATCTGGCGCGGGGTGGAGTTCTTCGAGAAGTCGAAGATGAGCAGCGGGTTGTCCTGCGGGTCTGTGCCGGTCAGGAGATGAAACATCGTCGCGCCTAAACTGTAGATGTCGGAGCGCGGCTCGACCTTGCCGCTGAAGAGTTCGGGCGGCGCATAGCCCATCGTGCCGACGGCCGTGACGCCCTTCTCGTGCGTCGTCACCCAGCGCGCGATGCCGAAGTCGATGAGCATGACGCGGCCGCTGTTGCCGTCGATCATCAGGTTGGCGGGTTTGAGGTCGCGGTAGATGATCGGCGGGTTGCGGCGGTGCAGGTATTCGAGCACGTCCGCCACCTGACACGCCCAGTCGGTGACGGTCTTCTCGTCGATGCGGCCGCCGGGGGCGTTCCTGAGGCGCGCGAGAAAATCGCCGCCGGAGATGTATTTCATGACGAGGTAGAAGCGTCCGGCATCCTCGTCGTAGAAGTAGTCGTAGATGGTAGGGATCGAGGAATGTTCGAGCGAGGCGAGCAGCATCGACTCGCGCTTGAAATCGTTGATGGCCTTCTCGTGCTGCGACTCGTCGATGTTCGACTGGATCATCTCCTTGACGGCGCGCGGCTGGTCGCCGAGGTTGCGGTCGCGTGCGAGATAGACCGCGCCCATGCCGCCGCCGCCGATGCGCCGCACGATCTCGTAGCGCGAATAGAGGAGCGTGCCGGGGTCGAGTTGCTTGGCCTGATGCCGCAGCCGACCCGTCGAGCCGGAACGCGACGTGCCGCCCACGGCGTTCGTCCGGTTGCCACCCTCGCCGCCGCCCGTCACGTGCTTGCTTTCCGCCGCCGCGTCCACCCGACCCGCGCTCTCGCTCGCCGGTTCGCTCGCGGCTTTCGACGCCGGTTCCACGCCGCCCGCCGCCACCGCGACATCGCCTTTCGCTTCGACGGCCTGCGCGTTCTCTGCGGCCTCGCCCGCCGGTGCGCCCGCCGGCAACTCGACACCTCCCGCTCCCGGCGAGGCGGCGGGCGCGGGCGCAGGAGATTCTTCCGCGCGTTCGGCTTCGCCTGCGGCGGCGGCGCGCTCCATTTCTTCACCCGGCTGTTCTTCAAACGCGGGGGCGGAGGCCGCGCCGAGCGCGAAGACGACCGCCGCGTCCGAGGCCGTCGCGCCCTCAACGGGCGCACCCGTCCCTTGCGCCAACGGGGTTCCGCAGTCGCCGCAAAAACGATCCGAGGGCGTAACTTCCGCCCCGCATTTTGGACAGGAGGACATCACACATTCTTCGGGAGACAGGAGACAGAATACAGAAGTCAGAATGAAAGCGGGTGGTTTCTATCCTGACTTCTGTATTCTGTCTCCTGTCTCCTACTTCGTCACATGAAATCTTAAAAACGTCTTACCGATGATGATCTCGTCGCCATCATTCAAGGGTTGACGGTCGCCGGGGAGCAGGCGTCGGCCGCGATTGATAAACGTGCCGTTGGTCGAACCCAAATCTTCGATGTAATACTGCCCGCCGCGGCGCGTGATGCGCGCGTGGCGGCGCGAGACTTTCGCTTCGGGGTCGTCCGAGTCGAGGTCTACGTCGGGGAAGATGCCGCTATCGGCGTCCCACCGCCCGATGTAGGCTTCGTCTTCGTGGACGGGAAACTCTTTGCCCGCCGAATGTCCGCGATTGATGACGAGCGCGGCATGGGCGGCGTGCGCGCCGTTCGCCGCCCCGCGCGTCGCGGGCGTGGGGCGTGCGGCCGCCGCAGCCCTGACGGCGGAGGAAGTCGCTTCGGAGATGACGACCGGCGCGGCGGCGGCGTCGCCCCCGTCGTGTTTGGTCGGCGCGTCGGGCAAGACCAGTTCGGAAGACGCGGCCGCGCCGGGAGCGTCGCCCCCGACCGTCGCGGGTTTATTGAGCATTTGCAGGATCGGCGTCCGCCCCTCGGCACGCGCCGCGCCGCCGCGGACGAGCGGCAACCCGCACTCGTCGCAGTATTGCGCGCCGTCCGCATTTTCCGTCTGGCATCGCTCGCAGGTGGTCATGGTCTTCAAGTCGCCCCGGTCGCAACTAATATACGGACGGATTGTAGCGCGAAACGGAAAAGCTAGTAAATCTGCAAAGGACGTAAAGACGTAAATCGTCGATCGTCGATCGTGAATCGATAAAACTCGCTCTCGCCGATTCACGATCGACGATCGA
>DASVVO010000013.1:0-74306 GCA_036386515.1 Pyrinomonadaceae bacterium
CAATCGGGATGAAGACAATCGCGCACGGGGGAGTCACCACGGCACAGTTCAGTTCGCAACTCGCCACGGTCGGCCCCACTTCGGGGCGCGTCAGCGTGCGCGGCATCCCGAACGCCCTGAGCGGCAGCGCGGACATACGCTCCGGCCCCGGCAGCATCAACGGCGAACCCTTCGACGAGATCGTCGCGCGTGCGACTTTCAGCGGCACGACCGTCACGCTCGAAAATCTCGACGCGCGCTTCCGCGCCGGACGCCTCACGGCCAAAGGCACGATTGACACGGGGACGGGAACGGTTGACCTGCAAGCTCAGGGGGCGGGCGTGAACCTCGGCGTGCTCGCCGGACTCTCGGGCGGCGCGTCGCCGCAAATCTCCGGCACGGCCGATTTCACGGCATCGATCAGGGGCGTGTTCAACCCGCGAGGCGCGTTCAACCCGCGCGATTTCGACGTGCGAATCGACGGGCAGGGGCGCGACGTGATGATCAACGGGCAGAACGCGGGCACGCTCGCGCTCGTCGGGCGCACCGAGAATCAGAAGTTCAATTTGCAACTGACGACCGGCATCCTCGGCCAGCCGCAAGTCGTCAACGCCACGGTCGATCTCGCCAGCGAAGGCTTGAACACCACTGTCGAAACCACGCTGACGAATCAGGATTTGACCCAACTCTTCGCCACGCTGTTGCCCAATTCCAACGTGCGCGTGACGGGACGCGCGACGGGCACGCTGCTCGCCTCCGGCGAACTGTTCGGCGAGAATGCCGAGGGCGAGCGCGCCTTCTCCGTGGGCGGTTTGCGCGGACGGGCGCAGTTCACGCAGTTGGTCTTGCAGATCGCCGACGTGCAACTCGCCGCCGCCGACCCGCTCATCGTGCAGTTCTCGCCGAACGAGATCGTCTTCGACAAGACGCAGTTCACGGGCACGGGCACGAACATCGTCTTCGGCGGTTCGGCCGCGCTCGGCGCGGGCGGGCGGCAGAATTTCACCGTCGTCGGCGATCTCAATCTGCGCGTTTTGAACGGCCTCTCGCCCGACATCTTCCTCGCGGGCACGTCGCACCTGGAGGTGCGCGTCGCCGGAACGTTTGAAGACCCGCGCCTGACGGGCACGGCGTCGCTCGCGGGCGCGTCCCTCTCGACGCTCCTGACGGACGAACGCCTGACCGTGCAGAACATCAACGGGAGCGTGCGCTTCACGGCCGACCGCGCGCAGATCGACTCGCTGACGGGCACGCTCGGCGGCGGGCGCGTCAATGTCACGGGCGGCGGCCTGCTGGTCGGTTTCACGCCCACGGATTTCCGTTTCAACGTACGCGCCGAGAACGTCACCGTGCCGCTGCCGCAGGACATCCGCGCCACGGCCGACGCCAACCTCGTTCTGCAAGGCCGCGCGCAGGCGCAGTTGCTCTCGCTCTCCGGCCTCGTCAATCTGCGCCGCGCCGAGTACACCGAAGACATCGAACTCGCGGACTTCATCAATCGCCGCCGCGAGGCCACCATCAGCGAGGGCGGCGGCGATGGCGGCGATGGCGGCGGCTTCGGCTCGAACCTCCGGCTCGACCTCCGCGTCGAAGGGCGCGACGCGCTCGTCGTCCGCAACAACCTGGCCGACATCGTCGGCTCGGTCAACCTGCAGGTGCGCGGTTCGCTGGAGGAGCCGCTCATCGGCGGGCGCGTCACGGTTTCGCGCGGCACGCTCAACTTCCGCAACGACCGTTACGAATTGACGCGCGCCTTCATCGACCTGCCCGCGCGCGCCAACGCCGATCCCATTCTGAGCATTCAGGCCGAAGCCGAGATCAAAGGCTATCGCGTCATCGTGAGTTTGACGGGGCCGCTCTCTTCGCCGAACGCCGTCGTCCGCAGCGACCCCGCGCTCCCGCAATCGGACGTGGTCGCGCTGATCACGACGGGCGACTTGAACCGCAGCGAGGAAGGCGGCGCGACGCTCGCCCAGACCGGCTTCGGCACGGCGACGAGCTTGTTGACCGACACGCTCATCAACAACCCCGTGCAGAAGGCGACCGACAAATTGTTCGGCCTCAACCGCTTCGAGATCGATCCGCTGATCGCCGGTCGCGGCGGCGCCAGCCCGACGGCGCGCCTCACCGTCGGGCGGCAGATCAACCGCAACCTCAGTCTCACCTATTCGACCAACGTGACGACGGATCAAAACCAGGTGCTCGCGCTCGAATACCGCGTCTCCGACCGGCTCTCGTTCATCGCGCAATACGAACAGGGCGCGACGAACACGCTGCGGTCGGGGAACGACAATTTTAGTTTTGAGATTCGCTTCAGGAAGAGATTCTGAAAAACCGTCGGTGGTCAAGGGTCAGTTGTCCGTTGTTTGTGATGTCGCAGGCGGCGGGCTGTAGATGAAAGTTTCAATTTAAGTGAGAGTAAAACAACTGACCACGAACAAAGGACAACGGACAAACAAGGTGCTTGATCGTCGTTTCATCCTCGTCCTGTTTCTGCTCGTCGCGTGCGGCGGGCGGGCGGGCGCGAGCACGCGCGTGTTTGAGGGCGTCACCGATTTGAGCCGCTTCGAGGGGCGCACGGTGGCGTCGGTCGAAGTGGTTTATGAAGGCGCGGCGCGCAACGAGACGGGCGAGGGCGAGTTGCGCCGCTTGTTGACAATTGCGCCGAACACGCCCTTCTCGGCCGTGCGCGTGCGCGAGTCTTTGCAGGCGTTGTTTGAATCGGGGCGCGTGGAGAACGCGCGCGTGGAGGCGACCGAAACGCGCGCTGCGCCGCCGGGCGCGGGCGGCGAGGCCGTCCCCGTCGCCTTGCGCTTCGTCGTCAGGCCGCAGGTGCGCGTCACCGACGTGCGGCTCGATCTCGTGGCCGTCGCGCCCGGCGTGCCCGTCACCGCCGACGAGTTGCGCGCACGCCTCAACCTGCTCGACCCCGGCGCGCGCGTCTCCGATCAAGCCCTGCGCTCCGGCGCGGACGCCATCCAGATTTACCTGCGCGACCGCGGCTTCTTCCGCGCCGAGGTGACCTTCACGCGAACGCTCGACGCGGCCGGCACGGGCGCCGTCGTCGCCTACGCGGTCAACCCCGGCGAGCAGGCGCGCGTCGATGTTTTCAATATCAACGTCACCGGCTTCGACCCGGCAACCGTGCGACCCGACCTGCGGCTCGCGCCCGGCGCGCCCTTCACGCGCACCGCGCTCGGCGAAGACGTGGGGCGCATCCGCCGCGCGATCATGGAGCAGGGTTTTCTCGCCCCCCAACTCGGCGAGGCGCAGACCATCATTGATTCGACGCGCAATACGATCACGATGAATCTCACGGGCGGCATCGGCCCCCGCGTCAACGTCGAGGTGACGGGCTTCGAGGTCGGCGACAAGAAGCGCGAGGAACTTTTGCCCGTCCAGCGCGAGGGCAGCATCGATCAGGCCGCCATCACGGAGGGCGCGCGGCGGCTGAAAAATCACCTCCAACAGCAGGGCTACTTCTTCGCCGACGTGATCTCGACCTGCGCCGTTGACCGTCCCGCGCCGCCCGCTTCGACCATCAACGCCGCCATCGCCGAGGCCAACGCGAACGCCGCCCTGACGGGAACTCCTCCACCGCCCGCCGCCGCCGTCACGCCCGCGAACCCGAACGCCGCTACACCCGCCACGCCCGCGACGGCAGCCGCGACCCCGAACACGGCCACGCCCGCCGCGGGGAACGCGAACATCATTACGTCCGACCCACTCGCGCAAGCGACCGTCGCACCTTTAGACGTGGGCGGGGCGTGCGACAATTTGAACGCGCGCGAGTTGAGCGGCCGCACCGTCAACATCAACTACACAGTCGAACTCGGCCGCCGCTTCCGTCTCTCCGAGATTCGCATCGAGGGCACGGAGAAGCTGACTTACGACGACCTCGCCGACGCGCTCGGCTCCGAACCCGCCAGCGGCCTCCTCGGCATCATCCCCTTCCTCGGCTCGCGCCGCGGTTACACGAGCCGCGAGCTGCTGGTGCGCGACCGGCGCACTATCGAGGCGCGGATGCGCGATCTCGGCTACCGCCGCGCGACGGTCGAGGTGCGGCAGGGCGTCGCCATCGACAGCGAAGATTTGATCATCACCTTCGCCGTCACCGAAGGCGCGCTGACGCGCGTGGCCGGTCTGGATTTTCGCGGCAACCAGCTTTACACCACCGAGCGTCTGCGCGAGGAGCCGTGCCGCGCCGCCGCCTTCCGCGTCGAACCCTGCACCATCGTCGAAGGGGCGTTCGCCCGCACGCTCGCCCGCGCCGACGGCGAGCGCATCCGCAATCTCTATGCGCGCAACGGCTACATCGACGCCGAGGTGCGCGTGGACATCGTCGAACTCCCCCGGCGCGGCGACGACGAACAGGTGCGGCTCGTCTACAACATCACCGAGGGCGGCAAGGTCTTCATCAATCGCATCATCATCAACGGCAACGAAGGCACCGCGCCCGACGTTTCGATGCGCACGAAACGCGAGGCCATCCTCGAAGCCATTCCGCTCAAGGAGGGCGAGGTCTTGCGTTCCGACCGCCTCGCCGAAGCCGAGCGCGTGCTCTACGAGACGAACGCCTTCCGCCAGGTCATCATCCGCACCGAGGCCGCGGGCGAGACGGCCGCGGGCTTCCGTCGCCGCGACGTGATCATCGACCTCGAAGAACTCAAACCGCGCCGCCTCGATTACGGCGGCGGCTACTCGACCGACAGCGGGCCGCTCGGACTCTTCGAACTGCGCAACAACAACCTCTTCGGCCAGTTGCGGCAGGGCGCGCTACGCACGCGCGCCAGCCGCCGCCAGCAACTCCTGCGCCTCGAATACTTCGACCCGCGCTTCCGCCCCTACGGCCGTCAAAGGTTCTCGCCGCTCACCATCTCGGCGCAGTACCAGCGCGACATCAACGTCACGCGCTTCTTCCGCTCGACGATCGACCGCGGCAACTTCGGCGTCGTCCAGCGGCTCGACGAGGAAGGAAATCCCGTCGATGAGTTCGGCATGCGCGTGGGCGAGCCGACCATCAACCGTTTCACCTTCAACATCGAGACGCAGCGCGTCTTCCAGCAGCGTTCGCGCACGATTCTCTTCCTGCGCTACAACTACGAGGACGTGCGCCTCTTAAACATCCAGAGCCTTCTCGTCGCGCCCATCCTCCAACCCGATAAGGCCGTGCGCCTCTCGCGCTTCGGCGCGACGCTCACGCGCGACACGCGCGACCGCCAGTTCGACCCCACGCGCGGCGAGTTCTTGACCGTGGACTACGCCGTCGCCATCAAGCAACTCGGCGGCAATCTTTCGTTCACGAAGTTGCTCGCCACCTATCGCCGCTATTTCCGTTTCGGCGGCGGCCCCGACCCGTTGCAACTCGCCAGCGAGCGCGGCGGCCTGCTCGGCGGCTTGCAGAACAGCGTGCGCGGCACGGTCTTCGCCGTCAATCTCAACCTCGGCGTCGCCAGCCTCTTCAACCCGACCGACCGCAACGAAGACGGCGTGATCGACGACGTTGACCAGACGCTTCCCATCAGCGAAAGATTCTTTACCGGCGGCTCGACGACGCTGCGTGGCTTCGCCTTCGAAGAGGCCGGCCCCCGCCTCGCCATCTGCCCGACCGGCTCGACCCTGGGTAGCCAGATCAACGTCCCGAACTGCGCGGGCGGCGTCTTCCGCGATTCGAACGGCGACCCCGTCACGCTCAATCCGTTCACCGTGCCCGTCGGCGGTAACGCGATGGCGGTCGCCAACCTTGAGGCGCGCGTGCCCTTGACGAAGACTTTCCAGATCGTGCCCTTCTACGACGGCGGCAACGTCTTCCGCCGCATCGGCGACATCTTCGGGCGCAACGACCGCCGACCCGGCGACACCATCAACATGCGCAACCTGCGCGTGCAGTGGACGCACACCGTCGGACTCGGTCTGCGCGTCCGCACGCCCATCGGCGCGCTCGGCATAGACTACGGCTTCCTTCTCAATCCGCCGGAGTTCGAACTGCCGCAGTTTGCCGGGCCGCCCGCCATCGTGCGCCTGCGCCGCTCGCAGATACACTTCCGCTTCGGGCAGGCGTTCTAAAGCGTGAGGGAAAAGGGGAAGGGGGAAGGGGTAAAGGACATGACGAAGAGACGAATTTCAATGAACGGATTCGCAAAAGCGGCGCGCGTGGTGCTGCTTACCCTTACCCTTTACCCTTTACCCTTTACCCTTTACCCTACGCCGGTCGCGGCGCAGGAGATCGTGGATCGCTGGGTGGCGACGATCAATAACCGCGAGTTGATCACCTACACAGACCTGCTCTGGCAGTTGGCCTTGCAGCCGGACACGCCGATCGACCAGCCGCGCTCCGAAGATTTGCAGCGCGTCCTCAATCTCCTCATCGACCAACGACTGATCTCGCAGGAGGCCGGAAAACTCCCGACCATCACGCCTTCCGACGCCGACGTGGATAAAGCCACGAACGACCTCGTCAAACGCTTTCCCTCGCAGGCGGCCTTTTATGAACGCCTCGCCCGCGTCGGACTCACGGGCGAGGGCTTGCGCGAAGTCGTCCGCCAGCGCGTCGAGATCGAAAACTATCTCAACTTCCGCTTCCGCTCCTTCACCATCATCTCCACCCAGGAGATCGCGGACTACTACCGCGACGTGTACGTGCCGCGCCACCGTCGCCTGACGCCCGGCCGCATCGTGCCCACGCTCGAACAGGCCACCCCCGAAATCGAACGCACGCTGACCGAGGACAAAATCGAATCCGACACCGATGCCTTCCTCGAAGACGCCCGCACCCGCGCCGAGATCGTCATTCTCAATCAGGTATAATGAAACGGTGACGAGTGACGGGTGACAGGTGACAAGTTAAAACAGCGTACCTTTACTAACCTGTCACCTGTCACCTGTCACCCGTCACTCGTCACCGTTTTAAGTTATGTGGCGCAAGGAAGCAAAACAAGCGAACGCGAGGCTGCGCGTGGGGCTGGCGTTGTCGGGCGGCGCGGCGCGCGGCGCGGCGCACGTCGGCGTGTTGAAGGTGCTGCTGGCGGCGGGCATTCCGGTTGACGCGGTGGCGGGCACGTCGGCGGGCGCGCTCGTCGGCGGGGCGTTGGCCGCCGGGATGACCGTCGCGGAACTCGAACGCCTGGGACGCGAGATGCGCTGGCGCAACTTCGGGCGGATGACGCTCTCGCGGCTCGGCGTGCAATCGAACGCGCGCATGGAGGAGTACATCCGCGCGCGCTTTCCCGTCACACGCTTTGAAGAGATGCTGATCCCCTTCGCCGCCGTCGCCACCGATCTGCGCACGGGGCAGGCGGTCGTCATGCGCGACGAGGGCGACGCGGCCTTCGCGATCCGCGCGAGTTGCGCCGTGCCCGGCTGGTACGTGCCCGTCACCGACGCGGAAGGGCGGCAACTCGTGGACGGCGGACTCGTCGCCAATCTGCCCGCGACGGCGGCGCGCGCGCTCAACCCCGACATCGTCGTCGCCGTGGACGTGAATTTCGAGGGCGCGAAGTTTTTAGGGCCGCCACAGTCGGCCATCGGCGTCCTCTTCCAGTCGATGATGGTGGTGCAGCGCACGGTCTCGGCGCACGAGGGGCGCAGCGCGGACATCGTCATCCGCCCGAAGGTCGGCCACATCCGCTGGGACGAGATGGCGCGTGCCGAAGAACTGATCGCGGCGGGCGAAGAAGCCGCGCGCGAAGCGGTTGCCGGGATCAAGTCGCTGCTCGCGCCGCCCGTCGAAGAACATCCGACTCCGACGTGGATTCAACGCTTGCTCCAACGGCCTGGCGCGGCCGCGCGTCGCGCCAGGCACGAGACGCATTCCCCCCCGCACGCCGGAGATGACGAGAAACATCCCGTTGCGCCGCGCTAAACGACCCGTTTCAAGACAGCCACGCTCGCCGCGTCTCTCCCGGCGATGTATCGAAAAACGACGCCTCCCGCTTCGGCCAAACTCGCGCCGCCCGCCTGAAGTCTCCGCCTCAAACTTCTAAACTCTTCGCAAAGCACGTCATACGGGGTTGCGCCGGTGCGCGGCCGACGGTGTTTTAACTGCTGGCACAAACATTGCTCAACAGTGGCGGCAGAAGACTTCCTGAGAGGTGTCGCCAACATGAAAGAACTCGGAAACAATCTCGCGAAACTGGCCGCCATCATCATGTTATTGATCACGCTCGCCATCTCGACGGCGGCTCTCTCCCAATGGGCAAGCCCCGATGCGAGCGCGGACGGCAACCGGGTCGAGCAGGGCAACGCCGCCGCCGCGCCGATTCTGAGCGCATCGGTCGCGCCCTGAAACATCCGCGCTCCGCCCCGGCGTGCGAACCCGTTCAAAGAATTCGCCGCCGATTAGTCGTTTACCTATCACATCACAAAGTTGCGAACGCGCCGCTCCGGGCTGGTAGAGTCCCGAAGCACGTGGGTACGTGTGTCTAAAAAATTGTCCGTTGTCCGTGGTCAGTTGTCCGTTGTTTGTGATTACAACACACGCCACTAAAGATTGATCTGAACAACTGACCACTAACCACCGACAACTGACGGTCTTTCCAAATCATGGCAATTGAAATCACATCGGAGCGGCGCGAAACGCGGAGACTGCCACGACTCTTGAAGGCGCGGCAAGGCGCGGGCTGGGCGCGCGAGAAGAAGACGCGCGACTGGCGGCGCGCTTTGCGCTTCATCGGTGTGTCCGCGCTCGTCGTGTGCGCTGCGCTCGTCGCCACGCTCGTCTACTGCTATCTGGGCGCGGCCGAGACGGTTGACCGACGCCTCGCCTCCGGCTACCTGACGAGCCGCGCCGGACTCTACGCCGCGCCGCGCGTGCTGCGCGCCGGGCAAAATTTCTCGCGCGAGCGTCTCATCGAAACGCTGCGCCGCGCCGGTTACGTCGAACAGTCCGCGAGCGACGTGTGGAGCGGCGCGTTTCGCGTCAACGCCGAGGGCGCGCTTGAGATCAGCCCGCGTCGCGCGCCGCGCGCGGGACACGCGAGCGACGCGACAGCGACGGCGGCGGCGGAAGGCTTCACGCCCGAAGTCGTGCGCGTGGATTTTGATCGAAAGGGACGCATCCGGGAGATCACTGGCGACGGCCTCACGCTCGACGCGTTCGCACTGGAGCCGGAAGCCCTCACGAACGATGCCGCGACGAAGACCGGCACGCGCGCCACGCTCGCTTACGCGGACATCCCGCCCGCGCTCGCCCAAGCCATCCGCGCCATCGAAGACCGGCGTTTTTTCGAGCACCACGGCCTCGACGTGACGGGCATCGGCCGCGCGCTCCTGAGTTGGACGAGCAACGGGGCGAGCGCGCCGGAACGGCAGGGCGGTTCGACCATCACGCAGCAACTCGTCAAGAACACTTACCTCACGCCCGAGCGCACGCTCACGCGCAAGTTCAACGAAGCCCTGCTCTCCGCCGCGCTCGAACGCCGCCTGTCGAAAGAGGACATCTTCGCGCTCTACTGCAACGAAATTTATCTCGGCCAGCGCGGCGCGTTCGCCGTGCGCGGCGTCAAGCAGGCGGCGCGCGTCTACTTCGGCAAAGAGTTGCGCGACCTCTCGCTCGCCGAGGCCGCGACCATCGCAGGGATGATTCAAAGCCCCGCCCGCTACGCGCCCGACCGCCACGCCGAAGCCTCGCGGGCGCGCCGCGCCGCCGTGCTCGCCGCCATGCTCCGCGATCAGTCGATCACGGCCGAAGAGGCGCGCGCCGCTTCGAGCGAAGCGTTGAGCGTCGCGCCCATCGATCCGGCCGCCCGCGCCACCGCGCCCTACTTTGTCGATTACGTCAACCGCGCCGTCGAGGCGCAACTGCAAACGGGCGGCGCGGACGAGCGTTCCCTGCGCGTCTACACCACCATTGATCTCGACTTGCAACAACTGGCGGAACAGGCCGTCGCGCGCCAACTCGCGCAACTCGAACGAGTTTACAAATCAGGCGACGCACGCCCGCAGGCCGCGCTCGTCGCGCTCGACCCGAACACCGGCCACGTGCTCGCGATGGTCGGCGGGCAAAACTACGCCGCGTCGCAACTCAATCGCGCCACGGACGCGCGGCGGCAGCCCGGTTCGGTCTTCAAACCCATCGTCTACGCGGCGGCTTTGGAGCGCGGCATCTCGCCCGCGCGCCTCTTCGCGGATGCGCCGCGCGGCTTCACGTTCGACCGCTACAGCGCGCCCTATCGCCCGGCCAACTACGGCGGCGGCTACTCCATGCGCGACGTGACGATGCGCACCGCGCTCACGAACTCATTGAACGTCGTGACGGTTGATCTCGCCATGCAGGCGGGCTTGGAGCGCGTCGGCGCGTTGGCCGAAACGTTCGGTCTGGCGAAGGCTCCCGCCTATCCGTCGCTCGCGCTCGGCACCACCGAGGCGACGCCGCTTGAGATCGCTTCCGCTTATACCGCGTTCGTGAACGGCGGCACGCGCACGCGCGTCTCGGCCGTGACGCGCGCCGTTGACGGCGGGGGCGTGAAACTCTTTGAAGAGTTTCTCCCTTCGACCACCCGGGTCGTCCAGCCTGCGACGGCTTACATGATCACGGACATGCTCACGAACGTCGTCGCCGCGGGCACGGCGCGCGCGGCGCGCGGGATGTTGAAACTCTCGGCGGTCGCGGGCAAGACGGGCACGTCGCGCGACGGTTGGTTCGTCGGCTACACGCCTAACCTCGTCTGCGTCGTCTGGATCGGCTTCGACGACAATCGCCAACTCGGTCTCACGGGCGCGGACAGCGCGCTGCCCGTCTGGACGGAGTTTGTGCGCGGCGCGCTCGAACTGCGCCCCGAACTGGGCGGCGTGGCCTTTCTGCGCCCGGCGGGCGTCGTCTCCGTCGAGATCGATCCCGCGACGGGACAACTCGCCTCGCCCTCCTGCCCCGAGCGCGAACGCATCGCCGTCACACACGCGCTCGCCCCCACCACCGAGTGCCTCTTGCACCGCCCCATCCTTCCCTCTCTCGCCGACGCACAGCCGCTCGCGCCTCAATCGACGCTCGTCGTCGCCGACGATGCGACGCACGCCGCGGCCTCGTCGCGGACGCGCGTATCGCACGAAAACTCCGCGCCCGTCGTGCTCCCCGCGCCTTCGATTCAAACCACGCGAATCGAGCAAAGCCGCAGCGGCCGCGCGCGGCTCACAAACGATCCGCAGATCGTCGTCGTCGGCCGAGCCGCGCAACGCTGATTGGCGGAGGCTCGTCGCGTCCTGCGCGGCTTGGTACACATCTTCATCCGCTAGATGTGATTAAAACCTGCCGCCGCTTTCGCGGCTTTAACTTGTCGTCGGCCGGGTTACAATTCAGGGGTCGCCGGTTCGTCAACGTCGCGGCGTTCGAGCAAGACCTGAGCGATGGCGTGTTCGGTGGTGTGGGAGATGGAGAGGTGCGCGTTGGTTGCGCCGGAGCGTGCGAGGAGTTCGCGCGCGAGATGGTGGAAGACGACGGAGGGCGCGCCCGCCGCGTTCGAGACGACTTCGATGTCCTGCCACGCGAGACCGCCGCTCCAGCCCGTGCCGAGAGCCTTCAGCGCGGCCTCCTTGGCGGCGAAGCGCGCGGCGTAGTGCTGCGGCGCGACGACGCCGCGCCGCTCGCAGTAGTCGCGCTCGCCGGGGGTGAAGACGCGTTCGGCGAAACGCGGCGTGCGGCGCAACACTTGCCGCACGCGCGCCACTTCGATGATGTCTATGCCGATTGAGATGATCACGATGGATTCCGAACTTCTCGCGCGCGCCGGATTCCACTGGCGCGTCGAGGGCGACGTGCGGGCGTTGGTTTGCGCGCCGTTGGAAGCGGATGGCTTCGTCAACGGTTTCTCGACGCGCACCGGAGGTTGCAGCCCGTTCCCGCAGGACGCGCTCAATCTCGCGGGCTTCAACGAAGACGACGCGGCCAACATCCACGAAAACCGCCGCCGCTTCCTCAAACTCTTTCGCGGCCACTGGCGGCTCGCAACCTGCTGGCAAGTTCACGGGGCTGACGTGCGCCTCCCCGGCGGCGAGACGGAGGACGCGCTCGACACCAACGAGGAACGCTGCGACGCGCTCGCCACCGATGCCCCGCACATCCTCCTCGGCGTCCAGACCGCCGATTGCGTGCCCATCCTCCTGGGCGACGCTCGCCACGGGGCTTGCGCTGCCGTCCACGCGGGCTGGCGCGGCACGGCGGCCGAAATCGTCTCCGCCGCGCTCGCGCGTATGCGCGCCGCCTACGGCACGCGCGCCGAAGACGTGTGTGCCGCGCTCGGCCCTGCCGCTCTCGGTTGCTGCTATGAGGTCGGGAGCGACGTGAGCGAAACTTTCCGCGCGCGATTCGCCTACGCCGACGAACTTCTCACGCCCACGCGCGCGGGACACGCGCGCATTGATCTGCATCAAGCCAATCGCCGCCAACTCACCGGCGCGGGCGTCGCTCCATCGCGCATTCACGCCGCGCCCTACTGCACCATCTGCCGCGACGACCTCTTCTTCTCCTACCGCCGCGACAAAAAACTCCACGGCCGCACCGGACGGCTGCTCGCGGTCGTCGGAAAGGTCAAAGATTGACTCATCGGTTCATTGATTCAATGAAGAAATGAACCAATGAATCAATTCTTCTTCATCTTCTGCCGAAGTATTGCGTGTTGATACGCCTGACGGATTCGTTCGCGCCGACGACGTTGATGCCGAGTTTGACTTCGCGCGTGGTCGGGGGGAAACACACTTCGTCGTTGCAGCTTTGGTAGGTCACTTTGGCGCGCAGTTCCGTCAAGCCCGTCTGGTAGTTGGCGGGGACGATGACGTTGAAGCGCATCACGGCGCGGCCTTCATAGAGCGAGAGAGCGTCTTTCGAGAAACTGAGACGACGCACGACGGCGCGCGGGTAAGCGACCGCGCTGACGCGCAAGCCCCTCGGCGCGTCCACCTTCACCACGGTCGGGATGGAGAATTTGGCGGCCTTGTTCGCGTTGACGTGGAAGCCGCGCGGGATGTCGAGCACGACGGCCGCCTGCACGCTGCGGCCGCGCTGCGCTTTGTCGGCGGCGAAGAATCCATTGACGCCGATGTTGCCCTGCACCAGGGGCGCGGCGACGTTAGTTGACGCCGCCGCCGAGGCGCGATGCGACGCCGCCGCAGTAGCAACGACGGCGGCGAGCAGCGAAGCGGCAATGAGCAACGGAGTGAGGCGCGTGGTGAATATTTGTCTGGGCATTTCGGTTATCAGTGATGTTCGGTTGAAGTCTTTGGCCGACTAGCCGATTAGTTGATGCAGGGTCTGCGGGTTGAGGTTGTTTACGGGGCGGCGGGCGGCGAGTTGGCCGCAGGCGGCATAGATGTCGCGCCCGCGCGGGCGGCGCACGTAGGCGCGCACGCCTTTCGCTTCGAGGATGCGCTGGAAACGTTCCACCTGCTCAAAGGGCGTCGGGCGATAGGGCAGCGGGTCGGCCGGGTTGTGCGGGATCAAGTTGACCTTCGCGCGCAGTTGGTGCCGGTTGAGCAAATTCGCCAACTGGCGGGCGTGCTCGTCCGAATCGTTCACGCCGTCGAGCATGACGTACTCGAACGTGAAACGCTCGCCCGGCTTCAAAGACGACTCGAACTCCTTGCAGGCCGCGAGCAACGCTTCGAGCGGCCACTTCTTGTTGATCGGCATCAGCACGTCTCGCTGTTCGTCGGTCGGGGCGGCGAGCGAGATGGCGAGGTGCGGGCGGTCGGGCACGCGCGCGAGTTCGCGGATGCGCGGGACGACGCCCGCCGTCGAGACGGTGACGCGGTTCGGCACGATGTGGAGACCGGCCGGGTCGGCCATGATCCGCAAGGCTTTCATCAGCGAATCGAAGGCGAGGAAAGGTTCGCCCGCGCCCATCGCGACGAGGTTCGTGCCGCGCGGGGTCTGCGTGCCCGCGCCGTAAGCGTCGTTCAAGGCGATCACGATCTGCTCGACGATCTCGCCCGCCGTGAGCGTGCGCAGGAGTCCGAGTTTCGCCGTCAGACAGAAATCACACTGCAAGGGGCAGCCCGACTGCGACGAGAAGCAGATGGTGTCGCGCCGCGCTTCCGGGATGAACACGGTTTCGACGGGAAAGTTATCGTGCGTCTTCAACAGGTAACGCCGCGTGCCGTCTTCCGAGAGGTAGCGCGACTCGACGGTCAGGGTCGAAGCGGTGGCGCGCGCGGCGAGCGTCGCGCGGAAATTCTTCGGCAAGTCCGTCATCTCCTCGAAGGAACGCAGACGCCGTTTGAACAGCGCGCCGAACAACTGTCGGCCGCGATAAGCAGGCTCGCCGAAAGATTCGACCAACGCCGACAACTCCGCCGCGTCCAACCCCGTGAGATGCGTTGCTTGATTCATTGCCCGCACATTTTAACATTGCGCCGCGCCCAAGTCACAGTTGGGGTTCGCCCGCCCGCGTGGCCGGATCGAGGGTATAATGCGGCGCGCTCGCGGGCGCGGCGAAATAAATGCGTCGCTCTTTCGCCGTCGCTGTATAATCGGCCGCCGCGCGCACGCGAGCGTAACTTCCATGAACGTCCTCGAAACAGAGCGATTGAATCTTCGTCAATTGAACGCGGGCGATGCCGCGTTCATGCTCGAACTGCTGAACGAGCCGTCGTTCCTACGCAACATCGGCGACCGGGGCGTGAGAACTATCGAAGAGGCGACCCGGTATATTTTGCGGGGGGCGGTTGAGAGCTACGCCCGCCACGGGTTCGGCTTCTGGATGGTCGAGTTGAAGGACGCGGGGACGCCAGCCGGAATCTGCGGGCTGGTGAAGCGAGACGCTTTGCCCGACGTGGACATCGGCTACGCGTTCCTGCCGCGCTTCTGGTCGCGGGGCTACGCCCACGAAGCGGCCGCCGCCGTGATGGTTTACGCGCGCGGCACGCTCGGCCTGAAACGCGTGCTGGCGATTGTAAACCCGGATAACGCCGGTTCGATCAGGGTGCTGGAAAAGCTCGGCCTGAAATTCGACCGGCTCGTCAGGTTGTCCGACGACGAGCCGGAGATCATGTTGTTCGCCTCGGATGCTTAACGGGGAAGCCGGGCGCGACGAAGTTGACGAGAACGCGGGAGCGAAGAGTCGAAGGTGATGAGCGAGCAAGAGCAGCAGCGGTACATCTTCTCCGATCTGGATTTGGCGCGGCGTCTGGAAAGGACGGAGGCGCACCTCAACGCGGAGTTCGTGGAGACGCGCGCGCGGCTGTTTCCAGAGAGCGGCGCACGGTGGACGGAGGTAGCGGGCGCATACGCGATGTTCGACGGCGCGGCGTCGCCCCTCACGCAGACGTTCGGCCTCGGGTTGTTTGAACCGATCACGAAGGTTGAAATGGACGCCCTCGAAAATTTCTTCCGTGAGCGCGGCGCGCCCGTGTTTCACGAAGTCAGCCCCATGACCTCCGCCGAGTTGTTGACGTTGCTGGGCGAGCGTGGCTACCGGCCGGTCGAGTTGACGAGCGTGATGTATCGCCCGATTGGCGGGGAAGCGAGCGACCTGCCCGCGCCGGGCAACGGACGGATCACCGTGCGCGTGGTTGGAGAAGACGAGCACGAACTGTGGGCGCGGACGGCGACGCGCGGGTGGAGCGAGTTTGCGGAATACGCGGATCAGATATATGAGTTGTCGGTGGTCAGCGCGAAGCGGGCGGACGCGCACTCGTTTCTGGCGGAACTCGACGGACGCGCAATCGCCACGGGCGGGATCGGCATTTGCGAAGGGGTGGCCTTGCTGGCGGGGGCGAGCACGATTCCCGAAGGACGCAGGCAAGGCGCGCAACTCGCCCTGCTCGGCAGCCGCCTGCGCTTCGCCGCCGCCGAGGGTTGCGACATCGCCATGATGTGCGCCCTGCCCGGCAGCGCCTCGCAACGCAACGCCGAGCGACACGGGTTTCGCATCGCCTACACGCGCATCAAGTGGCGGCTGGCCTGAACTGCTCATCAAGCAAGGATGAGCGGAGAATTAATCTTGCGGTCTGCTGTCATATACATTAGGTTCATTAGTCGTGAAAGGTGGCCTAGAAAATGATTGAGACGGAAATAAATTTGACCGAACAGGAGCGCGGCGCGCTGCGGAAGATCGCCGAACGGACGGGCAAGTCGCAGGTCGAGCTGGTTCGTGAAGCAGTCGAGCGCCTGATCAGTGAGTTTCAAAGGGGAGATGATCTGAGCCGGATGCGTCAGGCGCGCGGCATCTGGAAAGATCGGGATGATTTACCAGCGTTGGAAGACCTCAGGCAGGAATGGGATCGAGGCTAAGGGAAGCGAGCAGGTCACATGACTGGAAGATTGCTGATAGATACCGATGTCCTCATAGACTACTTGCGCGGGCGGGCAGAGGCCGTTTCATATTTAGAGAGTCTCACGGAGCCGTTGCTTATTTCCGCTATGACCGTGGCCGAGCTTCACGCAGGCGTGCGCGAAGGTGCGGAGCGAATAGCTTTGGAGCAGTTCCTATCTGTCTTCAATGTGATCCCTGTTGATTATACGATCGCCGCCAATGGCGGACTCATCAGGCGCGACTATGGGAAAAGCCATGGGGTCGGACTTGCGGATGCCATAATCGCCTTCACCGCTGAATTTAGTAAAGTCGAGCTGGTAACTTTGAACAAAAAGCACTTTCCTACGTTGTCAAACATAATTACTCCCTACCATAAAGGTTAATCATAAGGTGACGCATTGAGTGAAGAATTGATCTTGAGCGCGGAAGAGGTGCGCGTCGTTGGGGCTTTGATCGAGAAGCAGGTGACGACGCCGGAGTATTACCCGTTGACGTTGAACGCGCTGAGGCAGGCGTGCAACCAGTTGTCGAACCGCGAGCCGGTGGTGGCGTTCGACGAGCGGACGGTCGTGTGGGCGTTGGAGAGTTTGCGCGACCGGAAGCTGGTGCGGGTGGTGACGACCGCCGACGGGCGCGTGCCGAAGTACAGGCACGTGCTGGACGAGGCGTTGGGGTTGAAGTCGCCGGAGATGGCGGTGATGTGCGTGCTGATGCTGCGCGGGGCGCAGACCGTGGGCGAGATACGCACGCGCACGGAGCGGCTCTACCCGTTCTCGGCCTTGTCGTTCGTCGAGACGACGCTGGAAGATTTGATGATGCGAGACGTGCCGCTCGTGGTGAAGTTGCCGCGCCAGACGGGACGCAAGGAGCCGCGTTACGCGCACCTGCTCGCGGGCGAAGTGGTGGTGACGACGGAGACGGAGGGCGCGGAGGCCGGGGCGACGACGGAGGCGCGCGGCGAGCGGGTGGCGCGGCTGGAGGAAGAGTTGAAGGCGGTGCGCGCGGAGTTGGCGGAGTTGCGCGGGCAGTTCGCGGAGTTCAAGAAACAGTTTGAGTGAACGCGGCGTGCGTGCCGGTGTAAGCAAGTTGTGTGTGGTGAAGAAACCTTCGCCACGGAGACCCGGAGGAGCGGGCGCGGAGGAAGATAGGAGATGAGTTATGGATATTGAGTCGTTGCGTCGTTTCTGCCTGTCGCTGCCGCACGCGACGGAGGGCGTGCAGTGGGATAACGATCTGTTGTTCCGCGTCGGGGGCAAGATGTTCGCGGTGGCGAGTTTGGACGTGACGCCGACGCGCGTGTCGTTCAAGTGTACGCCGGAGAAGTTCGCGGAACTCATCGAGCAGGATGGCATCACGCCCGCCGCCTACATGGCGCGCATCCATTGGGTGACGCTCCACCGGCTCGACGCGCTTGAGGAGGCGGAGACGGAGAGGTTGATCCGCGAGTCTTACGAGATGGTGTGGGCGAAGTTGACGAAGCGGCTGCGGGCGGAATTGGAGGCGGGCGTAAAGTGAGCGCGAGGGCGGAGACGAGACGCATGAGGAAGATCGAAGCGGCCGAGGGGATCGAGGCGCGCAAGTCGAAAATCGACGGCACGGGATGCTTCGCCACCGTCGCCTTTCGCAAGGGGCGGAAGATCGCGGAATTGACGGGCGAGCGCGTGTCGCGCGTGGAGGCGGCGCGGCGGATGCGCGGCAAGGAGCGGCTGCACATCTGCGCGATTGATTCTTACTGGGGCATCGACGGCAGCGCGGGCGGCAACGCCTCGCAGTTCATCAACCACTCGTGCCAGCCGAACAGCTTCGTGCGCATCATGCACGGCCACATCATCTTCTTCGCCCTGCGCGACATCCGACCCGGCGAAGAGATCACGCTCGATTACGTCGAGTCCTACCACCCGAACGACAAGCGTTGCGATTGCGGCGCGCCGAACTGTCGCGGGACGATCAACCTCATCAAACGGTAAGCGTCTTGTATGAGCAACTCATGACCGATTAAATTTTCATCGGTCAATATTGTAAGAGGTCAATCATGACAACAAAAAAAATAGCAAGAGGTCATACCAAAGATGTTGATGATTTTGTTAGACAATATGACTTAAAGAGACCGCTATATGCAGACTTTACAGATAAACTCAGAGGTTTACTTGAAGTCCTTCTCAATAGTTCAGAAATAAAATTTCAAGTTGTCGAACAGCGGACGAAAGATGTCCAGAGCTTTCGTGAAAAGATTACACGAGCCAATAAAAATTATTCTGATCCATTGAGAGAGATTACAGATCTCACTGGTCTACGTATCATCGTATATTACTTAGAAGATGTAGACTTAGTGTGTAAGCTAATTGAAAGAGAATTTAGTATTGATAAGAATGCTTCTATAGATAAGGGTCAACTTTTAAAACCGAATGAATTTGGCTACAGATCTGTTCATTACATTGCATCACTGTCAAGTAACAGAAAAGATTTGCTTGAATGGCAGCAGTTTTCAAAACTTACTGCCGAGATACAGATACGAACAGTTCTTCAGCATGCATGGGCAGCAATATCGCATGCCCTGCAATATAAAATAGAAGAAGATGTCCCCAGTCAATTTAGACGTAAATTGTCCCGGCTTTCGGGGCTACTTGAACTCTCTGACGAAGAATTTTCTGCATTGAAGAGGGAACAGCAAACATTCGCAAGTATTGTTTCGGCTAACATTGAGCAAGGGAATATTTCTCTAGAATTAAATGCAATAACATTGAAAGAGTACATTGAATCAGACTCTCTTAAATTTCTTGCGGTTGCAGCAGAGAAAGCGGGTTTTACTATCGTTGATAAATATAAAAATACAGATGAATATAAAGATACACTTTCCAGAATAATCGCCGCTTGTAATTATGTTGGTATTGAAACTATTAGGGAACTTGAGGAAAATCTTCAAAGAAGCAAATCTTGGGCAGAAAGATATTTTAAATTGCACTATGATAATAGTGGTTATGCAAAGTGGAAAGCATCTATCTCATTTTTAGTAGAACTCATATTATTACACTTGCACACCGGAAAGCTTGATGCTGATTTTTTGATAAACACGGGATGGAATAGCGAAGTCGCAGGAAGGGTTGCTAAGGTAGCAAGGAAAAAACTGTAGCTTATTGGTGTCTGTTATAAACACTATATGAATTGTAATAATCTTGTCTCAATGTCTAACCAAACAGTTCAAATTGACCGCGAGTTAGGATGGCTTTCATTCTAAACTTAAATGCTTTCAGCGTCCTCTGTGCGGCGGGTTTAGGCTGAGCACGAGGGAAGGCAATGGAGGTCAGCCAATAGATTGCAGGGAGGCCGCGCCGGAAGTTGTAAATTTCCGGCGCGGCCTTCGTCTGTGCGTTTAAGTTAGACGGCAGTTGCTACTTGCTTCCACCATCACCCCCGGTTGCGCCGACGGGGCGGCCTTCGGGGTCGAGCAGCGTGATACTGTCGCCGATGCCGAGCGAGCGCAGGCCGGGTTCGACGGCTTTGCGGTCGCCGACGACGAGGATCGCCATGCGCGACGGGTCGAGGTAGCGATTGGCGACGCGCGTGATGTCGGCGAGCGAGACGGCGCGCACGCGCGCGTTGTAGTTGTTGAAATAATCGTCGGGCAGGTTGTAGAGCACGAGCGCGCTCAGGCGGTCGGCGATCTGGCTGGGCGTCTCGAAGCTGCGCGGGAAGCCGCGCAGGATGCCCTGCTTGGCGTATTCGAGTTCGCTCTCGGTGACGGGAATTTCGCCCCGGATGCCGCGCAACTCTTTGAGGAATTCGCCGACCGATTCTTTCGTGACGTTGGTGAAGACGCCGCCCGAGGCCGCGAACGGCCCCGCGCCGCGCCGATATTCGAAGCTCGAACGCGCGCCGTAGGTGTAGCCCTTGTCCTCGCGCAGATTCAGGTTGATGCGCGAGACGAACTGCCCGCCGAGCATCGAGTTGAGGACGAGCAGCGGGAAGTAGTCGGGCGTGGAGCGCGCGACGCCGACCTGTCCGATCTGGATGACGGATTGTGCCGCGCCCGGTTTGTCTACGAGATAAATTCCGGCGCGCTCGCGCGCGGGCGGCGTCATCGAAACATCAGCCGCCGGAACCCGACCGGGTTTCCAGGCGGAGAAGGCGCGTTCGAGTTTGGGCATGAGCGTGGCCGCCGTCACGTCGCCCGCGACGATGAGCGCGGCGTTGTTCGGGCGGTAGTAAGTTTCATAGAAGCGGCGCACGTCCGGCTCGGAGAGAGCGATGAGCGAGGCTTCGTTGCCGAACAGCGGGCGGCCGTACGGGTGCTTGTTGCCGTAGAGGATCGACGAATAGACGAGACCGGCGATGGCATTGGCGTTGTCGCGTTGCTGTTGCAGCGTGGCGAGGCGCGAGCCGCGCAGGCGTTTGAGATCGGCTTCGGGAAAGGCCGGGTTGAGGATCACGTCGGCGTAGACTTCGAGCGCGCGGTCGAGATGGCGCGTGAGCGTGGTCAGGTCGGCGGTGGTGGAATCCCAGTCCGCGCCGACGCTCATGCGCGCGCCGAGTCCGGCCAGCGCGTTCGAGATGTCGAGCGCGTTGCGCGTCTTCGTGCCTTCGTCGAGCAGGTCGGCCGTCAGGCTGGCCGCGCCCGGCAGGTTCTCCGGGTCTGACGATGCGCCCGACTTGATGATCAGGTTCATGTTGACGACGGGCAGTTCGGAGTGGCGCACGAGGAACACTTCGAGGCCGTTCGACAAGCGGTGGCGTTCCACTTTAGGCAGCACGAGGCGCGGTTCGGCTCCCGGCTTCGGCAGCACGGCCGCGCTGGCCGCCGCTTGTTGCGGGTCGCGTTTGGCGTTGGCGGGTTTGGCCGGTTCGCCCCTGGCGGGCGCGGCGGTGGTGGGCGGCGCGGCTCCCGCCGGAGCGGTCGCGGCCGCCGCGGCCTTCGTGGCGGTTTGCGCGCTCTCGCTCGTCGTCGCCGCCGCTCCTGATTGCGCCGCGCCCGCCGTTTGCGGCGAGGGCGTGGCGACGGCCTTCGAGGGACTTTCGGGCACCGGCTCGCCCGTCGAGACGCCGCGCGCGCGCGGCGACACGTTGACGATGAGCCGCTTGTCGGTCAGGTATTGATTGGCGACGCGCTTCACGTCCTCGGCGGACACGCGACGATAGCGCGCGAGGTCTTCGTTGAAATAGTCGGGGCGGTTCAGATAAGTGGCGTACTGGTTCAACTGGTCGTTCTTGCCGCCGAAGCCGCCGACGGTTTGCAGGCTGTAGATGAAAGACGCCTCGCGCGCGTTGTAGGCGCGTTCGATCTCTTCCGGGGTGGGCGGCGTCTGCTTGATGCGCTCGATCTCCTCGTTGACCGCGCTTTCGAGTTCGACGAGCGTCTTGCCGGGTTTGGCCGTCGCGACGATCTGAAACTGGCCGGCGATCTCGGCGGAGTTGTTGAAGGCCGACACGTCCTGCGCGATCTGGCGTTCGTAGACGAGCGTCTTGTAGAGGCGCGAACTCTTGCCGCCTCCGAGAATCGCGGCGAGCGAATCGAGCGCGGCCTCGTCGGGCGTGTACTGCGGCGGCACCGGCCAGACCGTGTAGACGCGCGGCAGGGCGACGCGGTCTTCCATGTTGATGCGTTTCAACTCACTGATGGTCGCCATCTGCATGGGGACGGGCGTCGGTTCCGGGCCGCGCGGGATCGGGGCGAAATATTTTTCCACGAGGCGGCGCGCCTCGGCCGGGGTGAAGTCGCCCGCGATGGTGAGCGTGGCGTTGTTCGGCGTGTAGTAGCGGCGGAAGAAGTTTTTCACGTCTTCGAGCGAGGCGGCGGAGAGATCATCGAGCGAGCCAATGGTCAACCAGTGATAAGGGTGCGTCTTCGGGTAGAGCGTCTCGTTGATCTTCGCGCCGACGAGTCCGTAGGGGCGGTTGTCGTAATTCTGCCGCTTCTCGTTCTTGACGACCTCGCGCTGGTTGGCGAGCTTGGCTTCGTTGAGCACGTCGAGCAGCCCGCCGAGGCGGTCGGCCTCCATGAAGAGTGCGAGTTCGAGGAAGTTCGAGGGCACGACCTCCCAGTAGTTGGTGCGGTCGGGGTTGGTCGAGCCGTTGAGATTGCCGCCCGCCTCCTGGATGGGCTTGAAGTAGTCGTCGTCGTAATTCTTCGAGCCTTGAAACATCATGTGCTCGAAGAGGTGTGCGAAGCCGGTCTTGCCCGGCACCTCGTTCTTCGAGCCGACGTGATACCAGAGATTGACGCCCACGATCGGCGTCGAATGGTCTTCGTGCAGGATCACGCGCAGGCCGTTCGCCAGGCGAAACTCCGTGAACTTGATCGGCGGCAGCACGCCGTTGCTCATCTGTCCGGCCGCGGATGCCGCGCCTCCGGACTTCCGCGCCGGCTGCGCGGCCTGGGTCTGCGCCGGAACGACGTTCGGCGCGACGAGCGCGACGGCGAGCACGAACGCCGCGAAACGATTACTTCTCAACATGTGGGTCTCCTCCGTGAGCGTGTGGCCGGGCGCGACGGGCGTCCGGCGGGAACAGATGTCTCCGCGCACGACGAGGCGCGCGGCGAAAAATTCAAAAGTGAATGAAAGGGGATTGGGAACTGTGGCCGCCATTTTAGCGCGCGGCGGGAAACTACCGCAACGTGAGAAGCGCAACAGCGTGGTTTCCCCGGCGCAAACGCCCCTGGTCGGGCGCACGCGCGGGCGCACGCTCATTGCCCGATGCCGCGCGCGCTTGCTAGAATCGCGCGCTGGACTTCCGCACACACGCATGATTCAACAGACAGACTTCATCGTCGTCGGCAGCGGCATCGCGGGCTTGCGCGCCGCGCTCGGAATCGCCGCGACGGGCGCGCGCGTCGTCGTGCTGACGAAAGAGCGCGCGGCCGAGTCGAACACGGAGTACGCGCAGGGCGGCGTGGCCGTCGCGCTGTCAGAGGACGACGAAGCCTCCCTGCACGAGGACGACACGCGAGGCGCGGGCGCGGGGTTGTGCGACGAGCGCGCCGTGCGCGTGCTGGTGGAAGACGGACGGCGTTACATGCGCGAGTTGATCGAGTGGGGCGCGGAGTTCGACCGCGAGGGCGGCCGTCTTCTCTTCACGCAGGAGGCCGCCCACTCGCGCCGCCGCATACTGCATGCCGGGGGCGATGCGACGGGGCATGAGATCGTGCGCGCGCTGCTCGCGCGGGCGCGCGCCGATGCGCGCATCGAGTTTCTCGCGCACGCGGCGACCGAAGAGTTGATCGTGGAAGAGGGTGTTTGTCGCGGCGTGAGCTATCTCGATCCGCTGGTGCGCGCGTCGCGCAGTTTGCGCGCCCGCGCCGTGGTGCTGGCGTCGGGCGGGGCGGGGCAGTTGTACCTGCACACGACCAACCCGCAGGTCGCCACCGGCGACGGCATGGCGATGGCCTACGCGGCGGGCGCGGAGTTGGCCGACATGGAGTTCGTGCAGTTTCACCCGACGGCCTTGAACGTGGAGGGCGCGCCGCGCTTCCTGCTCTCCGAGGCGATGCGCGGCGAGGGCGGCGTGCTTCGCAACGCCGAGGGCAAACGCTTCATGCCGCGCTATCACGAGCGCGCCGAACTCGCGCCGCGCGACATCGTGAGCCGCGCCATCGTCGCCGAACTCGAACGCACCATGACGCGCACCGCCTTCATCGACATGACCGCGCTCGATGCGCGCTATCTCCGTCGTCGCTTCCCTAAAATTTACGACACCTGTCTGCGTCACGGTCTCGACATCACGCGCGAACCAGTGCCCGTCTCGCCCGCCGCGCACTACATCATGGGCGGCATCCGCACAGACCTCGACGGGCGCACCACGCTTCGCGGCCTCTACGCGGCGGGCGAAGTGGCCTGCACCGGCGTCCACGGCGCGAACCGCCTGGCCTCGAATTCGCTGCTCGAAGGTCTCGTCTTCGGCGCGCGCGCCGGACGCGCCGCCGTCTCAGACCACGCCGGAGACGCGCCCCTCTCGCCGCCCGCCGGGGCGCACGAAGACGGCGCGGCGACGCTACCGCCGCCGCCGACGATGTCGGACACGGACGCGGGCGAGATCGCGCTCGCTGTGCGCAAGCGCGTGCGGCGTCTGATGTGGGAGCGCGTGGGCATCCTGCGCTCGCGGCAATCGCTGCTGCGCGCGCTCCGCGAGTTTGAACAGATCGAGCGGGCGCGTAGTTTGCGCGCGCCCTCGCGCAACTTCGTGACGGTCGCGCTGCTCATCGCGCGCGCCGCCCTCTGGCGCGAAGAGTCGCGCGGCGCGCACTTTCGCCACGACTTCCCCGCGCGCGACGATGCGCGCTGGCGCGTCCATTCCATCGCCCGCCGGGGCGCGCCCATCGCCGGGAGCGAGACGTTGGAGGCGGCCGAGGCGGGAGTTGAACGTTAAGACGGCGGCTGTCTCACAGACGACCGGAGAAGGCGCGGGCGCGTGGCCGCTGACGACGAAGGAATTGAAGGCGAGGTGTGATGGCTAACTATCAACAACTGCACGATTGGACGCTCCGGCCGCGCGAGGCGGTGGAACTGCAAAAGAGCCTGCGCGAGCGCGTCCGCGTCGTGCCGCACGCGGGCAAGCCGATCGAAACGGTGGCGGGCGCGGACATCTCGTTCAATAAATTCTCGCCCGTCATCTACACGGGGATCGTGGTGCTTCGTCTGCCGTCGCTCGAAGTGGTGGAGGAAGTGGGCGTGGTGGGCGAGACGCAGTTTCCCTATGTGCCGGGGCTGCTGTCGTTTCGTGAAGCGCCGTCGGTGTTGGAGGCGTGGGCGAAACTCAAGACCGAGCCGGACGCCGTGATGTTCGACGGGCAGGGCATCGCGCACCCGCGCCGCATCGGCATCGCCTCGCACGTCGGCCTGTTTCTCAATCGCCCGACGCTCGGCTGCGCCAAGTCGGTGCTGGTGGGCAGGCACGCGGAACTGGCGGAGGAGCGCGGCAGTTGGCAACCGCTCGTTGACCCGAAGAACGACGAGACGGTGGGCGCGGCCTTGCGCACGAAAACGCGCGTCCAGCCGATCTACGTCTCGCCCGGCCATTTGATCGATCTCGCCGGGGCGATCGACCTGACCCTCAAAGCCGACGGCGGCTACCGCCAGCCCGAACCCACGCGCCGCGCGCACCTGCTCGTCAACGCCCTGCGGCGCGGCGAAAGAGAGGCCACCTAAAGAGCGGGCACGCACGAGCGGCCTAAAGCGCGGGCGCGCGAGCGGCTTTCAATCAGCCCTGACAAAAAAAGGCGGCGGCAAGTGTGATAACTTGCCGCCGCCGTCTTGTTTCGGGTTCGCGCCGCGACTACTGGACGATCGTGAACTTCTCGGAAGGCGAGAGCGATTGGCCGGAGACGCGGTCTTTGATGCGCACCGTGAGTTCGTATTCGCCGGGGGCGAGTTGCTCGCTGGTGATCATGCGCGCCAGCGTCAGGCGTTGCCCGGCGTCGCTCATGCCGCGCCAGTCTTCGGGCATCTTGCCGAGTTCCTTGCCGTCTTTCAGGAGCACGTAGTCAACGTCCACCGAGGGGCGGAGCGTCGTCTGGTCGATGCCCGCGTTATAGACTTGCAGGTAGATGCCGACGGGTTCGCCCTTGCGGTAGGTGCGCGCCACGTTCGGGATCACTTTGAACTGGCCGATGGTGAACTGGCCGACGGCGGGCGCGTCCGACATGCTCTGCAACTTGGCCGCGAGCACGAGCGTCGAGGTCGAGAGTTGCTTGGCGTCGTACTTCGGCACGGTGAAGCCGAGGTGTTTGACCTGCGTTGCGCCGGAGTTGGTATCGCGCACGATGACATCCACGCGGTAAGTGCCCGGCGCGAGCGGCACGGTCTTGCCGTAGGCCGACTTGCGATGCTTCAGGTCGAGCAGTTCCGCGCTGCTGGCGGTGGCCGTCACGGCGTCTTCAAAGACGCCGACGCGGCGACCGGCGACCGAGGTGATGCGGCCGAAGATGTTCATGCGCGCCGTCTGCACGCCGCCCACGTCGGCGAAAGTCAATTCCTTGTTCTCGGTCTGGATGGTAAAGGCCGTCACGACGCGCTCGTCCGACTGGCGATAGAAGTCGATGCGCATGTCGAAGTTGAGCGGGTTGTCTTCAATCGTGCCCGATCCGGTGAGGAGCGAGGCGAGTTCGGCGTTCTTGATGACGGGCGGGCGCGAGAGGTCTGCGAGCAGTTGGAGGCGCGCGAAGGGGCTGTCTTGTTCGCGCTGGTAGCCGCTGCCGTTGGTGATGCGGTCGGCCTTGGTGCTGCGTCCGAGTTGTTCGCTCAGGGTCAAGCCCGCGCCGGGCACCATCATCATGGCGTCCTTCTCGTCGGGCGAGCGCGCGATGCGATATTCGCCCGTCCCGGTCGGGTCGACGAACTCGATCTCGATGCCGGAGCCGACGCCTTCGAGGTAACGGTAGAACCAGACTTCAAACGGGTAGGTCGTCGTCGAGCCGCCGCCCTGATAGCTCGGACGGTCGTAGGCTCCGCCCGAAGGATGCGACTCCACGGAATCGGGCTTGCCGAAGGTGATGTAGATGCGGCCGCGATCCGTTTTCCAGCCGGGGATGCCGGAGGCGTATTGCTCGTTGGCGTAGGCGATGCGCTCGTAATACTGTTCCTTGTATTCGTTCTCATCCGTGTCGGGGTCGGGGTCGCGCCGCTGCCAGAAGCCCTCGATGAACTGCTCGCGCTCCTCGTCGGTGGCGAGTTTCTTGAAGGCGGAGCGTTCGGCGTCCGTGATGATGTAAGCCACGTCCTTATCCGGCCACTCGCGGTAAATCTTCTTCACCTCTTCCTTCTGCTTGCGCGGACGATCCATCACATCCTGCGTGTCGGAGCTTTTCTTTTTATCCTTTTGCGCGAAGGCGACGGGCGCGGCGGCGAGGGCGAAGATGAAGAGGGCGAGGATGAGCGTGCTGCGTAGACTACTGGGACGAGCCATCGTTTTACTACTCCTATTGCGTATTCAACCGTAAATTTTGTTTCGCGAGTCGCGCAGGGCTGACCTGCGAGCCTACCGGGCGCGTGCGAGTTTGATAGAAAACCCTTTGATAGATTCTTGCCGGAAGTTACGAAAACGGCGACGCCGAAAGGTCAACATCGCCTTCCCAACCGGGGCTTGACCGCCGTGCATCGCCAAACTTTCTGGGTGCGATTGTAGAGCCTCGATTGGACTAGGTCAAGATGCGGTAAAGGCGCGTTCAGGTTGCCTGTGGCAGGCCGGTCAGTCAACCCCCGACCAGTGAAAATGCACGACTCCGGTGGCCTCGTCGTAAATTAAAAAGGCCTGGCTGAAGGCGAAACTGTCGTCGAAATGGTCAGCCCGGTAGTAACGCGTGGAGGGGGTCGGGACGGGCTTCCAGTAGTCCGGCGTCGAGGGCGGAAAGGAGGGCGTCCCGGCATGTACGCGAAAGCGTCGGTCGATGAGCCGCTCGACCGTGGGCTTGTCGGCCTTGAAGCGCAGGTAGGACTCGCCCGCATCTCCGAAAACCACTTTCCGGCCTTCGAGTTCGGCCACGCCGGGCGGCGGGCTAAATCCGAAACTCGACTCGAAGACGCGGCCGGGGAAGAAATTACCGGCGAAATCGAGCGCGGCGAGGAGGACGACGGGAACGACCACAGCCGCGACCAGGGCGACGAAAACCTTCTTCAACGAGCGCGCACGCGGCCGGCGGCTACTCGCCCACGCGAGGCCGAGATAGGCGGCGAGGAGCAGACTCCCGACCGCAGCCCAGAACAAGATGGTTATCCCGATTCCCATAATTCAAGTTATGCTGCTTCGCGCACCCGGCGTATGAATCCTACAAGGTATCAATTTTGTTGCAGTGAGGCGGAATATGCGAACCTACAATGCCCATGAAACCGAACGTATGCATCAAGTTCACGGTGCGCGATTAGCCTCGTTCAAAGCCCGCGCGATTGCGTTTGTGTTCGACTTCTTCGTGGCCTTCCTTTTATTCGCGGTCGCTTTGGTGCTCGGCCTTCGCCTGGTCTCAAGTTTAGGCTGGTTTAAGCTAAAAACGAATGTCAACCTGGAGTTCGATCTGCATCACTGGTACAGCATCGTCTTCGTCGTCCTTTATTTCGGGTTTTCTACTTACCTGGGCAACGGTCAGACGCTCGGCAAACGGTTGGTCGGCATTCGCGTCGTTTCGCTGGCTCACGAGCGGATGTCGCTCTGGCAGTCATTCGAGCGCGCTCTCGGATACGGGGCATCGGCATTAGAATTTGGATTTGGTTTTATCCAGTATTTCATTCATCCGAACAGACGCACGGTACACGACCGCATTGCTGAAACTATTGTCGTGAAGGAAGAAAGAACAGCCGGAATGTCCGCCCATGAACCGCACCATAACGAGCCGTTGGAGACGGCGGCGGGAGAGCGCGCCCCTCATCAGTCTTCCTGAAGTTGAGGTTGCCGGCCACGCCTCAGGCCGCGGTCGTCGTGCGCGGGCGGCCGAACATCCAGGCCACGAAGATGGAGATGACGTAGAGGACGATCATCGGGGCGGCGAAAAGCATCATGTTGAGCACGTCGCTCGTCGGCGAGATGACGGCGGCGGCGATGAAGATGACGATGAGCGAGGTCTTCCAGATGCGCACGAGCAGCCAGGCCGTGACGAGGCCGATGCGCGCCAGAATGTAGGTGACGGCGGGCATCTGGAACACGAGTCCCATCCCGAACATGATGAAGATGATGAAGTCGAAATAGTCGTTGGCCTTGAGGAGCAGGCGGAAGTCCTCTCCGAGTCCGAGCAGGTAGCGCGCCGCCGGGGGAAAGATAATGTAATAAGCGAAGGCCGCGCCGCCGACGAAGAAGACCGAGGAGAGCAGGACGAAGGGCACGGCGTAGCCGCGTTCGTGCGGGTAGAGGCCGGGCGCGACGAACGCCCAGATTTGCCACAACAGGAAGGGCACGGACAGGCACACCGCCGTGTAGAGCGAAACTTTCACATAGAGCGAGAAGGGTTCGAGCGCGGTGTTGACGATGAGACGGTCGTCGAGGCCGGGCAGAGCTTCCGGCTGCGCGTTCAGGTCGAAGGGCAGGCGCACGCCCTTCGGGATGATCGTGCCTCCGGCGTAGATCGGCTCATCCGTGAAGAGGCCGAGTTGGCCCTGAGCGTCGCGCGCCACGCGCGCCGCGACCGACGTGCCGACCGGGATCACGCTCGCGCCGAGCTTCGTCATGTCGGCGAAGACGTAGCGGCCGGTATCATTCTCGGCGGCGGAACTGAGCGGGAGCGCGGCCTCGTTGCCGGTGATGCCACCCATGGGGAGTTGGCGTCGTTGCGCGTCGGCCAGCGCGGAGAGCACGGGGCGGGCGAGAAAGTTATAGATGTAGTCGGAGACGAACCAGCAGGCCATGAAGACGACGACGACGAAGACGACCGAACGCACGATGCGGCGGCGCAGTTCGTCGAGGTGGTCGAGAAAGGACATCTGGCCGCCGAGCCGCGAATCTTGCTCGTCGCCGTCGGTGTCGCCGGATTCTAAGAGTGTGGATGCCATGCGCTTTCGGGCGGGCTTGACGTGACGGGCGTTTGCTAAAGCCAATCGGTCTTGCGCGAAGGCGATTGCGCCCCGGTCGCTTCCGTCTCGTCCGTCGCGTCCGTGAAAGGGACATCGGCCGCCACCGCGGCGGGCGCGGGAGCCGCAACGTGTGCGCCGCGCGCGATGTTCGCGCCCTGCACGGGAGCGTAGGCGGCTGCGGTTATGTCGTGCGCGGGCGGTGGTGGTGGCGGCGCGTCTGCGCTGTACTCGCCCGCCGGAATTTCCGCAGGTTCGGGCGGGTCGGCGATCATCGCGCGGTCGATGGCGGCCTCGCGCTCCACGCTCTCCAACGCCACCTCGCGCTCCCACGTTCGCTTGAACTCGTCGCCCGCGCGCTTAAACTCGTTCAGACTCTTGCCGAGCGACCGGCTCAACTCCGGCAACTTGCGCGGCCCGAACAAGACGAGCGCGACCACCAGGATCACCAGCAACTCCGTCGTGCCGAGCGATTCGAGAAATAAGAAAAACATGGTTTCAAGTTTCAGGTTTCAAGTTTCAGGAAAGAGGTTCCTTGTTTCTTAACTTGAAACCTGAAACCTGAAACTTGAAACTAGCCTTTGTAATCCGGCGGGTAATAGATGACTTCGATGACCTGTCCGCCGACGCCTTTCGTGTAGAAGGAGACGGTGCGGTCGCGGTGCTCCTTGAGCGGGCGGCCTTCGCGAACGGCGGCCTGTTCGAGTTCTTCGCGCGTCTCGACGCGCAGGCCGAGGTGCGGCGGGTGTTTCGAGTCGGGGGGCAGGAGCGCGACGCCGAAGCCGCGCCCGTCGCGCATCATCGCCCAGTCCTCGTACATCGTCTCCACGCGAAACCCGATGCGCTCATACTCGCGCACGTCGCGCCCCAAATCCTCGCAGCGCACCGCGATGTGATCCACCACCCCGCCGAAGCGCGCCTCTTGCTGTTCACTCATAACTCAACTCCGAAAACAAAAACCGTCCGTGGTCAGTAGTCCGTCGCCAGTTGTTCAAGCCTAATCTTCAGCAGCTCGCGCGACGGTCACTCAACAACTGACAACTGACCACGGACAACTGACGACTGACAGCCTTATTCGCCGCCCCACGCTTCGCCGTAACGCTCGCTGTAGACGAGGCGCGAGAGCGGGAAGCGGCCGGGATAGGCTTTATCCGGCGACTGGGCGCGGCCGATGGCTAAGAGCGCGACCACTTCGGCCTCGTCGGGCAGGCCGAACTCGCGTTTGACGGCCGCCGCGTCGAAGCCCTCCATCGGCGCGGTGTCGTAACCGTAAACTTCGGCCGCGTACATCAAAGTCGTGAAGGCGATCATCGTGTGGCGGTTGACCCACACGTCCATCGGCATGTGCGAGAGAAAGCCGAGCGCGCCCTGTTTATACTGCTCCACCGTGGCGGGGTTGCCCGCGCCGCGCTCCGCGCCCTCGCGAAACACCTCGTCCGCCGTTTGTCTCCACTCTTCTTTCATCCCGACGGCGATGATCACGACCGGAGCCTGCCCGACCTTCGCCTGATTGTAGGCCGCCCCTTGCAGCCGCGCGCGATTCTCCGCGTCGCGCACCACGATGAAACGCCACGGCTGAAGGTTGTAGCCCGAAGGAGCTTGCAGCCCGAGTTGCAGGATGGCGTTCAAAGTCTCCTCCGGCACTTCTTCCGGCGTGAATTGATTGGTGGCGCGGCGTTCCGCGACGGCCTGCGTGAAGGATTTCAGCGGCTCGCCGCCGGGTTGCGTGGTCGGTAGGTTCGTCGGTTTGTCTTGCATCGGGACTGTCCCTCTTCGGTCGTGTTCGATAGAGCTGTCGGAAGCGAGATTGTAGCGCGAGACGCGGGCAAAGGGAAAAGCCGCGCGGCGTGAAACTTGACAGTAAAGACATTCACGCGCGAACCTCTCAAGCGAAGCTGACTCCAACGGGGAAGAATAATTTTTGATGAGCACATCACACACGCCGCGCATCGTCTCGCTGTTGCCCTCGGCCACCGAGATCGTCTGCGCGCTCGGACTCGAAGACGCCCTCGTCGGCGTCACGCATGAATGCGATTACCCGGCGGCGGTCGTCGGCCTCCCGCAACTCACCGCCAGCCGCATCTCGCACCTGACGATGACGAGCGCGGAGATCGACCACGCCGTCCGCTCCCAGCTCGACGGCCACGGCTCGATCTACGACCTCGACGAGGAACGCTTGCGCGCGCTCCGTCCCGATCTCGTCATCACGCAGGAACTCTGCGATGTGTGCGCCGTCAGTTACAAACAGGTCGAGCAGGCCGCGCGCCTCTTCGAACGGGACGTGCGCGTCGTCTCGCTCGAACCGAACACCATCGCCGACATCTTCTCGAACATCCGCACCGTCGGCGGCCTGACGGGAAGGGAAGCCGAGGCCGAACAGGTCGTCGCCGACCTGGCGACGCGTCTCGATGCGCTCGCCCTCGTCCTGTCGGAAGTCGAGACCCGCCCGCGCACCTTCGTGCTCGAATGGCTTGAGCCGCCATACGCTCCCGGCCACTGGGTTCCCGAACAGGTCGCGCTCGCCGGCGGCGACCATGCCTTCGGCCACGCCGGCCAGCCCTCGACCACCACGACCGCCGAAGCGATTCGCGCCTACGCGCCCGAGGTGATCGTGCTCGCGCCCTGCGGCTATTACAAAGAAGACACCCTCCGCGCGCTCGAAAGTGCGCGCTTCCCGGCGGGCTGGCACGAGCTTCCGGTGGTCGCGCGCGGCGAAGTGTGGGCGGTGGATGCGACGGCATATTTCAGCCGCCCCGGCCCGCGCGTCGTCGGCGGCGCGGAGATTCTCGCGCGCATCATCCATCCTGAACTGTTCGGCGCGCCCGAAGCACACGAAGCCGTGCGCGTGCCCGCGGACTCCATGAGAGCCTAAAGATCATGCCACGCACGACGAAGAAGCCGGACACGGAACAGTCGCCGGTCGCGCCGCAAAGTTCGCGCGACGACAACGTTGCGGGCGGCGCGCTCGCAAGTTTCGCGCAGGCGGCCGAAGCGGTGGCCGCGACGACGAAGAAACTCGAAAAGGCCAACCTGCTCGGCGCGTATTTCCACACGCTCGACGACGCCGACCTCGTGCGCGCCGCGCGCTACTTCGCCGGGCAGCAGTTCGCCCTGCACGATGCGCGCACCACCAACGTCGGCACGAATCTCCTGCGCGACGTGATCGCGGACGTGACCGGCCTCGACACGGAGAATTTGCGCCCGCGCTACGTGCGCCTCGGCGATTCCGGCGAAGTCGCCTACGAAGCGTTCAGGGAGGCCGGGCGCGACGAAGCGAACCGACCGGCCTTTACGCTCGCCGCCGTCGAAAGCCTCATCGCCGCCTTGAGCGATACGCGCGGCACGAAAAACAAGCGGACGATGCTCGCCGAAGCGTTCGCCCACGCCACCGCGCTCGAAGCCAAGTATCTCGTCAAACTGCTCGTCGGCGATTTGCGCATCGGTCTCAAAGAGGGGTTGGTTGAAGACGCGCTCGCCCGCGCCTTCGAGCGACCGCTGGCGGACGTGGCGCGCGTCAACATGCTCACGGGCGACATCGGCGAGACGGCCGTGCGCGCCCGCCGCGACGAATTCGCCGGAGTCTCGATGCGTCTCTTCCACCCGATCAAGTTCATGCTGGCGACCGCCGGCGAAGACCTCGCCGACATCGCGCGCACGATGCCCGCCGAGTTCTACGTCGAAGACAAGTTCGACGGCATTCGCGCGCAGGCTCACGCCGGGGACGGCCGCGTCGCGCTCTACACGCGCACGCTCGACGACGTGACGCACCGTTTCCCCGAACTCGTCGCGCCGCTCGCCGCGCTTCCGACCGACGCGATCATCGACGGCGAGATCGTGCCCGCGCGCGGCGCGGAGATTCTCCCGTTCGCCGAGTTGCAGAAGCGTCTCGGGCGCAAGACCGTCGGCGACGAACTGCTCGCCTCCACGCCCGTCGTCTTCATCGCCTACGATCTGCTCTACGCGTCCGGGCGCGTGATGTTCGACGCCCCGCTCGCCGAGCGGCGCGCCGCGCTCGAAAGCCTGTTGACGAATAACGAGGCGGGCGAGAAGGCGATGGCGGCGACGCTCAGGCTCTCGGAGGCGAAGCGCGTTAGCGATGTCGCCCTGCTCGATGCCGAGTTCGAGGCGGCGCGCGGGCGCGGCAACGAGGGCTTGATGATCAAAGACCCGCGTTCGTCTTACAAGCCGGGCAAGCGCGGGCGCGAGTGGCTGAAATTGAAGCGCGCGCTCGCCACGCTCGATGTCGTTGTGACGGCGGTCGAAGTCGGCCACGGCAAGCGGCGCAATTTATTGTCGGATTACACGTTCGCCGTGCGGCGCGCGGCTGACGATGCGGAACTGCTCAACGTCGGCAAAGCCTATTCCGGTTTGACCGACGCGGAACTGGCGGAACTAACCGAATGGTTTCGCGCGCACACGCTGCAAGAGTTCGCGCACGGGCGCGTGCGCACCGTCGAGCCGCGCATCATCCTCGAAGTCACCTTCGACCGCGTGCAAGCCTCGAAGCGGCACAAGAGCGGCTACGCGCTGCGCTTCCCGCGCATCCTGCGTCTGCGCGCTGACAAGAGCCTTGACGAAATCGACACGCTGGAGACGGTGAGCAAACTGGCGGGCGAGGGCGATGTGGATGAGGCTTCGGATTGAGGGGCGTTTCGTCGGGCGGAGCGGAAATATGCCGTGATGCTTCTTCCGTCCCCTGTGAAGCAAAGAACTCAATTAATATCTAACCATTCACGTAACGAACGAGCTACCTTTTCGGCATCCGTTGCGGATAGCTTACCGATACTTTTGACAACAAGACTTTGCTGCACTGTGTAGAGACCACGTTTCACTGCTGACTCAATATTGAGTCCGGCTATCGTCCAATCAGCCAGCACAAATTCACCCGCGAGCAGCGCATTAGTTTTGCTTGTGAGTGGAACGATGAAGACATCCCGTGAGGAGTGAGCGGCGTTGACAATGACGGCGGGACGGACTTTTGCTCCCGACAAATCCGAGAATGGGTACTTCACCAAGATTACTTCATTTTTTGAGTAACTCGGCATAGACATCATCCTCTTCATTGTCCCAGACAGCATCGATGGACGGTTGGCCTGCCGCTAACCAGAACAAAGAATCATCCTCGGGCAGCAACGTGACCAGAACGCGCGTGCCTTCCGGCACTTCGATATCCTCAAGCGGTTCTATTCTGCCCTCACGAACGATCGCCCACACCGTATTCATCATCTTTGTTTACCTCTCCTGAATGATACAAGGCCGTTTCGCTGTGAACAAGAGTCAAGCGAAACGGCCTCGATGTCTGGCGGGCATATGTTTACCCGTTAGTTTGACGCGCCCGGCGCGGCGGCGACGTTCCGAGGCGCAGCGTTCGGCCGCTCCCCGGCGAGCAGGCTGCGGACGCGCAATTTTCTACTTCTTGATTCGCATCGAACGCTGCGTTGAAACGCCACCCGTTAAAGCACGAAATACTGAATCCAATCATACTTCGCGTAGATGGGCGTGCCCGGATACGTGAAAGGCCCGAGCCAACTATCGACGCCGGTTCCCGCCCACATGTTCGTCATGATTTTGCCCGGCAGGCTCGGCAGCGGATTGCCGGTCGAGGCATATTCCGTATGCACGATGATGTCGTCAACTATCCACTCGATCTTGTCGGCTTTCCACACGAAAGCATAGTTGTGATAACCGGCCGCGGCGTCGAACCAGAGATTGATCACCGTCTCATGGCCGCCCACGCCGTTGACGAAATAGTTGGTTTGCAGCTTCGTCGTATCTTTGCCTAAGATTTCGATGTCGATCTCGTGGTGTTGAGTGCCGTCGGACGGCCCCGTGTAGGTGAAGAAGCCAGTGACGAGTCCGCTGCCCTTCGCGGCTTTGAAGCGCGCCTCGTATTTGCCGTAGCCGTAATAATCGTTGGTGCGATACTCGCCCGCGGCATAGGGCTTACCGCTGCACCCGGAAGGGCACGGCGTGGTGTCGAGTCGCTGGCTCATGAAGCCGCTGGCGAAGGTGACGTGGTCGGCGCGCCAACCGACGTTGAAAGGGCTGCCGTTCGTCCAGCCGTCGGCTTTGTGCCAGCGCGCGGTGTCGAAGGTGTCGAGGCCGTCGAAGAAAGTGCCGCCGATGGCGTAAGCCGGCTGCACCGTCAGTGAAAGTATGATGAGAGCCAGCAAGGCGACGAATGAACGCGACGCGGCGCGGCGGTGAGAATTCTTTTGAAGCAATGAGGTGTCCTCCATCGGTGAAGTTGAAAGTTAGGGAGAACGAACTGAAACAATGAGGGATAACTGCGCGACGCACCGGAAAGGCGAACTCTGTGCCAGAGCGGAAGGGAGGGGCGAGTGACGGCAAAAGAAGCGGAAATGAGATGTCGGCCAACGATAGCCGAAGCGGTCTCAGCATCGCTTCACTACAGTCGGATTAAAAGCCTACACCGATGAGTGATGAAGGACGCTGTGCGGCGACGGCGGGACAGTATTCAACGTCGCTGTGACACCGCTCTTGAAACGGCGCGAGGCCGTTTCGCTCGATTCTTAACCGAAACGAAACGGCCTCGCGGTGTGCCGGCCGGACTTTTCTATCTCGTCTTATGCGCCCTGCGTGGCGGCGGTGGCAGTGGCGGCGTTCGGCCGCTCCTCGGCGAGCAGGCTGCGGAGCATCCAGGCGGTTTTTTCGTGGACTTGCAGCCGCTCGGTCAAGAGGTCGGCGGTCGGCGCGTCTGCGGCGTTCTCGGCGATGGTGATGACGGAGCGGGCGGTGCGCGCGGCCGTCTCGTGTCCTTCGACGAGTTGGCGCACCATCTGCGTGGCGGCGGGCACGCCGTCCTCCTCCGCGATGGAGGTGAGCCGCGCGAACTCCTTGTAGGTGGCGGGCGCGAAGACGCCGAGCGCGCGGATGCGTTCGGCGATCAGGTCGTTGGCCGTCCAGAGTTCGTTGTATTGCTCCTCGAACATCAGGTGGAGCGTTTGAAACATCGGCCCCGTGACGTTCCAGTGAAAGTTGTGCGTCTTTAAGTAGAGCGTAAAAGTATCGGCGAGCAGGCGCGATAAACCCGCGGCGATTTCGCGCCGGTCTTGCTCGTTGATGCCGATGTTGATCGGCATCGGTTGGATTTCGACTCCCGGTTTTGCTGACATGAAAATTTCTCCTTCTGCCGCCAGACGGTAAGCGAAATCTTTGTCGGTCATTTGTCAAATGTCCTGCATTGTTTCCACGTCGCGCGGAGCGACTGACGCGCGCCCGGCGCGTCAGTCGCGCAGGCGGACGCGGTAGATGATATGACGGTTGATGCGTTCGCCCGCGTCGCGTTCGTACCAGCGGTCGAGGGGCGCGAAGTTGAACGGTTGATCAACCTGCGCGACGACGTAGGCGAGGGTGGGCGCGGCGGCGCGGGCGCGGTCGAAGGAGGCGTAAAAGGCGGCGTAGTTGTTCTTCTCGGCGTCGATCTCGTCCTGCGTGATGGGGCGGTAGTTGACGGTCAGGCGTGGATTGGCGCGCTCCCAGCCGAAGATGGCGTAATAGATGAAGCCCTGCTGGCGGTAGATGGTCTCGAAGTCCTCTGCCGCGACGCCCGAATAATAGAGATACTTGAAAAAGCGTTCCTTATTTTCCGCCACGGAGACGGTGGAGAAGACGAACATGTGCGGTGCCCAGACGGTGGCGAGCGGCGCGTAGGTTGGGAGGTTGTCGATGCGATAGACGCTCGGGTTGAAGACGACCGGGTGCGCCTCCGGCTGCTCGCGGCGCGCCCTCTCCTTCAGGCGCAGCGCGACCTCAGCCCACTCGTCTTTCAACCAGTTGCCGGCCGAGCCGCGTCTCGTGATGATCAGCGTCTCGCCCGCGCCCCACAGGAGCGCGCCGAGCGCGACGGGCAACCAGATGCGATGCGGAATCAAGCGGCTAACCGTTGCCGCCGTCGCCGTCGTTTCGCCGCTCGTCGCGGGCGCGGCTTTAAAAGTTTTCCGTCCCTGCCAGAGCAAGCCCGCCGCGAGCGCGGCCGCCAGCAGCGCGACGTAGTTGCCGATGTACTGCTCATAATGCATCGGTTGAAGCGAACGCCCCGTGACGATCTGCTGATTGAAGACCAGGAGGACGCACGAGGCGAGCGCGGCGTTGAACAGCGTGGCGGGGCTGCGCAGGTTGAGCCAGCCTTTCCGCACGCCGTAGGCGAGCGCGACGAGCACGAGCGCGGCGAGCAAAATCACGCCGCGCCAGAGATCGGGCGCGCGCGAATAGGTGAGGGCTTGCACGGTGTCCATCGTCGGCGCGCGGCGCGAGAGCAGGATGAAATAGGGCACGAGCGAGACGACGGCCGATAGGGAGATGAGCGCGAAGGGTTCGACGGCGCGCCGCCAGCCGTCAGGACGCAGGGCGAGCCAGAGCAGGACGAGGCAGCCGAGGAGCGCGGCGGCGGTTGTCCAGTGATAAAAATACGAATAGACCATGAGCGCGAACAGCGCGCCCGCCGCGAGCGCAGACCACAGGCGCGTGCGGCGCGCAGCGGCCGAGAGCGCGCGCCAGAGGAAGCCGCAGAAGAAAAAGAAGAAGGCGAAAGGCACGCCCGGCACGTAGCGGCGCAGGAAGGGCAGAAAGACGTAAGCGGTTGGCTGCCCCATCAAGTTCAGGATTAAGCCCTGACCGGCGACGAGTATGCCGAGGCAGAGCACGAAGGGAACTCCGGCGGCGGCGATGCGCTCGTCGCGCGTGAGCATCGAGAGCACCCAGAAGATGGCGAGCGCGCTCGCCCCGGCGATGAGCGGCATGAGCAGGATGAACATCGTCGAGGCGCTGAGACCGAGCGCGCGCGCCGGGACGGAGAGCAGGTAAGGGGGCGCGAACTGGATCGAGAACAGCGATTCGGCGAGCGGCGCATCGGGGCTATCGTCGCGCCCCGTGTAGGGGTCGCTCAGGCGCGGGCGACCTTCGATGAGCGCGTTGACGTAGGCGGCGTAGGCCGGTTCGTCGCTGTAGAAATGCGCGAACGAGCCGTGCCAGTCGCTCCCGCGTTTGTAGCAGAGGTGCGCCTGCGGAAAGAGCGAGAGCGACATCAAGGCCAGCGCGGCGAGCCAGCCCCAACGCCAGCGGAGCGGGGTTTCGCGTTCAAGCGGATTGGTCATAGCAGACGGCGTAACAGTTTGTGTGCCTCTGACGCGGCGAACGGGTTGGCGGAACGTCTGATACTAAGTTTTCGAGATCGCATCCGGCAAGCCTTCAGGGGCGCGGGCGCACGCGTTGGATCGTGTAGTTGCCGACGCGCTCGCCCGCGTCGCGTTCATACCAGCGGTCGAGTTGCGAGAGGTCGTGCGGTCGTTCCGGCGAGGTGACGACGTAGGAGAGCGCGGGGCGCATCGCCTCCGCGCGCGTGAAGGCGGCGACGTAGTCCGTGTAAGCGCGCCCCGCATCGTCGATCTCGGCGGCGGTCAGCGGGACGGGTTCGGTGGTCAGGCGCGGCAGCACGCGCTCCGCGCCGAAGAGCCTGTAGACGAGAAGCGGATTCGAGTCAAGGTAGGCGCGAAAGTTTTCCGGCGCGACGCCCGTGTAATACAAAAATTGATACATGCGCTGCCGGTGTTCGTCCTCCGTGAGCGCGGAGTTGACGTGCATGTGCGGCGACCAGAGGACGGCCGTTCGCGGCGCGCCGGAGGGCAGGTTGTCGGCCAGCATGAAACTCGTGGCGAGGACGACGGGGCGCGCGCCGGTCGGATGCGTCGCGTCCGCGCGCGCCAACTCCGCCAGGCGCAGAGCGACGCGCGCCTGTTCGTCGCGCGCACGGTTGACGGGCGCGAACCGGCGCGCCGTCGCGGCCAACTCAAACGCCGCCCAACCGTAGGCCGCGAGCGCGACGCAGAAGAACACGCGCGCCGGGGCGCGGCGCAACGACGACAAAAAGCGGCGCGGCGCGGACGGGCAGCCGTGCATTGTCGCCGTCGCCGTCGCCGCGTCGCTTTCGTCTCGCCGCCGGACGCAGAGCGCGAGGGCGAGCGTGAGCGCGAGGAGCGCGAGATAGTTCAAGACATAATCGGCGTAGTGGACGGGTTGCAGCGAACGCCCGGTGAGGAGTTGCTGGTTAAAGACGAGGAAGGGCGTGAGCGCGAACGAGGCGGCGAAGAGAAACGCCGGGTCGCGCGCGGCGCGCCGCTTCCCGCGCCACAGGCCGAGAGCGAGCAGGACGAGCGCGGCCAGCGCGACCATCTCCGGCGCGCGAAAGAGGTCGGGCGCGCGGGTGAACTGCAACACCTGCACCTTGTCCATCGTCGCGCCGCGCCGCGCGAGCAGCACGGCGTAGGGCGCGAGCGACGCGCAGGCGAGCGCGCCCGTGGTCAGAAAAACTTTTGCGTCGTGCGTCTCGTCGTCTCTTTGTCGCGCGGCGAGGCGGAGCAGGGCGAGGCAGGCGAACCAGGCGGCGGCGGTCGTCCACAGATAAAAATAGGAGTAGACGAGCAGGGCGAACGTCGCGCCCGCAGCGACGGCAGACGAAACGGCGGCGCGCCGCGACGCGGCGGCGAGCGCGCGCCAGGTGAGCGCGCAGAAGATGAAGAGGAAGGGGAAGGGCAGCGCGGGCACGTAGCGACGCAGGAAGGGCAGGTATGCGTGAGAGGCTTGCCATCTGACGAGCGGCGCGAGCGTCGCCTGTCCGGAGGCGAGCGCGCCGAGGCACAGGATGATGATCGCGCCACAGGCCGCGAGGCGTGCGTCCGCGAGAAGCAGCGCGAGCAACCAGAAAAGCGCGAGCGTGGCGGCGAAGGCGACGAGGGGGCTGAGTGCGATAAGGACGGCGGAAGCATCGAGGCCGAGCGCGCGGGCGGGCAGCGCGAGCGCGTAAGCGGGCGCGAACTGGATCGAGAAGAGGGATTCGGCGAGCGGCGCGCCGGCCGCGTGGTCTACCCCGGCGTAAGGATCGTTCAGGCGCGGGCGGCCTTCGATGAGCGCGGCGAGATAGGCGGCGTAGGCCGCCTCGTCGCCGTCGAAAGAGGCATATGCGCCCTGCCAATCGCCGCCGCGCGCGTACCACAGGTGCGCTTGCGGGAGCAGCGCGAGCAACATCATGGCGACGGCCGCCGCCACGCCCGCGCGCCAGTTAAAGTTTCTCTGCATCAAGGTCTCGCACGTCTCCGCGTCTCTCGCGTTGAAAGTTGTTCGTCGGCAATCCGGGTTCGCCTCCGCCCGCCGATTATAACCTCTCCCGGAGCGCGCGCGCGGGCGACGGAGGCGCACGGCGCGCGGCGCGAAAGTTGAAGTTGACAAGACGTGTGACGCAAGCGAAGATGCGAGACAACCTCGGACAGATCAAGTTTTCGCGCTACTAAAAAATTCAGCCGACGCGCCGACCGCCGCTTTTTATGTCAACCACTGTTTACGAAGACGATACCGCGCAGCCTTCGGCGCGCCTCGCCGCCGTGTGCGCGTGCCTGTTGATGCTCGTCGCGCTGGTTGACTCGCAAGTCGTCGCCGCCATCACGCCGCAGATCGCCGAGGGGCTGGGCAGCGCGAAGACGAGCGTGGCGGCGAGCGTGATGGTCTACGCGCTGGCGGCGGCGGCCGTCGCGCTCTTGCTCGGCCGGAGCGCGGGGCGCGTCGATCCGGTGCGCTGGTTGCCGGGGGCGGCGGCAATCTTCGTCGCGGCGAACGCGCTCGCGGCCTTCGCGCCGCACGTCGCCCTCTTCTGGACGGCGCGCGCGCTGGCCGGGTTGGCCGGCGGACTCGTGAGCGCGCTCGTGATCGCCGCGCTCGCGGACGCTTCCAGCTACGCGCGGCGCGGCAAGCAGATGAGCGGCGTGGCCGTCGCATATTTTCTCGCGCCGGTGCTCGGCGTGCCCGTGGGCGCGTGGCTCGCGGGGCGTTTCGGTTGGCGCGTGGTGTTCGCCGCATCGGCCGTCCTCGTCGCGCTCGCGGGTCTGCTCGTGCGGCGGTTTCCGCTGCCGGGCGCGAGCGGCGCGACGCGCGACGAAACGGCGGGCGCGCCCACCGCCGACGCGCGGAGAGAACAGCCTGAGCCGCCGCCTCAACTACCCGACGGGCGACGCGAGAAAACCGGCGGAGCGGCGACGACGGGGCGCGCGTCGCTGTGGCGTCTGGCGATGCGCTCGCGCTCGACGCGACGCGGCATCGTCAGCGCGTTCTTCGTCTCCGGCGGACTCGTCGGCCTGACGACTTATCTCGGCACGTGGCTCTCGGACGCGTTCCGCGCGGGCGCGCGCGAAGTCGGGCTGATCTACGCGCTGGCCGGAGCGGGCGCGGTGGCGGGCGGCGCGCTCGGCGGCCTGCTCGCCGACCGTTACGGCAAACGCCGCATCGCCATCTGGAGCAGCGCGTTGATGATTTTTCTGGTGCTCGTGCTGCCGACCTTCTCGTGGGGCGCGCGGCTCTGGGCGATCATCTGCGCGACGGCCTTTCTCGCCGCCCTGCGCGTCGCGCCGCTGCAAGCGCTCGTCACCGAACTCGTCGCCGCCTCGGAGCGCGCCACCTACGTGGCCTTGCGCAACGGCGCGTCGCAACTCGGCATCGCGCTCGCGGTCGCGGCGGGCGCGCGCCTCTACCCGCGTTGGGGCTTGGCGGGCGTCGGCGCGATGTGCGCCGCCCTCACGCTCGGCGCAACGCTCAGCATGCGCAAACTCGCAGACCCGCACGACGACCGAACAGCCGCGCGCACGGGCGACGACCCAATGCGCCCGGACGACGTTTCCGCACGCGGCGCGGCCGGAAGCAACGAAGACGACGGCGGCGACGGTGGGCGCGCCGCGCTGGTTGATGAAAAAGACGGACGCGCGCGTCGTCGCTTCAGCGGCCGGAACATCGCGCGCAAGCTCGTCGCCGTCGCGCTCGCGCTGGTGGTGCTCGTCTCGGTCGGCTTGCCGTGGCTCTTGAGTTTCGCCATCACGAAGGCGGGCACGCGCCCCGGCGAGCGCGACCGCACCGACACGCCCGCCGCGCACGGCGCAAACTTCGAGGCCGTCTCTTTCACTTCCACCGACGGCAACACGCTCGCCGGTTGGTATCTTCCGGCGAGCGGGGCGCAGGAGGGGCGAGGCGTCACGTTCGTGTTGACGCACGGGCTGTTTCGCTCGCGTTACGAGATGCTCGAACGCGGCCTCGCCCTCCGGCGCGCGGGCTACGGCGTGCTGCTCTACGACCTCCGGCGACACGGCGGCAGCCCCGCCGAGTTTTCCACCATCGGCTACGACGAGCGGCACGACGTGGCCGCGGCCTTCTCCTTCGTCCGCGCCCGCGCTCCCGAAGACTTCATCGTGCTGATGGGCGTCTCGATGGGCGCGGCGGCGACGCTGCTGGCGGCCTCTGAAATCGGGGACGAAAAATTGCTGGCCGTCGTCGCCGAGTCGAGTTTTCTCTCCTTCGCCGACACGGCGCGCCACCACGTCAAGCTGATCGGCTTGCCGACTTTTCCTTTCGCGACGCTCTTGATAAAGTTGACCTCGTGGCGTTTGAACTTCGCGGCGGAGGCTTACGATCTCCGGCTGGCGACGGGAAAAATATCGCGCCCCATTCTCTTCATCGGCGGCACGAAGGACGTGCGGATGCCGACCGCCACCGTGCTCGAACCGCTCTACGCGGCGGCGACGAGCGCGGGCAAACGCAAATTTATCGTCGAGGGCGCGACGCACGGACACGCCTACGACGAGTCGCCGGAAAGTTACGTCAAGGCCGTGGACGAGTTTGTCGAGGCAATCGCACGACCGCCGCGCCCCCCGTCGTCCTGAAACCGCGACGGCGACCGCCACGTATCAACTCTAGAGCCAGGCGGAAACCTTAAGTCACCGGCGTTTTGACGTAAAAGGAAGTCCGATTAAATGAAGAGGGCGGACAAGACAGGCAAGACCGTCTCGATCAAAATTCACTATGGCGACCGCACGCTGACAGAAGAACTCACGCTCCAATAGATCGCTTGAGCGTGAGTTGCCGAGAGGAGAACTGACATGAGTGAAAAGAATCCGGCCGAGGCGGGCGCGAACGGTGCGAATGCCTCCGTCGCCGCCCTCAACGACGCCGTGGCCGACGCGGAAGGCGTCAAACTCGACACCGGCCGTTTGATCCCGGTGGCCGAGGACGAGGCGACGAACTCCTATTCCATGCTCGAACCGCGCATGAAGAAGGTCTACGGCGCGTACTACAAAGAGTTGTACTACACGCCGGAGCGGCGCATCCTCGACCCGAAAGTGCAGGAGTTGATCTCCATCGCCGCCTCGCTCGTGGCGAAGTGCGACGGGTGCATCGACGGCCACATGAAGAAGGCGCTCGCCCTCGGCGCGTCGCGCGAAGAGATCAGCGAGACGATCTGCATCGCCGCCGCCATCAACGCCGCCGCGATGATCGATCTGAGCGACCGCACGGCCGCGCGGCTCGGCCTGAACCACTTTCCGTCGAAGCCCGCCGAAAAAATCTGACGGCGGCCGAGAGCGGTTAGCGCACCAGGGGATTCGAGTTAAGAGCTATGAAGTACGGCGGCGAAAAAATCACGGCGAGGGCGGCGACGCTGTGGATGCGCCCGGGCGGCGGCGCGTGCCGCTCGTTGCTGCTCTTGAAGAGTGTACTGCTGCTGTTGTCGTGCGCGTGTGTCGCGCAAGTTCCGCGCCCGACGCCCGCGCCGCAGCCTGCGCAGCCTGCCGCGCCCGCCGAGAAACGAAGTAACAACCCGTCGGCCGGGCGCATCGAGTACGCGGAGTTCCCGTCGGCGAGTCTCGGTCGAAACGTGCGCTACGCCGTCTCGCTCCCACCCTCGTATGACCGGCGGCGTTCGCAGCGGTACCCGCTCGTCATCTTCCTGCACGGCCTCAACAACGACGAACGCGATTGGGAGAGCCGCTGCATCGAGGCGAAACTCGAAGCCCTGCGCGCGGCCTCGAAGGTGGGCGAGTTTATCGTCGCCATCCCCTACGGCGCGAACAGCTTCTACCTCAACGCGCACGACGGCACGCGCTACGAAGACGCCATCGTCCAGGACTTCCTGCCCTTCGTGGACAAGACTTACCGCACGCTGCCCGCGCCGCGCTCGCGCCTCATCGAAGGCATCTCGATGGGCGGTTACGGCGCGCTCCTGATCGCCTTCAAACACCCGGAACTCTTCGCGGGCGTCGCCGCGCACAGTGCCGCCCTCTTCGACGAACTGCCGCAGCCGCCTAAGTCGCCCGAAGATCGCGGCGCGAAGTATCGCTACGACCTGGCGACGAAACTCTTCGGCCTGCCGCCCGACCCCGCGTTCTTTCAGGCCAACAACCCGCTCCACCTGGCGCGCACGAACGCCGCTGCGATCAAGCGTCTGAAGATTTATTTCGACATCGGCGAGAGCGACCGCTACGGCTTCGAGCGCGGCAACGCGCAACTCTCGGCCGTGCTGAAAGCGGCCGGCGTCGCGCACGAGTACACGCTCGCACCCGGCGCGCACGGCTGGTCGTTTCTCTCCGACCGCAGCGAACCCGCCTTCACCTTCGTCTGGAACACGGTGCGCTGAACGAGTCGCGCCCGCGCGCCGGAACCGCGCCCGCGCTTTTGTTGCGAACGGATCGGGAGTTGATCAACGCCGTCGCAGCCTGCGACGACGGTGACGACGCGGGCGGAGAAGGGCTACTATGTGCGCGTCTGGAAGCGCGACGGCGCGAGCGGCGGCCGCTGGAAGCTCGCGCTCGATACGATGCACCCGCTTCCGCCGGAGGAAAAATAGCGGCGCGCGATGACGCTTCGCGCGAAGGCCGCGCGGGCGGCAATGAAATAAGTTTGGGTCTTGTCAGGGAAGTAAACAATCCCAAGAAGTAAAAAAATGAAGAGCAAAAAGTTATCCGCGTTAATCTTCTTACTGTCGTGTTCGTGCGCGCTGGCGTTGCTCGTGTCGCTGCCGCCCGCGGGGGCGGCGCACGACGGCGAGAAACACTTCGGCGAGGGCGGCAACGGGCAATTGAACAACCAGGCGTTGTCGGCGATGAGTTCGATGCCGTGCGTGAACGGCATGGCGGGCACGTTCCCCTGTCACAATATCGACCTCGCTTCATTCCTCCCGCTGGACAGTATCGGCGGCGGGACGGGCAACGATGTCTGGGGCTGGACTGACCCTCTCACGAACAAAGAATACGCGCTCATGGGTCGCTCCAATGGAACCGCCTTCGTCGATATCAGCGACGCCGAACACCCCGTCTACCTCGGCAACCTGCCCACGCATAGCGTCGCCTCGTCGTGGCGCGCGATTAAGGTCTATGCCAACCACGCCTTCATCGTGAGCGAAGCGGCGAATCACGGCATGCAGGTCTTCGACCTGACTCAATTGCGTAGTGTCGCCGCCGCGCCCGCCACGTTTTCTGAAACGGCGCACTACAACGGCTTTAGCCGCGCGCACACGATCACGCTCAACGAAGAGACGGGCTTTGCTTACATCAACGGCGTGACAGCTTACACGGACGCCGCCGCCAACAAGTGCGCGCGCGGCCTGCACATGATCGACGTGCGCAACCCCGCCCAACCGACCTACGCGGGCTGCTTCGATGCCGACGGCTACACGCACGACGCGCAATGCGTCGTGTATCGCGGCGCGGACGCGGCCTACCGCAACCGCGAGGTTTGCTTCAACTCCAACGAAGACACTCTGACCATCGTGGATGTCACCGATAAGAAATCGCCGCGGCTGCTCTCGCGCACCACTTATCCCGGCAACGGCTACACGCATCAGGGTTGGCTGACCGACGACCACTCCCTGTTTTTAGTGGACGACGAATTCGATGAGCAACAGCTCAAATCCAAGACGCGCACACACATCTTCAACGTCTCCGACCTGGACGCGCCCTCCGTCACGGGCGTCCACGAAGGCACGAGCACGGCGATCGACCACAACCAGTACATCCTCGGCCGCTACGCTTATCAAGCCAACTACCGCAGCGGCCTGCGCGTGCTCGACATCAGCCACGCGGCCACGGCCGAGCTTCAGGAGGTCGGCTATTTCGACATCTATCCCGTTGACGATGTGGCAACCTATAACGGCGCGTGGAGCAATTACCCGTTCTTCAAAAGCGGCCTCGTCGTGGTCAGCGGCATCGAGCAGGGATTGTTCGTGCTCCGGCCGAAGACGAACTTCGTCACCACGCCGCAACTTCTCACGGAATGGAATTCGACCCGCGCCGTCGCGCTCGATTCCGTGACGCGCACGCGCGAGCCTTTCGCCGTCAACTCAAGCCACAACTTCAGCGGCGACGGGCGCACGCGGGTGATGCTCTTTGCCGCCAACGTGAATCTCGCGCCGGGCGAGCCGCAGACGGTGTTGACGGCGCAGGCTGAGGATGCTCAAAACAAAATCTATCCGCTGACCGTGGAATACGTGAGCAAGTTTCCCGAGTTTGAACGGGTGACGCAAGTGATCGTCACCCTGCCGGACGAGTTGGCCGGAGCGGGCGATGTCTCGATCAGCCTCAACCTGCGCGGCACGCCGGGCAACAAAGCGTTGATTAAAATTCAGTGATTAGAATTCGGTGAAGCGCGACGGGCGAGCGGTTCGACGCTCCCGGCGGGCGGCGTGCCCGCGCTCGCCTCTTCGCGGCCGAGGCCGACCTCGCTTGTTCGTCTGGACGGGCGGCGCGGCCTGCGAGAGTTTGCTCAGACCATCGGCATCAAACTCTCCGCGCGCGGCGCGTCTTGTTCGCGCCCGAGCGTGAGACTCGCGGCCAGCCGTTTGATTCCTTCCTCGATCTTGTCCACCGTCTGGCTTGCGAAGCAGAGACGCAGTTCGTGCGCCCCGGCCTCGTCCGCGTAGAAAATCTCGCCGTTGGCGAAGACGACGCCCGCCGTCGTCGCTTGTTGCAGCAACTGCCGCCCTTTCAACCCGTGCCCCAGCCGACACCAGAAGTAGAGGCCGCCTTTCGGCCGCGCGAAGGTCAGGAATCTGGCGGGCAGGTGTCGCGCGATCGCGTCGCTCATGCGGTCGCGGCGGCGCGCGTGTTCGCGCCTGAGTTTCGAGAGGTGTTCGTCGAACAGACCGCTGCGGATCAACTCGGCGACGACCAACTGGCTCAAGCCTTCCGTGAACAAATTCTCGCGCTGCTTGATGAGCGCGAGTTGATCCACCACGTACTCCGAGGCGGCCAGCCAGCCGAGCCGCAGGCCGGGCGCGAGTGATTTGGAGAAGGTGCTGTGATGGATGACGATGTTGTGCTCGTCGAGTTCGTAGAGGGTGGGCGGCGGGGGCGCGGCGTCCATGTAGGTTTCGCGATAAGGGTCGTCTTCGACGACGGGGATGCGGTAGCGCACGGCGAGACGCAGCAGGTCGCGCCGCTCGCGCAAGCTGAAGACTTTGCCCGTCGGGTTTTGAAAGGTCGGGTTGGTGTAGAGCAACTTCGGGCGGTAGCGCAGGAACAGGTCTTCGAGTTCGTCGAGGTCGCCGCGCACCGTGTCCCACCCGACGAGTTTCGCGCCCGCCGCGCGAAACGTCTGGATCGCGCCGACGTAGCCGGGACGATCCAGCACGACCGTATCGCCCGCGTCGATCAGGCAGCGCGCGATGAGATCGAGTCCCTGCTGCGAGCCGGAGAGGATGAGCACGCGTTCGGGGCGCGTTCCGGCGCGCGCGGCGATGGCCTTGCGCAGAGGGGCTTGCCCTTCGGTCGGCCCCAGGCCGAGCACGGCGTCGCTGCTCTCTTTCAACACCTGTTCCAGGAGCCGCCGGTAATCGGCGAGCGGGAAGCATTCGATGGCGGGGATACCGGCGGCGAAAGAGATGAGCCGCGAGTTCATCGTGTCGAGATGAAGATTGCGCAGGGCGGGGTCTGCGCTCTGTTGGGCGAAGGCGGAGACTTTGCCGCGCCACGCGAAGGGCGCGTCGGCCGGTTCCGCGCGAGCGCAGACGAACGTGCCGCGCCCGACGTGGCTGCGCACGAGACCGCGCGCTTCGAGTTCGCGGTAAGCTCCCGCCACCGTGGTGCGGCTGAGCTTGAGTTGCGCGGCCAGGGCGCGCTCGGAGGGGAGGCGCGTGCCCGCCGTGAGTTCTTCGCGCTCGATGGCGGAATCCAGAGCTTCCACCAACTGGCTGTAGAGCGAGCGCGCATCATTGCGCTTGAATTTCAACCTGGCGTAGTTCATCGTTTACAAGCAGTTCAAGGCCAATCGCAAATTGGCTATTTGTAATTCACGCGACGGGGCATAAGATAGCACAAATGCCCGGGATTGCGGCGAAACGGGAAAGGCCAATGCGCGCCGGGAAGAGGCCAATCCGGTGGTTGGAGACGTAAACGTCGAAAATTGTTCGCTCACGGGCGGAGAGGTGAAAAGCGATGGATAGTTTTACGCCGACGGGGCGGAGCGCGTTGAAGCGTCTGCCGAAGCGGGGCGAGTACGGGCGCGCGGGCGTCTATCAAATTTTGGATGAGGGGTTGGTGTGCCACGTCGGCTTCGTGGTCGAGGGGCAGCCGTTCGTCATCCCGACGGGTTATGGGCGCGCGGGCGACACGCTTTACCTGCACGGCGCGCAGGCGAGCCGGATGCTGCGCACGCTGCGCGAGGGCATTGAGATATGCGTGACGGTGACGCTCGTCGATGGGATGGTGATGGCGCGTTCGGCTTTTCATCATTCGATGAACTACAGGTCGGTGGTGGTCTTCGGTCGTGCCGTCGTGGTCGAAGAGGGGGCGGAGAAGTGGGAAGCGTTGCGCGCGTTGACGGAACACCTCGCGCCGGGTCGCTGGGCGGAGGTGCGGCAACCGACGGAGGGCGAGATGCGCGCGACGCTGGTGCTCGCGCTCCCGCTCGCGGAAGCGTCGGCCAAGGTGCGTACGGGGCCGCCGGTGGATGACGAGGAGGATTACGAGTTGCCGGTTTGGGCGGGCGTCGTGCCGCTGCGGGTGGCGGCCGGTCGGCCGGTTGCCGATCCGCGCCTCCCGCCGGGGACGGAGCCGCCGCAGCACGTGTCGCATTACGCGCGCGGCGGCCGAGAGCGCGAATAGAGGGCGTCGGCCGGGAGGCCGAAAGGAGACGCGAGATGAGTCGGGAATGGCGACGGGACGAATATGTGATCAGCACGGATCGCGCGCGGCTGGACGTGAAATTGATTCACGAGTTCCTGAGCGGGTCGTCTTACTGGGCGCAGGGTCGCCCGCGCGAAGCGGTCGAACGCTCCATCGAGCATTCGCTGGCGTTCGGCGTCTATCGCGGCGAGCGACAAGTAGGATTCGCGCGCGTGATCACGGATTACGCGACGTTCGCGTGGATCGCGGACGTGTTCGTGATAGACGAATTTCGCGGGCGCGGCCTGGGCAAATGGCTCGGCGAAGTGATGATCGCGCATCCCGAGTTGCAGGGCTTTCGCCGCTGGGTGCTGGCGACGAAAGACGCGCACGAACTTTACCGGCGTCTGGGCTTCCACGAATTACAGCGTCCCGAACGCTGGATGGAGCGACACGACCCGGCGACCATAGAGCGGCCGGACTACTGGGCGGAGCCGGGCGGGTGAGATCGTTTAACCGCCGCGCCTTCGTGTCGCGGCGGTAACTTTCGGCGTCTTTGCCGACGCGCGGTCTGGAGTTAATTTCAAGCGAGCAGGATATTCAATGAGTAGACCCGTGGTTGTCTGGTTGTTGCTGAGTTTGATCTGGGGTTCGACGTGGCTGTTCATCAAACTCGGCCTACAGGACTTGCCGCCCTTCACTTTCGCGGGCGTGCGTTTCGTCGTGGCCGCGTGCGTCCTCGTCTGCGTGATCGTCGTCCGGCGCGTGCCGCTGCCGCGCGCCCGGCGCGACTGGCTGCTCATCGCCCTGACGGGCGTGTTGGCCTTCGCCGTCAACTACGGCCTGCTGTTCTGGGGCGAGCAGCGCACCTCTTCCGGCCTGGCGGCCATTTTGCAAACCATCATCCCGGCGTTCGGTCTCGTGATCGCCCACTACTACCTGCCGGACGAACGCATCACGCTCTGGAAGGTGTGCGGCATCGCGCTCGGCATCGCGGGCGTGGGGCTGATCTTTTCGGATCAGGCGAGCGTGGAGGACGGCAAGTCCGCGCTGGCGGGGAGCGCGGCCATCGTCGTCGGCGCGTTCGGCGTGGCCTATTCGAACGTGCTGGTGAAAGCGCGCGCACGCCACATCGAACCGGCCGCGCTGGCGGCGGGACAGATGATCTGCGGCCTCGTGCCGCTGCTCCTGCTCGGGGCGACGCTCGAAGGCAACCCCTTCGCGTTTCGCTGGACGCCGCTCGCCGTGATGTCGCTCCTGTATCTCGCGCTTGTCGGCTCGGCCGTCGCCTTCCTGATGTTCTACTGGCTCGTGCGCAACATGGACGTGACGAAGACGATGCTGATCCCGCTCGTCACGCCGCCCATCGCGGTCTTCCTCGGCTGGCTCGTCCTCGGAGAAAGCCTGACGTGGCGCACGGCCGCCGGCGCGCTCGGCATCATGTCGGGGATCGCGCTCATCATCACGCGCAAGAAGAAAGAGTTGCAGGCGGTGGCAACGGTCGCGGCGGTCGAAGAGTGTGAGACGAGTTGAAGTTTGACGAAGGGGGCGCGATGAAACACGACGACCGAGACGAATGGGAAGGCATGCAGACGAAGGCCGTGCATGCCTCGCGCGAACACAACCGGACGCACGCCGTCAGTTCGCCGATCTGGCAGACTTCGACTTTTCACGCCGACTCGTCCGAGCACTTCGCTGAGATCGCCGCCGCCACGCGTCCCGCGGAGTTTTACACGCGCTACGGCAACCCGACGCACAAGCAGGCCGAGGCCGTTATCGCCGCGCTCGAAGGCGGCGAGGCCGCGCTCCTGGCCGCCTCCGGCATGGGCGCGATCTTCACGGCGATGCTCTGCAACTTGCGCGCGGGCGACCACGTCGTCGCCCAGCGCAATCTCTACGCGGGCACGACGACGCTCATCGAGGAGTTGCTGCCGCGCTGGGGCATCGAGCACACGTTCGTCGCGCAGACGGACGCGGCCGATTTCGCGGAGGCCGTGCGCCCCGAGACGAAGCTCATCTACATCGAGACGCCGACCAACCCGCTCATGCGCATCACAGACCTCCGCGCCGTCGCCGCTCTGGGGCGCGAGCGGAAGATCACGACGATGGTTGACAACACGTTCGCCACGCCCGTCAACCAACGCCCTTTGGAGCTTGGCATCGACGTGTGCGTCCACAGCGCGACGAAATATCTCGGCGGGCACAGCGACATCACGGCGGGCGTCGTGGTGGGCGGGCGCGAGTTCGTCGAGCGGGCTTGGAAGTTCGGGCTGGTGGCGGGCGCGGTGCTGGGGCCTTTCGATGCGTGGCTGCTGCTGCGCGGCCTGCGCACGCTCGGTTTGCGGGTCGAGCGGCACAACCAAAACGCGCTCGCGCTGGCGCGCTTCCTCGAAAAGCACCCGCGGGTGGAGCGCGTCCACTATCCCGGACTCGAATCGCACCCGCAGCACGCGCTCGCGCGCGCGCAGATGAGCGGCTTCACCGGCATGCTCGGAGTGGAAGTGCGCGGCGGCTTCGGCGCGGCGGAACGGTTCATCGGCGCGCTCAAGTTGGGCGTCAACGCGGCGAGCCTCGGCGGCTACGAAACGCTCGTCGTGCATCCGGCGGCGATGTGGGGGCTGCAACTGTCGAACGAGCAGCGCGGCGCGCTCGGCATCGGCGACAACCTCGTGCGCGTTTCGGTCGGGCTGGAAGACGAAGTTGACCTGCTCAAAGATTTCGCGCAGGCGTTGGACGGCCTCGCGGAATAGTCTGCGGAGGATGATTTGAACGGAGCGGCGGGCGGCATCGCGCCGCCTCGCGGATGGAGAGAAAAGGCTTGCGAAAACTACGCTATCACCTCGTTGATGTCTTTACCGACCGGCAGTTCGGCGGCAACCCGCTGGCGGTCTTTACGAACGGGCGCGGCGTCGGGACGGAGACGATGCAGGCCATCGCCAAAGAGTTGAACCTGTCGGAGACGACCTACGTGCTGCCGCCGGACGACGCCGCGAACGACTATCGCGTGCGCATCTTCACGCCGGGGCAGGAACTGCCGATGGCCGGGCACCCCACAATCGGGACGACCTACGTGCTCGCGCGCGAGCACATGATCGCGCGCGGCGCGGACGGCGCGGAGACGGAGATCAAACTCGAAGAGGGCGTCGGCACGATCCCCGTCCGCATCGAATGGCGGGAAGGCGCGGCGCGCTTCATCGAGATGCGGCAACCCCGGCCGGTCTTCGGCGCGCGCGTCGCGGACTTGCAGGCGGTGGCCGAGATGCTTTCAATCGAGCCGGAAGAGATCGCGGATACGAATCTGCTGGTCGAAGTCGTCTCGTGCGGCGTGCCGTTTCTCTACGTGCCCGTGAAAAGTTTGCGTGCGGTGCGGAACATCAAGTTTCGGGTTGACGTGTGGGAGAGCAAGCTCCGGGCGGTCGTCCCGCCGGAAGTGTTCGTCTTCACGCGCGAGGTGGAGTTTGCCGGTTCCACCGTGCATAGCCGCATGTTCGCGCCGGGCATGGGCATCTGGGAAGACCCGGCGACGGGCGGCGCGAGCGGGCCGCTCGGCTGTTATCTCGTTCGCCACGGCGTCGTCCGGTGCGATGGCTGGGCGGACATCACGAGCGAGCAGGGGATCGAGATGGGGCGTCCGAGTTTCATCAAGATCAGGATCGCGCGCGAGGGCGAAGAGATCACGGACGTGCGCGTCGGCGGCGAGTGCCGCTTCATGGGCGAGGGCTATCTTGAGGTCGAAGCGTCGTGAGCACGGTACGCGTCGCACTCATACCCGCGCCGCACGCGCCCGTGGAGGTGCGCGAGGTGGCGGAGCCGGAGTTGGAACCGGACTCCGCGCTGCTCGAAGTGGAACTCTCCGAGGTGTGCGGCACGGACGTGCATTTGCAGCAGGGGCGGCTTCAGGGCGTGCCTTACCCGCTCATCCCCGGCCACGTCTCGGTGGGGCGGCTCGGCAAGATTCGCGGGCGTCTGTCGGACGTTGAAGGGCAGCCCTTCGCCGAAGGCGACCGCGTGACCTTTCTCGACGTGCATCGAACTTGCCATGCCTGCTGGCATTGTCTCGTCGCCAAGTCTTCGACGCGCTGCCCCGCGCGCAAAGTTTACGGCATCACTTACGGCCTCGCCGACGGACTCTCCGGCGGCTGGGCGGAGAAGGTTTACCTCAAGCCCGGCACGCGCGTGCTGCGCTTGAACGATACGGACGCCGGGACGTTCATGGCGGGCGGCTGCGCTCTGCCGACCGCGCTGCACGCCGTGGAACGCGCGGGCGTGGAGATCGGCGACACCGTGCTCGTGCTCGGCAGCGGCCCCGTCGGACTCTCCGCATGTATCCTGGCTTCGATGCGCGGCGCGCTCCGCGTTCTCTGCATCGGCGCGCCCGCCGCGCGGCTTGAGACGGCGCGCACCGTCGGCGCGTCCGCGACGCTCGACATCGAGACGCACGACGACGAACAGCGCGCCCGTTGGGTGTTGGAACAGACCGGGGGACGCGGCGCGGACGTGACGATCGAAGCGACGGGCGCGCCCATCGCGGTGGCGCAGGCGATGCGCTACACGCGCGACGCGGGGCGGGTCTGCATCGTCGGGCAATACACGGATCACGGCGAGGTTTCGTTCAACCCGCACCTCGACCTCAACCGCAAGCATCTCGACATGCGCGGCTGTTGGGGTTCGGACTTCTCGCACTTCTATCGCGGCGCGCAACTGATGGCCGACGCGGCGCGCTCGCGCCCATGGTCGCTGATGAAACTCTCGCGTTACGGCCTCGACCGGGCGAACGACGCGCTCGCCGATGTCGCCTCCGGCCGCGTCGTCAAAGCGTTGATCGATCCGAGCCTTCGCTGACGCGCGCCCCTGCGCGCCGCGCCGGACAGCCGCCATGAAAAAACTACTGCGCTTCCTTCTTCTCCTCATCGTCGCGGCGGCGGCGGCCTTCACCGTCTTCTGGTATTCGCGCCCGGCCGATCTCAACTTCGAGGAGTTTCGCGCCGTCGTCCCGCACGCCGCCGCGAGCCGCTTCGCGGACGTGGAAGGCGTCGGGCGCGTCCACTATCAGGAGCGGGGGCGAGGGCGCGCGCTCGTGCTGATTCACGGCAACAACTCCTCCACCTATTCGTGGGCGGATGTCTTCGATCAACTCGCGCGGGAGTTTCGCGTCGTCGCGCTCGATCTGAAAGGCTTCGGCTTCACGGCGAAGCCTGACGGCGATTACAGCCCGGAGGCGCAGGCCGCGCTCGTCGTGCGCCTGTTGGATCAACTGGGGATCGAGCGCGCCGTGTGGTGCGGCAGTTCGATGGGCGGCGCGGTCGCGCTCGCGGGCGCGATCAATTACCCGCAGCGCGTGGACGGCCTCGTCCTCGTCGGCTCGTCCGCCTTCACCGAGACGCGCGGCGGCTCGCTCGCGCCCGCCTACGTGCGCTGGCCTTACCTCGGCGGGGCGACGGCCGCGCTCGCGCTCACCTCCGACTCGCTCGTGCGCGAGGGCTTGCGCAAAAGTTTCCACGACGCTTCGAAGGTGACGGACGAACGCGTCGCGGCCTACTACCGCCCGCTCCGCACGCGCAACGGGCAACGCGCGGCGCGGCTCGTGCGCGACGGGCGCGACTACACGCGCATCGAACGCGGTCTGGATCAAATCCGACAGCCGACGCTCCTGATCTGGGGCGCGGAGGATCGCCTGAACTTGTTGGAGGACGGACGGCGGCTGCACGCGCGGATCAAGGAATCGCAACTCGTCGTCTTCGACGCTTGCGGGCACCTCCCGCAGGAAGAGATGCCGGAGCGGTTCGTGCGTGAAGTGTTGAGTTTTATGAAGTCGAGAGCGGAAGCGAGTCGTTAGACGAGGCGGCCTGTGGCGGCCAGCAGTTCGGCGTTGAGAATGGCCGCGCCCGCCGCGCCGCGCACGGTGTTGTGGCTGAGGGCGACGAAACGATAGTCCATGACGGCATCCGGGCGGATGCGCCCGACGCTGACGCTCATGCCGCCGCCCGCGTCGCGGTCGAGGCGCGGCTGCGGGCGATCCTGCTCGTCGCGCACGATGATGGGGCGCGCGGGCGCGGAGCGGAGCCGGAGTTCCTGCGGGAGCGCGCTGAATGAGGCGAGCGCGTCGGTGAATTCTTCCAACCCGGCCGCGCGCACGAGCTTGACGCGCAATGCGCCGTAGTGGCCGTCCGACACGTTGACGCGATGACATTGCGCGCTCACACGCATGTCCGCGAGTTCCACACGCGCTTCCCCCATCCGACCCAGAATCTTCAAAGTCTCGCTCTCGATCTTCTCCTCTTCGCCGCCGATGTAAGGCAGCAGGTTATCCGCCACGTCGAGCGACGCGACGCCGGGATAGCCCGCGCCGGAGAGAGCCTGCATCGTCGTCGCCACGCACGAACGGACGCCGAAGCGCGCGTGGAGCGGCGCGAGCGCGAGCGCGAGCATGATGGTCGAGCAGTTCGGGTTGGTGACGATGTAGCCGCGTTCGTAGCCGCGCGTGCGCCGTTGAGTTTCGATGAGCGCGAGGTGTTCGTGGTTGATCTCGGGGATGAGGAGCGGCACGTCCTCGTCCATGCGGAAGGCCGACGAGTTGCTGATGACGGGGTAGCCCGCGCGCGCGAAGGCGTCTTCCGTGGCGCGCGCCATCTCGCCGGGAAGACTGGAAAAAATGAGGTCGCAATCGAGCGGCGGCTCCGGCGCGGACACGACGAGCGCGCCGACTCTCGCGGGCATCTCGCCCGGCAGACGCCACGCGCACGCCTCCCGGTAAGGTTTCCCCTGCGAACGATCCGAGGCCGCCAGCGCGGTCACTTCAAACTGCGGATGTCCCTCCAACAGTTCCACGAAACGCTGCCCGACCGTGCCGGTCGCACCGAGTATGCCGACGCGAAATTTTTTGCTCATCCAGAACTCCTGAAGAATGAGAGGCCGGAGGTTAGAGGTTGGCGAAGACTGTTTTCTTCCGGCCTCCGCCCTTTAAGCTCGACTTTATCCATTTTCGATCTTTGAAAATAAAACGGAAGGCAGCGTAAGCTGATTGACCAACTCCGCCAAGAGAGGTCTTTCGATGCTCATACTGCCTTCCGAACTGACGAGCGTGATTGTATCGTTCGCTCCTTTGTTTTCCAAGCCTGTCTGGCAACACGTGCAAGTGCTGCTGGTCGGTGCGATCCTCTCGCCCGGCAAGCGCACCGTGACCTCTGCGTTGCGCGTCTGCGGCTTGAGTCAGGAGCGGCGCTTTCAGACTTATCATCGCGTCTTGAACCGCGCCAGATGGTCTTCGCTGCGGGCGAGTCGCATCCTGCTGTCGTTGCTCATCAAGCAGTTCGCGCCCGAGGGCGCACTCGTCTTTGCCATCGATGACACGATCGAGCGGCGGCGCGGAGAACGCATCAACGCCAAAGGTATCTACCGCGACCCAGTGCGCTCTTCGCACTCCCACTTCGTCAAAGCGAGCGGTTTGCGTTGGCTGTCCCTGATGCTGACGGTGCCCATCCCGTGGGCGGAGAGAGTGTGGGCGTTGCCCGTCCTGACTTGCCTGTGTCCGTCCGAGCGCTACTACAAAGATCGCGCGCGTCCCCATAAGAAGCTGACCACGTGGGCGCGGCAGATGCTCCTGCAAGTGAAGCGGTGGTTGCCGGAACGCGAGATGGTCGTGGTTGCTGACAGCAGTTTTGCCGCACTCGAACTGCTCGCGGCACTGCGGCGGGAGATGACGGTGATTACGCGCTTGCGCCTCGATGCCGCTCTCTATGAGCCTGCGCCACCACGCCAGCCGCGACAGAATGGGCGACCCCGCTTGAAGGGAGCACGACTGCCGACGCTTGAGGCGGTGCTCAAAGACGCACAGACGGTGTGGCGTCAGCATACGGTTGCCGGGTGGTACGGTGGCAGCGAGCGAGCGGTTGAAGTGGCTTCGGGAGTGGCCGTGTGGTATCACACGGGAAAGCCGCCGGTTCCCATCCGCTGGGTGTTGGTCAGAGACCCGCTGGCGAAGTTCAAGCCGCAAGCCTTGCTCTCGACCAACCTTGAAAGTGAACCGGTCGAGATGCTTGGGTGGTTCGTTAGACGCTGGCAAGTTGAAGTCACCTTCGAGGAGGCACGCGCGCATCTCGGCATGGAGACGCAACGCCAGTGGTCGGAGAAAGCCATCGCGCGCACGACCCCGGCCGTGCTGGCGCTCTTTTCGATAGTCACGTTGCTGGCTCATCATCATTACGGTGAGAAGCAAAAGTTGTTCGTGCGACAAGCCGCATGGTACGTCAAGCGGTTGCCGACCTTCTCGGATGCGCTGGCAACAGTTCGGCGGCAATTATGGCGCGAAGTGGGTTTTCGCACGTCGCGTTCTAAAACCGACAGCGTAAAAGTAGACCGTGCATTGTTAGAACGCTTGATGGATGCGCTTTGCTATGCGGCTTGAATGGATAAAGTCGAGTTAAGAAACTGTCTTAAAAGTTCACCTGTTTTTGTCCCGTAGGGACAGTTGAGAATAGCCCGGTCATTTATGGCCGGGGATCGTTAATGATTCTTTTACCGGAGTCCCGTGGGGACGGTTGAAGGTTTATCACTATTCAATCGTCCCTACGGGACTCTCTCATTATCTTTCAACTTGTCTTGTCCCCGGCACTAAAGTGCCGGGCTATTAGCAATCGTCCCTCACGGGACTCATTCAAATAGCTTCCAATCTCTAACCTTTGACCTCTGACCTCTAACCTCTGACCTCTAACCTCTCATTTCTCATCTCTATTCTCTATTCTAACGCTTCCTTGATTCTCCTGACGCCTTCGGCGAGCGTCGCCGTGTCGGCGCAGAAGGAGAGGCGCAGGTAGCCTTCGCCCTCCGCGCCGAAGGCCGCGCCGGGCACGGTGACGACGCGGTGCGCGAGCAGTTGCTCCGCCACTTCCAGCGAGCGGCCGTGCGCGCTCACGTCCAACATCAAATAGAACGCGCCTTCGGGCGCGACCGCCCGCAGCTTTAGTTCGTTCGTGATGAGCGACAAAAGTTCGTCGCGGCGCGCGCGAAAGATGCGGCGCGTCTCGGCGCGCGCGGCTTCGGCCTCATCCGTCCACGCGGCGAGCGCGGCCTTTTGCGAGACGGTCGAGGCGCACGTCGTGACGTAGCCATGCAGGACGAGCGCGCTTTTGACGACCTCCGCCGCGCCGCACATCCAACCCGCCCGCCAGCCCGTCATGCTCATCGACTTCGAGAGGCCGCCGACGACGACCGTGCGCGCGGCGTGCGCTTCGGAGACGGAGGCCGGGCGTTCGTCGCCGAAATAAATCTCACGATAAATCTCGTCGCTGATGACGTAAGCGTTTGTGTCGCGGAGCGCGTCGGCCATCGCCGCGAGGTCTCGGCGCGAGAGCGTGCGCCCCGTCGGGTTCGACGGGCTGATACAAACGACGGCCTTCGTGCGCGGCGTGAGACGGCGACGGAACTCACCGGCGTCGAACGCAAATTCGTCGCGCGCGGGCAGACGATAAAAGACGGGACGCCCCCCGCACATCCGCACGATGGTCGGGTAGGCGACGAAACCGGGGTCGGGCAGCAGCACCTCGTCGCCCTCGTCAACAATCGTCATCAGGGCGAGGTAGAGAGCCTCTTGCGAACCGGCGGTGATGATCACGTGATCGGGCGTCGCTTCGAGTTGCGGGTAATCGGCGGCGACGAGCGCGCGCAGGGCGGGCAGACCGGCGTGCGTGGTGTAGCCGTTCTGCTCCTCTTGAATCACGCGCACGGCGGCGCGGCGAACAACTTCGGGCGTCGGGAGATCGGGTTCGCCGAGGCCGAGATTGATGCTGCCCGGAAGCGCGCGGTCGAAGAGTTGACGAATCATACTCTTCTCGATGCCGCGCAGCCGCGCCGCCGGTTGGAAGGTGCGCGCCCCGGCGTCTTTGACGGGTTCAAAACTCAACGCAAATAGTCCTCCAACTGCACGGCGCGGTCGGTCTTCTCGTCCCGATATTTGACGATGACGGGCGCGTAGAGCGACAGCCCCCACTCGCGCCCGCGCGCGCTCTCGACGGCGCGCGAGCCGGGGACGACCACCGCGCCCGCCGGAATTTCGAGCGGCGCATCCGCCGTGCGGCGATAGATTTGTTCGCGGACGAGATCATAGACGGGCGTCGAGCCGGTGAGGATCGTGCCGGGGGCGAGCACGGCGCGTTCGCGCACGACCACGCCCTCGTAGATGCCGCAGCCGCCGCCGACGAGCGCGTCGTCTTCGATGATCACGGGCGACGCGCCGACGGGTTCGAGCACGCCGCCCACCTGCGCCGCCGCCGACAGGTGTACGCGCTTGCCCACCTGCGCGCACGAGCCGACGAGCGCGTGGCTGTCAATCATCGTGCCCTCGTCAACGTATGCGCCGACGTTGACGTACATCGGCGGCATACAGACGACGCCCGCCGCGAGATACGCGCCGTCGCGCACGCTCGACCCGCCGGGCACGAGCCTGACGCCGTCTTCCGTCGCAAACTGGCGGATCGGGTATGTGTCTTTATCGAAAAAACGGAGCGAGCGGTCGGGCGGCGACATGTCCGCGAGCGCGCCCATGCGGAAGCCCGCGAGGATGCCGCGCTTGACCCACGCGTTGACGCGCCACGCGCCGTCGGCCGCGCGCTCGGCCGCGCGCGCCTCGCCGCGATTCAGCGCGCCTTTGAACTCGGCGAACAGCGCGAAGTCCGCTTCCGTGTAACTACTGCCCGCCGCCTTCGCCGCCAGCGTTTCGATGCTTTCGTGCAAATTTGCCATCGAGCGTTTCCTTTGGCCGTCGGTTGTCAGACGAGGCCGAGTTCCGCCAACACCCCGCGCACGCGCGCGCGACTCTCATCGCCGACGGGCACGAGCGGCAGGCGGAAATTTTCTTCCAGCAGGTTCATCAACTTCAACGCCGCCTTCACCGGCCCCGGACTCGACTCGATGAAATTGACTTCCATCAAAGGCAACAGGCGGAAGTGCAACGCGCGCGCCTCCTCCCAATTTCCGTTGAGCGCGAGATCGCACAGCCGCGCCATTAGGTCGGGCGTCTCATTCGAGGCGACGGAGATCAAGCCGTCCGCTCCGAGCGCGATCATGGGCAGCGTCAGCGCGTCGTCGCCGGAGAGGACGCGGAAGTGTTCGGGGCGGTCGCGCAGGATCGACATGATCTGCGAGAGGTCGCCGGAGGCTTCTTTGACCGCCACGATGTTCTCGACCTCGCGCGCGAGCCGCAGCGCGGTCGCCGCCGCGATGTTCGACGAGGTGCGACCCGGCACGTTGTAGATACAGACGGGCAAGCCCGCGACCGACTCGGCCACCGCGCGGAAGTGCGCGTAGAGTCCCGCCTGCGTCGGCTTGTTATAGAAGGGCGCGACGACGAGCACGGCATCCGCGCCCGCTTCGCGCGCCGCCCGCGCGTACTCAATCGCGGCGGCGGTCGAGTTGCTGCCCGTGCCCGCGATGACGCGCGCGCCGCGCCGCCGCGCCGCCGCGATCGTCAAACGAATCACGAGGCGGTCTTCCTCTTCCGTCAAAGTCGCGCTCTCGCCCGTCGTCCCGCACGGCACGAGCAGTCGGACGCCGCCCTCGATCTGTCTTTCGACGAGCGCGGTCAAGCGTTCCTCGTCAACCGCCCCGTCCGCCTTGAACGGCGTCACTAATGCCGTCGCGCACCCGCGCAGCCATTCAACCTGCAAAGTCATCTTCGCCTCTTTTCCAGTGACAGGTGACGGGTGACAGGTGACAAGTCAGAGCACAGTCTTCCTCTTCTGACCTGTCACCCGTCACCTGTCACTATTTTATCTATCGCTTCGGAAAACTCGTAGACGCCGCGCCGGTCTGCGATCCAGCGCGCGGCGAGCAGCGCGCCGGCGGCGAAGCCTTCGCGGTTGCGCGCCGTGTGCGTCAGGGTGATCTGATCGGCCGCCGAGTCGAAGCCGACCCGGTGCGTGCCGGGAATGTGCCCGGCGCGCGTGCTCGCGACGGGGATGTCGCGCGCGATGTGCGCGAGGAGCACTTCGCGCAGTTTGAGCGCGGTGCCCGAAGGGGCGTCGCGCTTCCGCGCGTGATGCGCCTCTTCGATGAAGGGCGCGTAATCGGTGGCGGCGAATAGTTCGGCGGCGCGCGCGACGATGCGGTAGAAGAGATTGACGCCGACGGAAAAGTTTGCGCCGTAGACCAACGCGCCCCGGTGCGCCGCGACGAGGCGACGCGCTTCCGCTTCCCCTTCGTTCCAGCCCGTCGTGCCTTCGACGAGCGGGACGCCCGCGCGCGCCGCCGCTTCGACGTTGGTGAGCACGGCCGCCGCGACGGAGAAATCCACGGCGGCATCGTGCCCGTCGAGGAGTTCGACCAGAGCATCCATCCCGCGCGCCGCATCGTGCGAGGTGATCACGCGGCCGACCTCGTGGCCTTCAGCCTCCGCGAGCGTGCGGACGAGCTTGCCCATCGCGCCGTGGCCGATGATGGCGAGTTTCACTTGAAGGACGCTCCTTCCGTCGCCGGGCTGTTTACCGCGCACGAGTTCTGCCCGCCGCCCGAGCCGTTGGCCGGTGGTTCGACGCGCGCGAGAAGTTCGGCGGCGAGTCGCGCATAAAGTTCGACGGCTTCGGTCAGTTCGTCTTTGCGGATGCGCTCGCCCGAGGTGTGCGCGTCGAGGATGGAGCCGGGGCCGAGCAGGAGGGGCGCGCCCCAGTTCGGAAGATAGGGGATGTCGGTGGTGAAGCGCACGACCTCGCTCGTAAAACCTTCGACCGCTAAGAGGCGGACGGGTTCGGCGACGGACAGATACTCAACTTCGGCGCGACCGGCCACCGCGCGTTCGAGTTGTTCTTTGACGCGCGCCGACTCGGTGACGAGGCGGATTTGTAGTTCCGCCCGAGCCTGCGCGGGAATGATGTTGGGGCGCGTGCCGCCGCCGAGCGTGCCGATGTTGCAGGTGGTCTGGCCGAAGAAATCATCTTCCGGCCATGTGAGTCGGCGGATGTCGGCGAGCACGTCGAGCAAGCGTTCGACGGCCGAGTCGCCGTGTTCGGGATAGGCGGAGTGGGCGGCGCGTCCCGCCGCGTTGAGCCTGACGCGCAGGGAGCCTTTGGAACCGGCGGCGAGTTTGTTTTCGGTCGGTTCGCCGTTGATGAGATAGGCGCAGGAGGAGGCGAGCGCGTGAGCGTTGGCGGCGCGCGCGCCGAGGCTGCCGAGTTCTTCGTCAACGGTGAACAGCAGGCCGATCTCCCGCACGCCTTGCGCGCGCAAGACTTCGGCGGCGAAGATTTGGGCGGCGATGATGCCTTTCGCGTCGCACGAGCCGCGCCCGTAGATGTGCGTGTCGTCTTCGCTCGACGCGATGAAGGGCGGCACGGTGTCGATGTGCGTGGAGAAAAACAGGCGCGGCGCATCCGAGGCGGCGGCGATGACGTTCGCGCGGCGCGGCGCAACCTCCTGGAGTTCGACGAGGTAGCCCAGATTTTCGAGATGAGAAGCGATGAAGCGCGCGGCTTCGTCCTCGTCGCCGCTCGGCGAGGGGATGTCTATGAGGCGGCGCGTGAGCGCGAAGAGGTTCAACGCGAGACGCCCTCCTTGCTGCGTTGAAAGAGCGGGGCTAGCTCCTGCGTGTCGCACTCGAAGAGAGACGCGTGCAAACGCCGCACGGTCTCCTCCACTTCGCGCTCGGCCACGACGAAGGTGAGGTTGACGTTCGACGCGCCCTGCGAGATCAAGAGGACGTTGATGTCGCCGAGCGTGCTGAAGATGCGCGCGGCGATGCCCGACGTGTAGCGCAGTTCTTCGCCGACGATGCACACGACGGCGAGATCGGATTCGACTTTGACCGCCGCGATGGGTCGAAGGTCGCGGATGATCTCGTCAACCTTGCTCGTGTCTTCGAGCGAGAGCGAGACGGAGACTTCGGAGGTGGTCACGATGTCGATGATCGTGCGGTGACGCTCGAAGACTTCAAAGAGGGCGCGCAGGAAACCATACGCGCCGAGCATCCGCGCGGAGGTGATGTGCAGCACCGTGATGCCTTTTTTGTGCGCGATGGCCTTGACGGTGCGCGGCGACATCCCGGCGTCGAAATAGACGCCCGTGCCCGGCTGTTCGGGGTCGCGCGAGTTGCAGATGCGTACCGGGATGCTGCGGATGACGGCCGGCAGGATCGTCTTCGGGTGGAGCACCTTCGCGCCGAAGTAGGCGAGTTCCGCCGCCTCGGCGAAAGAGAGGCTGGGGATGGTGCGTGCGTGCGGGACGACGCGCGGGTCGGCGGTCAGGACGCCGTTCACGTCCGTCCAGATTTGAATCTCGCGCGCGCCGACTCCCGCGCCGACGAGCGCGGCCGTGTAATCGGAGCCGCCGCGTCCGAGCGTCGTCGTGCGGCCGTCGGCGGTGGAGCCGATGTAGCCGCCGAGAACGGGGATGCGCCCGGCGGCGAGCAGGGGAGAGAGTTCCGAGCGCGTGCGCGCGTAAGTCTCGTCGTTCGCGGGCGTGGCCGAGCCGTGCGCGTCGTCCGTGATGATGCAGCGGCGGGCGTCCACGTAGGCTGCGGGCAGAGCGCGTTCGGCGAGCACGGCCGCCAGCAACTTCGCCGAGAGACGTTCGCCGTATGAGACGATGCTGTCTCTGAGCGGCGGGCACGGTTCCTGCTTCGAGGCGACGCGCCGCAACAGTTCGCCGAGTTCGCGCCGCGCGAGTTCGAGTTCCATGAAGAACTCGTCGCGCGCGCCCGCGGGCAAGGTGCGCGCGACGAGCATGTGGCGTTCGAAGTGTTCTTCGAGCGAGCGGAGCGCGCCGTCCGCGTCGCCCGCCGAAGCGGCCGTCTCGACGCTCGCCAAAAGCGCGTCCGTCATGCGGCTCATCGCGGAGACGACGACGATGGGCGTCTCCCCGGCGCGTGCGCCGACGATCCGCGCCACGCGCGCGAACGCACGCGCGTCCTCGACCGACGTGCCGCCGAACTTCATCACGATTGGTTGATCAGCCACTAACTCTCACTCACCCGGCGCGGACGGCGCGCCGGAAACGACGCAAAGTTTTCTGTCGGTTTGGCGGGGGCGACGCATTATAAGGCATGAGGCGCGTTGTCTGTTACGCACGGCGGACGATGGCGGTAAAAATCCCGGCAAAAATTATAAAGGCCGGACAACAACGTGTCCGGCCTTTTGGAGATTACTGGGAGACAGGGACTCGAACCCCGAAAGCCTGATCCAGAGTCAGGTGTGATACCATTTCACCATCTCCCAACATGCCCAACCGCCTGCAAGCACAAAGCCGACCTCAACATACCCGGTCAGGTGTCATGCAAGCGTGTCGCAATGGCGGAGATTATAAACACCTTTCTCCGACTATTCAACTAAGCTGTCCGACAATAAGAAATTCATCCCGCCGGAAGGAACCATTCCGGGCGCGCTGGAAGGCTCATCCACACTTACCACAACTAAAGTCCGTGCAAATATAGTTAGCTGCCGTGAGGTTTTCTTAATCCGCGCATGAGCTTCTAATTTACTGTTGTTTCGATTCCCGGCGCGCCGGCAATATCTCTCACTCGACCCCGCCGCCCGGCTCGGTCTGCCGCCTGTAGGCCGACACCGCTTCGATGGCTCCCTCGTGCATCCGCTCAGGTCTGACGTAGAGCCAGTGCTTGTCCAACTCTTCGTTGCTCATCTGCGGCTGTGCGGCTCGTTCTTTATTCTTTAAAAACTCTTCAGCCCATTGTCTCAATTCGGGGTCTCGGTTAAGTGCGGTTCGGGCTTCGTGCATACTGACGGGTCTGGTCATAGTTATCTCCCAGGGCGATCCGCGCGGCTCTCGTCAAACGCACCGGCCGCTCTCGCGCCCGGCGCGCTTATTCTTTTCGCGGGCGGCGCATGATCGTGACGACTTCGCTGCCGCCGAAAAATGTCGCGCCCACCGACACGCCGACGAATTGATACCCGGCGGCGGCGGCTTCGAGCAGTTCTTTCTGCATGGTCGAAGTCTTCTTGGTCGCCAGCAGTTTGTACTCCCAGAGACTCGGCTTGGCTTCCATGTCGCGCTCCAGAATCACCATCACCTCGGTGCCGAAGGTCTTTTTGAAGACGCTCTCGCCGCGATGTTCAAACCCGGCGTCGCCCGCCTCTTGAAGTTCTTTTTGCATCGTCGAGGTTTTGCTCGTCGCCAACAATTTGTATTGGTAGCGTTGCTTGTGATCGCCCGCCACCGGGCGCGCCATGATCGCCAACGCTTCGTCGCCGCCGAAAGAGGTGGGGCCGCTGACGACATCTACAAAGCGATAGCCCGCCGCCGCCGCTTCGCCCATCTCTTTCTCCATCGTGGTGGTGCGCTTGGTCGCCAGCAACTTATATTCTAATTGCCCCTCGGCGGGCGCGGCGTTCGGCGAAGTGGCGGCGGCGACCGTCTCGGGAGTCGCGGCCGGGGCGGCCGGTTTGGCCGTCTCTGCGGGAGTGGGCTGCGGCTGTGAGTCTTGCGCGGACGCAACTGCGGTGAGCGTGGCGAGGCACATCAACAGTGCCAGAGTGCGTGATAACATTTCTTCTACTTCTCCTGTGTTTCCGAATATTTGCCGGTGAGCGTGTCGATGCGTTGACGCAAGGTTTCGGACACCGGCCACGAGACGCGACCCGCTTTGTTATAGATGCCGACGACGAGTTCGAGAGCCTGCACGGAGGGCGTCAGGAGCGGCCTGCCCTGACCGTCGGCGACGGGGAAGGCCACCCAGAAAACATCATAGGCGTAATCGCGCCGCGCGACGCCGTGCAGGGCTTTGAGCTGACGCAGGGCGGGCTGGCTCGCGCCGCCGATTGATATTCCGTCAGGCGGCGCGCCCTTGGGTTGCAGGCTGGCGCGCCAGTCGAGCGGGATTACGCCGGAGCCTTCCCGCGCATCGAGTTCCACCATCACGACGAGGGGCGCGGCGGCCTCCGCCTCCGCGACGAGAGAGCGCGTCTGTTCGTCCGTCAAATTGGCGCGCAGTTGTTCGAGTCGCGCCGCGGCGCGAATCACTTCGGGCGTCATCAGGGTGGCGCGCAGTTTGTAGTTGTAAGAGTGCTCGGTGTGGATGACGCGCAAGTCGAACGCGCCGCCGACGCGCCCGTTGGTGCGCCCCTGCTTGCCGATGTCCGTGGCCTGCCCGGCAGTCCAGGACAAATACGCTTCGCGCGCCGGTAGGGCGGGTGTCGCCGCGTTCGGCTGCGCGTAGGCCGCGAGCGTGCCGAGCGTCCAGAGACTGAGGCAGAGCAAGCCCTGTGTGAGACGGCGGCTCATAAAAAATTTCCTCGGGTTGAGAGGCGACTGAAAAGGCGGACTGAAAATCTAAGGGCGAGTCGGGGTTGGTGAACGTTTGCCTCGCGCGTTGTCGCGTGGCCGGAGCGCGAGGCTCCGACCACGCGACAAAAACGGTTATTGCACGCCGATCACGTCTTCTTCTTCGACGAGGTAAGGCGACACCTTGACGGGTCGCTCGCCCGCATCTTCGGCGAGGATGGCCTGAACGATGGGCAGCGAGAGCGAGTGCCGCTTGGGGATGCCGGGAACTTCTTTGCCTTTGGCGTAGACGGCATGGCGGCCGTTCTCTTCGTACCACTCGGCGAGGCCGGCGGTCTTGTGCATGTTCTCGATGATCTGCCGCCAGCCGACGCCCGTGTTGTAGGCGCAGAAACTGATCTCGCCTTCCTGGGTGCCGTAGGGGATGACGCACATCTCCGTGCGGCGGAAGTCGTAGTTGAACAAATCCTGGAACCACATGCCCTCGACGCAGAGCACGCGCCACGCATCGTTCGGGTCTTCCGAACCATGTTGCGTCTTCATGCGGTCGTTGCGGTCGGAGTTCGAGTTGGTGGAAGACGGCTTGAAGAGGTTGATGATCTGCGAGATGGGGAAGCCTTCGGGCGCACGCTTGGCGTCGAAGTTGCGCATGATGGTCATGCCGAGTTGCGCCATCGAGAGCTTCGCGCCGCGCGCCGTGTCGGTGATGACGGCCACGTCGCGCATGAACTGCTCGTAGTTGAAGAACTTGAAGAGGGGCGTCCAGTCGCCCGTGTGGCGGTTGACGACCATCAGCGTGAAGACGCCGCAGTTCGGGTGGCAGTTGCAACTCGACCAACCCCACGGCGCGTCCGCGCCTTGCAGCATGTCCATCACGGAGGTGAATGCCGAATAGGACGAGAGCGGATACCAATCGCGCTGGGCTTTCAACTCGCCGCCGAGTTGTTTCTCCAGATCGGTCGCCATGTCGGCGAGCGTGTAACGCTGCTGGATGCGCACCTCATCGGACACGTCTTCGTCGCGCCCTGTGAAGGAGACGGGCTGGAAGGCGATGGTCTGAATCTTGTCGATGTTCTTCGCGGCGAACTCGACGATCTGGCCGATGGCGTCGTTATTGACAGTGTTGACGATGGTCGTGACGAGCGTGACCTTGATGCCGACCTCGGCCAGGTTCTCGATGGCCTTCTGCTTCACGTCGAAGAGATTGCCGACGCCGCGGTGCTTGTTCTTCTCTTCGCTCACGCCGTCGAATTGCAGGTAGACGCCGTGCTGCCCGGCCTCTTTCGCCTGTTTGCAGAACTCGATGTCTTCGGCGAAGCGGATGCCGTTCGTGGCGGCGAGGATGCGGTAGAAGCCGATCTTCCGTGCATAGGAGACGGCTTCGAGGTAATAGGGCGAAAGGGTCGGCTCGCCGCCGGAGAAGAGGATGATGACCTGCCGCTTCGGTTTGAAGGAGACCGCGCGGTCGAGGATGGCTTTCGTGTCTTCAAACGTCGGCTCGTGGACGTAGCCCACCTGGTTGGCGTCCATGAAGCACGGGTTGCACATCATGTTACAGCGGTTCGTCAGGTCAACCGTCAACACCGCGCCGCGCCCGAACTTGATGTCGGACGTGCCGTGGCGATGGACGTGCGCGTCTTCGGCGGCGCGAAAATCGCGCCCGTAAAAGAGCGACTCGATGCGCTGCAAAAACTCCGGGCTGGTCGCCATCACGTCAACGAATTCGCCGTGCTTGGCGCACGTCTTACGCATCAGGATGCGGCCGTCCTCTTCGACGATCTGCGCCTTGATTTCACCCGGATGCTCGTGCATCAAAGTCTCCAGCGGCGTCTGCCCGCTGACGACGGCCTCGCGCACTTCCTTGACGCAGGTCGGGCACAAGCTGTCGGTTTCGCGCGGGAAGCCGAGCGGCGGCGCGGTCTTCTCGTAAGATTTCAGGAGCGGCCCCGGCGCCCATTGCGGGCGAATCGCCTCGCCTTCCGGCAGGGCGCGGTTGACGGATTGAAACACCTTCCACGCCGCGTTCGATAAATTCGAGAGCAGCGTCGAACGGCGTACCCCGCTAAATTTGCCTCTCACCGATTCGTTACGGCGAAATTGATCGCTAAACACTAGACTTTCGTCCTCCGAGAGTTAATTTCCCGCCCCGTTTTAGATGCTTGAAGTTTGGGAAAACCGTCGAACATTTTAACGCCCGACCGTCCTGCAAGATTATCGCCCGCTGGAACCGACCGCGAGGCGCGAGACAGTCTCCGAGGCGACGGGCTATGATAAAGGCATACTCCCGTAAACACAAGACAGTGGAGACGTTTCGGAGCGGGAACGGCGCGGGCGCGGAGTGCGACATGAGCGCGGATTAAACGGCCTCGCGCGCCGCAAAAACGAAGGCCGCCGCGCGGGAGACTCGCGCGGCGGCTTCGCGGCATGGTCGCTCGCCCGGATGCGACCGTGCCTTCGGGATGCCCACTTCATCCCGAATCTTTTAAGGTTGGGTGGGCTTTTCGGTCAGCAGGCGCGCCACCGTCTCGACCAGGAGGGCGATGTCCCTGGGCTTGCGCAGGAAGGCGTCCGCCCCTGCGCGTCGCGCGTCGGCCGCGCAGTCGCTCGCCGAGAACATGATGATCGGAGTTTGACGGCGGCGGGGCAGGCTGCGTGCGCGGCGCACCAACTCGATGCCGCTCGCGCCCGGCAACTCGTTATCCAGCAGGAGCAGGTCGTAGTGCGCGTCGCTCGCGATCTCACGATGCGCGTGCGCGCCGTCGGCGCAGTGACGCACCGCCCAACCCTCCTCTTCCAGCGCATCCCTGACCGCCACGGCGACCGCCCGGTTGTCCTCCACGAGCAAAATCAACGCCGGCCGCGCCGCCTTGCCCGGCGGGCGTTGGAGCGCGCGGTCGATGCCCTCCGGGCGGATGATGCTCCGCTTGCGCGGCACGATGGGCGTGCGCACGTGCAGCAGGTGCTTGTGCCGGTTCTTGAGCAGCGAGACGAGGCTGTGATGATGCTTGAAGCCGAGCATCTGCGCCGCCCGCGAAACCATCCCGTCGGCATCCTTCAGCGCGCGCTCGATCAACTGCGACTCATAGCGCCGCACCGCCTCCCTGAAAGAGAACCCCTTCCAGTCGGGCGGCGCGGCTGCCGCGTGTGTGAGGAACAACACGCGGCGCGCGCACTCACACAAGCGCTTGAGCGTCGCCATGTTCTGCGACTTCTCCAGCAACTTGGCGGCGCGAACATATATCTCCCCTGCCTCCAACTCCGACAGGTGCGAACCAACCTCTTCAATCAACGTCAGCGCAGCCTGCCCCGCGCTTTCCAAATCACCCGCCTCCTCCGCGACCTGCACCGCCTTTTCCAACACCTCCTGCGCCGTCCTCGGCTTCCCCAAACGCGCCAACGCAATCCCATGCGTCGTCAACGCCTCCGCATACAACGACCGCTGACCACCCTCCTCCAGCGCCCGTGCCGCCATCCGCGCCAACTTCTCTGCCTCCGCGTCCTTCCGCTGCTCTAACAGAACCTTCGCCCGCGTCTCATCCACCTGCGCAAGATGAACCCTATCCTTGAGACTCGTCAGGAGTGCCTGCGCCCTGTCCAGATGCTCATGCGCTTCCGCGAACCTGTCGATAGTGCCGAACAAAAAACCTAAATTGTTTTCGACGCAAGCCTGATAACGTGCGTGTCCAGCCTGCTGATAATGATAACTAGCTGCTTCATATTCGATGAGAGCACGGTCTACATATTCTTCGCGGCCCTCTGTCGCGCTAAGATGGTTCAGCACATCTGCGAAGCTGTGATGAAACTTCCCCTTGAGTGCATCATGAACATTTTTAAATAAGGGTATAGCTTCTATATGAATGCGTAGAGCGTCATTAAATCTCTTAGCTGACACTTCAACTATCGCACTACGAAGTAAAGCAACTGCTTTCACTTCGCTGTCTGTGTTGTGGAGGTGACTAAGGGCATGTAGCAGCATTATCCGTGCCTCATCGAATGCCCCTTCCCGCCAATAACAGACCGCCAGTTCTATTTGCGCTTCGGCTACTTTCTCCTCTTCTGGCAGTGCCTCGAAAATCCTTATGCTCTCGTAAATAAGACCCTTCGCTTTTTCCTGTGCTCCCTCAGACTGCTCACTGCTGCCAAGCCATCCAGTTAATGCACCAACACGCAAAAGCACTTCTCCCACAGTGCGAGTTTCAAGCTTGTCCAGCTCAGGCCGCATGCCGATACCTTGCCAGAACTCTCCCATCGCCTCGCGCGCTGCCTCGTAATTGCCCAACCTCTCCAATTGTTTGGCTAGTTCACAACGCCGTCGCGCACGTTCGCCGGGGGTAATTGTCGGGTCGGCTATTTTGTGAAATAGGTCTTTCGTTAAAGTCATGTGGGACTTGCCTTTCTGTGCGGATGCAGCAAACTTGCAACAATGCAGAGCCTCACAGCAGGTGTTAAGATGCTGCCCTCAAACCCGTCTTGAATGGCTTGGTGAAGACTACTCATCATCCATTTAGAGCAATTTCCAATCGCGTGCAACACAAGCAGATGACTGTGGAGGCAATTGTTCCTGACCAGTCTCTTTGGCAACCACATAGGTGGGGACAAAGCCCTAATCCTACAATTCTTTCAGCCTGTGACTGCACCTTCACCTTTGCAGGAAAACCATGAAAAAACTACAAAACCTCTTCGCGACAGTCGTCTTAACCCTCATGCTTTCCGCTTCCGCGTTGGCCTTAGACGGTATCATCTCACCTATGAGGACAGAGCCAACTCCAACCCCGGCGCCGGTAATGGCAACAAGTAATGAGGCCGAGGCCGAATGCGTAACAAACATGAGTGAGGCAACTGATTCGGTCACGGAAGTTGTGCTGAGTCTGTTGCCGAGCGTGCTGGCTCTGTTCTAGACAGTTCGTTCATCTGAAATTTTCCAAGCTGCCGTAAATCGTGTTTGCTGGCGGCTTAGGATTCGTGTGTCTAACGTGAGAATGTCGAAAAGCCGGAAGGCCAGAGTAAGGTGGCATTCCGTGGGGCGGAGATTAACCGTCTAAGTAGGGGATAGCAACAGGTTTTTCAGGAAAATTGGTTGAAGTGAAGCGTATTTAAAGGACTTAGCGGGCATTGCAAGGTTGCTAGCAATTAATGGAGGCGTTTAGCGCGTTAAAATTCCGAAAGTGGTGTTCGTTTTCGGGGTAAAGATGAGGAGAGGTGGGCGCGATTATTAATGGGTCGGAGTGTTGCACATGGGGGGGAGGGGATGTACCATCCGGCGCGCAAGAAACTCTGATGGAAATTCATCCGACAGCCGTGGTCAGCCCGCGCGCCGAACTTGGTTCGGGCGTGCGGGTGGGCGCATACGCGGTGATCGAGGCTGACGTGGTGTTGGGGGAGGGGTGCGAGATCGGGGCGCACGCGGTGGTTAAACGTTACACTGTGTTGGGGGCGCGCAACCGGGTTTTTGAGCATGCGACTTTGGGGGGCGAGCCGCAGGATGTGAAGTTTAGGGGCGAGGCGAGCCGTTTGGTGATTGGCGATGATAATTTGATTCGGGAGGGCGCGACGCTGCACAGGGCGAGCGGGGAGGGCGCGACGACGCGCGTGGGCAGTCGTAATTTTTTGATGATCGGCGTACACGTGGCGCACAATTGCGAGGTGGGAGACGACAACATCTTTGCGAACGGGGTGGCGTTGGCGGGGCACATCACGGTTGAGGATCATGTGTTTCTGTCTTCGAACGTGGGGGCGCACCAGTTTGTGCGGATGGGACGGTTCGCGATGGTGGGAGGGAAGTCGAAGATCGTGCAAGACGTGTTGCCGTTCCTGACGACGGACGGGAATCCGGCGCGGGTGCGCGGGCTGAACACGGTGGGCTTGCGGCGCGGCGGCTTCGCGCCCGCGTCGAGGGTGGCGTTGAAGCGCGCTTATCAACTTCTGTTTCGCACGCGCCTGCCGCTCGCAGACGCGCTCGAACAATTAGAGCGGACGGACGACGAGCACGTGCGTCATCTCGCGGATTTCATACGCGGCACGCGTCGCGGCTTCTCGCGCGAACAGCGGGGCGCGCGGCGGGGCGGCGCAGAGGCGGGCGAATTATGAAGCGCGCACGCCGCACGCCCTATCGAGCTTAGAAGCGCGCACGCCCTATCGAGCTTAAAAGCGCGCACGCCCTTCCGAACTTAAAAGCGTCTCACCGGAATGTCGGGGCTGTGGAACAAGCGCTGCCCGCGTGTGTGGGAACATGACGGGCGGGAAGTGCGACTTTGTCGCCGGAGCGGTTGCGGTTCGATGGGATGTTCTCGGTCGTTTGAGTCTTATGAACAATAAAAGCACATGGATGACGGCGGCGGAGTTGGCCGCGCTCGTCGGCGGGCGCGTGACTGTGGGGGACGCGCGAGTTTTGATCGAGCGGGTGGCGAGCCTTGAGGGCGCGGAGGCGGGGTCGATCAGTTTCGTCGAGGACGTGAAATTTTTGGAGGGCGCGAAGACGAGCCGGGCGTCGTGTCTGCTCGTGCCGGAGGGGACGAGTGAGACGGCGTCGGCGGCGGGCGAGTTTGCGGCGACGCTCATCGAAGTGGCGCAGCCGAGGTTGGCGTTCGCTTTGATCGCGGAAGTGTTGCACGCCGCACCGCGACGCGCGGGCGCGATTCACCGGAGCGCGGTCGTGGCGGAGACGGCGCGGATCGAGGAGGGTGTTTACATCGGCGCGGGCGTCGTGATCGGCGAGCGGGTGACGGTGGGGCGGGGGACGCAAATTTTGCCGGGCGCGGTGATTGAAGAGGGCGTGGAGATGGGCGCGGAGTGCGTGTTGCATCCGAAGGTCGTGCTCTATGAGGGCGTGCGCCTCGGCCGACGCGTCGTGTTGCATGCGGGCGTGGTCATCGGGGCGGACGGCTTCGGGTGGGTGCGCGGCGCGGCGGGCTATCACAAGTTTCCGCAGGTGGGCACGGTCTCGATCGGAGACGACGTGGAGATCGGCGCGAACTCGTGCGTGGATCGCGGCGCGCTCGGCGAGACGCGCATCGGGCGGGGGACGAAACTCGATAACCTCGTCCACGTCGGGCACAACGTCGAGATCGGCGAGCGCGTCGTGATCGCGGCGCAGACGGGCATCTCAGGCAGCACGATCATCGAGTCGGACGCGGTGATCGGCGGGCAGGTCGGGATGGGCGACCACGCGCGCGTGCAGGCGGGCGCGGTCGTCGGTTCGAAGGCGGGGATACTGCCGGGCAAGATCGTGCGCGCGGGCGAAACCGTGTGGGGCGTGCCCGTGCGCCCGCTCGGCGAGTACAAACGCTTGAACGCGCACTTCGGCCGACTCCCGCAGATGCACACCGACATCAAGGAACTCAAGCGACAGGTGCGAGAGCTAATTGAGGGGGACGAAAACCCGGATGACGGGGAAGCCGGAGATGAGTAGCTTTGTCGAACAGCAGATAAGGAGTAAGGAGTCGGCCGCCCGTTGTCTTCCACGAAAG
>DASVVO010000014.1:0-9530 GCA_036386515.1 Pyrinomonadaceae bacterium
TTCGAGTTCGACGAGTTCGATCAGTTCTTCGTCATCGACGGCGTCCACCTTGTTCATGAAGACGACCATGGCGGGCACGCCCACCTGACGCGCCAGGAGAATGTGCTCGCGCGTCTGCGGCATGGGGCCGTCGGTGGCCGCGACGACGAGAATGGCTCCGTCCATCTGAGCGGCGCCCGTGATCATGTTCTTGACATAATCGGCGTGCCCCGGACAATCCACGTGCGCGTAGTGGCGGTTGGGCGTCTCGTACTCGACGTGGGCGGTGGCGATGGTGATGCCTCTGGCCTTCTCTTCGGGCGCATTGTCGATGGAGTCGAAGGCGCGCACCGTGATCTTCGGGTTGTGCTTGGCTAAGACCTTCGTGATGGCCGCCGTCAACGTCGTCTTCCCGTGGTCAACGTGCCCGATTGTCCCGATGTTCACGTGCGGCTTCGACCGGTCAAACTTCTCCTTGCTCATTGTGTGATAGCCTCTTTAAAAAAGTATTTGGTTGTGGATCGCCTGTTTGGTGAAGCCCGCGATGAGATTTGAACTCATGACCTCCTCCTTACCAAGGAGGCGCTCTACCCCTGAGCTACGCGGGCGCATCTGTTCGGTCTGCCGTGCGCCCTGTTGACCGCCTGAAGTGTGGAGCGGGAGACGAGGCTCGAACTCGCGACCCTCAGCTTGGAAGGCTGATGCTCTACCAACTGAGCTACTCCCGCCCGACCTTAAGGGCGGAGGGATGAGGGATGAGGGATGAATCCAGAGCTTCATCCCTCATCCCTCATCCTTCATCCCTCAATATCTGGTGCAGGGGGTAGGATTCGAACCTACGTAAGGCGTTAGCCTGCCGGGTTTACAGCCCGGTGCCATTAACCACTCGACCACCCCTGCACGGTTTGTCCAAATATCTGTTGGAGCCGGCGAAGGGACTCGAACCCCCGACCCTCTGATTACAAATCAGATGCTCTACCAACTGAGCTACGCCGGCACACACGGATCGCTCCGAGCACTTCCGACAAAACGCGAATAGTAACAATAGCTTCCCTAAAACGCAAGCCGCAGAAAGCGGCGTGCTTATTTCGAACAGGCGCACGGTCAGTTTGAAGAAATTTGTTGACGCTCCGCATCCCCAGCAAGTAGGATTGAAATCGCCCTGTGTCGTGCGGCCACAGACGCCCGCACGACTCTCACCTCATCCCAACGCCCGTTTGAAGCTATTAACATTGAAGGCTGCGCAAAAAAGCCTCCGCAAGCCCGCTTTAAACCCGATCCGCTGTCCGCAGAGCCTATTCTGTCCTTTAAAACTCAGGAGATGTCCCGTGCATACCCGTAAACACTTTTCGCGTCCCGGCGGTTTTGCCGCCTTACTTCTCGCTTTCCTCTTCGCGCTGATTCCGGTCGCAGCCCAGACCGCGCCCGACGCCGCGAACCGAACGCAAAACGCGTCCGCCGCAGCTTTGCCGACGCCGTTGCCGGCGGCTCTCGAAACCGAACTCAATTGCGCCGGTTATATCGAGTATGAGCCGAATTACAGCGGATTCGAGGTTGTGGGGGCTGAACAGGAGCAGGAGCAGGCCACTTTCAGCGTCGGCAACCTGGTGTTCATCAATGCCGGCTCGCAACAGGGCGTGAAGGTCGGGCAGGAGTTTCAGGTGGTGCGGCCGCGCGGCCGGTTCAAGACTAAGCTGACGCGCAAGTCGGGCTGGCTCGGCGTCTACACGCAGGAAGTCGGTCGCCTGCGCGTGACGGTCGTGAAGGAGCGCATGTCCGTGGCACAGGTCGCAAGCAGTTGCGAGATGATCCTGCTCGGAGATTTGCTGCGCAGCGTGCCCAACCGCGTCTCGCCGCACGCGGGCGAGACGGCCGAACTCGATCGTTTCGCCGACCCGACCGGCAAACAGAACGGCCGCATCGTGCTCGCGCGCGAGATGCGCGAGATGATTTCGCGTCAACAGATCGTCTACATAGACCTCGGCACGGAAGACAATTTGAAGGAGGGCGACCGCCTGACCGTCTATCGCCCCACCGGGACGGGCAACATTTTGCGCTTCCGCGACGAAGAGGTGGCGCCGTCGTCCAACTACGGCTTCGAGAGCGAGAGTTTTCGCGGCGGCAGATTTTCCATCAACTCGCAACGCGTCGAAAACGCGAGCCGGGGCGACATCCACGGCCCGGTGATGACCACGCCGAAAGTGAAGCGGCGACGGCCTGAGATGCCGCGCAAGATCGTGGGCGAGATCGTGGTGCTCAACGTGCAGGCGCGAACGGCGACCGCCGTCGTCACGCGCATTGCACAGGAGATTCACACGGGCGACTTTGTGGAAGTGAAATAGACGGAAGTTAGACGCCGGGCGCGTTCGGAGTTTTTCCGCACGCTCGACCAAACACAGCGCAGCCCGGAGACACGGCGAAAAGTCGCGTCTCCGGGCTGCGCTCTATTTTCACCCGGCGGGCATGCGCCCGGCCGCGCGCGTCGTGGCTTCGACCGCGCCGTGCTGCGGCGGCGCAGTCTGCGCCGGTTGCGCGGCTTCGCGTTCGAGCGCGGCGCGCGCGACAGCGGATTGATAGAAGGCGCGGAAATATTGGTACATCGAGAGACAGGCCGAGAGCACGACCACCCAGAGCGTGGCGCGTCCCAACGTGTAGAGCAGCACTTGCCAATCGGTCGCTGTCGTCGCGCCCGCGCCGAGGAAGTGGCCGACGGCCTCGCGCAGTTCCGGCACAGACCACACCTGAATCGCCGGGAACGCCTGCCCGAAGTTCGCCACCGGCGGCGCGCCGCGCACGCTCGATAAGATCAGCATCGTGATCGCCAACACCTGCGCGCCCATCTTGAACTTGCCCACCTTCGAGGCGGCGATCACCAGCCCGTCGGCCGCCGCGATTGAACGCAGACCCGACACGGCCAACTCGCGGCCGATGATGATGACGACCGCCCAGGCGGGCGCGAGCCGGTTTTCGACGAGCGAGATGAGGGCGGCGGAGATGAGCAGTTTATCGGCGATGGGGTCGAGCAGTTGGCCGAGCCTGGAGACCTGTTGACGACGGCGTGCGATGTGGCCGTCGAGGTAGTCCGTGAAGGCGGCGGCGAGAAAGAGCGAGGCGGCGAGGATGTGACGCGGCACGCCGAGCCACGCTTCCGAGAACGGCGTCAAGAGCACCGCGACGAGCAACGGCACGACGAAGATGCGCGACATCGTCAGCGTGTTTGGCAGATTCACACTTACCACTCCCTTTTCCCGACCGTCTCACACCCGCGCGAAGACGGCCTGCGGCTTCGACCCTGAACAACATGTGCTTGCCGCGAAGTGTAGGAGTCGCGCGCGAAACGTGTCAAGGGAGTTTGCCGTTTGCGCGTCGCCGCAGAAGAGGAGTGGCGCGCCCTTCTGCGGCGGGGTGTGAGTTTTAGTTTCGCCGCCCCGGTGCGGCCTGCTATTGCGCGGCGGGCTTCGCGGCTTTCCTGGGCGGCGCGTCCGGCTTCGGCCGGGCGGCGGGCTTCGCCGTCGCTTCGAGACATTGCGCGGAGAGGCCGAGGATGGCCGTGGCGCGTTGCGCGCGGTCGGCGAGGTTGCGCGCGAGCATGAGCGCGCCGTCGAAATCGCGCGGGCCGAGTTCCCGGAAGCTGTTTTCGAGGTTGAAGCCGGGCACGTTGTAGCCGCTGTAGACGGAGAAGTTCTTTCCCTCGATGCGACGCAGGATAAAGCCCAGGCTGAGTTCCGGGTCAGTGAGCGTGTTGATGGTCTTGACGGCGTCGGCCATCACTTCGGAAGCGCGCAGCGCGTCGAAGGCCGCATAGAGATGCGTGATGCCGAGCAGCGTGCGCGCCTTCACGGGCGTGTTCGGCGCTTTCGCGGCGGCCGAGGCCACTTCGTCCAACAGTTCGCGCGCGCGCTTCTTATCTTCGAGTTTTTTGATTCCCTCTTTGGCAATCTCGAAGTAGAGGATGGCGCGATGGTCGAGTTCGTCGATTTTGTCGGCCACGGTTTTGGCCTCGTCGAGCCGTCCATCCTTGACGAGCAGTTGCGCGCGTTTGAAGTTGAGCCAGTTCGACAACTGGCGGCGCGCCTCCGACTCGCCGATCTTCTGCGCGAGCGATTCGACCTGTTCGAGTTGGGCGATCGTCTCGGCGGCCTGCGCGGCGTTGGCGATCAGGCGCTCTTTCTTTTCGGGCGTCGCCTCGCGTTCGATCTCTTCGATGAGCGAATCGAACTTGCTCTCCTTCTCGTGGTCGCGCCGGCCTTGCAGAAACTCCGCCGCGCGCTGCTGCTCCTTCTCGTTGTTGGCCGTGTGCATGGACGCTTTCAGGGCTGCGATGCGCTCGGCGTAAGACGGGAAGCGTTGCGCCGCGAGCGTTTCGAGGGTCGTCAGCGCGACGAGCATCTGCATCGTCTCAGGCCAGAATTTGCTCGTGTTCCCGGCATACTGTTCGGGGTTTTTCAGGAGCGTCTCGGCCCGCGCCAGGTAGGCTTTGAGGGCTAGTTCCTGCAACGCGGCGTTCGGCTCGAAGCCCTGCGGCACGGTGTAATGCATCATCATGGTGAGCGGCGAGATCGCGCCCGGCAGGCCGAAGGCGTAGACGGAGACGAAGGAGAGGTCTTCGGTCGTGCCGTTCTGCGCGTAAGTCGTCAGGGCTTCGCGCGCGAGTTGGTCTGCGAGCGTTCGATGCGAGGAGGCGAGTTCGTAGAAGAGTTTGGCCTGCGTCACGTTGGCGGGATAGACGAAACTCTTGCGGATGAGTTCGAGCGCGACGGGCTGGTTGATCGTGAGCAGCGAAGAGGCGAGTTCGAGCAACTTGTAGCCGGGGCTTTGCACGCCGAGCACTCGCGGGGTGGGCGTGGATTTCGTCTCGGCCGCGCGGCGCGTATCTTCGGCCGCTTCCAACGCCAGCTTGCGCGCCCACTCGGCGTCGCGCCGGGCGATGGCTCGCATCACGACCACGCGTTGATCCGGGAGAATGATCAACGCCGAGCGTCCCTCGTGCCTGGACTCGTCGCCTTTGGCGAGAAAATGCGTGGTGGCGAGTTGGAAGGCGTCCGCGAAGACGGCGCGCGCGGCTTCCTGATTGTAAGGCCAGAGAAGTTCGGCGGCGCGCGTCATCACGGTGATCTGCCCGACGGGCTGCTCGAACGACTTGGCCTCCGCCGCCTGTTGTTGCACGAGCGCGAGGGCGCGCGGTTGATCGCAGGCGGGCGCGGCGGCGGCGTTGTGGTTACGGTTCTTCGCGGTCTGAGAGAAGGTTGTGCCGGCGGCGACGAGCAGGCAGAGCGCGACGAAAAGTGTGCGACGGGGCGACGACGAGGGGTTCACAATTTTGCTCCTGACAATTTGTACCGGAATTTGCGTCGGTTGCGCTCGCGCCTACCGACGGCGGTGGCGACTCTTAAAATTCAGACCGGCGGCCTTGCGGGGTAGGACGGGGGAAATCTCCGATTTGTTGCAGAAAACTTCATCCGAATCGGCCTTGCTTGTGCTGCGGCGCGGGGTCGCGTAAAATGCCTGTTTCTGCGCTCCCGAAATTTTACGTCTGTAGCGACTGCGCCGAAGAGTGTTTGAAGAATGGCAATTGACCGCATCACTGTGCGCGGAGCGCGCCAGCACAATCTCAAAAACATCAGCGTCGAAATCCCACGCGACCGCCTGACCGTCATCACCGGACTTTCCGGTTCGGGCAAATCTTCGCTCGCCTTCGACACCATCTACGCCGAAGGCCAACGCCGCTACGTCGAATCGCTCTCGGCCTACGCGCGCCAGTTTCTCGACCAACTCGAACGCCCCGACGTGGATTCCGTGGACGGTCTCTCCCCGGCCATCTCCATCGAACAGAAGACCGTCTCGCGCAGCCCGCGCTCGACCGTCGGCACGGTCACGGAAGTTTACGATTACCTGCGCCTGCTGTTCTCGTCCGTCGGGCAGCCGCATTGCCACATCTGCGGCGCGGCCATCACGCGCCAGAGCGTCGAGCAGATCGTTCATAGCGTGCTCGCGCTGCCGGAAGGCGAGCGCGTGATGATCCTCGCGCCCATCGTGCGCGGGCGCAAGGGCGAGTTCAGGAAGGAACTCGAAAAACTCGCCAAGGATGGTTTCCTGCGCGCCCGTGTTGACAACGAACTGCTCTCGCTCGACGAGGAGATCAAGCTCGACAAGCGGCGCAATCACTCCATCGAAGCGGTGGTGGATCGTCTGCTCATCAAACCGGGCATCAACGAACGCCTCACCGAAAGCGTCCGCACGGCCTTGAAGTTGACGAACGGCGCGGTGCTCGTCTCGGTGGTTGACGGCGAAGAGAAGATGTATTCGGAGCGCATGGCCTGCGTGAACTGCGGCATCAACGTCGCGCCGCTCGAACCCCGCTCCTTCTCTTTCAACTCGGCCTACGGCGCGTGCAAGCGTTGCCACGGCCTCGGCACGGTGCTCGAAGTCGATCCGGCCAAGCTCATCACAGACCCGCACGAGCGCGCCGACAAACAACTCTTCATGGGCACGGCCGACAAGCAAGGCTCGGCTTATTTGCGTAGCGCGCTCGTGGCCGTCACCGAACACTTCGGCGCGAGCGCGGGCGTCCCCTTCTCCGCGCTGCCGAAGAACGCGCGCGAGGCTTTCTTTCACGGCCTCGAAGGGCAGATCACTTTTCGCCAGGGACTCTACACTTACCAGAGCGATTGGAAGGGCGCGGTGCGCCACCTGCGCGAGCGCATGAACGACGCGCCCTCCGAGAAGGTGCGCGAATCGCTGGAAGAGTTGGTGTCGCCCGTCGAATGTCCTGACTGTCACGGCCAACGCCTGCAACCGGAATCGCTCGCCGTGCGCGTCGGCGGTTTAGGCATCACGCAGTACACGGCGATCCCGATCGAAGAGGCCGTCGCCGTCTTCGACAAGCTGACCTTGAACGAGCGCGAGCATCAGATCGCCGGACTCGTCCTGCGCGAGATACGCAACCGCATGCGCTTTCTCGAATCGGTCGGCCTCGGCTACATCACGCTCGACCGCCCCTCGGCCACGCTCTCCGGCGGCGAAGGCCAGCGCATCCGCCTCGCCACGCAGATCGGCTCGCAACTGCGCGGCGTGCTCTACGTGCTGGACGAACCTTCGATCGGTCTCCACCCGCGCGACAACCAACGCCTCATCGAGACGCTCTGCGCCCTGCGCGACCTCGGCAACACCGTGCTCGTCGTCGAACACGACGAGGAGACGATTCGCCGCGCCGATTACGTCGTGGACATCGGCCCGGCGGCGGGCGTCCACGGCGGCGAGATCGTCGCGGTCGGGACGCCGGAAGAAGTCGCCTGCAATCCTAATTCCGTCACGGGTCTCTACATCTGCGGCGCGCAGAAGATCGACCTGCCCGCCGCGCGCCGCGCCCCGAACGGCCACAGCGTCACGGTGCGCGGCGCGCGCGAGCACAATCTCAAGGACATCGACGTGAGCTTTCCGCTCGGCCTGCTGACGGTCGTGACGGGCGTTTCGGGTTCGGGCAAGTCAACCCTGATCGACGACATTCTCTACCGCGCGCTCGCCCGTCACCTCTACGGCTCGCTCGAAGAACCGGGCGCGTATGATTCGATTGAAGGTTTGGACAACGTCGATAAGGTGATCGAGATCGACCAGTCGCCCATTGGCCGCACGCCGCGCTCCAACCCCGCGACCTACACGGGTCTATTCACCCCTCTGCGTGAACTCTACGCGATGCTCCCCGAATCGCGCGAACGCGGCTACAAACCCGGACGCTTCTCCTTCAACGTCAAGGGCGGGCGTTGCGAAGCCTGCGAGGGCGACGGCCTCAAGCGCATCGAGATGAATTTTCTGCCCGACGTGTACGTGCTCTGCGACGTGTGCCGCGGGGCGCGCTACAACCGCGAGACGCTCTCCGTGAAGTACAAAGGCAAATCCATCGCAGAGCTTTTGGACACGACCGTCGAAGAGGCTCTCCCGATTCTCGAAAACATCCCGCAGATCAAACAGAAGATTCAGACGCTGCTCGATGTCGGCCTCGGCTACATCAAACTCGGCCAGTCGTCCACCACTCTGTCAGGCGGCGAGGCGCAGCGCATCAAGCTCGCCAAGGAACTCTCGAAACGCGCCACCGGCCGCACCATCTACATCCTCGACGAACCGACGACCGGCCTCCACTTCGCCGATGTCCACAAACTGCTCGACGTGCTCCAACGCCTCGTCTCGCTCGGCAACACCGTCCTCGTCATCGAACACAACCTCGACGTGATCAAGAGCGCGGACTTCGTGATCGACCTCGGCCCCGAAGGCGGCGGCGGCGGCGGTCGCGTCGTCGCCTGCGGCACGCCGGAGGAGGTCGCCCGCGTCAAAAAATCCCACACCGGCCAAGCCCTCAAGCCCCTGCTCGGCGACCACGCCGCGAACGGCAACGGCCACAAGTCGCCGCGCCACGGGAAAAGCGCGGCGGCCGTGCGCGCGAGCAAAAAGAGTGCTTGAAATGATGAGCGGCGGCGGGTAGCATGTGCCGGAGCCGCGAAGTGTCCAGCCCGCCCCCGATGTCCGCGAGGCGACAAGTCCGGCATCCGAACATTCAAGGAGAGAAACCCCCGATGACCAACCTCCGTGCCCGCGCGTTTGCGCCGGCACTCTTCGTACTGCTATTCATCGCCTTAACCGTCCCTCAACACGCATTTTCTCAAGAGACTCAGACCGCCGCGCCCCCGGCTCAACCTATCGTCGCCGCGACGACGGACAAAGTCGCGTCCAGGGATGAAGCTTGCGAACAGTCGCCCGCGCAGACGGCCGCGGCTCCGGCGAGCATCGAACAGATCGTCGCGGGCAAGTCGCCCGTCGCCGCGTCGCAACCTTTGAATCTCCCGCCCGCGCCGACAGTCGCAAACGGCGCGGCGCGCCCTCTCTCGTTTGCGACGGATGCACAGTTCGCAGCGCGCTCCTTTAACGCCTCCGGCCTCTCGACGCCCGCGCAGGATTCTCCCGGCGGCGCGCCGCAAACGAGCGCGTCGCCCTACACGCCGCTCACTTCCGGTGAGAAGATGCGGCGCGGGTTCAAGAACGCGTTCCTCAGCCCGCAAGCGTATGCTCTGCCGCTCGTGAGCGCGATCATCACGGAGTGGGGCGAGGACGATCTGCCGCACAAAGACACGGACGACCGCGTGGCCGACGGCCTCTCGCGCTTCGCCATCAAGTTTGGCCGGCGCGCGACGAATAACCTGCTCGGCGGCGTCTACTCTTCCGCCTTCCGGCAAGACCCGCGCTACGAGCGCGCCGCCGAGGGCACGGGCGCGGGTGCGCGCATCGTCCACGCCGCGACCCGCGTCTTCGTCACGCGCGGCGACAACGGCAAACATCAACCCAACTACACGCGCTTCGCCTCGCAGCTTTCTTCCAGCGCGCTCTCCAATCTATGGGAGCAGACCACGCCCGGCCACGACCGCATCGGCACTGACGCTACCTTCCGCCGCTTCGGCAACTCGTTCATCACCGGCGTGCTCTTTAACGTGGTCAACGAATTCTTGCCGGACATCAAAAAGATTTTCGGCAGGTGAGTTATCGAGTCGTCCGGCGCAACCGCC
>DASVVO010000015.1:0-13397 GCA_036386515.1 Pyrinomonadaceae bacterium
CGCGCGCGCCCCTGTGGTTGAGCCGCAAGCGGAAGTTGGAGAAGTGAAGGCGGCAGCGCCTGCGCCGCGCGAAGATGAACGTGCGGAGGAGCAGACAGGCGGGCAGTCGGGCAGGCAGACAGGCGAGCGCGCGGAAGAATCCGTGTCGTCAGGTTTGCAGGGGAAGGAAGTGTCTGAAGAGTCGGCCGTGGAAGCGGCGGGCGTGGTTGAAGACGAGGGCAGCGACGTGCAACCTGCGAAGGCTTCGGCGGAGTTGAAAGAGAGCGCGGAGACAAGCGGTAGCGGCGGCGGGGCGGCGGAGTCTCCGGCGTCAACCCCGCGCGAGTCGGGCAAAGTTGCGGCGCAGGGAGCGGGCGAGCGCGTGACGGGCGGCGAGCGTGGCGGCACGATGAGCGGTAACAGGACGAACGCGGTGGCGGGCACTTCGCGTTCCGGCTCGACGGGGCGTTTGCGGCATCAGGCCAAGCAACTCGAACCGGGCACGCTTCTCTATTCGCGTTACGAGATCGTCCGGCGCATCGGCGGCGGCGGCATGGGCGCGGTCTATCTCGCGCGCGACCGCAACCTCGGCGATCAGCCGCGCGCCGTCAAGGAGATGATCCAGTCGAACATTGACGAGTCGCAGCACGAAAAGGCCATCAACGATTTCAAACGCGAGTCAATGCTCTTGGCCTCGCTCGAACACTCTTCGATCCCGACCATCTACGATTACTTTTACGACGACGAAGCCGCGCGCTTCTATCTCGTCATGAAGTACATCTCCGGCGGCGACTTTCTCGCGCGCCTGCGCAACGCTCCCGGCGGTCGCATTGACGAGAAGACCGTCACCGATTGGGCTTGTCAGGTTGCGGACGTGCTCGAATATCTACACCGTCGCAACCCGCCGATCATCTATCGCGACCTCAAACCCGCCAACCTGATGATTGACGGAAACAGCGGTCGCGTCATGCTCATAGACTTCGGCATCGCACGCTGGGTGACGACGCAGGAGAAGGGCGTCACGGCGGTCGGCACGATGGGCTATGCTCCGCCCGAACTCTTCAGCGGCAAGGTCGAACCGCGCTCCGACATCTACAGCTTAGGCGCGACCATGTTTCACCTCCTGACCGGCACCGACCCGCAGGACAACCCGCTCCTCATCTTCGACTTCAACAAGAACCCGCGCCCGCGCCAACTCGCCCCGTCGCTCTCGAACGAGATGGAGGCGATCCTGATGCGCACCGTCGGCTACAAGCCCGAAGATCGTTTCCGCTCGGCGGCCGAACTGCGCGACGTGCTCTCGGCGCATCTCGAAAAACTGCGCGCCGGGACGGTCACCTACGGCGCGTCGCAGAATGAGCGCGGCGGCATGAAGACGATGCAGGTCGAGATGGTCTATTGCGGCTTCTGCGGCGGCCGCATCGCCTACGACGACGTGTTCTGCGCGCACTGCGGCCAACGCCAGCCGCTCGCCGTGGCGAGCGCGGCCTTGAGGACGGCGCGCGCCACGGCGAAACTCGTCGTCATGGGAACAACCGAACTCGATTCTTCGTTCCAGTTGCACAAGGAGTCGAGCCACATCGGCCGGAGCGACCCGCATTCGCAGATTTTCCCGGAGATAGACCTGTCGAAGTTCGACCCGCAGACCAAAATCTCGCGTCGCCACGCGCGCATCTTCCGCAAAGGCGACGTGTATCTCGTCGAAGACCTCGGCTCGGTCAACGGCACGGTCTTGAACGACTCCCTGCGTCTCGCGCCGCACCAGCCGCGCGCGCTCGAAAGCGGCGACAAACTGCGGCTCGGCGAAACCACGCTCCACTTTTTGATAGGATAGACAGTTGTCCGTCGTCCGTCGTCAGTAGTCAGTTGCATGTGGTTATCACCTGAGCTGCTGAAGACAAATTTGAACCACCGACGACGGACAAAGAACAACTGACCACTGACCACGGACGTTTTTACAATGACACAGATAGAAGCGAGGGCGGCGCAGCCCAGGCAGGCGCGCGGGCGCGTCGTTGTGGAGACGCGGGGGCGCAGGGTGCGCGCTCCCTTCTCGCTCAGGTGCGGCGCGCTCCTCATCGATTACACGATGGTCGTCGCCATCATCGCCTTTGCGACTCTCTTCGCGCGCACCCTCGGCGGCAGCATCAGCCTGACGGGCGAGGCGACGCTCGGCATCGGCTACCTATCGAGTCTCGGCGTGCTGCTGCTCAACTTTCTGGTGCTGCCCGTCTTCACCGGCACGACCGTCGGCAAGTGGGCGACGGGCTTGCGCATCGAGCGGCAGAACGGCGAGCCGCTCGGGTTCGGCCACGCCACGCTGCGCCACACGCTCGGCTACCTGGTTTCTCTCCTCACGCTCGGCCTCGGATTTCTTCTCGCCGCCTTCGATGCGGAGGGTCGCGCGCTGCACGACCGCATCGCCGGCACGGTGGTCGTCCGCGAACTCGGCGGCGGCGGCGCGCGCGCCCGCACGCGTTAAACTTCAACGTCCACGCTTTAGAGGAAACGGATGACGAAGACTTGTCCCAGTTGCGATGTTCTGGCTCCGCCCGACGCGCGCTACTGCCGCCATTGCGGCGCGCCGCTGCAACGCCTCGGCGCGGCGGGCGGCGCGGGCGGGAGCATCTCACCCATCGCCAACACCGTCCCGCTGTCCGGCGATAACCGGACGGACGAGATCGTCGCCAACCCCCCGCAGCATTCCGCCGCCTCGCACACCTCCGAAGTGACGCACGAAGAGATGTACGATCTGTGGAGGCGCGACACCGCCGCGTCGGCGGGAGACGTGCGAGACGCCGAAGCGGGAAGGGCGCACGACGCGCCGCTCGCCTCCGCCCGCGACGCGCGCACGGAACCGCACGCGCAGCAACCCGGAAGCCTGCCGGCAAATTCGCCGCACGCCTCCGCCGCCACGGACTACGACCCCGAACAGACCCAGATCACGATCTCCGTGCGGCCGCTCACCTCGCGGAACTTACCGGCGGACGCCGCCGCCACGGCGCACGCTAACGGCAAGCCCCATTTCAACAGCGCGCCGCAACAAGTCACGCTCTCGCCCACCGGCACGTTGCTCCCGGCCGCGCCGCCGTCGCCGTCAGCGGTCGCCGCCACCACCGCCCCGCACTCTCCGGCGCAGCCCAACGAGCGGCGCGCCTTTCGCGTGTGGCTGGGCATGGGATTGGGGATTTTCTCGCTCGTCGTGATCGGCTGCGTGGTCGCCGTCGTCTGGTTCGGCGTGCGCGGATTCGGGCGCGCCGGGACAACTCCGCCGCCCGCCGTCGAGGGCGGCGCGGTCGCGCCCGTCGTTGACGATCCGAAGCAACTGGCGGCGGAGAAGTTGGCCGAGGCCGACACGCTCATCGCCTCCGGCAACGCGACGGAGGCCGCCTCGCGCCTGCGCGAGGCGACCGTGCTCGACCCCGCCAACGCCGAACCGCACCGGCGGCTCGCGCGCCTGCTGCTCGCCGACGGCGCGCGGCGCGAGGCCATCGAGGAGTTGCGCGTCGTCGCGCGCCTCGCGCCTGCTGACGCGGAGGCCTGGCGCAATCTCGCCTCAGCGCAGTTTGCCGAAGGACTCTATCAAGACGCCCTGGAATCCTATCGAGGTCTCGGCGAAGCGTCGCCCGCCGCGCTCGCACGCGACCCGGTGCAGTTGGCTTATGCCGACACGCTGCGTCTCGCCGGTCGCACGGCGGAGGCGCGCGTGATCTATCGTCGCCTCTCCGAAACCTCCTCCAACGCGGAGGTGGCCGCCGCCAGCAAGCGACAACTCGGACAACCGACGCCCACGCCCACGTCCGAAGAGACGGCCGACGCCGACGCCCGCACCGACGAGGCCGCGCGCGCGGCGGCGGCGACGACAGGGCGCGTTGAAGACGCGAGCCGCCCGCCCGATGCGCCCGCCTCGCCCGCCCCGCAGCCTTCCCCGGCGCGCGCGGAAACCGCTTCGGCGACGATCAATTCCGGCGCGCCCGCCAAGGCGTCGCCCGGTTCGCCTTCGGATCAGTACCAGCGCGGCGTCGGGCTGTGGGCGACGAACCGCCCGGCGGCCATCACGGAGTTTCGCGCCGCCGCCGGGCGCGGCAATTCCGACGCCAGTTATTATCTCGGCCTGAGCATCGCCGAGGGGCGCGACCCGCGCACGCTGAAACGCGCCGAACTCGTCGCCGCCATCGTCCACTTCGGCCGCGCCAGGCGCGGCAAATTCCGCGGCCAGTCCGTCGTCTACGAAGAACAACTCGGCAGGGAACTCGACCGGAGAAGAAATCAACCAGGCCAGTGACAGGTGACAGGTGACGGGTGACAGGTTAAAATCCGGCTTCAACCTGTCACCCGTCACCTGTCACCTGTCACTAAAAAGCTATGCCAGACCTAATCGTTAATTATCCCGACCGCGCGCCCGACACGTTTCCGCTCGGTCGCCTGCGCATCACCATCGGCCGCTCGGCGCGCAACGATGTGTGCATCCCCGATCCGTTCGCCTCGCGCGTCCACGCCGAAGTGCGGCGCGAGGGCGACGCCTACATCCTGCAGGATTTGGGTTCGGCCAACGGCACTCTCTACAACGGCGACCGCGTGGCCGCCGCGCTCCCGCTCACGCCGGGCGGGCGCATCCAGATCGGCGAGACCGAGATCGTCTTCCGCGACAAAGACGCGGGCGCGAGTGCGACCATGATCGCCGACGCCACCGCCGGTTCGCTCCCCGAAGCGACCATCGCGCTCAACTCCGGCCAACGCTCGACCTCCGGCCTGCTCGAAGCCATCGAAGACGCGCGCACGCAAGGCTCGGCCGAGCAGCCCCGCCCCGCCGCCGTCGGCACGATCATCAACTCGACGCGCGCCGCCTCCTCGGCCGCCCATGCCGTCCAGCACGGCGACCTGCTCGCGCTCATCAGCAAGGTCAGCGTGACGCTGCTCGCGCCCGCGACGCTCGACGAGACGCTGCGGCAAGTGGTCGCCCTCGTCTTCGAGGCCGTGCCCGCCGAGCGTTGCCTGATCATGCTGCGCGACGCGGAAAAGGAACTCAAAATCCGCGTCGCGCAGTTGCGCAACAGCACGGAGGAGACGGGCGAGGTGCGCGTCAGCCGCTCGATCATCGAAGAGGTCGTCGGGCAGGGTCGCTCCGTGCTCACCTCCGACGCGCAACACGACCCGCGCTTCATGTCCTCGACGATGACGATTCAGGGCATCCGCTCCGTGCTCGCCGTGCCCCTCGGCGTCGGCGAACGCATCTTCGGCATGATCTACGCCGACTCGCCGCTCGCCGAAGCCAAGTTCTCGCAAGATCATTTGACGGTCTTGACGACGCTCGCCTCGGTGGCCGCCATCCGCGTCGAGAACGCGCGCCTCATGGAAGAGGACTTGGAGCGCGAACGCTTCGAGCGCGAACTGAACCTCGCCCGCGAGATTCAACAACGCTTCCAGCCGAGCAGCGCGCCGAACGTCGCCGGGTACGAGATGCAGGGCATCAGTTTCCCCTGCTACGAGATCGGCGGCGACTATTACGATTTCATCGCGCGCCCCGACGGGCGCATGGTGATCGCGCTCGGCGACGTGTCGGGCAAGGGCACTTCGGCCGCGCTCCTGATGTCGAGTCTGCACGCGGCGATGCACGCGCAGATTCCGGCGCACAAGACGCTCGGCGACACCATCTCCGCCGTCAACCGTTATCTCGCCGAGACGATCCCCATGAATCGTTTCATCACTCTCTTCTGCGCCGAACTCGACCCCCTCAGCGGCGCGCTCTCGTTCCTGAACGCCGGGCACAACCCGCCGCTCATCGCGCACGCCGGAGGCTCGATGGAGCAACTCGCGGCGGGCGGCATCCCGCTCGGCATACTCGCGGAATCCGTCTACCGCGAAGGCCGCACGCAACTCCAACCCGGCGACGCGCTCGTCATCTATTCCGACGGCGTCTCGGAGACGCAGAACGCGTCGGGCGAAGAGTATGGCGCGGTGCGCCTCTACAACACGGTGGCGCGCCACCTCGAATCCACCGCCGCCGGCATCCGCGACAAGATCGAGGCCGACCTCACCAAGTTCGCGCAGGGCACGCCCGCCGGCGACGACATCACGCTCGTCATCGTCAAACGGCAGGCCGAAGGCGTGGTGGTCGCAACGAGCCGCGCGTGACGAGGCGGCGCGGCGCACATCGCGGGCGCACGTTGAAACGCTTGAGTTAATTTGCGACTGTCTTATATGATCGCGGCCGGGTGCTGCTTATGAGCGAAGAGACTACGCAAAATATCCTGGACAGTGATGAACGTTCCTTCGAGGAGCGAGTGTTCGCGCGCTTCGATGCCCTCGATTCAAGCGTGCGCGACATTGATACGCGCCTGCAAAAACTGGAAGCGCGTGCCTACGACACCAAACCGATTTGGGAACAGGCGCTCAAAGAGATCGTCGAGACGAGACGGGAACTCTCTAAGCGTCTCGACCGCATCGAGGCCATCGCCCACGAAACTCGCGCCGATTTACGCGACGCCGAGGATCGCATCGGGAAACTGGAATCGGAACCCGCACAGTAGAGTCAAAGCGTAAAAGATTGTGGAAAGAGCGCGCCGCTCGATCATTAAAACGCTATCGCGCGCCGTGCGCCTGCGGTGTCCGGTCTGCGGCGAGTCTTCAATCGTCGAGAGCCTGTTCCACATCAAACACGTGTGCCCGGTCTGCGACGCCCTCTTCAAACGCGAGGACGGCTTCTTCGTCGGCGCGATCATGGCAAACGTGGTCACGACGGAGTTCGTGATTCTCGTCCTCTACGTGCTGTGCCTGCCCGTCATCAACACGCGCTTCGACCTGGTTCTGACCTGTCTCTCCATCGTCGCGCTCCTGTTTCCCGTCGCCTTCTACCATCACAGTTGGAGCTTCTGGCTCGGCTTCGACCATCTCGTGGAAACCTTGCCCAAAGCTCCTAAAAGTCTAAAATGATGGAACGAGCAGAATTTGATCGGCGCTGCTCGTCTGACGAACGACTCAAGTCTCTACAATTTATGACGCATTTGTTATAACTCACCTTATGAGTAAGTATGAGAAGTTGCTGTTGCAGATATTGCGAGGAACTTCGGATGCTAATGTGCCTTTTGACGGCTTGCGCGGATTGCTTAAACACTTGAGTTTCGATGAACGGATTCGCGGCAGTCATCATATCTTTACCAAAGAGGGCATCGAGGAAATCCTGAACTTGCAGCCGCTCGGCTCAAAGGCCAAAGCGTATCAGGTTAAACAGGTGCGAGGCGTGATCTTAAAATATGGGTTAGGCGGAGTTGAAAGTGATGACTGAAAAATATAAATACGAGATCATTATTTATTGGAGCGCGGAGGACAGTGCTTTTATCGCCGAAGTGCCTGAACTGCCGGGTTGCATGGCGGATGGGACGACTTATGCAGATGTCATCGCTCGCGTCGAGTTGGTCATTGACGAATGGATCGAAACGGCGAAGGATTTAGGCCGGGAAATTCCTCAACCAAAAGGCCGGTTGACGTTTGCCTGACCGACTGTCTGCAAAATCAGTCCTTACAAACGCACAAACGCTCAGAGCCGTCGCAGACTCGCTTCGATCCTCTCCGCCGTCTTCTCGCCGATGCCGTCAACCATCTCCAGCCCGCCGCCCGCGACGAATTTCCTGAGGTCGTCGCGCGAAGAAATTTTGAACTGTTGATGGAGCAGGGCGGCGGTCTTGATGCCGATGCCGGGCACGTCGAGCAATTCGAGCACGGTTTCGGGCGTCTCCGACGTGAGTTTCTCGTAAGCCTCGAACGCGCCGCGCTCGCAGAGTTCCACGATCTTGCCGCTGATGGCCTTGCCCACGGAAGGGATCGCCTGCAAGCCCTTCGCGCCTTCCGCGCGCGCCAGATCGGCGAGCGGCGCAGGCCACGTCTCGATCACTTCGGCGGCGTTGCGGTAGGAGCGCACGCGGTAGCGGTCGTCGCCGCGTATCTCCATGATGAGCGCGAGGCGTTGGAAGCGTCGCGCAATCTCGTCGTTCGTCATAGGTCTAAAAAGGGGAAAGGGGAAGGGGTAAAGGGGAAGGGTGAAACCCGTATGAGGCTCTGTTGTTCTGAGATTTACCCCTTTAACCTTTACCCCTTTCCCCTTTCCCACGTCTTCCGTTCGGAGACATCCCGGCGCGGCTTATGATACTCTAAACAGGTTCACTCCCTACAAATTTAACCTTTTCGAGGAGCAATATGGATTTCAGAAAACTGTCGCGGGCGTTGCTGGCCGCGCTCATCGCTTTTTCGTCGCTGGCGGGCACGACCGCGCGCGCCGACGAAGGCATGTGGCCATTCAATCAAGTGCCGCGCGCCGAGATCAAACGCAAATATGGATTTGAAGTCACCGACGAGTTCCTCAAAAAGTTGCAACTCGCCTCGGTGCGTTTCCCGAACGGCTCCGGCTCGTTCGTCTCGCCCGACGGGCTGGTCTTGACCAACTACCACATCATCGAAGACGCCGTCGGCGAACTCAGTTCGGCGGAGAAAGACTACGCCAAGAACGGCTTCGTCGCACGCACGCGCGCCGAAGAACTCAAGATTCCCGGTTACGAACTCAACGTCCTCCAGAGCATCGAAGACGTGACGGATCGGGTCAACGCGGCGGTCAAGCCGGGCGTGTCGGCCGGCGACGCCTTCACCGCGCGCCGCACGGCGATCGCCGCCATCGAGAAAGAGTCTACCGAGAAGACCTCCTTGCGCAGCGACGTGGTGACGCTCTTTCAGGGCGGCAAGTACAATCTTTATCGCTACAAAAAATACACGGACGTGCGGCTCGTCTTCGCGCCCGAATTTCAGGCCGCCTTCTTCGGCGGCGACCCCGACAACTTCGAGTTCCCGCGCTTCAACGTCGATATGGGACTCGTCCGCGCTTATGAGAACGATAAGCCCGCGCGCCCCGATAGCTATCTCAAGTTCTCGAAGAACGGCACGAAAGAGGGCGACCTCGTGTTCGTCACCGGCCATCCCGGTTCGACGCAACGCCTGAACACCGTGGCGCACATCGAGGCGTTGCGCGAGACGAGCATCCCGCTCGTCATCCGCATGCTCGAACGCCGCGAAACCCTCCTGAAGAAGTACATGGCGATGGGCGAGGAGCAGACGCGCCGCGCGCAGAACGAACTCAACAGCACGCAGAACGCGCTCAAGGTTTATCGCGGCCAACTCGGCGGCTTGAAAGACCCGACGCTCATCTCCTACAAGCAGAAGTCGGAGGCCACGCTGCGCCAGGCCGTGATGTCGAACCCGCAGCGACAGAAGGAATATGGCGACGCCTGGGATGCCATTGCCAAGGGGCGACGCGACCTCGCCGCCTATGAGCGCGACCGACGCTTCCTCGACCTCGCCTCCGGTTTCAACACCGTTCTCTTCAACTACGCGCGCACGCTCGTGCGCCTCGCCGAAGAGAGCGCGAAGCCGAACGCCGAACGCCTGCCCGAGTTCACCGACGCGCGCCGCGCCTCGCTCGAAAACGTGCTCTACGCGCAGACGAACATGTACGACGATTACGAGCGGCTGAAACTTGCAGACTCGCTCGACTTCATGCGCGAGGCTTACGGCGCGGATCACGAACTCGTCAAACGCGTGCTCATGGGCAAGACGCCCGAAGCGCGCGCCGCCGAACTCATCGACGGCTCGAAGTTGAAAGACGCGGCCTTCCGCAAGCAACTCGCGGCGGGCGGGAAAAAGGCGATCGACGAATCAACCGACCCCATGATCCAACTCGCGCGCAGCATCGACCGCGAGGCGCGCGAACTGAGCAAGCGTTACAACAACGAGGTGCTCGGCGTCGAACGCTCGGCCTATGCCAAGATCGCGCGCGCCCTGTTTGAAACCGAAGGCGATAAGATTTACCCGGACGCCACTTTCACGCTGCGCCTCTCCTACGGCGCGGTCAAAGGCTACGCCGAAGAGGGCAAGCAGGTTGCGCCCTATACGACGCTCGGCGGACTCTACGAGCGCGTGAACCTGAAGGGCAACAAGTTTCCCTACATCCTGCCGCCGCGCTGGGTTGAGAAGAAGTCGGCCGTTGACGCGAAGACGCCTTTCAATCTCGTCTCAACCAACGACATCATCGGCGGCAACTCCGGCTCGCCCCTCATCAACCAGAAGGGCGAACTGATCGGGCTGGTCTTCGACGGCAACCGCCAGTCGCTCGTCGGCAACTTCTACTACGACGAGGCGGTCAACCGCACGATCTCCGTTGACTCGCGCGGGATGCTCGAAATCCTCCGCAAGATTTTCGACGCCAAAGAGATCGCGGACGAACTGACGAGGTAAGCCGTCCGGCCGCCCGGCGACCGGCGACGCAGGAAGAAGATGATGATGAAGAAGAAGGCGGCCGGGGAATTATTCCCCGGCCGCCTTCGTGTTTTTGGAAATCGAAATTAAGACTCGCCACGGGGGCGCGGTCACGGAGGCGCAGAGCACAGAAGCGCGGAGCACAGAAGCGCAGAGCACAGAGGCGCAGAGCACGGAAGCGCGCAGAGAGCGTCGAGTAGGGCATAGAGGCAAACGTCGAATGATCTCAAATTAGAGATTTGAAATTATCCGTCGTCTTTCTCCGCACGTCCGTCGTGTTTCTCTGCACGTCCGTTGTCTCTCTCGACACGTCCGTCGTGTTTCTCCGCATGTCCGTTGTGCGCCCCGCGTGTCGTCCTCTGTGTGCCTCCTATGCGTCCTCTGTGCGCCTTCGGTGCCGTCCTAGCGTGCTGTCCGGCGGTGAACGTTACGGCGAAACGCGACGCTGAAGCGTGAGGCGGCGCACGTGATGTTCATTCCGTCAGGTTGCGGTCGAGCGTGAGGGCGCGGACGGCGGCGTCGAGTTGGGGCTGGAGCCGGGCGCGTTCCTCCTGGGCGGCCTGTCGGTCTTTGGTGAGTTGTTCGATGCGCGTCTCCTGCTGGTCGGCTTTAGCCACGTAGCGCGCGATGAGTTGTTTGGCTTCGGCGGTCTGCGAGAGCGTTTTGATGTTTTCGCGGAGGCGTGTTTGATCCTCGCTGATCTCGGCGATCTCGGCCTCTATCGCCTGGAGGCGCGCGTCGGTGGCGGCGATGCGGCGCTTGAGTTCGATGATGTTCTGGAGGGCGGCGCGCACGGTATCGTCGATGTAGCGGCGCGAGATGAAGAGGCTGAGTTGGTCGGGGGTGACGTTGGTGAGCGCGTAGGTTTCCCGCAACGCCTGCCGCTCGGTGACGGTCAGTTCGGCGCGCTCGTGGGGTTTCAGTTCGACGCGAAAACGGTAGTAGCGCGCGCTGCGGCCTTCGGGCTTGGGCGTCTCGCGGTCGTCCAACTCCCAACCCGGCCTGACCGGGTGTTCGACGTAGACGACGCGCGTGTGTTCGGTTTGATTGGCGAGCGTGTAGGTCTTCTTGTCCTGCCGGTGGTAATGAGCCTCGAAGACGCCGTTCAGGATGCGGACGAGGAAGGCGGGCGCGCGATCCTCTTTCTGGCGGACGTTGACGAGCGTGCCGAGGTCGAGCGCGAAGGAGATGAGCCGCTGCTCGGCGGGTTTGAGCCGCTCCATGAGAGCCTCGCCCGCGTAGGCGTTGCCGTCGATGATGGTCATCGCGCCGTCTTCGAGCGTGAGCGCGGAGGTGTTCTTCAAGAGCATGCCGCTCATGGGGCGGTCGCGGCGCGCGGCCTCGTTGTAGATGGAGACGCGCGCCCCTTCCATGCGCGTTTGCAGGATGGGGATGAGCGCGCTGCGGTCGCGCTTGACGGTGACGGGCTGCCCGATCTGGTACTCGAAAAGGTCGCCGACTTCGCTGCCCGAGGCCGCCGCCTCGACGCTCGTGCCGCTCGTGATCGCCTCGCCGAGCGAGACGGCGTCGGCCGCACTCGTGGCGAATTCGTCGCTCGCTTCGGGCGAGAGATTGCTCACGTTGTTTCGCTGGAGGCGCAGGTCTTGCCGCTGGTCGCGGCGCGCGCGGCTGCCCGCCGCCAATTCGGGGCGCGGCATCGGCGTCGCCGACGGAGGGGGCGGCGGCACTTGCATCACGCGCGCCTGATTGGTCATGCCCGCCATGCCGTTCGCGCTGAAATCTCCCTCGCCGGGTTCGTAGACTTGCGGGTTGAGACGCAGGTCGCCGGGCATCGGGATGACGGGGCGATAGCGATAGAAGGGCTTCTGGATCGGTTGGATGAACGAAACCGGCGTGCCGGAGATGAGCGAGAGTTGCACTTCGTTCCAATCCTCTTCGCTCACGTTGTCAACGATCGCCCAACCCTGGAAGAAGGGCTTGCCCGACGCATCCAACACGACGCGGTAAGTGGTCTTCCAGATCGGCGCGGCGACCGTGTAACTGACGAGCATCTCGCGCGCGCCCGCGCCGTCCGAGGTGACGACGATGGTCTTGGCGTCGCGGCGACGCGCCGCCGCAGTCGCGCTGGCAAACTCCGCGATGTCGCGGCGCGTGCCTTCGTCAATCAATTTCACGGAGCGCACCTCCGCGAGTTCAAAGCTCGACAACTCGCCGCCTTCCGAAGCGATGACGAGCGCGTGCGTGACGAGGGCGGGTTTGTCTGCGTCTATCTGCGAGCGGCGTTCTTCGACCGTGAGGATCGAGCCGGTGGCGGTGCGTCCCGCCGTCGTGGTGACGACGACGCGCGCGCCTTGCAGTTGGCCGAGCACCCCGGCCAGGCCGCTGCTCTGCGTGGCGGAGGCGACGGAGAAGGGGATGTCGGCGATGCGTGCCGAGGGCGGCGCGGACGAGTTGTAACTGACCGCGCCGATGCGCCCCTGCCCCAGATCGAGCACGATCATGGACTTCAACACGTCGTCCACCTGCGACTGTTTGAAAGACAGGTTGACCTCCGCATGCCCCGACACCATGCCGCGCCGCTCGATGTAGGCGACGCCGTTGCTGTAGAGAATGACGCGGCGGATGGGGAGCGTGTTCCCCGCCTGGCCGCTGCCGCGCTCCGTCCGGTCGAGCGTGTACTGCGCGATGGGCGCGGTTGCGGGGAGGATCACCGCGGCGGCGGCACGCGCCTTCGCGTTTGCACGGCGGGCGGGGCGACGCGTCTGCGCCTGCGCGCTCATGGAGAGGACGAGCAGAGTGACGACGAAAAATTTGAGTCTCATTTAAACAGCCTCCAAAAATGTGTGTGCGAAATTTGTTGATCGCTACCGGGAAGAACGCGCGCGGACGGGCGCGCTTGCGGCGCACGATGCGATCCGCGCGAGAAAAGTTTGATGAAACGACGAGCGCGGAGCGGGAACGCTGAACATGGAACGACGAACACGGAACGACGAACACGGAACGACGAACACGGAACGATGAAGGATGAACTAAGAAGCTGTTTGAAACGTAAACCCGTTTTTGTCCCGGAGGGACATTTGAGAATAGCCCAGCCATTGATGGCTGGGATGGTGAACGTGTCTTTTACATGGAGTCCCGGAGGGACGATTGAATGGTGA